>CAYYEZ010000026.1:0-135406 GCA_964471225.1 uncultured Legionella sp. | reverse complement strand
AATGATGTGGTTTAATGAGTCAGGATGAATTAGTTGGGCTAATTGGCCATTGTTGGCAGATAGTATTCCTTGACCTTCTGTTGTATAAGCTAACCTAAAGGCTACGGATTGGCCTGCGAACTTTCCATTTTGAGTGATGTGGTTTAATGAGCCAGAAGTAATCGACCGGGCTAATTGGCCATTGTTGGCAGATAGTATTCTTTGACCTTCTGTTGTACAAGCTAAAATAAAAGCTACAGAAAGACCTGCATAGACTCCATTTTGAATGATGAGGTTTAATGAGTCAGAAGTAATCGACCGGGCTAATTGGCCATTGTTGGCAGATAGTATTCCTTGACCTTCTGTTGTACAAGCTAAAATAAAAGCTACAGAAAGACCTGCATTGACACCATTTTGAATGATGCGGTTTAATGAGCCAGAAGTAATCGACCGGGCTAATTGGCCATCGTTGGCAGATAGTATTTCACAGCCTTTGGGTGTATTCGCTAAAATAAAAGCTACAGAAAGACCTGCATGGACTTCATTTTGAATGATGAGGTTTAATGAGTCAGAAGTAATCGACCGGGCTAATTGGCCATTGTTGGCAGATAGTATTTCACAGCCTTCTGGTGTACAAGCTAAAACAAAAGCCATAAAAAGACCTGCATTGACACCATTTTGAGTGAGGCTGGTTAATGAGACAGAAGTAATAGACTGGGCTAATTTGCCATTGTTGGCAGACAGTATTCTATGACCTCCTGTTGTACTAGCTAACCAAAAGGCTACGGAGTGGTTTGCGAACGCTCCATATCGAATGATGAGGTTTAACGTTTTATCATCAATGAGTTCGGCTAGTCTGAAATTGTTAGAAGATAGTATTTCACAACCTTCTGGTGTATTCGCTAACCTAAAGGCTACGGATTGGTCTATGAGCCTTCCCTTTGGAATGATGTGGTTTAACGTTTTATCATCAATGAGTTCGGCTAGTTTGAAATTGTTAGAAGATAGTATTTCACAGCCTTCTGGTGTATTCGCTAAAGCAAAAGCCACAGAAAGACCTGCATTGACACCATTTTTAATGATGCTGTTTAATGAGGCAGAATTAATCGACTGGGCTAATTGGCCATTGTTGGCAGACAGTATTCTTTGACTTTCTGATGTAAGCGTCAACGCAAAAGCCACGGATTCGCCTGCGTACTCTCCATTTTCAATGATGTGGTTTAATGAGTCAGAATTAATCCACCGGGCTAATTGACCATCGTTGGCAGATAGTATTTCACAGCCTTCGGATGTATTCGCTAAAGCAAAAGCCACGGATTGGTCTGCGAACCCTCCATCTCGAATGATGCTGTTTAACAAGCGAACATCAATGCCTTGGGTTAGTCTGAAATTGTTAGAAGATAGTATTTCACAGCCTTCTGGTGTATTCGCTAACGCATAAGCTACAGATTGGTTTGCATAGACTCCGCCTGGAATTATGCTGCTTAAGCATCTAGTATCGATCAATTGGGCTAATATGAAATTGTTAGAAGACAGTAATTTGTGGCCTTCTGGTGTACCTGCTAACCAGACGGACACAGATTGGTCTGTATATTTTTCTTGCTTAACCACAGCATTTAAAAGCTGTTGATTTTCGAGTAAGTTAATATGTTCGGGCAGAGAAGCGATGTGCCTGAAAAAACTACTTCTGTAATCTTCATCGAATAAAAAATTTAGAGCAATTGAACTTCCCTGATAAACTCCAGGAGTATCTATATGATCAATTTGAATCGTATAGATATTAAATAGGGTTGGATTGTCATCAATTGCATGTCTTAAAAGAGCCTTCCCCCATGGGGTTAGTGAGAGAGCAAACTCTAATGGGCAAACTTCTCCATCTGATAATTTAACTACAACACGTTTTCCAATGAGTTGTTTTAATGTATTCAGTAACCTTATATAAAGTTCGCTTTTATGGTATTGGTTTGTGAGGCAAAATGAAAAAAACTCCTTAGAAAATATTCGATCATCTAAGTCTAACAGGCTTTCAGGAATTATTTTTTCAATAATAATATCTTTGAGAAAGTTCTCAGGAAAGACTGTGAATGCACCAATTATATCATCAAGAGTCTGCAATGAGTTGGGGTACTTGTACATAGAGTTAAGATGTGCCATCAAGGATGCGATTGGCTCCATCGGAGATTGCTCTTTAATTAATTGATATGCTGATATCAAGCTCAATTCAGCTAATGTGTTCATGTTTGAATACTCTGTTCCACCTCGTTCTGGGTAATTATAGCACTATGTGATTAAAAAACAAAGCCTTCTCGATTGATAATTGGGGTTTGTTTCGACTCTCCTCAAAAATGCTCAGCATAAGTACTACAGATAAAGCTGAGTTATTACTTGATGTTTTCTTCTCCTCCTCGGTTTTTGAGAAAGCAAAGTATGGTGATGTAAAAAGTCACTGCATTTTGATCTTTGATATTTCTTCTGAATAGCCAACGCGTTTATCCATCCGGACTGACAGAGCTAATAAACGTACGTGTCCGCAGACTTGCCTCCTCTTTTAAACCCCTGTTTCATCTGAAAACATAAAGTCAGATGATAATACGCACGGCTCAAGCGCTGATCATTACATGACTCTTTCTGAAAATCAGCAGTTGTAATTCAAATCGATTAAATTACAACTATAGCACTAATTTTTTGTCGATAAAAAAGAAGAAGTGTCTTGACAACAGATGTTGAGAGCTAAATAATCGGCACTGGTGAATAGTTTTTTGCTTTACCTTCGGAAGATAAAATAAAAAAGTGGAGAGAAGTATGTTGAATTTGAAAAAAACTGTTGTTGCAGTAATCGCTTTAAGTAGTGGTGTTGCTTTTGCTGGTTCTATGGGTCCTGTTTGCAGCGCTGTGAATGTGACTGTTCCATGTGAAAGTACTGCGTGGGATTTCGGTGCTCGTGCTTTATATCTTGAGCCTGTTTCAACAAGTGGTGCGTACAACTATGTTGCGCAAAACCCAAATGGTAATTTCGTAAATTATCCAAACAATTGGGCTTGGGGATTCATGATTGAAGGGTCATACCACTACAATACTGGTAATGATGCAAATCTCAACTGGTACCACGTGAACCGTTCTGCATCAAAAACACTTTCTGGTGCATTAGTTCTTCCTTTAACAACTACGCCAGCTAACACAGTTGGTACTGCTTCTTCAGATCCAAAATGGGATGCTGTGAACTTAGAGTTCGGTCAACGTGTTGATTTTGGTGAGAACAAAAACATTCGTTTCCACGGTGGTGTAGAGTATGCTCGCGCAGCGAATTCTGTTTCTTTAGCTTTGGGTAACGGAACAACTTACACAACTAGCATATCAGCTAACCCAACATTCAATGGTTTTGGTCCTCGTTTAGGCGCAGATATGAGCTATGATTGGGGCAATGGATTAGGTGTGTACGCGAATGGTGCGGGTGCTGTTCTTGTGGGTACTGCTAAGACAAACCAATCTGCTGCATTGGCGTCAGCTACTTCATCTTTCTCTACTTATGGTAGCAACTCTCAAACAGTAATTGCGCCTGAGTTGGAAGCAAAATTAGGTATCAAGTATGACTACGCAATGGCTCAAGGTGACTTGACGCTAGACTTAGGTTGGATGTGGATTAACTACTTCAATACTCAAGCTTCTCAATTAAGTACAGGTGTTGATGTTGTGAATGCTGATTTCGGTCTGCAAGGTCTTTACTTTGGTTTGAAGTGGTTAGGTAACGTTGCTTAATTTCAAACAGAGTCTTAATTAAAAACCGCCTAAGGGCGGTTTTTTTTTGATATTTAGGCGCTTTCACTGCGGTTTTGCGGGCTGTTTTTCCTCGAGAATTACTCTTCACAGCGAGTTTCGGAAGAAGCCTGTTGCGTCAAATTAAAACAAAAAGATCGTGGAATATCACAAAAAATTTGTTTTGAAATAAATCCTAAAAGTTTACTAGTTCTTTACGAAAAGGATGGTTATAATCCCGCCCTGACCAACATAATTGGGGTGAATAGAATGAAAAGAAAGGCGATCAGTTGCTTGATTCTCTCATTATTGTCTTTTCAGATTTGCGCTACTTCTGACCAACAAAATCTGGAAAAACAAGTCCATCAGTTGCAAGAGGAAACAAAAGCCTTGCAATTAAAGCTTGCTAGAGTCAATAAGTCACTCACATCACGTAGTAAAGACGAGAAAGGGCCTGCTGTTACGAAAAAAATTAACAAACGTGGTCCTCATGCACATGTTGAGCCTAAATTAGGTGTACATGATGCGGCTGTAAAAGTTCATTCTCTAGATAAGCATCCAGAAAAGTTAGAGTTTTATCCTGCAGCTTTGATTGCAGACAATAATATCGTGACGTACATTGCTGGGATGCCCGTTGTAAGCTCTCCTTATTTGGGTTCGCGTCCTTCGTTTGACGGTTCGGATTATATTGTAAACATTTCAAGTATTAACCGAGATATTCGGTTGATGGAGCAGCGTCGTCGGCTTTATCGTGCCTTTGATCGTTTAGATTACCCTTTGCCTAATTTACCTGTGGTGCTTGTCAGTGGAAAATTAGAGCCGTTGGCAACGATTGGTCGTCAATATGTTGGTCCAGCTCAGGGTGACATCACGTTGGGCGCAAATGAGCTAGATGTTGCAGCCTCTCTGAATGATAAAGTACAAGCCTATATGGGTATTGCGTATGATGCTTCTCCGCCTGCTTATAGCGGACAGCGTATTGCGAACTCTTCATTTAATTTGAATATGGGTTTTGTTAACATTGGCGATCTAGATCGTACACCGTTTTATTTCACCGCAGGTCAAATTTATATTCCTTATGGTCGATACTCTACATCGATGATTAGCCCGACATTGCCAATGCTCATTTCGCGAACTAAAAATAGACCTTTTATTTTGGGATATAAGTCACAAGCGCCAACAGGTCCTTTTGCTGCAATTTATGGATTTACAGGAGATACTACGCTTGGAAGCTCAGGTGTAGGTGGTGCTAACTTGGGCTATATTTTTACTGTAAGTAAGTTTGCTGGTGAAGTGGGCGGAAGCTTTGTAAGCTCTCTGACAAATGCCGGTGGTATGCAGCGCACAGGGTCGATCCCCGGAACAACTTTTGGTGGATTTGGTTCGCTTTCAAATGGTAGTGAAAATGTAAGAAAAACCCCAGGGTTCGGTGCGCATACGAGCATTAGTTTTGACCGTTATAACATCATGGCTGAGTGGGTGATTGCAACAGAACCTTTCCGTGCTCAAGATTTGAGCTTTAATGGGCAAGGTGCTCAACCGCAAGCGGCTCAGCTAGAGGGTGGTGTGACGTTCATGTCGTTCAATAGACCTTCATCGGTCGGTGTTGGTTACCAATGGACTCGAGAGGCTTTGGCGCTCAATGTTCCACAACAGCGTGTGAATGCGGTTTACAATATTTCTATATGGCGTGATACTATAGAGAGCATTGAGTATCGACACGATATGGATTATGGTAAAAATCAATACGCTAATGGTGCCGCTCCTCAAGGCGTAACAAACCAAAATACAGTGGGTACAGGCGGTGGATCAGACACTGTTCTGTTTCAATTAGGTGTATATTTCTAATACGATTGAAGAAGGATAAGGCGATGTCAATTAAGTGTGATAAATGGATCCGACATATGGCGTTAGATCACGATATGATTTCGCCTTTTTCATCAGAGCAAGTGAGGGAAAATCAGCAAGGGCGTATCATTTCGTATGGTGTATCTAGCTATGGCTACGATGTGCGTTGTGCAAATGAGTTTAAAGTTTTTACGAATATTAACTCCGCAGTGGTTGATCCTAAAGCTTTTGACTCGAGTAGTTTTATTGATGTGAAGTCGGATGTGTGTATTATTCCGCCTAACTCATTCGCGCTTGCCCGAACAGTCGAGTATTTTAAAATCCCTAGAAATGTGCTGACGATTTGTTTGGGAAAATCAACTTATGCACGTTGTGGGATTATCGTGAATGTCACTCCACTTGAGCCTGAGTGGGAGGGGCATGTGACGTTGGAGTTTTCAAACACCACAACGTTACCTGCAAAAATTTATGCAAATGAAGGCGTGGCGCAGATGATTTTCTTAGAGGCTCAAGAAGTATGCGAAGTTTCTTATCGTGATAGAAAAGGCAAATATCAAGGTCAGACTGGCGTAACATTGCCAACAACTTAATCGTTCGCTTATTCTTCTTTAAGCGGGTGTTTTTGTCTCGATAGAGTTACACGTTCTCGTAACTCTTTCCCTGGTTTAAAATGAGGGGAATATCGCGCTTGTGTTGTGATTTTTTGACCGGTCTTGGGGTTGTGTGCGTGCCTTGGTGGTTTTTCTCGTAGTGAAAAACTACCAAATCCGCGAATCTCGATTCGCCCACCATCAATTAGGGTTTGTCCCATCGTGTCAAGAATGCAATTTATGGCCTCTGAAACTTGTTGTTCAGGCAAATGCGTTATTTCTGACGCGAGTGTTTCAATAAGCTCCGACTTAATCATGCTTTCCTCGGAAAACCAGGCTCAATTTATCATACTTTATCTCTTTTAACTTGAAAAGAAATTATTCAAGGATAATTGAAAATAACGTATACTGAGCGTGGTAAATTGAATGAAATGAGGAGTATCGTGGATATCGTCGCCCAAATTAAGCAACAGATTACAGAGAACCCTATCCTTCTTTATATGAAGGGTAGCCCGAAATTTCCGCAATGTGGTTTTTCGGCGAGAGCTGTGCAGTGTATCAATGCATGTGGTGTAGATTTTGCTTATATTGATATTTTAGCAAATCCGGATATTAGACAGACTTTGCCACAAGTCGCCAATTGGCCCACGTTCCCACAATTGTATGTGAATGGGGAGCTTATTGGTGGTTCGGACATTATTGCTGAAATGTATGAGCAAGGTGAACTTGAGCCATTGTTACGAGAAGCTATTGCAGAGTAATTTAGATTGATTGGAGAATAATATGAGCGTTTTAGTAGGTCTTAAGGCACCTGATTTTACAGTGCCAGCAGTACTCGGTTCTGGTGAAATTGTGGATAAATTTAATCTACATGAACACTTAAAGGGAAAATATGGTTTGGTATTCTTTTACCCTTTAGATTTTACATTTGTTTGTCCTTCTGAATTAATTGCAGTTGATCATCGTATGCATGCATTCAAAGAGCGTAATGTCGAGGTTGTCGCTGTGTCGATTGATTCACATTTTACGCATAATGCATACCGTAATACGCCAACGGAGCTAGGTGGGATTGGTCCTGTGCAGTACACGCTTGCTGCAGATATTACTCACGCGGTATGTAAGTCTTATGGTGTCGAACATCCTGTAGCCGGTGTTGCTTTACGTGGAGCATTTATCATTGATATCAATGGGGTTGTTCGCTCACAAATCGTGAACGACTTACCTATTGGTCGTAATGTTGATGAAATTTTGCGTGTGATCGATGCCGTACAATTTTTCGATCAGCACGGTGAAGTTTGCCCGGCTGGATGGCAAAAAGGAAAAGCAGGGATGAAAGCCTCTCCTAAGGGAGTAGCATCTTATCTCGCTGAGCATTCCAAGACGTTGTAATTTATAAAATCTTGTCTTCACAGTTGCCGTTAAGGTCTGTGAAGACAAGGTTAAAGACTAACCACCAACACGACTTAAAATTTTACAGAACAACTCGGCTGTTTTCTGTGCGTCATACACTGCTGAGTGCGCTTCTTCAGAGCTAAAAGTAATATTTGCTGCAGCAGTTGCTTTTGCCAACACAGTTTGACCGTAAACGACACCACTTAGCGTTGCTGTATCAAAGCATGTGAATGCATGAAATGGTGATTTCAGTTGAGTGCGTTTGATAGCCTCGTTTAAAAATAACAAATCAAACCATGCATTATGACCGACTAAAACAGCTCGTTGGCATTGTGTCCGTTTTAACTCTTCGCGAATCGGCGTGAAAATTCGCTCGAGGCCGATTTTTTCATCGACAGCAAATCTGAGTGGTTGGTAAGGATCGATTTGATTAAAAGCTAGTGATGCAGGATCTAATTCTGCGCCCTCGAAGGGTAAAATATGTTCACACAAAGATTCCCCAGGCTCGAATTCGCCTTGTTCATTCATTAGAATAAAATTGATACCGATTTCAAGTAACGCGTGTTTTCTAGGATCGAGACCTGCTGTTTCAACGTCAACGACAATAGGAAGATAACCGCGAAATCGCTCTTTGATGGCTTTAGACATGAACGCTCCAAGATAAAGTTTCTCCTGCAGCAATAGGAACAACGTTTGCCGGGCCAAAAGGAAGGGTGAGCGGTACTTTTTGTGCTGTGCGTTTGAGTGTAATCAGCTCTGTGTTATGCGGTTTTTGATAGAAATCTGCACCAAAGCGTGAGAGAAAATCGTCTAAGCGATCTAACTGTTGCTGCTGCTCGAAAACATGTGCATATAAAGCAATGGCAAAGGGTGCGGAATAGATGCCTGCACAGCCGCATGCGTTTTCCTTGGCTGTGATAGCATGTGGTGCACTGTCGGTACCTGCAAAAAACTTAGGGTTCCCACTGACTGCAGCTTGAATTAAAGCCGCTTGATCTTCTGCCCGCTTTAGAATGGGTAGACAATAATAATGTGGTTTCAGACCGTCTGCCAGAAGTTGATTCCGATTGTAGAGAAGGTGATGTGGTGTGATGGTTGCGCTAAGTTCAGCGTGACTTTCTAACACAAAATCGACAGCGGTACGTGTTGAAATATGCTCCAGTACAATTCTAAGCTTAGGAAAATCTTTAATAATCTGAGTTAAGTTGTTACGAATGAATAAAGCTTCTCGCTCAAAAATATCGCCATCGAGGCATTCCCCGTGAATTTGAAGCACAAGAGATTGCTTTTGCATAATGTCAAAACAAGGATAAAGTGCCTGAATCGAGCGAGCACCTTGCTCCGCATTGGTCGTGACACCTGCAGGATAAAGTTTTGCGCCCACGATAAAGTCGTGTTGAGCAGCATTAAAAAGAGTGTCCGGCGTCACCTCTTCATTGAGATAAAGTGTCATGTACGGTGTAAAGTTTTGATTTGGACAGGCAGCTAAAATACGCTCTCGATAAGACAGAATCGATGAAACTGTTGTGAGTGCAGGCTTTAAATTGGGCATAACGAGTGCGCGTTGAAAATATTGCGCCGTTGCTGGCACGGTATGCTGTAGCGAGTCTTCGTCTCGAAGGTGAACATGCCAATCATCAGGCTTTCTAAGTGTTAGTGTTTGAGTCACGATCTTGAGTGGGTATGCCAGAGTGAGTTGCTCAGTGTATCATATTTTCATGAATTGTTTTATTTTTCAGGTGTTGGTATCCTTAAGCCCAATCTTATCATTTCATTTTGGAGAACAACGTGTCAATTGTGCTACCTCCCTTACCTTATGAAAAAAATGCGCTTGAGCCGCATATTTCTGCAGAAACGCTGATGTATCACTACGAAAAGCATCACAATACTTATGTAGTTAATCTAAATAAGTTAATCGCAGACACCGAGTTTGACAGTTTTTCTCTTGAAGAAATTGTCAAAAAATCTACAGGCGGTATGTTTAACAATGCCGCACAAGTTTGGAATCACACCTTTTATTGGCATTGCTTAAGTCCAGAAGGGGGTGGTGAGCCGACAGGTGCATTGTTAGCAGCGATTCAAGCGGCTTTTGGTTCGTTTGATGCGTTTAAAGAACAATTTACACAAACAGCATTAACTACATTTGGTTCTGGCTGGGCTTGGTTGGTCCAGGATGAGCAGGGTCAGCTTAAAATTGTAAGTACAAGCAATGCTGGTACACCGATGACAACAGGGCTAACGGCGTTGTTGACGTGTGATGTTTGGGAGCACGCTTACTATATTGATTATCGTAATATGCGTGCGGATTATGTGAAAGCTTTCTGGTCTTTAGTCAATTGGTCATTTGTTGAGTCTAACTTCAAGTCATGAGGAACAATCGTGCACGTGACAACCTATAATCCACTTCCAGTTGCTTTTACGCATGGGGAAGGAATATGGCTTTATGAGGGTAAAGATGCATATCTTGATGCATTAAGTGGTATTGGTGTATGTAATCTTGGACATGCGCACCCGGATGTGACGCGAGCGATTCAAGAGCAAGCACAGAAATTACTTCATACCTCGAATACGTTTCATATTCCACTTCAAGAGACGTTGGCAGAGCGGTTGACTTCAATGACTAAAATGGCGCAAGTATTTTTCAGCAACTCTGGTGCTGAAGCTAACGAAGCTGCATTGAAGTTAGTCCGTCTTTTTGGGCATCAAAAAGGGATTGAGTCGCCAGCAACGATTGTGATGAGTGGCGCTTTTCATGGTCGGACGTTAGCGACATTAAGTGCGTCAGGTGGGCGTAAGGTTCAAGCTGGTTTTGAGCCTTTAGTCGGTGGTTTTGTCCGTGCACCTTTTAATGATTTGGAGGCAATTCATACGATTGCACATAATCGTAATGATGTCGCAGCAATCATGCTAGAGCCGATTCAAGGTGAGGGCGGAGTGATTGTGGGTGACGAGACCTATTTGCGAGAAGTTGCTAAAATTTGCGAAGCGAATGATTGGTTGCTTGTTATGGATGAAGTTCAGACAGGCAATGGTCGTACTGGCTCTTTATACGCCTCAATGGGATTAGGGATACAGCCTGATATTCTGACGACAGCTAAAGGCTTGGCTAATGGGGTTCCGATTGGTGCAACACTCATGAGTCATCGTGCGGTTAATCTATTTAAGCCTGGTAATCATGGCTCAACCTTTGGTGGAAATCCTTTGGCTTGTGCTGCAGCAAGTGCGGTTCTTGATGTCATTGAGCGTGATAACTTATGTGAGCATGCACGTGTTTTGGGAATAAAATTCAAAGAGCATTTGCTTGATTCATTGGGAGATCATCCTCATGTTCGTCAAATTCGTGGTCAAGGCTTGATGGTTGGTATCGAGATGGATAAATCTTGTCTTGATATGAGATTGGTTGGCTTGAAGCATCGTCTACTTTTCAGCGTCACTGCTGACTCGGTGATTCGATTACTTCCTCCATTGATTATGCAAGAGTCAGATATGATAGAACTAGTCAATCGTTTGGTGAAAACCATCAATGAGTATTATGCCTGATGCTGACGGATGACTTCGTATAGAGAAATGCCTGTGGCAACAGAAACGTTTAAGCTTGATACATTGCCATGCATAGGAATGGAAAATAAGACGTCACAGTAATCTTTAGTGAGGCGTCTTAGTCCTTTTCCTTCTGCACCCATCAGGATTGCGACAGATCTGCCCGTGAAATTCATCTCATAGAGTGAGTCAGTTGCTTCTCCTGCTGCCCCATAAAGCCAGACTCCTGCTGCTTTGAGCGTGTCTAATGTTCTGGCAAGATTTGTGACGCGAACCACAGGCACAGTTTCTGCAGCTCCACACGCAACTTTACTGACGGTTGCATTCACGGGTGCGCTGTTGTCTTTTGGTGTGATGACAACATCAACTCCCACTGCATCTGCTGTACGTAAGCATGCACCTAAATTATGCGGATCGGTAATACCATCGAGAATCAAAATAAACAAAGGTTTATCTGATGTGAGTAATGCCGAAAGATCTGCTTCGCTATGTGTTGTGCTGTTCAAAATAGCAACAATTCCTTGGTGTTTTATTTCCGGAAATTGTTTTTTTAATGCCTGATTACTCAACAGGGTGAGCGGAATATGCTTTGCATGAGCTTTACTCATTAGCGTTTCGATGCGCTTATCCTGCCTTTCTTGATTCACATACAACATATGTATAGTTCGAAGTGGATTATTCATTGCTGCTTCAACCGCATGTAATCCATAAATCGCGTGTTTTGTTGTATTAGTCATGTGGTGGCTCGTCAAAAATAGGATCAAAGTCAATTTTACGCTCATCGAGGTCGACACGCGCGACAAGAACGGTCATTTTGTCACCTAAGCGATATCGTTGTCCTCGTTTTTCACCCACTAAACGATGCTTCACTGCATCATACACATAATAATCATTTTTTAGGGATGTGATATGAACTAATCCTTCTACATAAACATCATTAAGCTCAACGAAAACACCAAAAGAAGTCACAGCAGAAATGCGTCCTTCGAAGCGTTGTCCAAGCTTATCTTGCATGTACTCACACTTAAGCCACGCAACAACATCACGTGTGGCATCATCAGCGCGTCGCTCGGTCATAGAACAATGTTTTCCGAGTTGTTCCATGTCTTTTTCAGAGTAGGAAAAAGTAGAGAGGTCTTTGTGGTCAAGAATATGCCCAATAGCCCGATGAATGAGTAGATCAGGATAACGTCGAATGGGAGACGTGAAATGCGTATAAACTGGATAAGCCAGCCCGAAATGTCCCTCATTTTCTGCCGTGTAATGCGCTTGCTTGAGTGAACGCAACATGACCATCTCAACTAAATGTTTTTCTGGACGATCTCCAAGATGCTGTATTGTTTTTTGATAATCCTTCGGCGTTGGCTCCATGCCTCCAGATAATTTTAATCCAAGCTCACCTAAAAATTCTCGAAGTGCTGTAATTTTTTCTGCTTCTGGCGGCGCGTGTGTGCGATATAACGTTGGGATACCTGCTTTTTGAAGAAACTTCGCTGTAGCAATATTCGCTGCTAACATACATTCTTCAATCAAGCGATGTGCGTCATTACGAACTAAAGGGATAATTTTCTCAATTTTTCGTTTTTCATTGAAGATAATACGCGTTTCAGTACTATCAAAATCCATAGCACCTCTTACATTCCTTGCTTTTAACAAGGTTTTGTACAGCTGATTTAGTGCGTCTAAATTTCCCCAAAGATGTTGATAGTTATCGGTCGTATGACCCTGCTGTAGCCAGTCATTGACTTGTGTATAAGTGAGCCTCGCTTGTGAATGAATCACTCCTCTATAGACTTTGGAACCTGTTATTTTTCCTTCTGAAGAGATACTCATCTCCATAATCATGCATAGTCGATCTACATTCGGATTCAAAGAGCAGATACCGTTTGATAGCGCCTCAGGTAGCATAGGAATGACTTGTCCTGGGAAATACACGGAATTTCCTCGGAGTGCCGCTTCTTTATCCAGAGGCGTATCAATACCCACATAGTGACTTACATCTGCGATAGCCACGTAGAGTTGAAAGCCATCTTTAGGTTTTACAACGCAACAGACTGCGTCGTCAAAATCTTTCGCATCCTCTCCATCGATTGTTACGAAAGGTAATGCGCGTAAGTCAGCCCGACTTATGATATCTTTTTCTTCAACATGTAATGCAATTTGCCCCATGTCTTGTTTAACGTCCTCGGGCCATTCTGTAGGAATTTTATGTGCCAGCAAGGCAATATTAATTTCCATGCCTGGTGCCATATGGTCGCCTAAAATATGCACGATTTGGCCTATGGCGGGGGTGCGCTGTGTTGGATAAGTGAGTATTTCAACCAAGACGATTTGACCAGGTTTAGCTTGATTTATTTTGTCATGAGGAATAGAAATATTTTGAGTGAGTTGTTTACTATCTGGTGTGACAAATCCAATCTCTTGTTCGAGATGAAATCGGCCAACTACGTTTTTATTGGCGCGTGTTAGAATTTCATTAATCTTACCTTCAGGACGCCCCCGTCTGTCTACACCAATAGTATAAGCAAGTACTTCATCCCCATGCATCACTGCACGCATTTCTTTGGGAGAAAGAAGGATATCCTGACTCTTGTCTGAAGGAATAAGAAATCCAAATCCATCTGGATGCGCTTGAATAGTGCCTCGTTTCAAGTTGACCTTTTCAAATAGACAAAGCCGACCGCGTCGATCTTGCATAATTTGGCCATCACGTAACATCGCTTTGAGTCTGAAGGTTAAGGCTTCTTCTTCTTCTGAAGGGGATTTTACTTTAAGGGTATTAAATAGAGTAGTTTGAGACATCGGTTTTCCGAAATCTTCAAGAATCTGAAGAATATATTCTCGGCTTGCGATGGGGTTAGCGTATTTTTCCGCTTCACGTTGATAGAATGGGTCTTTTGGATGAACGTGTTTCTTTCTTTTCTTATTCACAATGTCCTGTGTATAAATGTCAACAAGCTTTAGTTTACCACTTAATCTTATTTGTCTAAAGATGTCATCCATCCTTTACGTGTTGCATAGGCAATAAGTGGCGATAATGTCATATTTTCTGCGACCCAAAGGATATCTTGTTTTTGTTGTTTTTTAATCGTGGGCCATTCGCATGCACTGATTACGTGCTTACAGGAAATTTGTTGCTCATGTCCTGGCTTAGATTCAATACAACTTAATGTAAATGCGGTATGATTCATTTTTAACAAGGACCATTTATCTTTTTGGAGCTGGCTACTTAAACTTGTAGATATATCTCCCTCAGTGACAGGGTGTGTGACCCAAAGATCTGTTTGTGTCAGGTTGTGCAAAGCAATCAAACGAGGCTCTCCTTTAGGGATAGAGATAAGACTACCTTCGATAACTAATGATTTACAGCCTTTAGGAAGTATCTCTTTAGCTTGTGTCAGGGAACAGACAAGTGACAGGGCAAGTAGAAAAATTTTATTCTTCATCGAATGATACCTAGCAAAAAACCGAGATTTTATCATGAAATTGTTTTCATGTTATGATCCTCTTCTTTGAATTTTATGGAAAGTGATTATGATCGATGTGAAAAGTCTTATCACGATGCACGATAAGGCGATTCGACGATGGAAAAAAGTTGAGATTTCATCCGAGCTTTCTTCCTCAGACTGTGTATTAAAGGTTTTGCTTGAAGAAACAGGATTTTTAAGTGTGGCCGAAGAAAATCATGGTTTCAATTATCAATTATGGCATGCAGAAGACAGAGCGCGTCGAGATGATAAAGGACACAGTTTCGTATACTGGGCAAAACGTGAGATTGATTGGTGTAATCAGCAGCGTAATGACAGAGTCGAGCAGATGGATGCTTGGATATCGCAGCATTATGCTCCGGCATCGCAGACTGGTGCTCGAGTAAACTCTGAAACACCAGGAATGATTATAGATCGCTTATCAATCCTCGCACTGAAAATTTATCATATGGAGCTACAAGCGAATCGTGAAACCGCAGACGCTACTCATAGATCAAAGTGCTATGAAAAATGGCAAATTTTATTGTTACAACGTCAGCAGCTAATCAATTGTTTGGATCTTTTTTTAGAAGCTCTTTTGGACAAGACAGTAACTTTCTGTACCTATCATCAGTTTAAAATGTACAATGATAAGACACTTAATCCTGAACTTTACGCTTGAAAAATAGACTGCAACTGTTCCCCCTAAGATAATCTTAGGATCTGTTGGCAATGGAGGGCGCGAGTCAATTGTCAACAGACCCTAGTTCTCCTACCAAATTGTATACAAATTTCTTTTTGATTTCCTCTTTGTTTGAATATTTACTTAAGAGATAAAGTAATTTGCAGTGTACCGTTTCTGGTGTCATGTCGTTTGCACTGATGAGGCCTGCTCTTTCTAAAGTGTAGCCTGTTTCATATTGCCCCATGAGAACATGACCATGTCGACATTGGCTTGAGTTGATAATAAGTACACCTCGTGCTGCGGCTTGTTGCAGGATAGTGAGGAAATGCACGTCATGACTTGGGGCGTTGCCTGAGCCATAAGTTTCCAGTACAAGCGCGTCCAGAGGCTGCTGAAGTAACATTTCTAAAATATCCATGGTAAATCCTGGAAAAAGGCGAAAGTTTGCAATCCAATGAGGTGTGAGGTATTGCACGTGAAATGTTTCATTTTTTCGAGGCAGCAAGAGCTCTTTTTTAATGGCGACATCAACGCCAACTGTCGCCAAATGTGGAAAATTTGGCGAGTCAAACGCTCTAAATGCTGTGGAACTTACTTTTTGAGCACGATTTCCACGCAGTAAGTGTTGATTAAAGTAAATACATACTTCTTGTAGTGGTTCGTAGGTCGCGAGCCAAAGAGAGGTCATGACATTATCAATCGCGTCATTACGAATTTCTGTTAACGGAATTTGTGAGCCAGTGAGAATAACCGGTTTGCTCAAATTTTCTAGCATAAATGACAGTGCGGACGCGGTGTAGGCCATGGTATCTGTCCCATGAAAAATGACAAAGCCATCATATGCTTGATAATGTTTTTCAATATCGCTTGCGATCCGATTCCACGTGTCCAAAGCCATATTAGATGAGTCTATTAAAGGCTGATATTCATGAATAGTATAATTTGGCATGTCTTTGTGAGATAAAATGGATATTTCTTTTAGAATATCCTCCACATGATTTGACATGGGCTCGTAGCCTCGGGCAGTTTTAATACTACTAATTGTGCCGCCAGTGTTTAAAATAAGGATATTTTTTTTACTTTGTACCATAATTTTTGTTTCTTCTAATCTTTATATGCTTTTATTGTACGACAATATTTGCATGTTCATGACCTTTTATGAAAAAATCGAAGTATTTTCATTATTTATAAAGTTAGTGATGGTTATTGATCGCGCAGGGTATCGGCTAAACGTGGGCATTATCCTTGTCAATTCTTCTGACCGTCTATTTTGGGGAAAAAGACAAGGTCATGATGCTTGGCAATTTCCACAAGGTGGATTAAGTACAGGAGAGACTGTAGAGGAAGCGATGTTTAGAGAATTACGAGAGGAGGTTGGGCTCGAGAGGCATGACGTTGAAATAATAGGATCAACAAGACGTTGGCTTCGATACAAGCTTCCAAAGCAATATCTACGACATGGCAGTACGCCCTTAGTCATAGGCCAGAAACAAAAATGGTTTTTACTCAGACTTGTTGCGAGTGAGCAAAAAATTCGTTTAGATTTAAGTGACTCGCCGGAATTCGATAGTTGGCGTTGGATTGATTATTACGAGCCTCCTGAACAAGTGATTTTTTTTAAAAAACAAGTTTATACTGAGTGTTTGAAAGAGCTAGAGTCTTTGTTGAGAAAACGTCCCTCTTCTCGCTTCGGTATTCGACGTAAACATGAACATCATGGTCATTAACGCATGCTAAAAACGCTAAAACAAATCGTACAAGATGTCACCACATCTGCTCACTTGGCAGAGGCCTTAGAGACGCTTGTTGTGCGTGTGCGAGATGCGTTGAGTGTGGATGCCGTTTCTGTTTATCTCATTGATAACAAACAGTCTGAGTATGTGTTTATTGCAACAGCTGGGTTAGATAAACAAACACTGCAGCAAGTGAGAGTGCCTACAGATAAAGGATTGATTGGATTGGTTGGCCGTCGTGAAGAGCCTATTAATACTGAAAACGCATTATTGCATCCTGCTTTTCATCGAGAGCCAATGCTTCAAGAAGATCATTTACATGGTTTTTTGGGTGTGCCTATTATTCAGCATCGTAGGTTATATGGTGTCGTTGTCGCGCAAAAAAAAGAACAGTGTTGTTTTGATGATTCAGAAGAAGCTTTTTTTATTACACTTACTGCACAACTTGGTGGCTTAATAGCTCACGCAGAAGCGACTGGCGAGCTTGCTACGCTGACGAAATTACCCAATCTGACGAGCAAAAAAGCCAAAAGTGGTTTAACACAAATTACGCTTTCTGGGATTGGATCTGTTCCTGGTGTGGCTATTGGTAGTGCTGTGGTTGTTTATCCACCGGCAGATATTGAAGCGGTTCCTAAAGAATTGACTGAAAATGTAAAAAATGAAGTCAAAGTTTTTTATCAGGCACTCAAAGCTGCTCAAGACAATATGCATCGCCTAAGTCGTCGTATGAAAGCAAGTTTGGCAGAAAGTGAGTATGCCCTTTTTGACGTGTATCTTCATATTCTTGATAAAGATAATTTGGGTATCGAGGTTGAGCGAGAGATTACTGAGAAGAAGTTACGAGCAGAATCAGCATTAGCTTATGTAATTAAGCAGCATGTGTCTCATTTTAATGCGATGAAGGATCCTTATCTACGGGAGCGCGCCAATGATCTTAAGGATATTGGCCGACGTGTTTTAGCTGAATTACAGTCTACGCAACAAACAGAGCGTGTTTTTCCAAAGCGTACGATCCTTATTGGTGAAGAAATCACAGCAGCGGCACTTGCTGAAGTCCCTGAAGGCCAGTTAGTAGGGGTCGTTTCGGCAAAAGGTGCGAGTAACTCACATGTTGCGATTCTTGCACGTGCATTAGGTGTGCCTACTGTCATGGGTATTCGCGGGCTAAGATTAGATCAACTCTCAAGACGTGCAGTCATTGTTGATGGTTATGATGGTAATGTGTTTATTTCACCTTCAAAGACTTTGTTGACGGAATATAAGCTGCTGGCACAAGAAGAAGATGAGCTAAATCAAAACTTGGTTAGCCTTCGAGATAAACCCGCAGAGACAATGGATAATCATCGTGTTTCTTTACAGGTTAATACAGGGCTTGCTTTAGATGCAGGGCTTGCAATGAGTGTTGGTGCTGAGGGTGTCGGATTATATCGCTCTGAAATTCCATTTATGAGCCGAGATCGTTTCCCTTCAGAAGATGAACAATATGTCATTTATCGACAAATTCTTAAGGCTTTTGCTCCGCGAAAAGTGACCATGCGTACGTTAGATATTGGTGGGGATAAATTACTTCCTTATTTTCCGGTCGAAGAAGATAATCCTTATTTAGGCTGGCGAGGCATTCGTATTACCTTGGATCATCCTGATGTTTTTTTGATGCAGGTTCGAGCGATGATGCGAGCAAATCAGGATCTAAATAATCTCCGTATCTTACTGCCTATGATTACCACGCTGAATGAAGTGGATGAAGCAACTTTTTTGATTGATCAGGCTTATCATGAGTTGTTAGAGGAGCATTTGCCGATTGAAAAACCTGAGCTTGGTGTGATGATTGAAGTTCCTGCCGCTGTTTATCAAGCACGAGAGCTTGCAAGGCGCGTGAATTTTTTATCTATTGGTAGTAATGATTTAACTCAATATATGTTGGCTGTCGATAGAAATAATGCGCGTGTTTCTGGATTGTACGATGCGTTGCACCCTGCCATGTTACAAACGCTACTTAAAGTTGTCGAGGGTGGGCATGCTGCGGGTGTTGAGGTTGGTATTTGTGGTGAAATGGCAAGCGATCCTTATGCCGTGATTTTGCTTTTAGCGATGGGGTTCGATTCGTTAAGTATGAACTCGGCGAGCTTGCCGCGCGTCAAATGGATTATTCGTAGTTTTACGATGTCTTATGCGCGAAAAATTCTTGCTGATGTGTTGGAACTAGAGCATGCCTCAGATATTCGCTTACATCTTCAGCGTGCATTAGAGCGAGAAGGACTCGGTGGGCTGATTCGCGCGGGGAAATCATAAATTATGCTGATGTTTCCTAATTTTAATCCAATTGCTTTTTCACTTGGCCCGCTTGATGTACATTGGTATGGGTTAATGTATTTGTTTGGCTTTTGTATGGCTTGGTTTCTGGCGACATGGCGAGCAAGACATTATCAGTTGACCTGGTCTTCTGAGCAAATTGGGGATCTGATTTTTTTTGCCGCTCTTGGTGTGGTGATTGGCGGGCGTCTTGGTTATTTGATCTTTTATAAAACCAGTACTTTGTTTCATCATCCCTTGTTTATTTTTAAATTATGGGAAGGAGGGATGTCCTTTCATGGCGGATTAATCGGTGTTTTGCTGTCGTTATACGTGTTCTCGCGTAAAATTCATAAGCCTTTTTTTGAAATACTTGATTTTACAGCACCACTGGTGCCTTTAGGTCTTGCTGCAGGTCGATTTGGTAATTTTATTAATGGTGAGCTTTGGGGGCGAAAGACAGATCTTCCTTGGGGTATGATTTTTCCGACGGTAGATTTTCATCCACGACACCCTTCACAGTTGTATGAGTTGGGTTTAGAGGGTTTGTTACTTTTTGTGATAATATGGGTGTATGCACGAGTAAAAAGACCCGTTGGGCGTGTTTCAGCACTTTTTTTAATGAGCTATGCAATACTTCGTATTATTGCAGAATGCTTTCGCGAGCCTGACGCGCACCGTGGTTATTTAGCTTTTGGCTGGCTTACAGAGGGACAACTCCTCTCTTTGCCGTTATTGCTCTTTGGTTTTTATTTATGGTGGTCTAAACGCGATGAAAACATATCTACAACTCATCAAACACATTCTCACTGACGGAACGTCAAAGGCTGATCGCACGGGCACCGGAACACGCTCTGTTTTTGGCTATCAAATGCGTTTTGATTTGAGTGAAGGCTTCCCTTTGGTGACCACTAAAAAACTTCATCTTAAAAGTATTGTTCATGAGTTGCTATGGTTTCTGAAAGGTGACACGAATATTAGCTATCTTAATCAAAATGGCGTGACGATTTGGAATGAGTGGGCCGATGGTAATGGGGATCTTGGGCCGGTTTACGGTGCTCAATGGCGTCGCTGGCCGACAGAACATGGAGAGACCATAGATCAATTCTCCGCAGTGATCGAGCAAATTAAAACAAATCCGGATTCCAGACGTCTTTTAGTCAGTGCTTGGAATGTCGGTGCGTTGAGTCAAATGGCCCTCGCGCCTTGTCATGCTCTATTTCAATTTTATGTTGCGAATGGCAAGCTTTCTTGCCAGTTGTATCAGCGTTCTGCTGATGTATTTTTAGGTGTTCCTTTTAATATTGCATCTTACGCTCTTCTTACGCATATGGTTGCCCAACAATGTGGCCTTGACGTGGGTGATTTTATTTGGACAGGGGGCGATTGTCATTTGTATGACAATCATCTTGAGCAGGCTAAACTGCAGCTCACACGGACACCTTTCCCGTTACCAAAGCTTCGTATTCATCGTTGTCCAAAAACGCTTTTTGAATATGAGTTTGATGATTTCGAGTTTGAGAATTACCAATCTCACCCTGCGATCAAAGCTCCTATCGCTGTTTAAATGAGTTCGCGTGGATGAAAATCAGAAGGAAAAATTATTTTTTCCTTGTTTTTTGACACGATACATGGCCTGATCTGCTTGTGCAAGTAATAATCTACTTTCGGTAGCGTCTTTAGGAAATAAACTAATGCCAATGCTTACGGATAAGTTGATTGTGGCATCGCCTAAAACATAGGGCAAAGAAAGTTGTTGTAACATAATTTTTGCTGTGGATTGAGCC
The DNA here is from genome assembly GCA_964471225.1 of uncultured Legionella sp. Taxonomy (GTDB): domain Bacteria; phylum Pseudomonadota; class Gammaproteobacteria; order Legionellales; family Legionellaceae; genus JAGVJT01. Next base: position 114,337 of record CAYYEZ010000026.1, on the reverse strand, counting down.
TCTTCAAATCGATGAAGTGTCATGACACATGAAAATTCATCACCACCAATACGAGCGATAATTTCATCTTTACTGAATATTATTTTTAGTCGGTTACAAAAGGCAACAAGAAGTTGGTTACCGATAGCATGACCGAAGGAATCATTGACTTTTTTAAAATCGTCAATATCAATCAAGAAAATTGCAAAAGTACTTTTTTTTATGATGTGTTCGTCGAGTGCCTTGTAGAGGGCTTCTGTATTCATCAATCCAGTCAAATGATCGTGATAAGCTAAAAAATAAAGTTTTTCTTCCATTGAGCGATGCTCACGTATATCTCGAATCACGATGGCAATCATTGCACTGTCTTTATCTTTAATTGGACATAAAGAGATATCTACAGGCAAGCTATCACCATTTTTATGACACGCGCTTAATTTTAGTCCACTTCCCATGGGTCTTGGTAGAGGATTTTTTAGATAGTTATCTTGAAAAAAATGATGTTTTTGATGGTGCTCTGCTGGAATCAATAGCTTGATAGATTGGCCAATGAGCTCATCGTGGGCGTAGCCAAAAAACTCTAAAGCAGCGGGGTTTACAAAATGAATGGTGCTTTGCTCATCTGTAAAAATTAGCGGGTCGCAACAAGAGACATAGAATTGTTGCAACAATCCTTCGTTAGGTAACATTGTCATGTTAAAGTTCCTTAGAAACGCAAACTCTGCGTAGAGTAAAGGATATCATTTTGATCTTACTTTGACACCCTGCCCATTTTTGACAAATTAAGGCCTCAATGTTAAAATAATGGTCAATAAATAATTTCAAGAGGCCTTTTGATGAAAAATATCCCACTCATGTTATCTGTATCACTTTTTTGGTCTACTTCTCTTTTTGCTCAAGACTTTCAATTTGTGGGAAAAATTCAGCAACCAGTTAATCAAGAGGTGCAACAAACCATCAAAGCCCATGCGATGAAAAACCAGTCGCAGGCAATCAAATTACCTGGCACAATTACGGTGCTTAAAGTTCAGCTTAGTGAGCATGCGTGGACGAAGTTACACGATAAAACAGAAGCTACTGCGGCCCAAAATACTACCGTGAGTATGCAAGCTGGAGTACCAGGCCAAGCTAGCGTACAACTAGGCATGAATAATCTTCCTGTTTTTGATCAAGGCCCTCATGGTTCATGTGTGACTTTTGCTGCAAGTGCTGCTGTCAGTGCGGCGCTTAATCAGGGTGACTATGTGAGCGAATTATGTCAGCTTCAGTTGGGGCGATATCTTGAACAGAATGGCTATATGTTAAGCGGTTGGGATGGTGCTTTTGGTTCGGTTGTGCTGAGTCAAATGCAGTCTTTTGGAATTGTCAGCAAAGAAACACAGCGCCAACAGGGTTGTGGTGGTTATAAGGAGTATCCTGTCAATACATTAGACGAGCCCACAGAAGGTTTGTCTTTAGCGGATTATCATCCTCTTAGTGAATCTTTCCCAGATAATCTTGGATGGTCTGTTCTGCTCGATCAATACCAAGTTTTTTCGGATAAAGTGAATCCGGATACAACCTTGGAGCAAGTAAAAGCATCACTGAAAGCGGGTGACCGTATGATTTTCGGTGTGATGTTATTCCGTATGGATGAAGGTGTTGCCGGTGCGGTGGGTCGTTACAAGTCTATTGATGATACTTGGGTTCTCACACCAGAGATTGTCTCTGCTATCTATTCTAAAAATGTCGAGGTAGGCGGGCATGAGATGGTGATTACCGGTTACGATGATAATGCTACGGCGACTGATTCTAAAGGCCGTGTTTATAAGGGGCTTTTAACACTACGAAACTCTTGGGGAACAGGTTATGGTAACCAAGGGACTTTCTACATGTCTTATGATTATTTCAAAGCATTAACACTTGAAATACAGCGTATTCGAAAGTTGTACTAAACTCGATGCAGAAACTCATCCACAGTTTCAAAATGCTTTTCCCAGCTCGGCGGTGTATAACTTTGCAGACGCTTGAGTTGGGACGCTCTTAACGCACTGTCCATGCGGGTGTATTCTAAAACAAGTGTTTCCCATCGAGCTCCATCTAGTGGATCAGCATATTCAGGAATCTCTTGCGCAATTTCTCGAAAAACTGGCAAGTCGCTCGCAATCACAGGTACTTTTAACGTAAGTGCCTCGACCAATCCTAAACCAAAACCTTCGGCAAAAGAAGGCATAAGCATCGCTTGGCAATGTTGAATATAGGCTTTCAATTCATCATCCGTGCATTGATTTAATTCTGTGACGGTACTTTTGAGCGCTTTTGAGCGTTCGAGCATGTCTAATACTTGCTCACATTCCCATCCCCGCTTTCCAATGACAAATAAATGCGGTGTATTTTCTTTATATTTTTGCTGTAATTTTCGCCAAATTTGGAGGATGAGCAAATGATTTTTGCGTGGCTCTATCGTGCTGTTCAGTACGAAATATGGTTTATTAAAAGGACAGGATGTGTGGTGAGAGTTCTTAAAACTCGATGCAAGCCACGCAACGATTGATGGTGGCAACTCATGATGGTAATTTTTGAGTGCTCTATAAGTTGCTTGTGAATTTGTGATGATAGCGTGTGCATGTTGAAGTACGAAGGCTATTTTTTCTTGATGCCGTATATCCTCTCCCGCAAAGCAGTATTCGGGATATTCTATGGGGATTAAATCATGCACGAAAAAAATAGGCTTAACTGGAAAACGGGCCATTAATCGTGAGTAATCATCATGTGTTGGCGAGACGTGTCCCGTGTTTAAGAGAAAAATGGGCGAAGTGCAAGCCAGATTAACGCGTTTTACGATGCCACGTAACAGCACGTAAGTGATATTTATCGCTATATCTGGATGAGTCAGCCAGGAAAATACAATATCCGATTCGGCTTTAGGTAATAACCAAGCACGCCCGCACCATCTTACCAATGCGTACGCACGAGGGCCGTAGTGGCGAACGTAGGCGATAGTAACTCTATCGATACCCGTCATTAATTTTTTTTCTATGCGATAACGAAAAACACGTGTGATATCAATGATGAATTGCATCATGAGGCTCCACGATGTGTTCGTTTAGCCAATGCAGGAGAAGCTGTCGCATCGATGACGAAGCTTGATCTAAACTCTGCATACATACAAAAGCAACATTTGGGTTTTCTGACGCTTTTTTCAAGCGTTGCTGTATTTTTTTGACGGAGTGATGTCCTGGATTGATCATGATAGTTTTGAGTTGATGATTTTCGACAGTTTGTTTGGCTTGAATTTCGAGATGTGTCATGAGAGGAATACTCGATAAGTGATTTTTATGGCGAAAAGGATAACGAAGATTGGAGATCCATTCGTTTTTTTCCATATATGCCAGGGCCGTTTTTTTTCTTAAAGGAAAGGGGGCATGTGGTAATAAATAAAATTGATGCTCAAATCCTGCCAGAACAGCACTTTGTTCTTGCCAAGCTCGATGCGGGTCGATGTGTATTGGGTAGTTAAGCCAATGCCTTAAGCGATGTTGTATTTTAGACGCGGTTTGTGTTTTCCATTCTCCACGTAAAACAAGCTTGTCTTGTATCACAAAGTCTTCTATTTTGACAGGACGAATGATAAAAAAATCGTCATTTAAATATAAAAAATGATCTGACAGACCGTCAATGTGCCAAATAAGCCATTCTGCACTCAGGCTATTAAAGACCGGCGTGGTCACGTTGAAAGATTTTAATAATTGATTTTGATCGATGATTTTAATTTTATCGCCAAAAGCTGTGCCTGAAAATGCGTCAAGTGCTTGAGGTTTTTGGTTATTGGTTAGAATATAAATGCGATTAATCCAAGGTGCAAAGTACTTTAAACCGAGGAGACAAAAATAAATTTCATTACATTGTTGGTAACGCGTAGGTTCAATGACTTGTTGTTTCGGGATACCTTGTTCAAGACAAAATGCATTCAATTTTGCTTGATAATTTGGATCGTACCCGTCTACCCATGAAATTACTGCATCCATCGCTTATCCTAACGTTTTACTGAAAGCAATGCGTTCTTCAACGGAAAATGAGCCGGTGGCGGCGTGCTCTTCAATAGCTCGATAGCGATCTAGAATACCGATTCGATTCGCAATTTGAATATTTAAGCCAGGGCGAGCATTTAATTCCAGCATGAGTGGCCCATGATCTTTATCTAGCACAATGTCGACACCAAGATAACCTAAGCCTGTTAATTCATAGCAGCGTGAAGCGATCTCTAGAATTTTATCCCAATAGGGCACTTGTAAGTTTAATGTGGGATTGAGTGTATCCGGATGATAGTCAATCACATCGTTATGAAAAACGCCCCCTAAGGTTAGACCTGTAGAAAGTTGAATACCTACACCGATAGCGCCTTGATGCAAGTTTGCTTTTCCTCCAGATAATCGTGTTGGTAGCCGCACCATTGCCATTGCCGGATACCCTAATAATGTAATAACTCGGATGTCTGGTACACCTTCATGGCTAATTTCTGCAAAAACAGGATCGACCACAACACGATGTTCTACAATAGCATAATCTGCATGTCCACCGAGGCTGTAAGCACCAGATAATAAGCAGGATAAATGGTAGGCGATTTCTTGTGTGGTCAGTATTTTTCCATTTATCTGACGATATTTTCCAAAAACTCGCCCTGTAATGACGAGTATCCCGTCGCCACCAGCACCATGTGCTGGTTTAATGACGAAGTCAGTGTAAGGTTCGAGTAAAGTATCAATGTGTTTAATTTGCTGTTCGGTTTCTATGAGGGTGTATAAGGGTGGAACCGCAATACCTGCTTTCAGAGCAAGGCGCTTTGTTTGTAATTTATCATCGACGAGAGGGTAAAGTTTACGCGGATTGTAACGTAAAACGTAATCACTATTACGTCGATTAATACTTAGAATACCTCGCTGTTTTAACCGACGGTAAATAGCCCACATTATTCTTTACCTGCTAATGCTTTAAATCGAACTAATTCTGCTAAGCGATATCCCCGATACTGACCAAACCATAAGATCAAAGCGAGTAATACTAGTAGTAATTCAGGAAAAGCAAACATGAGATACTGTATCATGGCTTTATTCATGACAGAAAAAGCGACAACCGCAGCAAGTAAACTGCCCACACCTGATTTAATTGCATCTGACGCGCCTCGCTCATCCCACATGATACACATCCTCTCAATGGTCATCGTTAAAATAATCATCGGGAAGAGTGCTACGGATAATCCTGAATCTAATTCTAGTTTTTGACTGAGGACGCTAATGAAAATCATGAGCATAATAACGATAGTCAAGATTGCGGCTAGTCTAGGAACAAGCAGCAAGCGTAGCTGATCTAAATAAAATCGAGCAAGAAGACCTAGGGAGACAATAAGAGTAAATAGGATAATTCCCCAGACGACATGCGTTTCTCTGAAAGCTAACGCGATTAATACAGGCATGAACGTCCCAAAGGTTTTTAGACCCACAAAATTACGTAGCAACAGAATGATAAATGCACCAATCGGTACGGTTAAGAGAATTTTAAACGTTTCTTGTACATTGATGGGCAGTTGTAATAAAGAAAACCTGAGTAATTTGGAGTTTGTTTCAGAGCCACGCGCTTTTGCTAAGTTAAGAGCATTGACGGGTGCTGGTGATAGCGTAAGATTAAATTGTGCTTTTTTCCCGCCAGAAACGTCATATACAGGATCATGCCCGTACTGCCAAATCAAGAAATCTTTAGGCAAACCTGCTGAGCCAGTTTCTGGATTTAAATAAATCCAATTTTTATCATTAAACACAGCGATAAGCCAATCGAAAGAGGCTTTATTTTGCTGTGCGAGATAAACGCCCTGAACGGGTACTGCTTGAATTTTTGCAAGATTTAAAATACTCACGGCTGCGAACACGACCCGAGCAGGGGTTGCTTCGCCATTCATGAGTAACTTTGTATTTCCGTCATTTTTATTTAGCTCTTTGATTGTGCTTTGTGCAAAAGTTTGAATATCTGCGGAAGATTGGCGTGCACGAGAAATCAATGTGTCGGCAGCCATTTTTTGACTATCGGTAAATACTGCTGTAGGTAATTTTCCAGGTTTACCTAAATTAGACTCATGGTTGTCTGTATCTTTCAAAATGACACGGTAATATAAAGATTGTGGACCGATTCCGCGTCTTAGAGACCAGACAACACGACGATTACTTCCGTTTAAGTTTGTTGTAACGCCATAATTTTGAGAAACAAAATACTCATCTAGGATAGCAACGTTGGGTGGCATGTAGGGGATTGAGAAGCTTGCCTTGACTGGCATGCGGCGTTCTGCATCAAACTTCAAGTTTGCTTCAACTACCCAGCTATTCACATTTTCATGATCAGTAAAAGGGACGCCAAGGATGAGGTGTCGATAAAAAAACAAACCAAATCCTACGATAAATAAGGTCGCGATTAGACCATATAAATGGTGTTTACTGGTTTTCATGTGTTTTTCCCAAGCGTTTTTTTAGCGTGAATTTAAGTGCTGGGTCGACAACACCATTAAACGTGATTAATGCCTCTCGTCCTAGTAAAAGAGGGTAATTAAAACGTTTTCGATTTGTTAAATTGACTCTGATTTCACGTATTTGGTCACCAAGTTGCACTTTCATTCGTACCATCGGACGGCGGATTGCTGTTTTAGAAATAGGGGCAATACGTGATTCTCCAGAACGTATTTTAATTCTTACTTCGCCAATATATTCACAAGTGAATTCTTTGTCACCTGTTTTATTGGGTACGATGAAATGCAAAAATGGTTTTCCATCAACACTGACCTCGCGAATTGCTCTTGCGTTAAGTGATGCCGATTTAGCCCCTGTGTCTAGTTTTGCAGAAATTGGTAATTGTTTATCGACGAGTATGACTTTTTCAATATACCCGTAGACAGTTTTTTGACTGTCTGCCATAGCTAACTCCGAAAAAAGCATGAATAGCAAAACTATTCCCTGTAACAATCGCATTGTGACCTCAAACTCACGAAAATAGTGTAATCCTAACAGGTTTGCCTCATACGAGTCCAATGGATAGTTTATAATTATTTTATCTATTTTTATTTTTTATGATACACTTAAAGATGGGCTTATGCTTTAAATTAATTCAATTTGAAGATATACTTGCCATTCTTTTTAAGTTCGAATATAATGCCACTATCTTTGCATTTATCAAGTGCCATGAATGAGTGAGTTTGACGCTATACTGACAAGAGAAGCGAAAAAACTTAAAGAAGACACGCCTATCGTCCCGATGCATCGAACGATGGATGGAGCACTCAATGGCTATAGTGTTATCAAGTCAGTGTTTGATATTCAACATTGTACTGAAGGTCAAGCTGATGCGCTTGATGCAATGCACGACTGGATTGCAACTCCGGCCGGACTTGCAGTCACGTTAGGAACCTCTGCCTTATTTACAGCGTTTGCTTATCATGCAGGTAAAGATGAGGTAGCAGGAAAAAACACCTGGGCTTTTCGAGTGTGGGGAGACTCACGTGAAGCACTTCAGGCTGGGAGGAATGGTTTTAAGGCGGTGCGAGGAGGAATTCTTACTGCAGCAGCCTTTACGACGCGAGATTTAAGCCAAGCAATTTTACCCTCCAGCCTAGTTTTCGGCGCATTTTATATGGGAAATCGTCTCTATATGCGCTGGGAAAATGACAAAAGAAAAAAGATGGTAAGTGCAAATCAACATCTTTTTGCCGATTTAATGCACTATGGTACTTTCTTAACTTGTGATGGAAGTCTCTTTGCGGTTCAAGAGTCATCGACTTTTAAAGGTTGTTGTGTGCGTATCGAGGGCCCAGAGTTAAAATTCATTGACTACGATAAGAATGGTCATCCCCCCAGGAATAAAAACGATGAAATAGAGTTTATCAAGAATCGTTATATTTTTTATAAAAATTCGCAGGGCAAAGAAGAGTTATATTATGCTGATTGCGAAGGTAAAACAGAGCTTATTCCTGATGCAAATGTCCCGAAAATAAAAAATATTATTCAAAAAACAGGCCAAAAAACAGGCCAAAAAACAGGCCCATCCCACCTCTCTTTGTTGCAACTGAATGAATTACTTCCGCGTAACCTTGCTAAAAAACACTTTAGTTTGTTGAAAAAACAAAAAGTTGAAATTGTTCCTCCTCCTAAAAAACGGCTTTACTATCTCATCCGCGCTTTCAATGGCTTAATTGATGGCATGTATCTTTATCTTGGTATTGTGTTAGGTGTTGCGAGCTTTTCGCCACCGGTGATGCTTCTTATCACTGCTATTTCGGCGCTATATTGTATTCTATGTATTGCAAGTCGTGTTTATGAAGAGTATCAGAACCAGCAGCAACTCCTGATTACAAAATATAGGGTCGAGCTCGCACAGGCTGCAAGAGATCTTGAGCTTTGCTTGGTTCAACTCAATGAAATAACAGGAAAAATTTCACGCGAAAAAAATAAAAATAAGATTAAAGCATTAGAGCTGGTACAAAAAAGGTTGGATGAAAAACTCGAAAAACATCTGAAGGCATTTGAAGAAAAGCGAAATTTTTTAAGAAGTATGTACTATCTTTCTAAAACAGAAACCTTTTTACTCGGGATTAAGCATAGTTTACCTTTCTATGGCGCGCTCATTAGTTTTCTTTTTGCATTAGTGTTCATCGGTTTTATGGTTGGGTTTACGATTCCACCCGTGTACGTGTTCATTACCATTGCAGCAGGTTTACCCATTCTTGCGGTGGGTATTATACATGCTTTTTTAAAGCGTCGAGAGCCATCTCAAGCCTTGATTGTGCAAGACAGACAGAAAGCGGCTAAGCTCAGTAAAATTGTTCAAGAAGTCAAAGCGAGTTTTAAATTAACTTATAAAAGCGCACACGAGGAATATGAGGTTTTTATCAAAGGGGCCTATGCTAAGCAGGCTTTTTTAGAATGGGTTGTGAAGGGTTTACAAGCAGATCCATTGGCAGACCAATATTATGCCGACTATGCTGAGATTGGTCGCTCTTTTTGGGCGGGCTTGTCAAAAGGAAGAAAAGCAATCGAAATGATCTTAAATCGTTTGCAACGACGTGATGAAACGGGGCACTACCAAGACACTCGTTTGATGTATATAGCGATTATTCCTTTTGCATTTGTCTATGCTGTAGTTTTTGCAATGAATGCGCTCGTTAAAGGCCTGACTCGAAAAGACGAAGATAAAGAAGACTTTAAAGGTCAAGAGCTTGATATTGTTGCCTTAGAAAGGCAGGGAGCACAACATACGCCACCTATTTCATCTAAACCATCTGAGCAACATCTCTCTTCGAAAGATGTTTCTAAAAGAAAATCTCATTCTAAGTCGAAAACGCTTGATTGTAAGATGGTACCCAATCACGAATTATCCCCGATACAAAACTCTGATGGATCATCGTCTCAGTCAGCAAAAAGATTTCCATCGACAGGATTACCTCAAACAGAGTTTAATTTTTTCAAATCACCGCAGCGACAGTCTTCACAAAATCTAGCTGCTTTAGGAGAAAATTCACCTACTCACCATGCATTGGATCCTAAGCTACCGTCTTTGAGTTCACGAAAAGTTGTGGCTCGCCCTGGTGAGGAGCCTTCTTCTGTAGATGCCTTGCCAAGCCTCAGTTTATTTTCGCCGGCAGCCTCTTCTCGTTTTCCAATCAGGGCCTCTTCTTCGTCGAATGCGCGTTCACTAATGCTTTCAGAGGATCGTATTCCTTCTCCTGTATCGAGTCGTTTTGGTTTTGACCCGATGTCGATGTGTTTAAGTTGATGCTAGTTTTTTTGACCGTATCATCAATTGTCAACAGACGCTAAGTCGTTTATGATGTTTTGATTCAAATATCTAGGAAAAATTATACCAATGAATGTAGAGGTGATCATTCTTGCTGCAGGGCAAGGGAAGCGAATGTATTCTTCTTTACCTAAAGTGCTACATCCTCTTGCGGGTAAAGCCATGGTCACGCGTGTTGTCGAAGCCGCTTTAAAATTAGCACCTCATCGTATTCATGTTGTTGTAGGGCATCAAGCCGATCTTATACAAGAGGCTTTATCTGAGTATCCTGTCCATTGTGTGCTTCAGAAAGAGCAATTAGGTACGGGGCATGCTGTTTTACAGGCTCTATCGCATGTCACTCCAGGAAACTTGGTACTAGTTTTATCCGCTGACGTGCCTTTAATTCAAACTGATATGCTTGTGCATTTAGTCGAAACGGTCTCTCTCGATTCGCCTTTGTCTTTGCTTGTAGCACGCATGGAGGATCCCACAGGGCTGGGGCGAATCGTAAGAGAGCAGGGCGTTATTCATAAAATTGTTGAAGAAAAAGATGCGTCGAACGAGCAAAAACAGATCAAAGAAATATACACAGGTATTTGCTGTGCAACACAAGAGGCCTTAGCGCGGTGGCTACCTCAATTATCAAATGAAAATGTGCAGCAAGAATACTATCTTACAGATATTGTGCATTTGGCTGTTCAAGAAAAAATCTCGATCTCTTCACTAGAGACGGATGATTTGTTTGCTGTACAAGGTGTAAATAATAAGCTGCAATTACAAGAGTTAGAGCGTGTATGGCAAAGTCGCTTAGCGACAAAACTGATGCTGGACGGTGTGTATATTGCAGATGCCTCTCGATTAGATATTCGAGGAGAGTTGAAATGTGGGCGAGATGTGTTTATTGATGTGAATGCTATATTTATTGGCGATGTTGAGCTTCAGGATGGGTGCCATATTGAGCCGAACTGTATCTTAAAAGATGTCACGGTTGGTAAAAACAGTGTCATACGTGCAAACAGTATATTAGAAGGGAGCGTGGTCGGTGATCATAACGAAATTGGACCTTTTGCACGTCTTCGTCAAGGTACGGTGCTTGCGTCTAATTGTAAAATTGGTAATTTTGTAGAAACCAAAAAGGCATGCTTTGGGGAAAAAAGTAAAGCCAGTCACTTATCTTATTTAGGTGACGTGACTATTGGCAGGGAAGTGAATATTGGTGCTGGGACTATCACATGTAATTACGATGGTGTAAACAAACATCAAACTATCATCGAAGACGGAGCGTTTATTGGTTCAGATACCCAGCTAGTCGCGCCAGTGACTATCGGAAAAAATGCGACAATTGGTGCTGGTAGCACTATTCGTAAGTCAGCGCCTGCTGGCGAGTTAACCCTAACAGCCTCGCGACAAAAGACGATTTTAGGCTGGGAGAGACCTAAGGCAAAATAAAGTCATCTGAAATAGACTTTTTGTCTAGGTTTTTTCTGGATATGTGCATAAATCACGAAGAGTGCAGGTTGCGCAATGTGGCTTTTTCGCTGTACAAACATAGCGGCCATGTAAAATAAGCCAATGGTGTGCGTCTTTCAGGTAAGGCGCATGGATCTGGTTCATGAGGTCGTGCTCAACTTGGATAGGCGTTTTTCCAGAAGAGAATCCGATTCGACGTGCAACTCGAAAAATATGCGTGTCTACTGCGATGGTCTCTTGACCAAAAGCTGTGTTCAAGATGACATTTGCAGTTTTTCGCCCAACACCTGGAAGTGACATTAAGGCTTCGCGCGTGTTCGGTACTTCACCATGATAAAGCGTAATAAGTTTTTCACAGGTTTGTATAATATGACGAGCTTTTGAGTTAAATAGCCCGATGGTCTTAATATAATTTTTTAACTGTTGCTCACCTAATGCAAGTATTGTTTCTGGGGTGTTGGCGATGGAAAAAAGTTTTTGTGTTGCTTTATTTACACTGATATCTGTTGCTTGAGCTGACAAGAGTACAGCAATGAGTAATTCGAAGTGCGTCTTAAATTGCAACTCCGTTGTTGGATGAGGATTCTGTGCGCTTAGGCGCTTAAAAATTAAATTACTTATCTTTGAGTCCATTTTTTTTCGCTTGTGTTCGTTGAAGCGCGGCTAAAATGTAGGCTTTTTTTGCTTCTTTTTCTTCTGTGTATTTTTCTTCTTTAAGTAGTTTACTTTTTTCGCGATATAAATGCGCTTGAGTCTCTGTGGCACGTAGTGCCCGAACTTTTTTGGCGTGAAAGCGATTTTTTGCCTTTTTTTTGTCAAAAGAAAGTGTCTCAACTGGAAGCATCTCAATACAGTCGACAGGGCATGGTGCAACACATAATCCGCAACCGGTACATTCTGTCTCAATAATAACGTGCATTTCAGATGCAGAGCCAAGAATTGCGTCAACAGGACAAGCTTGAATGCATTTGGTGCAGCCAATACATTCTTCTTCCCGAATGAGTGCAAGACTCGGCGCTCGCGTTATAAATTGCGGATCGTCTACCCAGGGTTTTGCGTCCATCTTCATATGGTTTGCAAGTATATTTATCGTTTCAATGCCCCCTGGAGGGCAAAGATTAATAGGCGCTTGCCGTGCGGCGAGTGCCTGTGCGTAAGGCAGACATCCTGGGTAACCGCACTCACCACATTGCGTTTGTGGCAGAAGCGCATCAATCTCTTCTACAAGACTCATGCGTTCTCCGCGGTAGTTTGTGGTCGCGATTGCAAAAGTGCCTCGATTTTTTCATCGACAACACGTGTCATCAGTGGTGTAAACTCTTGGATTGTGTGATCCAATAAAGGTGCGTCAATATTGTGCCAGTCAAGAGGGGCACAAGCCAAGAAGGCTTCAACTTGATTTGCCATATGCGGTAGTACGGGTTTGAGGTAAGCCATTAGAATACGGAACAAATTTAAACCCATCGTACAAACAAGTTGTACTTTTGCTCGATTGGACTCATCTTTTGCAAGTACCCAAGGTTTTTCTTGATCAATATACTGATTAACTCGTGCTGCCGCCTCCATAATTTGACGAATGGCATGGGCATAATCGCGAGCAATATAAGCCTCTAAAATTGGCTTTTTGACTGATAAAATCTCTTGATAGAGACTGGCATTTTCTAATGAGTTCGCCAATTTTTTGTCGAATTGCTTATTAATAAATCCAGCGCAACGACTGGCAATGTTAACAACTTTGCCGACTAAGTCAGCATTAATTCGGTTCTTAAAATCTTCAAAATTTAAGTCGATGTCTTCTACCCGACCGTTTAATTTCGCGGCAAAATAGTAACGTAAATATTCTGGATTTAAATGTGTGGCAAATGCTTTGGCCTCAATAAAGGTTCCTCGAGATTTTGACATTTTTTGACCATTCACAGTTAAGAATCCATGTGTAAAGATGGAGGTGGGTAAACGGTGCTGACTACCTGAAAGCATTGCCGGCCAGAATAACGCGTGAAAGTATACAATGTCTTTCCCGACAAAATGATAAAGCTCCGTTGTGCTTTCTGGTGACCAATATGCTTCGAATGATTTACTATGTAATTCACAATATTTTTTGCAGCTGGCCATGTAGCCAATAGGCGCATCAAGCCAGACGTAGAAGTATTTATCTGATGTTCCTGGAATTTGAAAACCAAAATAAGGTGCGTCGCGTGAAATATCCCAGGGAACTAAACCTGCGGTGAACCATTCATCTAGTTTGTTTGCAACTTCTGGTTGCAAGTGCCCTTCTTTAGTCCACTTTTTCAGCAATGCTTCAAAGTGTGGCAGGTCAAAAAAGTAATGCTCAGATTCTTTATTAATAGGCGTTGCACCTGTCAGCGCTGAAACTGGATCAATCAAATCAGTTGGAGAATACGTTGCTCCACAGGCTTCACAGCTATCGCCATATTGATCAGCTGCTTTGCATTTTGGGCAAGTTCCTTTGATAAATCGATCGGGTAGAAACATCGATTTAACAGGATCGAAAGCTTGGTGAATTGTTTTTTTAATGATGTAACCCGCTTCAAATAATCGTGTATAGATTAGTTCTGCGAGGGCTTTATTTTCGTCAGAGTGGGTGGTGTAGTACATATCATACTCAATGCCGAATGTTTTAAAGTCTGCTTCGTGTTCGAGTTTGATTTGTGCTGTTAATGCTTCGGGAGAGAGTCCCAGTTGCTCCGCTTTGAGCATGATGGGTGTGCCATGCGCATCATCACCACAAAGACTGACACATTCTATGCCAAGCAAACGATGTGTTCTGACCCAAATATCGGTTTGAATATGTTCGACTAAATGCCCGAGATGTATAGCGCCATTGGCGTAAGGTAAAGCACTTGTGACGAGTAGGCTACGATTTTTACTCATGATCAATCCACTAAGCGAAAGTCAGCCATTATAGCGCATTGAAATCAAAATCCAAAAATTATGGTATGATAATATCTTAGTTTATAATTTGAGCTTCATTATTGAAACGTCTTATCATTGGAATTACCGGTTCATCAGGTATTGTTTATGCTACGCGTTTGCTTGCGCATCTGAAGCCGACGCCGATCGAAACGCACCTGATTGTGACCAAAGCTGGGCAGTTGACACGTGCTTATGAAACGGACCTCTCCTTAACTGAGCTTAAGGCGATGGCGGATGTGTACCATCCCATTTATGATATTGCCTCACCACTTGCAAGTGGCTCTTTCCAAACCATGGGGATGCTGATTATACCGTGCTCGATGAATACGCTCAGCGAGGTTGCGCATGGCCTGTCTAGTAATCTTTTGACACGAGCGGCGGATGTTGTACTCAAAGAAAGACGTCGTTTGGTCGTTGTCCCCCGAGAAGCGCCATTGCACTTGAAGCATTTAGAAAATATGGTTGAAGTGACGAGAAATGGCGGGATTATTTTTCCACCGACACCGGCATTTTATCAAATGCCGACTAGCATTGACGCGATTATCGATGATACAGTAGGGCGTATTTTAGATTTATTTGGTATTGAGAATGAGTTAGTAAAAAGGTGGTCTAAAGAATGAATGGAAAACGCAACCCTGAGTCACGTTTTCCACTTTAAGCTTAGATATTTAAACCAGTAGAAGTGGCACCAAGATGAGCTTCTTCTTCCTCTTCTTCTTCATTAGCTGCAGTTTGAACGGCAGCAACTGTAGACGTTGACGAAAGATTCGCTGATGATGTGGGTAGCGCTATTTCTTCTTCGCTCAGTTCTTGATCAGCATCTTTTGTTTTATTTGCTTCGAGTTCGCTAGATATAGCCGCTGTAGAACCCTTTTCATCTTTAACTACAGGAGTATCTTTTTTAGCAACAGGGGCTGTTTCTTCATGGAAAAAAGAAACAATGGCTTTACCAATAAAATACATTGCAGAACCTATTGCAAGCGTTGCAAGTGTGACGAGTGTTGGGAAAATTGCTGCAGGAAAAACAACGTTAAATGTTGCTAAAGAAACTGAAAAAATGCCGCCCAAACTGATTTGCAACCAGTTTTTTTGAGCTTTTTCTACAGTGCTGTTCCATGTTTTTTCAGCTTTGTCCGTAGTGCTATTCCATGTTTTTTTGATCATTTTGAGCATGCTAAAGTCTCCTAGTGGTTATAAATCGCAGCAATATTACAATAAAAAAAGACTTATGCGAAGAATAATTAATCAGACAAATGTAATGATTATGTAAAGAAAGTTATACATTAATCCATGTGATATTGTATTGGTCATTTTTTAAAAAAAGTGTTTTGTGGCCGTACGTTACGACATATTTTATTCAAAATTTAAGTAGAGTGTAAAAATATGCTACAATATTTGTATGTAACAACAAAAGAATGACTTTATGTCAAAAAATATATATTTAGCCTCTTCGTTTTGGGACTTGAGTACTGAAGAGCAAAGTAGGTTGCGTGAGTTTGCAGATCACACGGATAAAAGCAAGCTTGATATTCGTGGGTTTTCCTTGGCGCGAGTTCCTTGTGCTGCGGTGATTGATGATGTTTCTTCCTCGCTTGAGCGTTTAAAATCAATTTCTTCTGTATTCTCGTGTTTAAGCGATGATCAAAAAGAAGAGATCATCGGAGAGCTGTTACTGGCTTATTATCAGCTTTCAACTCAATATGAGCTTGATAGGATTGAGCGGATATCTCATAAGCTACCCGAAACTGCCGCAAAAATTCGCCTTTGTGCGCAATTATTAAATAAAATCAGATTGACGTTAATTGAGCCTAAGATGAGCTTAGCGTTGATTGAAGCAATTGCTTCATCTGAAAAATGTACACAATATTTAGGTGTAAAGCTGCTTGTTCCCGCCTTGCTTGAAAGTGTCGATACGATGGCATCGCGTCGACAATCAGCGACAGATTTTATTAGTTTTATTAATGAGCGTCGCTTATATTGGGTCTGGGCCGGTTCAACCGTTGCTACACTGTTAAATATTTTCCCTGATTACCTTATCAATCCATCGAATGCAACGGCTGCTTTGAGCTGGACCAGCTTGGTCGGTGGCTCTTTAAGCTGGATCTTGTATTTTATGCGTGGTGGATTTGCATGGTGTGGTTTGATTGAGCATGTTTTTTTTCCGACGAAAGAAGAGCGCTTGTTAGGTTTGACATGGCAAGAGCGCTTTTGGATCCAATGGGAGATGCGCAAATATCAGATTTTGAACGACACGATTTGGGGTGTGTGTAATTGCGCATGCTTTTTTGTGTTAGTTGGCTCAGGCTTATTAGGTAACATGGGTAATGCTTTTACGGCATCATTGCTGTTGATGGATGCGCTACTGACTGTATGGCGCATGTATGAAGAAGAAACTCAGCATGCAGAGAGAATGCAGCATTTTGAAAAAGATATTGAGTGTCTTCAAGCGCAAATTGCTTGGGCTCAAAAAACCGGGCAATCTACTACAAAGCTCCAGATGGCGTATGAAGAAACAAAATTACGGGCCAATCGCGCTAAATTGGATTGGCAGTATAAAAAAACATCAACGGCGATGGATTTGTTATATTCGACTTGTCTTTTAGCTGGATTTACCGTGATTTGTCTGTCGGTTTTGTTTATGCCTCATGTCGCATTGGTGCTTGCCGTCGTGGGAACGCTGCTGTGCTTCACTTTAAATCTCATTTACAATGTTTCCTCAATGTCGATGAATGTTTCAAAAGCAAAAGACATACGCCAGCAAACCGATGAAGCTTTACTGAAAGAATTAGCCGATTTTAAGAAACTTTTTACACGCTATTCGGCAATGAAGAGTGATGCTGAACGAAAGCCTATAGAGGGTCAGCTGAAGATCTATTATCTAAAGATGAGGGCACTCGATGCGGAGTCTTTATATCAGCGAAAAATGATTACGCATGAACGTAATCATTTGATTGTCTCGACGGTTCGAGACATTTTGATTCCACCTATGTTTATTGTGTCTTTGACGCTTTTACCGTTAGGTTTCGGTATACCTTTGTTAGTTGTGTCGCTTATGCTTGCTTTTGGATTATATTGGTACTCACAGAAAACGATGCCGAAAAAATCAGAGCCGGACATGTCGTTTCCAGAGGCTAGCTATCAAAAATTCACTCAAGAGGTGCTTATTCACTCACCACAAGAGCTGAAATTGTTATTGACCCCTGAAGAGAAGCCAGAGAATCCTGGCATTCAATCTAAATATGTGTATAATTAACCAATTTGTTGTTCAATTAAACTTAAAATGAATTTAGAGAAACACTATGATGTGATTGTAATCGGTGGTGGGCATGCAGGAACTGAAGCAGCTCTTGCTGCAGCCCGCATGGGTGCTGAGACGCTATTACTGACGCACAATCTTGATTTACTTGGCCAAATGTCATGCAATCCGGCTATTGGTGGTATTGGAAAAGGGCATCTTGTGAAAGAAATAGATGCTTTGGGTGGTGGCATGGCGCTTGCTGCGGATGAAGCTGGGATTCAGTTTCGAACCCTCAATGCATCTAAGGGACCTGCAGTGCGTGCAACACGCGTGCAGGCTGATAGAGTGCTCTATCGTCAAGCAGTTCGCCAGATGCTGCAACGTCAGCCTAATCTCACTGTATTTCAGCAAGCGGTCGAAGATATTTGTGTAGAGCAAGATAGAGTGACTGCGGTGATTACACAAATGGGACTTCGTTTTTATGCCAAAGCGATCGTTCTGACTGTCGGTACTTTTTTAGGTGGTAAAATTCACGTTGGAATGAGCCAATATGCCGGTGGGCGAGCCGGAGATCCACCTTCAATCGCACTCGCTTCGAGATTACGAGAGCTCAATTTGCCTGTTGGTCGGTTAAAAACAGGAACCCCGCCACGCATTGAGGGACGCTCGCTTCGTTACGACGTGATGACTCAACAAGATGGTGATGTGCCGAGGCCTGTGTTTTCTTATATGGGCTCAATATCGATGCACCCTCCCCAACGCCCTTGTTTTATCACCGAGACAACCGAGGCAACGCATGAAATTATTCGTAATAATTTACATCAATCACCTATGTATGCCGGTGTCATTGAGGGAGTAGGGCCACGTTATTGTCCCTCGATTGAAGATAAAGTGGTGCGTTTTAGCGATAAATTGTCGCATCAGATTTTTGTGGAGCCAGAGGGCCTAACAACAGATGAAATTTATCCAAACGGGATTTCGACAAGTCTGCCATTCGAAGTCCAAGCGCAGTTTGTACGGACAATTAAAGGTTTTGAAAACGCGGTAATTACACGCCCTGGTTATGCGATTGAATACGATTATTTTGATCCGCGTAGTCTTACGCCACATCTACAAACAAAAGCTTTTGAAAATTTATTTTTTGCAGGTCAAATCAATGGCACAACGGGTTATGAAGAAGCTGCGGCACAAGGTTTAGTTGCAGGATTTAATGCAGTGTTATGGACAAGAGATGCCTCGTTGTGGACACCGAGGCGTGATGAAGCTTATATGGGTGTATTGGTGGATGATTTGATCACACGAGGCACACAAGAGCCTTATCGAATGTTCACCTCAAGAGCGGAGTATCGCTTGCTGTTGCGCGAGGATAATGCCGATTTACGCTTGACGGAGCAGGGACGAGCGCTGGGCTTAGTTGATGATGCTCGCTGGAAAGTCTTTTGTGAAAAAAGAGAAGCGATTGTACGTGCAAATCAGATGCTTGCCTCGACTTGGATACGTGTTTCACACAATGATACTTTATCAACAGTACTAGAGGCGCCGTTACAACATGACTGCCTGGCTTCAGAATTACTGAAGCGTCCTGAAATCAAATATGAGCATTTTCATTTGATTGAAGATGTTGGGTTGCCTCTTTTGGCTGCCGATGTGGCTGAGCAAGTTGAGACTCAATCAAAATATGCAGGCTATATTGATCGCCAAAAACAAGAAATTGAAAGATTGAAAAAATATGAGAGCATGGCTCTTCCTCTTGCACTTGATTACCAAAAAGTAACTGGATTATCTTCAGAGGTGATGCAGAAACTCAATGCGATTCGACCGCAGACCTTAGGCCAGGCTGGACGAATTTCTGGTGTTACGCCTGCGGCATTATCGTTGCTGCTAGTACATCTTAAAAAACAACAGATGATGCCTGTATGAAAGATATGCATGATGCTGTAGTTTGTTTAGACGAAGGATTTAAAATACTGGGACTGGCATTGTCGCCGGAGCCATTTTTAGAATATCTGAAATTATTAAACACTTGGAATTTAGCGTATAACCTGACCGCTATTCGAGCACCAAAAGCTCAGGCGGCGCGTTATATTTTGGACAGCTTGGCCATCTTACCCTGGCTTTCAGGCGATCATGTGTTAGATGTTGGAAGTGGTGCGGGTGTTCCTGGTATTGCTTTAGCAATTGCCAAGCCTGATATTGCATTTACACTTTTAGACAGTAATGGAAAAAAAACACGTTTTTTAACGGAAGTGAAGCGTAGTTTGGGATTAAACAATGTTTCAATCGTACATACACGAGCGGAGCTTTATAGACCATCAACAGCTTTTGACACCATCGTGAGTTGTGCTTTTAGTGAGCTTTCTCAAATGATTCAATGGACGTCACACCTCCTAAAAAAAGAAGGGATTTGGCTTGCGATGAAAGGTCGATATCCAGAGGCAGAGTTGCAAATGCTTACAATGCCTGTCGATACTCATCGTTACGATGTGCCTTTTGTTGATGCAGAGCGTTGTTGTGTAGTCGTTCAAAACATCTAACTATATGGATTCTCATCTCTTTGGGTATATACTACCCCAAAAGAGATGTTTATGGAGAAATTATGGCAAAAATTGTGGCCATTACGAATCAAAAAGGGGGCGTTGGTAAGACAACTACCGCTGTTAATTTAGCCGCATCGGTTGCCGCTAGTAACCAAACGGTACTATTGATCGATCTTGATCCTCAGGGCAATGCGACAATGGGCTCAGGTGTGGATAAAAATGCCTTGGTTCATTCTGTCAATGAAGTTTTATTGCGAGATTGCCTGCTAGAGCAGGCGTGTTTATCGACGAATGCTGGGTTTGATTTACTACCAGCAAACGGTGATTTGACTGTCGCTGAAGTCAGCTTAATGGAGCAGCCTCACCGTGAGACCGTGTTATATAAGGCACTTCAGCCTGTTCAGCAGCGGTACGATTATATTTTTATTGATTGCCCGCCCACACTGAATACATTAACGCTTAATGCACTTGTTGCGGCAGATTCAGTGATTATTCCGATGCAATGCGAATATTACGCACTAGAAGGTTTGGCGGCTCTATTGACGACAATCGAGCAAGTACAAGCATCAGTCAACACACGATTGCAAATCGAGGGCATTTTGCGGACATTGTATGATGCGCGTAATCGTTTGAGTGTTGAAGTTTCTCGACAATTATTAGACCATTTCAAGCAAAAAGTATATCGTACAGTTATTCCAAGGAATGTTCGCTTAGCAGAAGCGCCAAGCCATGGCTTGCCAATTTTACAATACGATAAGACTTCTTCCGGTGCTGGTGCATACATGGTGTTAGCGGCTGAATTTCTAGGGAAACAACAGGTAAAAAGCGGGAGCATCGCATGAGTATGAGACGCACCGGGTTAGGTAAAAATTTATCAGCACTTTTACAATCGACAGAACCATCAAAAACACAGTCTTCACTAGCAATACCGTTAGTGATCCCGACTGCTTCACTAAAGCCTGGAAAATATCAGCCTAGAATCGTGATGAATGAGCAAGCTTTAAACGAGCTTGCTGAGTCAATTAAAAAGCAAGGCCTATTACAGCCTTTGGTTGTTCGTGAATGTGCTGTCGGACAATATGAGATTGTTGCTGGTGAGCGTCGATGGAGAGCTTGTCAGCTCGCAGGAATGGTCGATGTACCGGTGTTGGTTAGACAAGTCGATGATGAAACTGCGATGGCGATGGCTTTGGTTGAAAACCTGCAACGTGAGGCGTTGAATGCCATGGAGCAAGCACGTGCAATGCAGCGTTTATCGGAAGAGTTTTCTTTAACACACCAGGAAATTGCACATCTTCTCTCAAAATCACGCGCTGCAGTGAGTAATTTTCTGCGTTTATTGCATCTGAATCCTGACGTCCAAGCGATGGTTGAGCAAGGTGAGTTGGATATGGGGCATGCACGGAGTCTGCTTATGCTTGCTGAGGAGCAGCAACTTGAGGTAGCAAAGTGTGTGGTTGAGCGAGGACTGTCTGTTCGTGAAACAGAGGCTTTGGTCGCACGCCTAAATACCAAGGCATTAGTGAGTCAAGAGCGTTTTGATGACACGTCACTTTTATTTGGAAATGAACTCAATCGATTATCCGAGCAATTAAAAACACGCGTGAGTATTAAAACTAAGAAATCAGGCGAAGGCACGCTGATGATTCATTATAATAATTTACACAATTTAAAGCGCGTCATAGAAAGGATTTGTGAACAACAAGTAGAGGGTGCAGAGTAACGACTGTAGTGACATTTAGACTTCGCTATTCAACCTACGTATCAAACAAATGCAAGGAAGCATAAAATGAAAGCACGTCAATTTGGGCAATGGGCTGAAGTGTATGCCAAAGATTTTTTAATTTCCAAGGGACTACGATTGATTGAAGAAAACTATCGTAGTCGATTTGGTGAAATAGATCTTATCATGCAAGATCAGCGTATTCTTGTATTTATTGAGGTGCGCGCACGGACGAGATCAGATTATGGTCATGGTGCGATGAGTGTGACGCGCACGAAGCAACAAAAAATAATTAGAACAGCGGCTCTTTATATTCAGCGTGTTAATATGCATAATAAGGCCACGATGCGTTTTGATGTCGTCAGTATTGACGGCAAGACATCCGCATTGACTTGGATTAAAAACGCATTTTACTAGAATTGAGACACATGGACACAAGAGTTCATCGCCTATTTAGTGCGAGTATTGAAAATCGTATTTTAGCTGCAGATAGGCTAGAAAAGAGCGTTGCACATGGTGCGGCGCAACTGGTGCAATGTTTACTGAATAATGGCAAGATCTTTATTGTCGGGCAGGGTTATGCTGTAGCGAATAGTCAGCATTTTTCAGAAACATTGTTGCATCATGTTGAGTTAGAGCGGCCACCATTACCTGTGATTGCTTTATCCTTGGATGATGCTCGGAAAACACCGGTACGTCAGATTCAAGCCTTAGGGCAAACCGAAGATATTTTGATTGTGCTCAGTGTTTCTTCTCCTTCAGTGTGTATCGTGGAGACGATTCAAGCTGCACATGATAAGGATATGCCTGTGCTCGCGCTGACATGCCATGCAAGCAAGCTTTCTTCTTATCTGAGCGCAAATGATAGTGAAATTTGCGTGCCTGGTGAAACGGATGCATTCATTCATGAGACGCAATTGTTTGTGCTTGAATGTTTTTGTGATTTGATTGAGCAATCTTTATTTGGACAAGTTGTGGAGTAACTATGAAACGGAATATTATTTTATTAATGTTAATTTGCTCAATACTAACCGGATGTATTGCCGCGGTTGTCGCTGGAGCTGCAACCGGGTTAGTGGTTTATGATCGCCGTAGCATGGTGATGATGGAGCGTGACGCACGAATTTTTCATGTCGTACATACTGCAATTGTGACGGATCCTCGCTTTCAGGACTCTCATATTGTTGTGACGGTCTTTAATCAAGCTGTTTTATTGGTTGGGCAAACACCGATTGCGTCACTTCGCGTGGTTGCAGAAAAAATTGCTCAGGGTACGCCTCATGTTCGACGAGTATATAATCAAATTACGATCGATCAACCGAGGTTACTCACAGAGCGTAGTAAAGACACGTTAATTACAGCTGAAGTTCGGACGAAATTACTTGCCAAACGAGGATTAGAGTCTGGTTCAATTCGCGTGGTGACGGAAAGTGGCGTCGTTTATTTAATGGGTGTCGCAACCATCGATCAAGCCAATCTTGCAGTGAGTGTCGCACGTCAGATCAATGGCGTTCGTCGTGTTGTTAAAGTCTTCCAGTATGTACGATGAGGATAATATTTCTCCGATTTATCTTCTTGTGTTTTGGGGCCGCGGCACTAAGTGGCTGTATGGAGGTCAGTGGTGTTTGGACTGGTGCCTCCATGATTTACGATCGCCATGAGTTATATAAAAAATTTAATGATTATCAACTTGCGGCTGTTGCAAATCGTGCCCTATATCACGACACGCTGTTTAAGCGAGAAGGGGTGATCATTGATGTTGCTGCACTCAATGGTGATTTGTTGATTGTAGGGCATGTCCCTAGTGAGTCATTGCGTCAAGTCGCAACACGCAGGATTACGAACGAAAAATTACATTATCGACGATTTTTCAATCAAATCGCAGTTGGAAATTATCCAGATAATACGGTAGAAGATAGTTGGATCACCGCTAAAATAAGAAGTTTAATTGTTGCTGATGCAGAGATTAACCCTAATCAATTTAAAGTCATCACTGTAGATAAAGTTGTTTATTTGATGGGGGACGCGCTTGCTGAAGATGCGATTCGTGTGATTAATATTGCGCGTGGCACAGCAGGTGTGATTCGTGTTGTGAAGCTATTTAAATTTTATCGTTATCTGGAAACCACTTAAATTGCTCTAATTGGTCGCGCAGTGCTGTGAATGAGCACTGCCAATAATCCATAGCATTAATGATTTTAAATCCAAGATGCGAGTAAAGCTTTAATGCATGTTTATTGTGCGTTTCAACAGACAAGCGAATGTTGTTTTGTGGTAATTTGTGTGCAAAATCAATGCAATAAGAGATGATTTTTGTACCAAAACCTTGATTTTGCATGTCGGGTAAAATAGCGATATCACTTAAAAATGCAGTTTTTAAATCCCAGTTCACATGCGCTTTACCAATAATACGCCCCGCTTGTAAAAGTACAAAAATGGCATGTTGCTCTCGACGTAAAAGAGTATTAAAACGCAGTTCGCTGTAAGGGCTTGTGCTTGGGAAGCAACGTTGATCAAGTTCGCATAAGACGGCCATGTCCTCAAAGGTGGCTTGTCTTACGGTAAGACCGCTTAAGCCAACTAACTGGTCTTGATTGCCTGCATATTTCATTTCATATTCAGTATTTTGATAGGTGAAGCCCTGTTGTTGTAGTGCTTGTTTCCAAGTGTCATGTGGTACAGAAAACGAAAGCGCTGATACAGGACGATAATACGCAATGTTGTCTAACAGCTGGCGTAAGCATGTTCTAGCAAGTTGGCGTTTTCGATATTTGGGATGAATAAATAGTGAGATTTCAGCGCAATCCGTTTCAAAAAAAAATGCTGAGGCAAATCCGATGAGTTTATTTTGGCTAACTAACAGAATACTACTGGGCTTAGGGCGCTTGTTTGCAAGTAAATCTGGATAAAAAGCAATTTTGTTTCCGTCACTTTTTTTGCAGCGTTTAGCAAGCTGTGAGAGGGCTTCAATGTTTTGTGCGCTGAGATGTTCTGTAAGTTGTATCATACGGGTTTGTGTAGAGTGAAGAAACCTAAAATCACTTCGATGGCAATCAAAGCGACGATGATAAGCTCAATATTTCTTGCATGGCGATTTTCTAAATATTCGTTGAACATGTCAAAAATATCGTTAATTGTATCAAGACGATGATTGATGGCATTGACACGTCGTTGTATGTGTAAATAGCGCTCTAGCATGATGTAATATTCTTCAAGTGTCGGGTGCTGCCAGAAATATTTTGGATGATAAAGAAAGTTACTGATGAGATTCATTTCTGTTTTAGCACGTAAAATTTCACCAATGACATGTTGTAATTTGGTTCGCGAAACAGAGGCGTGTTTATTCGACAGTGTCTGAATCATGGGGAGGTTAGCTTCAATCAGATTTTCTAGAATAGTTTCAAAATACTGTAGTTTTACAGATTGAGAAAAACCATAGGATAGGCTGAGTTTAAGCTCATTATCATCAATTTCGCGATCGAGTGTTAGGCAATCAACGTCGAAGTAGTCATGAGGCTCAATATTAGTTTTAAGTCCATAACGGTAGCTGACTTCATCGTGTAAATTAAAGAGGATGCGTTTATCAGCAAATAAACCAATGGTATCTAAGTAGGTTGAGATTTGATGGCGCTTTAATCCCCACGAGACGACGGTACCATTTTTAAAGATAAATACAACGATATCAAAAGTGTTTGCAGGTACAACTTTTAAAACATCGCGAAACTTCATCGATGAGTAGCCGAACATTGTTTTTTTATAATGATTATCAAGCCGTGTTAAATCGATACTATTGGCGACGCAGAAACTTAAGCATTCCATGAAAGTGACATATTAAATGAGTATAATTTGCAGTATATCACAAAAAACCAAGGTCGGTTGTACAGCTTATGTAGGGCCGGCCTATTCAAGAAACGTCATGCACCCTTATATTGTGCGTGGCGCTAGCAGATTTTGAGCCTGTTCTTCTTGATGGCAAAAGCTTGCGTGTAGCGTGGACGCCCAGCGAGTAAAAAATCGTAAGG
Organism: uncultured Legionella sp.; assembly: GCA_964471225.1. GTDB lineage: Bacteria > Pseudomonadota > Gammaproteobacteria > Legionellales > Legionellaceae > JAGVJT01. The sequence continues at coordinate 88,645 of CAYYEZ010000026.1, read as the reverse complement.
CTTCAAATATCGGGGCGAATACCGCAGTCAGCAATGTGAGTGCACTAAGTGCCATAGCGTTCAGTGCATTAAAGCCTTCCTCAGCGACATTTTTTCCTAAAAGCAGGTAGCCAAATGTCGTGGCTGAAGAAACGATGGCTTGTCCTATAAAATGGAGTGAAAGTACCAGGTTAGGTAGTGTTTCTTCAAAGAGCGCTTCTAAGGGATAAAAAAAACCATGTGTAAACGCGCTGGTGCTTTCATAAGGCTTAAAAAAATGTTCATGAAAATGTTTTTTCAAGGCATCAGGTGTTTTGCGCTGAGTGAGTATGGTTTGTAAGTACATCGTTGTCACCTTGATTTAAGTCAATGAAATTGGATCAATGTCGATACTACATCGAATAGTATAGGTTTTTTCAATTTGTTCAAGCGCTAAAGCAAGCTCACTGAGTGCTTGATGTAAGGTTTTGCGTACGGATGTTTTGATAAGTAGTTGAACGTAGTATTCTTTACTTTTTCGAGCAAGTGGTGCTGGTGCAGGGCCTAGCACGGTCAATGTATCGCGTTTTAAGCGTGTTTTGATATGATTCATTCCATCTAGCAGCTTGCTCATTATTTTCCCGTTAGCACGAATCAGCGCGACATGAGAAAATGGAGGCCAATTTGCTGTGTGACGTTCGGGCAAAATCTCTTCAATAAATGCTTGATAACCTTTTTGAACTAAAAGATTGAGTAGTGGGTGATCAGGGACATGTGTTTGAATAATAATATGTCCGGGTTGTTTTTCTCGCCCAGCGCGTCCTGCGACTTGGGTAATCAATTGCCCCATGCGTTCGAGCGCACGAAAATCTTGATTGTAGAGCCCCGCATCTGTATCTAAAATTACAACCAAACTTAGATTTGGAAAGTGATGACCTTTTGCGAGCATCTGTGTACCGATAATAATTTGCGATTCGCCCGTTGCAACGCTTGATAAGCAGTGTAAAAGCGCATCTTTGGTTCTAATTTCATCGCGGTCAATACGTGTCACCGGTACGTTGGGGAAATGTTCTATCAGAGCTTGTTGAATGCGCTGCGTGCCACTACCCACCGGGACAAGTTCATTTGATGAGCATTTTGGGCATTGTTTGGGTTGCTTTGTCGTCAGTCCACAATGATGGCAAATTAAATGTTGATGTTGATGAAGCGTTAAATGGCTATCGCATGCCGAGCAATCAGAAATCCAACCGCATTGATGACATAACAGGACAGGTGCATAGCCGCGTCGATTAATAAAAATAAGAACTTGCTGGTGGTTTGAGAGTGTTTTTTCAATCATTTGTCGTGTTTCAAGAGCTAAACCATCTTCAACAGGTTGGCGGCGTAAATCGACAAATTGGTAATAGAGAGGGGTGTCGTTTTGTGCATTATGTGTAAGTGTTAATTTGCTATATTTTTGTATCTGGCAATTATACAGGCTTTCAAGGCTTGGTGTCGCACTGCCGAGTATGATGGGGATGTGATTCAATTGCGCGCGAAAAATTGCAGCATCTCTCGCTGAAAAACGCACTCCTTCTGTTTGTTTAAAAGAAGCGTCATGCTCTTCGTCTACAATGATGAGCTTAAGTTTTGGCATAGGGGTAAATAGTGCGGTCCGAGTGCCAATGACGAGTTTTATTTTATTTTCTTTCGCCTGCTGCCAAAGGGTGGCTTTCATGGCTTCCGAAACATTCGAATGAAGTACAGCAATGGGCTCCTGGAAGCGTTCGCTGAAGCGTGAGACAAGTTGTGGCGTGAGGCCAATTTCCGGAACTAAAATTAATACCTGTTCTTCTTTAGAGAGAATCTTGGCCGCCAACTGTAAATAAATTTCTGTTTTTCCACTTCCAGTGACGCCATGCAGAAGCGCGCAGTGAAATTGATCGAACTTTTCTGCAATGTGATCAAAAGCTTTTTTTTGTTCTTGATTTAAGATTTTTGGAAGATGATGTGGATCGTGGGCAAAGGTGAGCAGTGGCGTTTTTTTAAGGCGTCGAGTGCTCAAAGGTTTACCCAAACGAAAGCGCTTAGGTAGTGCATGCACAAAAACGAGGGGAAGAGGTGCGTGATAATAGCGGCTTATCCACCGGCACAGTGCAAAAATCTCTTCGGTTAAAAAAGCTGTTTCGTCTAAAGCGGTATCGATGGCTTTAAGAGGGTAGCTGGGCGTTTTTTCGCTAAAGCCAATTACAATTCCAATACGTAAGCGTGAGCGAAATGGAACCCAAACACGTCCGCCAATAGGAAGAGCTGTTTCAGAGGTGTACTCGAAATAATCTCGTCGAGTATTGAGCACGCTGACTTGAACAATATAGGTGCTCATTTTTCCCAAGAGTGACTGGCGGATTGACCGGGTGCTGAAAAAACTTTAACGACCAAACGCTCAATACGATGTCTCTCGAGCTCTTGTTTGTCTTTGATAAGCTCCAAAATAAACCAACGCGACAACTCTTCTACCGTGATGTTTGTGACGGGTAACAAAGTCACGTCTTCTTTTAAAAAAGGGATTTTTTTATGGTTAAACGTGAAATAAAGATACTCTTCGTCTGAGTCATAGGTTAAAAAAGGAGAGTATATTGGCATTAAGAATGTTTGGTTCAGTTGTTTGCAGAGCTCATGGATGCGTTTTTTGTAGTATCGATAGTCAAAAGTCATGCCATTTTCTTCAACATAAGTGCTGAGCGCAAGATACACGCCATAACAATGACCATGTAGCGGCTCTCTATCAGTGGCTGAAAAAATAGTGGTGTGGCCTGCAGAAAACTTCATGGACTCTTTTTGTAATTCAATCGTTGTTAAGTATTTTGGCATTATAGACTCGCTCGTTTATCGAAGAATTCAAATCCTTGAAGTGGAGTAATTAGATTTTTAGTGAGACCAATTACTTTGAATAGCTCTCCCATTTCACTTGGGTGTGTCAGTTGTTGAATTGCTTGTCGCTCTTGATAGGTTTCTGCAAAATCTAACAAATGATTCGCTAATAAAAAAGAAGCCTGATTGGTGTATCCTGCCACATGAAAACCCGCTTTAACAGCGCAAGTTGCAACATGTGTAAAATCAACATGTGCAGTAATGTCCTCTGAACCAGGGTTGGCTAGTGGATTAGGATGGGTACGATGTTGTGTGTGACACATCAGCGTGCCTTGATTTCTATCTGGATGATAATATTCATGCTCAGGAAAGCCATAATCGATGATGAACATGGCTCCTTTTTTTAGCATGAGCGCGCATTGTTTCATCCAGTCTTCTAGCATCAAATTCGCTTCTGAGAGATAAGGCGTGATGGTGTGTTTGATCACAGCATGCACATGTTTGTGTAATAGTTTATTTTGGCAAGGCTCAAATTGCTCTTTGAAGTGTTCGTTGTTAAAAGAGATCATGCTTTCAAACAAGCCCTCTTCTGTTTTCAAGAAACGATGAACAGGCATCGCATCTAAAACCTCATTGGCAATCACAATGCCTTCGAAAGGTGTTTCAGGCCAGTATTGAAGCCAATGCACGAGGTGAGATAATTCTGGAATCTGCGCATTGATATAAGTTTTTTGCTTTTCTTTGAGCGAAGCGCTGACATCAAGAATATGATAGGCTTGAGGGAGTTTTCCGAGTGTGTCGAGTCTTTTTAACAAATCAACGCATAGTTTGCCGGAGCCTGCACCGAATTCAAAAAGGATAGGTGTCGCGAACTCATCTAGTAGGGTGGCGCATTGATTAGCTAGCGCGTAGCCAAAGAGGGGTGAAATTTCAGGCGAGGTGATAAAGTCCCCTTCTTTTCCAAGAGGAGAGCCTGCGCTGTAGTACCCCACATAAGGTGCGTACAAAGCGTGATGCATGAACTCAACAAAAGGCATCGCTGTGCGTTGTTGGAGTTGTTGTAAGAAGTAGTCTTTGAATGATGTCATATTGCGCGTATTATTGTACGTACGATGCTTAACAAGCACAAGAGATTTTTATGCAAAAAAAAGAAACAAATTCAAACCCTGTTGCACTTGTGACAGGCGCTGCTCGACGAATTGGCGCTGAAATTGTGCGGAAATTACATGAAGCGGGCTATCGTGTTGTGGTGCATTGCTCACGCTCTCATCAAGAGGCACATGCGCTTGTAGCTGAACTCAACGCCATTTGTTCAAATAGTGCTGTTGTATTGCAAGCTTCGTTAAAAAATGAGGGTGATGCGCAAGATCTTGTCATGCGCGCAGAGGCTTGGCAGTCGCGGTTGGATGTGTTGGTGAACAATGCCTCTGTGTTTGTGCGCACACCCGTACAAGAAAAGGTTGCGCGTTCGATTATTGAGGAAATGTGGAATAGTAATGTGAATGTTCCTTATTGGCTAAGTGAATCGGCATTCCCTTTTCTTGTAAAACAACGAGGTGTGATTGTTAATTTAACCGACATTCATGCAGAAAAACCTTTGCGAGGATACGGTATATATTGCCAAACGAAGGCGGCACTTAAGATGCAAACAGAGGCTTTAGCGAAAGAATATGCGCCTCATGTTCGTGTGAATGCGGTTGCTCCGGGGGCGATTGCTTGGCCTGAGGGAGAAAACATATTAGCTGATGCGGATAAGGCATCGATTATTGCAAAAACACCGCTCGATTGCCATGGTGATCCTCATTGGATAGCCATGGCGGTACTTGCTTTAATTCAAAATTCATTTGTGACAGGCCAGACTTTTCGTGTGGACGGGGGGCGCTCTCTTTGTTAATCAGGAATACGCTCTGGTCTACCCTCTCTAAATTGTCCAAATGCTAAAATCCGAGAAATTTGATGATTGGTGTTAAGATAAAGAATCCCATTTTCGTTATTAATCGCAGGAAAAAGGAGTAGCTCATTGAGCATTGTTGTGAGCGTAAAGCTATCTACACCCAAGGCGTAAAGACGGCTGTAACTATTCAATTGCTCAGGCCAATTTTTATCACCTAAGTTGTGTAAAAAAACCCAGGGAAGATCACAAAAAATAATGCCATTTAAGTCTCTGTCCCGCATCGTATTTAGACTGCCTCCGTAAACGCTGGAGGTTGCATAAACGGGGACGTCACCAGCATAATAGTAATTGAGCAATGGTTTGATTTGGCGTGCGCTAGAAGGGTACGCTATAAGAAAAATGACATCGAAGTCTTGTCTGCGATGAGGTGTTGACTCAATCGATCGTCCAAGAAGCTGCTTGATTTGACGAGTGCGACTTTCACTGGCATCGATATGTAATATGCTCCGAATACGCTGATTAAAATTATCTTGAGGTTGATAGCGTAGGGTATCTACAATTTGTCCACCATTGGAAGTCCATTGATCTTGAAATGCATTTGCAATCTCCTCTCCCCAGGCATTATCTAAGCGAATGATGAGCGCCCGAGAATAACCTTCTTTTTGTGCACGTGCGGCAACTTGTCTTGCCTCAAGTTGTGGCGATAATCCAAATTGAAAGGTATCAGGAGGGAGTGGCGTTCGCACATCATTGAGTAAAATAGTCGGTACTGGGTGCTCGAGTTCGGCTACCCTTGCCACGTCATTTTTAGTTAATGGGCCAATGATGAGCTGGGCACCTTCTTGGCATGCTTGTTCGTAGAGGGCCGCAATTGCTAAAGCATTGGTGTCATAGAATCGGACATGCATAAATTGAGCCGCACCACTCGCTTCTAATGCTGCTAAAAATCCTTCTTTGATAGCAATACCTGGTCCTGCAAGAACACCAGTAAGTGGTAAAAGTAACGCAACTTTTTTCGGCGGAGGATAAAGATGCATTCTCATTTCTTCAAGAGAGTATGGGAGTAGTCCAATGCCTGGATGTCGTGGATATTCTTCTTGCCATTGTTCGAGTTGTGTTAGCATCATCTGTGGGCGTAAATGGTATTTGCGCGAAATAGTCGCTAATTTTAACCAACCTTGAATCACCGACCCTTTAGGTGTTTCTAGTGTCAGTGTTTCGAGCTCTTCAATGGGTAGGTGCGTCAGAGAGAGCCAGAGTGCTCGGCGATTATTTTGTTGAGTTTGCTCGTCCGGTAATAATGGCTCAAGCTTGATTCTCTCGGAGACAGAAAGAATGAGATTGTTTTGTTTTTGATATGTTTGCGCTAGGATATCGTGGTATTCGGCTTGGTAGTAATCTGTGAGTTGACGCAGTGCTTTAATGCCTCCTAGCGTTGTTAATACTGTATTGGTTTGTCCACGCACGAGCAAAATTTTAGCTTGAAGAATTTTCTTTTCATCTGCAGTTTCTTCAGACAAGGGTTCAACTTGTGCTAAAATAGCATTGCCTTGTTGCCATCGCCCCTCTTGTAAGTAGCGTCCTGCTGCCATAATCAACAATTCTTGTTGCTCTTCTCCGGTTTGCTTTTTAGCCATAGCAAGATAAGCCTCTGCAGGCAGTGTGTAAGGACTTAAAATCGATCGCGATTGACGTGGTGAGGTTTCTGTTATTGTGCTACAATTTGCCAAAAATAAGACCATTAGTACAATAAATAGAAATTGGAAGTGTCGCATATTGAAGTATCTCAACGGAAGAACGAGACAGGATAAACTATCATGACAACCATCACAAGTCCCGGGGTTTTATATCTAGTTTCAACCCCAATAGGGAATCGAGAAGATATCAGTTTTCGAGCACTTGCTACACTGAAGCAAGTCGATTTTATTTTAGCGGAAGATACACGCCATACAGCGCCACTTTTGACACTTTTTGGTATCAAGAAACCTTTATTTTCTTTTCATGCTCACAATGAGGCGCAACAAAGCGAAGAAGTTTTATTGCGATTGTTAGCTGGGGAAAGTTGCGCGTTAGTGAGTGATGCGGGGACGCCTTTGATTAGTGACCCTGGGTTTGTCTTAGTTAAAATTGCGCGTGAAAAAGAAATTCCTGTGGTGCCGATACCTGGTGCTTGCGCATTGATTGCGGCTCTCTGTGCGTCAGGTGTACCGACAGATGTATTTACATTTATTGGTTTTTTACCACCGAAGTCTTCTGCACGACTTAAAAAGCTCGAGAGTTATGCTTGTTTGCCGCATACGCTTGTGCTTTACGAGTCAACGCATCGTATTGAGGCTTGCATAGAAAGCATTAGCGATGTCTTTGGGGAGGAGTATGAATTCGTCCTTGCGAAAGAGTTAACAAAAACCCACGAGTGTTTTAAATCAGGTAATGCAAAATTTTTAATGCATTGGTTGGCAGAAGATAAAGCGCGACTCAAAGGAGAGTTTGTGCTGGTTCTTCCCCCAAGAGCGCTGATTATTGAAGATGATGTCAGTCGTCATTTGAGTGTATTACTAAAAGAATTGCCGTTAAAGCAAGCGGTTAAGCTAACGATTGCTTTAACGGGGAAGCATAAAAATGAAGTGTATGAGCGTGCTTTACTTCTTCAACGAGAGGAGAATGTATGAGAAATATTTGTTATTTGATGATGTCTTTAGTTCTTAGTCTGACGGCATTATCGTCTCATGCGGGTGAGATTAAAAAAATGAAACTGGAGCATCCTATTTATGGATTGACGGAAGTGGTTTATGAGGAAATGAGTGGCTATGCGGTGGTTGAAGACGATATTATCTTGAAGAAATTATCATCGAATAATCTTGCTCCCCAAGCCTCAATCATTAAGCTTCGTACAAATTATTGGCCTCAGGGCATTATTCCTTACAAAATTGATCCGAATTTACCTGCGGCAAATCGTGATGCAGTGATTGATGCTATCGCGCTTTGGGAAAAATCGACGTTTGTAAAATTTGTTCCACTGACGGATGAAAATCAAGCCAATTACCCTGATTATGTTGTGTTCATGCCGGATGGTGGAAAAATGTGTTCATCTTATGTGGGGCGAAATGGTGGTAAGCAATACGTGCTGTTGTCATCACGCTGCACAAAAATGATTACCGCGCATGAGCTTGGGCATATCCTTGGGTTATGGCACGAACAATCGAGAATGGATAGAGATAATTACGTCCGCATTTTATGGGAAAATATCGATGATCGAAAAAAATATAATTTTGATCAGCACCTGACAGATGGTGTGGATCATGGCCCATACAACTACCAATCGATTATGCACTATAGTCCTTATGCTTTTTCTAAAAATGGTGAAAAAACGATTGTGCCTTTAGTAGATGATGTTACGATTGGTCAACGTGATGAAATTAGCCCTCTGGACATTGAGGCTGTAAAGACTTTGTATCCGGAGCGTGCAATAAAGGATGAATAATGTCGAATCAAACTGTTTTTTTGAAAGATTACCGCCCTTCTAATTTTTTAATTGATGCTGTTTTCCTGGAGATTTCACTTTTTGACTCCCACGCATTAGTTGAAAATCGGATGACCCTCAAACGCCAATCTTCGGGTGATTTACGTTTATCAGGGCAAGGATTGACGCTTGTTGAGCTCCGTTTAGATGATAAGCCGTTCTCAGATTATACGTTAGATGAGAATGGGCTAACTATTCACACGAGTTTAGATCTGTTGAATTTGACTATCGTCACGCAATTCGAGCCCCAGCATAATACGTCACTCTCAGGTCTTTATCGTTCTAATGCATTGTTTTGTACACAATGCGAAGCCGAGGGCTTTAGGCGGATTACCTATTTTCTCGATAGACCCGATGTGTTGACTGTTTTTACGACAAAAATTATTGCAGATAAAACGAAGTATCCTGTACTGCTTTCCAACGGTAATTGGGTGGATGGGCAAGATTTGCCCGATGGTCGTCATTGGGCGCTATGGCATGATCCGTTTAAAAAACCTTCTTACCTTTTTGCGCTAGTTGCTGGTGATTTAGCTTGTGTGCGAGATACGTTTGAAACTTGTTCTGGCCGTGAAATCGACCTGCGTATTTATGTAGAGTATGGTAATGAAGATAAATGTGCGCATGCGATGCACTCTCTGAAAAAAGCAATGCGTTGGGATGAAGAGCACTTTGGGCGAGAATATGATCTCGATCTTTATATGATCGTGGCCGTCAGCGACTTCAATATGGGCGCGATGGAAAATAAAGGTCTGAATATTTTTAATGCGAAATACATCTTAGCTCGTCCAGAAACCGCAACAGATACAGATTATGCGGATATTGAAGGCGTTGTGGCACACGAGTATTTTCATAATTGGACAGGGAATCGGGTGACTTGTCGCGATTGGTTTCAATTAAGTTTGAAAGAAGGCTTGACCGTATTTCGTGATCAAGAGTTTTCCTGTGATATGAATTCTCGAGATGTCAATCGTATTATGGATGTGCGTGCTCTAAAGCAAGCGCAATTTCCAGAGGATGCGGGGCGTATGGCGCATCCAGTCCGGCCTGAGTCTTATCAAGAAATTAATAACTTTTACACCTCAACTATTTATAATAAGGGTGCAGAAGTGATTCGCATGCAATCGACGTTGCTTGGTCAAGCGGGCTTCAGGAAAGGAATGAATTTATATTTTGAGCGTCATGACGGTCAAGCGGTGACGATCAATGATTTTGTTCGTGCAATGAGTGATGCAAATCAGCGTGATATGTCTCAGTTTATGCTGTGGTATAGCCAGGCCGGAACCCCTCATGTCAAACTTATTTCCGAGTCTTATGAGAACGGCACACTACGTGTCACTTTCGAGCAAACCTGTCCCACTACACCTGATAAGCAAATCAAAAAACCTTTTGTGATACCGATTCGCTACCGACTTTTTGATCATTACGGCGAGGCAATGAATCTTTCTACTGATTATTTTGAGCTCACACAAGCTGTACAAACGTTTGAAGTCCATGGCTTAAAAGAAAAACCGTTGCTTTCATTGCTACAAAATTTCTCTGCGCCGATTGTGCTGCAGCGAGACGTATCTTTTGATGATTTGTTATTAATTTTGCGTTATGACGAAAATGGCTTTGTGAAGTGGGATGTTTCGCAACAGCTTGCCCAGAATGCTTTATTTGAAGCATATCAAACCGATGACACGGCAAATTGGCATCTGAATCAAACTTTGTTAAAAACGTATCAAGATATTTTGAATGATGAAACGCTCAACCAGGCATTGCGCGCAGAGCTATTGACGTTACCAACATTTGAAATGTTGGCAAATACCTTGTCAGAGGTTGATGTGACGCGTATGGAGCACGTTAGAGACCTCTTTAAAAAACAACTATCTGGTGTATTGGCTCATGATGCGCATGCGTTATATGAGCGCCTGAATAAAGCCGAAGATCACGCCATGCATGGTGAAGCTTATGCAAGGCGTCGATTAAAGCATGTTTGTTTGTGGTTGATGATGACTGCACGGGAAGCACATGCACTTTCTTGTTGTGAGGCACAATTTAAGCAGGCCAAAACAATGACCGACGTGTTAAGTAGTTTAGGATTATTAGTGAACGGTCCGGATAGTGATAAGCGCTCTTTTGCATTAGAGACTTTTTATACGCGATGGAAAGAAAATGATTTGGTGCTTGATAAATGGTTTTCTGTACAAGCGACAAGCGAAGCTGCTCACACTTTGTCCGAGGTTCAGTCGTTGTTGACACACCCTAAGTTTGTGATGACCAATCCTAATAAAGTCCGCGCATTGATTGGGGCTTTTTGTCAGGCGAACCCTCGAAATTTCCATGCGATTGATGGTAGTGGATATCGTTTTTTAACGGAAATGTTATTACAACTAGATAAAATCAATGCACAAGTCACCTCTGCACTGGCAACACCGTTTACTCGATGGCAACGTTATGATAAGCCAAGACAACAGTTGATGTTAAAAGAATTGGAGCGCTTATCTACACACTCTTTATCAAAAGATTTGACTGAAAAAGTGGTAAAAAGTTTGGAGAAAGTGTGAAAAGTGTCGGGCGATATGCAGTGATGGGTAATCCCATCGTCCATAGCTTATCGCCGCTGATTCATCAACAGTTTGCTCGCGATGTGGGAGTATGTATTGAATACGAGCGTATTCTTGTAGAGTCTAATTTCCAAAGACACGTGCATTTGTTTTTTCAGCAAGGCGGGCTTGGTCTGAATATTACGGCACCCTTCAAAGAGCAAGCGTTTAAGATGAGTGAGATCCGTACCGCACGTTGCCAGCGTGCGGGTGCAGCGAATACGCTTTGGATGAAAGAAGGCATGTTGCACGCAGATAATACCGACGGTATTGGTCTTTGTCGTGTTTTAGGAAATGTATCTGGCGCGCGTATCTTAATTCTTGGTGCAGGAGGTGCTGCACGAGGAATTATTCCGGCATTACAAGATAAAGGTGCCTGTGTGACATTGGCTAATCGAACGCATGAGCATGCTCAACGTTTAAGTTTGACTTTTGAGAATATTGGCGTGATATCTTTTGACGAAGAGGTCTCGGATTTTGAGTTTGTTATCAACACGACGGGTAAGAATCTTGAGTTTGGAGCTTTGCCACGTGCGTGGCTCGCCCAAAAACCTTATTGTTACGATTTAACTTACCATCCAGAAGAAAATACACCGTTTATGCATTGGGCGAATAGCCATGGATGTCAGGCTTCTGATGGTTTTTCAATGCTAGTTGAGCAAGCGCGGGAAGCTTTTGCCATTTGGCATGGTGTTTTCCCTCTTAGTCCTGGAAAAAAGTCTGTATTGCTGCGGCATTAGACAATGTGTCGTGATACCCCAAATGAATCAGTTCTTGAGTGAATTCTTTTTCAAAAAGCAAAAAGCTTAATAGATCACCCGAGTGATGCTGCGCGCCGAGTAGGTTTAAACAAAAACGTAATAATGTGGGCATGCTCTTGTATTTGTTTTGTGCGATAGAGGCCACATCTGTACTGGGGCGTAAGTGCATGGTTTCGACCGGTCGCCAAGGAGATTGGCGCTTTTTCCAGATAGAAAGCAATCGTGCGATATCATTCATGTGATTGACTGTTTCAATATCGCGGTCCAGATTGTCTAAAAATAATCCATTAAGCATGTTTCCTAAAATATGTGCAAAACCAATCTCTGAACTTCGCCATTTTTCAACATGTGGTAAAGTAGCCTGCTGTCGTGTACCTAAAATAAGAATCTTGTCGACGTTGAATCGTAACGCGCCGCGTAAGGGCGACACTAAACCAATGCTTCCATCACCGTAATTAAAACCATCCAAGCTGATAGGTGGGAAAAATAAAGGCAGCGCACTAGACGCTAAAATATGATTGGTAGTGAAACTGCAGCGTTGACTCGCATGGCGAGGGTAATGCCAATCGTTGAAGCTTGGTGCGTAGTGTTCATAAAAAGAGACGGTTTGTTGTAGTTCATAGCAGTTACTAATAACTTCAAATGTCTCAAGATATTTATGTTTAATATTTTCACGAATCTGATTGAAGTCGACATTTTCTTCAATAAATTGATAAAGAGGAGACGTGTCTAGCAAATATCCTGATTTACGCTGACGAATGAGAAAGTGGCTCAAATTTCGCGCAAGCGACGAACCCAATGCATAGTTACTTGCGTTATAAATCTGCTGGCAGTGGATATTGCGCCAAAGCTCTTCTAAGCGGCTCACGCCTGTTGCGAAATCATTTGCATATTGGGCCAATATCGCGGCATTGATACTACCTACGCTTACGCCAGTAATCATGTGGAATGGTGAAACTCGAGTCTGGAGGATTTGGTGCACGGCTTTTAATACACCTGCTTGATAAGCCCCTCGTGCTCCCCCTCCTGCCAAATAAAGCGCTATTTTACCCATCAAAAAACGATTACAATAATAAGTAGGTGTGTTACGAATATATACCCAAAAAACCCCCAAATGCAACTGTTATGCAGTATTGACTGCATGGAGCATCCTGATGTCATCGGTGATTGAAATTGTTGAAACACTTACCAACCGCTTACCTGAGCTTGAGTATCGATTAGATGAAGTAGGTAAAATTCATTCCGTCAAACTGCCTAAAGGACTTTTTAGAGCGAGTCAATTTGCTGAAGCAATAAGCTCTTTAACATTTATTCATGAACTTCGTTCGGATTTATTGCATTTAAAATCACTTTTAGAACAGGCTTCCGAGCAGCGATCGCCTGTTGTACTTTATCTGGCAAAACAAGTGAATTTAAAGATGCAAGTTTTATTGCAGCTTTGTCATCAACATCGGCAAAAAAAAATCAACACGACTCATACCCGTGTAGAGATGAAACAGTTGGCGACAAGACAGCAGTGGTTGGAGTCCGTTCGTCAAGAACATAAGCGACTCTTGTTGCAGCAATCAGCGCTTCAGCGTGCCCTCAGTCAAAATCAAGAGAATTCGCATGCCGCACGGACGCTGCAGCATGCGCTGGATGATGTAGAAACACATTTATCTTCAATAGAACGTATGCTTTCTACATTGACAGGGGAGGCGTGAGTGCGTAGTTATCAATCAATCTTATGCCATCAATACGAACAGCGGCAAATCGTCGCTCGGCATCGTCTTCAAGATATTCGATATCGAAGTCAGCAAGCGCTTGTCGGGCTTCATGCAGACTGAGTCGCGCTGTTTTATGAAAGCACTGAGCAAATGCATCAGCTTCTTTTTTACCCTCTTTACTTAATCGATTGTTGCGGGAGCTATAAGCAAGGCCGCTTTCTTCGCGTAATGTGGGGCAGCCGATAATTTTCACATCCATGAAAAATGCGCTTACCATGTCTTTAATGTATTGCAATTGCTCAAAATCTTTTTCGCCAAAGTAAGCATGTGTTGGTTGTACGAGATTGAGAAGCTTCATCACAACAGTCAAGACACCAGTAAAATGTCCTGGGCGGTGTGCGCCTTCCAATTTTTGATGATTTGTTGTCTCGTGCACCTGGAGTCGATAGCCATCCGGGTACATGTCATCCATATTGGGTAAAAGACAATAGCTGACATTCGCATCTTTAAGGCATGCTAAGTCAGCATCTAGGGTTCTGGGATAGCATTCGTAATCTTGTGTATTGTTAAATTGCGCTTTATTGACGAAAATGCTGACTAAGGTATCATCATTTTCCTCTTGGCTACGGCGAATAAGGGAGAGATGGCCGATATGTAAATTGCCCATCGTAGGAACGAAGCCCAGCGTTTTTTTTCCGCGAGTTTGCCTTTCCTCTATCCATGCTTGGAGAGTATCGAATTGTTTCATGAGTACGTATGCTCCTCTGCAGGAAAATCAGCTTGCTGCACTTGCTCGGCGTAATGATTGATGGCGTTCAATATGACTTCTTTACCCGGTAAATATTGTTTTACAAATTTGGGTAAATACTCTGTTTGTAGCCCCAACACATCGTGCCAAACTAAAACCTGACCATCGGTCGCCATACTTGCACCAATTCCAATGGTAGGGATGCTTAACATTTCAGTGATGGCTTCTGCCACAGCCTGTGGGATACATTCTAAAACCACTGCAAAACACCCCGCATCTTCAAGCGCTTTAGCTTCATCAAGCAGTCGACGTGCCTCTGATTCTTTTTTACCTTGAACTTTCCAGCCACCGAGTTGATGCACTGATTGTGGCGTTAAACCGATGTGACCCATCACAGGGACTCCTGCGCTAACTAAATATCGTATTGTTGCGCATGCATCTTCATCGGCACCTTCGAGCTTAATGCCTTGGGCTCCGGCCTGCATTAATCGGGCAACATGAGCGACTGTGGTTTCAATGCCTGTACGATAAGATAAAAAAGGCAAGTCACTGATGAGGAATTGTTTCCCAACACCACGCGCGACCGCTTCTGTATGCATGACCATCATTTCCATTGTTGCACTGACTGTGGTCGGATGGCCATGAACCACCATCGCTACAGAATCCCCGACTAGAATGCAATCAATATTAGACTCCGCGATGAGGCGAGCAGAAGGGTAGTCATAACAAGTGAGCATCGTAATTTTTTGATGTTGTTGTTTTTTACGTTTGAAATCTAGGATGTTCATTGGACACCTCTCTGGATTTTGGAGAGGCAAAAGCAAGTTTTTTTAGGTACCTGTCTCATGGATCAAGTCCTCCTTATGAATTTTAAATGGACGAACAGTCATTGCTCATAAAAGAGTCAATGCAAGGTTTATGATAGCGAATCGGATAAGAAATGCAAAATATTTGTGGAGTTCAATGAAAAACTCCTGATGAAGTATAAATTAACTCTTGCATGATTAAATCAAAAGCCTTTAAATAGTTCTAAAACTTAGAAAATGATCATGGACGAAAATCTTCCCCCAAAAACAGACACTGATTCTGTGAAAAAAATATATTTTAAGCCTGTTTTAGTCAGCTTGATTGAAACGAATATTCACGGCGGGAATACATCAAACAATGCAGAAGCGACAGGTGGCTTATGGCAAACGCACTCATAAAAAAATTTAATCGCGCTCTTTTTATTTGCTTGGGATTAATACACTCGCTCAACACTTTTGCAGGTCAAAGTGTGTGGTCTAACACGCTTTTTTCTTCACCGGCAGCGCCGGTCACAGTGATCGCTGCGCAAGACGGGAATATCACGCAAACCCGCATGCAAGGTTACACTAGTACAAATTGCTCAGGGGGCGTGTCGACTGGAACCGCATGGGTTAGCGGTACTTTCGGTATTACAAGCGGCACTCACACTTACTATTTATCAACGACGGATGGTCCCATCGTTACTCAAGGCTCAGTAAATTTTGCAAGAATGATTTGTCCGAATGGTACCACAGCGGGCTCTGTAAATTTCGACCGTTTTAATACCACTACGTCAAACGGCGCATGCACTGCCACATCAGGTTGTGCAACAGGGACGTGTTCTGGAACGGGCCAAGTTACGTCTATTTCATCTAGTTTGACTTTGACCTGCCCATAAATGTGTGCCCACCTTTTTACAATGATTGAATAAATAGTAACGCTAAGATTAAAATACAAGATTCTCTATTGATACAAAAATAATGAATCTATTTCCTCAAAAACCAGGTGAGCATGCTTTTTTCTTAGATGGAAAAAGCGGGCCGCTAGAAACCATACTGACCCTTCCGGAAAACGCATCCTCTGATTATGTCGCCATTTTAGGACATCCTCATTCTTTGCAAGGCGGAACCATGCAAAACAAGGTGGTGACCACGTTAGCGCGTGTCTTTAAAGACCTTGGGATTGCGAGTTTTAGGTTTAATTTTCGTGGGGTGGGGCAAACACCAGGACATTATGATCACGGTGTGGGTGAGAGCGAGGATATGCTTTGTGTTGTTGAGCAAGCTTTGATGCATTTTTCTTCGGCCCGTGTTTGTTTTGCTGGATTTTCATTTGGCTCTTACGTTGCTTATCGAGCCGCAGCCCAGCATCCTCATGCGTTGTTGCTGACGATAGCGCCTCCTGTGCATCATTATAATTACGAGGAGTGGTCTTTGTCGCCATCGACTTGGCTTATTGTTGAGGGTGAGCAAGATGATGTTTCTCCTCCACAACTCGTATTTGAATTTGCAGAGCGTGCGACGCTACCTGTTTTAAGCTTTCCTCAAGCCGGGCACTTTTTTCATGGTCAGTTGATTGCTCTTAAAGAGCGCTTATTAAATACCATTCCACAGTATTTAAAATGACTCAATTACTACAACGTTATGATGCGGCAATAAAATCTGGTGAAATTAAGCCTTCCTATGCACAGCGCGAGGCTGTGATTGCTTTGGACAAACTATCTAAGGTATTACAGGAGCGAACCTGGTTTTTTAGGCACAAGCGTTGCCAGGGTCTTTATCTATATGGTCCTGTGGGGGTTGGCAAAACGTATGTGCTTGATTTATTTTATGAAAGCTTACCGGATAAGCATAAAGCTCGAGTTCATTTTCATCGCTTTATGCAGCAAGTTGATGCCGAATTACGTCGCGTACAGGGTGCGCCTAATCCATTGATTCGTGTGGCTAAAAAGCTCGCGAATTCTATTCGAGTTTTATGTTTAGATGAGTTTTTGGTGCATGACGTTGCTGATGCGATGATTTTGGCAGATCTGCTCAAGCATTTGGTATCACTGGGTGTTATTTTTGTGATTACAGCAAATACGAAGCCGGATGACTTGTATCTGGGTGGTGTGCATCGAGAGCGTTTTATTCCGGCGATTGAGCTCATTAAAACACACTGTGATGTAATGATTTTAGATGAGCACGATGACCATCGCCTAGGTAAAATGAGTATGCCTAAAACTTATGTGACACCTTGTAATCCTGCAAGTGACGTTTTACTAGAGCAATCGTTTGATGAACTTGCTGGAGCGTGCGAACAAGAGGGCCAAATTTGTATACAAAATCGAGAGATTCTCTATAGAAAAAAAGGTGATATCGCTGTGTGGTTTGAGTTTGATGTCATTTGTAACTTGCCGCGTAGCCAATTAGATTATTTAGAGCTCGCAGATAAATTTAACATTATTTTTGTCAGTCGTGTACCGATGATTTCGCCTGATGATACGACACATGCGATTTTATTTATCCATTTTATTGATGTGATGTATGACAGAAAGATACGTCTTGTTCTTTCGGCTGAAACGACACCGGAGGGTATTTATCCTAATGGCCCAATGCGAGAAACATTTTTACGCACAGAAAGTCGGTTAAAAGAAATGCAATCTTATGAGTATTGGTCAAAAGCGGAGGTCTCTCGACGAATCGTCGATGAATAGTCTTAAGGTTTATTTTTAATCAACTCGAGAATGATTATCGATTGTATTTGTGTTAGAATAGCAGCCAGGAGAGTTCAATTTCACTAAAATCATGATAAAGACAACAGACCTGCAGCCAGGAGATGTCGTGCGATTATCACACTATGGTGTGATTGATGCTGATTATCGCCGGCGTTTAATTGCGCTTGGGGTCACTTGTGGTGTTGAGGCGCGCGTGGTGCGCCGTTCGCCTTTTGGTTGTCCGCTAGAGATGCAAATTCGAGGTTTGTCGCTTGTGATTCGCGAGGATGAAGCTTCCGGTTTAGTATGGGAGTATGTGTGATGCGTGTACTGCTTATCGGTAACCCAAACAGTGGAAAAACAACTTTATTTAATGCGCTCACCGGTGAGCATCAGCACGTTGGTAATTGGCCGGGCGTGACCGTCGAAAAGAAAACAGGGGTGTTTAAGACGGGTAGTGTCGATGTTGAACTGACTGATTTGCCTGGTGTGTACACGTTGACTTCTTCTGCCAAAGCAAGCCTTGATGAGCAAATTACGGCTAAAGCCGTCGCCGCCTTAGATTTTGATTGTATTATTAATGTCATTGATGGCTGTGCTTTTGAGCGTCATTTGTATTTGACGAGCCAGTTATTAGAGTTAGGTATTCCAGTGATTATTGCTGTGAATATGATGGATTTAGCTCGTTCACAAGGTACTACGCTTGATTTAAATGTCCTTTCAACGGCGTTTAATTGCCCTGTTGTCGCGTTAGAAGCTCATCGTGGTGTGGGGATTTCAGCACTCACTCAATGTTTAGTTGCCTCGTTGCCTTCACCCCAGATGCTACCGCTTCATCTTTCTAATGAGACTAAAAACGCGCTTGATTTTGTCTCAGCGCAATTGCAAAAACAGCAAAATTCTCGTGCATTAACATATTTAACCTATCGTGCAGCAGAGGGCGATACGTTGCTGACAAAAAATGTGTCATTGCCTTCATGCACAGAGCCTTTAGATTTGCTTTTGGCGGATGCGCGTTACACTGCAATTAATCAGTTAACTCGAAAAATACAGACGCGAGCGACAGACGCAAGTAATCGTTGGACAGCTAGGGTTGATCGTGTTTTGTTACATCGATTTTTTGCATTACCGCTCTTTTTTGCGCTGATGTATGCTTTATTTTTTTTCGCCATCCACGTGGGCGGCGCATTACAAGGTGTGTTTGATTTTGCTACACAAGCGTTATTTGTAGCGTTGCCAACGCGTGTTTTAGCCTATTTTCATTGTCCAGACGGGGTGATTGCGTGGCTTGCGAATGGGGTGGGTCGAGGGCTGAGTACGACGCTGACATTTATTCCGGTGATGGCGTGTATGTATTTTTCATTGTCCTTACTTGAAGCCTCTGGCTATATGTCTCGGGCTGCTTTTATCATGGATAGGGCTATGCGAGCATTGGGTTTGCCCGGAAAGGCGTTTGTGCCGCTTATTGTTGGTTTTGGTTGTAATGTGCCTGCGATTATGGCCACACGCACTTTAGACAATGAGCGTGATAGATTTCTAACTATTTTAATGACGCCGTTTATGTCATGCAGTGCTCGTCTTGCCATTTACGCGGTTTTTGTGGCGGCATTTTTCCCGAATGCTGGTCAAAACATTGTGTTTTCACTCTATTTAATGGGTATTGGTATGGCATTGCTTACAGGCTTTATGCTTCGTAACACGCTATTTAAGGGGCAGCACGCACCATTAATTCTCGAGCTTCCTGTTTATCATCGTCCATTATTGAGTCGTTTATTACGCGAAACCATGTATCGACTAAAGGGATTTATCTTGCGTGCGGGCAAGATTATTGTCCCTGTATGTGCGGTATTAGGCGCGTTGAGCACCTATTCTTTTGACGGACATCTTGTGGCAGAACATGATTCTATTTTGGCTTGGGTTGGTCAGCATTTAACATTTTTATTTACACCCATGGGGTTAACGCAAAGCAATTGGCCTGCTACGGTGGGGTTGATAACTGGCGTGTTGGCAAAAGAGGTGGTCATAGGTACGTTGAATGGTTTATATGCAAATATGGCGACTGCTGGAACCTCGGTTTATGGGGTAATGGTGCAACAATTTGATGGCGCAGTGGGGGCGTATGCCTACTTACTATTTATCTTGCTATATGTGCCTTGTGTATCGACAATTGCGGTGATTCGTAGTGAAGCAACTAAACGGTTGATGTGGTTTTCAGTAGGTTGGTCGACGGTGGTGGCTTATGTGGCCGCAACATCATTCTACCAAGTTGCAACAGTCGTGCGACATCCTAGTCAAACGCTGGAATGGTTAATTGCGATAGCTGTAATCGTTTTTATAGTACAGCGTTGGTTGAAATATCGGCTATCTTTAGACGGGGGGCATCATGTTACTGCAACTTCGTGATTACGTTCAGCGTGAAGGTGGTGTGAGTATCAATCATTTAGCACGCGTGTTTCATACGGATGTTTCTGTATTAAAAGCCATGCTTCAAACTCTTGTCGAACGCGGCATGATTGAGCCATTTGAGAATTCAAATTGTCAAAAAAGTTGTCTCCGGTGTGTGTAAGCAAGCTATTTCATGTGTTTGTGTTTGCATTTTTTTAAAGTATACTTAAAAAATACATTTTAAATTAGTTTTTCTCAATCACACGAGCCGGCACGCCAAGTGCGGTACAATAGCTCGGTAAGTCTCTTACTACCGCAGCACCAGCACCGATCATGACAGACTCTCCAATGCGTGCGCCTTGTTTGACACATGCGCTAATCCCTACCCAGCTCATCGAGCCAATTTGGGCTCCGCCGCCTAAAGCTGCATTGGGAGAGACATGTACTCCTTCGTTAAGGTGGCACTCATGCTCAACGGTCGAATTGGTATTAATAATACAATGATCCCCAATTGTGGCATAGGCATTGACGACGGCGCCGCCGAAAATAACGGTTCCCTCACCAATTTTTGCGGATGGACTGATGATTGCGCGAGGATGGATAATCGTTGCGAATCGAAAGCCAGCCTCTTTAAATTGCGTTGCTTTTTGTATGCGAGTCATATTGTTGCCGATGGCGATGACTATTGGGCTGTTTGACTGAGTGTTTAATAGGTCGATTGATGTACCGAGTATCTCCCATTGACCCGTGTGGCGCGTGCTCGGGTACGCATCGTCATAAAAAGCAATGGTTGACCAACCTGCAGCGAGTGCGGTCTCTGCAATCACTTTACCATGACCACCTGCACCGATAATAATGAGCGTATTCATTGTATTGTTCATCTTAGAGTGTAATGGGTAGATTGTATCCCTAAAAAAATATAAAAAATACTTGCCTTCGATTTCGCTGTTCTGTATCGTCTGGTTGTTATCACGGATTAACAGAGGATGTTGTACCCGGCTATGATTGAGAATGTCT
Organism: uncultured Legionella sp.; assembly: GCA_964471225.1. Lineage (GTDB taxonomy): Bacteria > Pseudomonadota > Gammaproteobacteria > Legionellales > Legionellaceae > JAGVJT01. The sequence goes on along the minus strand of CAYYEZ010000026.1, from coordinate 67,740 downwards.
TGGTGGTTTGTATCGGTAATATCTGCCGAAGCCCGATCGGCGAGGCGCTCCTTGCTGTTAAACTCAAATCTAAATATCCGACTGCAAAAGTGAGCTCAGCAGGGCTCGCGGCTTTGGTCGATCATCCCGCAGACCCAACTTCTGTGGCGCTCATGAGCGCGCGTGGAGTCGATATTTCTGCCCATCGTGCACGCCAAGCAACGCCAGAGATTTTTTTTGGGTCAGATTTAGTCTTAACAATGACAACGGATCAGCAAGAGCAAATTGAGCAGCAATATACAAGTATGCGTGGTCGAGTGCACCGTATTGGAAAGTGGGGTGGCTTTGATGTCCCTGATCCTTTCCGTCGTCCTCAAATTATTTTTGAGCAAGCGTTATCTTTAATTGAGCAGGGAATTGAAGAATGGTACGAGCGAGTATGGAAGTGATATGCTAAAAAAATTATCGTTAATTACAGGCGCTATTTTGTTATCAGGTTGTGATATAAATGTTATGCCTGGCATGCAAAATTTAAATACATCCGCCATGCGTAAAAATATAGTGCGACAGAAAATCCATGTAGAGCCGACTCTTGTTCCTATTACGCCTTCTCTCATTGCAGATCAGCGTGTGGGACGACATCATTATCGAATCTCTCCTGCGGATGTGTTGCATGTGCATGTATGGGGGCATGAAGAGTTTAAGTCTGAGACTCAAATCAATACTGCACTGACACCTGGTATGCAGGGCGCTGCGGGACAAGCCGGTTATTTAGTGGATGAAAACGGACAAATTTACTTCCCGCTGGTGGGGTACGTGAGTGTTGCAGGCAAAACAGTGGATCGAGTTCGGCGAGAAATCTCCAAGCGTTTAGAAAAATATATTCCTAATCCTCAAGTGAATGTGCGTGTGGCTGATTTCAGAGGTCAAAAAGTCTATGTATTAGGTGAAGTGGTAAAAACAGGCTTTTTGCCGATTACGGATCAGCGGTTATCTATTGCGGATGCATTGGCACTTTCGGGTTGGATTGACTCGAAATATGCTGACCCAAGCAGTATTTACGTCATTCGAGGCGATTATACGCATCCACAGATTTTTTGGCTGGATGCGAAAACACCCGATAAATTATTATTAGCAGAACATTTTAGTTTGCAGCCTAAAGATATTCTTTACGTGTCTGCCGCACCGATGGCTCAATTCAACCGTACGTTGGATCAGCTGTTGCCGATTGTGCAGACGGTTTGGTTTACTCAAAGTATTGTGAAAAATTCATAGGTGAGAAAAGGAGTAGCATGAATACGACGTCAACGATGCAATCTCACGAGCGCCATTCGGAAGAAATAGACATTAAAGCGCTGATGTATGATCTTTTGGCTCATAAGTGGCTTATTTTAGCCTGTGTCTTTCTGTGTTTGGGCGTTGCAGGGATATATGCAATGAGATTAGTGCCACAATATCAGTCTAGTGTGTTGTTACAGGTAGACTCGAAACAGCCTGGTTTTGGTGGCGGGATGTCTTCTAGTTTGTCAGCTTTATTTGGAGGTGACAGTGGTGGTTCTGCGCCTACACAGATTGCTCTGATTAAATCTCGCTTTGTGTTAGAGCCTGTCATTGATACTTTAGGTCTAGATATTCAATCACAAGTTAAGTTGACTTGGTTCGAGCGATTTTGGAAAAAAAACAATAAAAATACTTTAATAGTTGGCGTCCTTGATGTCCCGGCTCGACTCATAAATAAGCCCTTGATTTGTGAGATAGATAAACCGAACCACATTCGTTTGCTATATAATGATCAAGTATTGGCTGAAGGTTTTGTTGGAAAAAAAATATCTGGTATTGTGACGCTGAGAATTGATAATGTACACGCACCTGTGGGTTCATCATTCGTAGTCAAGAAACTCTCTACAGAGAAAGTAATACAATCGATTTTAACTCGATTAGATATAGAAGAGACTGGATCAAAAATGCACCAAGGCACGGGTGTGCTTACCGCTACGATGACAGGCAGTGACCCTCAGGTTCTTATTGCTACTCTAAATAAACTCGCTGAAGTGAGTCAGGAAAAAGATACGGCAAAAAAAGCACAAGAGGCTGCTCAGACGCTCTTTTTTCTCAATCAACAGCTACCTATCACTAAAAAAGAGCTTGAAAAAGCTGAGCATCGATTTAATCAATACCGTGCGAGAAGTGGCAAAATTGATTTGAAGCTTCAAGCGGAGTTTTTGCTTCGGCAGCTGACGGATATTAGTCAAAAACAAGGAAAGCTGCGCATAGAAAGAATCCAAATGGCGCAAAAATACACAATTGCTCACCCTGCGATGCAAGCAATAGATGCGCAATTTAAAGTGCTCCAAGAAGAAGAGCAGGAGTTGCGTCAGGAGCTCAAGTCTTTACCCGCATCTGATCAGCTTGCCGTAAATTTGGCCCGAGATGTCAAGGTTCGACAAGCTCTATATAAAATCTTGTTGCAAAAAATACAAGAATTACAAGTGATAAAAGCTGGTACAGTTAGCAATCTTCGCATTCTTGCACATGCAAAACTGCCTGATGCGCCATTACCTACTAGAAAAACTATTGTGTATTTCGGTGCTCTTCTTGCCGGATTTTTATTAGGTGCTAGTATTGTCTTTATACGAAAACTTTTGTGGCCCAAAATTAGTGACCCACACTGGATTGAAAGTCGATTTACGCTGCCTAATTTAGCTACAATCCCATACTGTCAAGAAGCGACCGCTTTGTCTAAAGACAAGCAGTCTTTGGTTGTGGCGCATGCTTATCCTAAAAGTCTTGCTGTTGAGTCATTACGTAGCTTAAGGACAAGTATCCAAGTCATGTTAGCCTGTTCGTCAAATAATGTGATTTCTATTCTCGGTTTGAGCCCTGGTGTGGGAAAGAGCTTTGTTTCAGCAAACTTAGCTTACTTGTTGGCCGCAGGTGGAAAGCGTGTGCTTGTGATTGATACCGATTTGCGACGGGGAACGTTACATAAGTATTTTAATCTGCCCGCATCTCCGGGACTAGCTGAGGTATTAGCAGGCAAGCAGTCGCTTGATGCTGCGTTATCTTTATCTTCTGTGCATGAAAATTTAAGTGTGTTGTCTCGCGGCGCATACCCTTCTGACCCATCCGAGCTATTAATGAGCTCAAATTTCAAATCAATCATAGACACTGTATCCAAGGCCTATGATGTTGTTTTATTTGACTCCGCACCTATTTTATTAGTGACGGATGCGCTTGTGGTTGCCGAGCACTCAGCCTTAAATTATCTTGTTGTGGCAGCAGGAAAGCACGAGCCTTCCGAAGTTGGGTTGGCTTTAAAGCGTCTTTCCAATGCTAATGTTCATGTACAAGGTACCGTGTTTAACTTCCATACTAAAGTGACGAAGGGGTCGTACTTGTATTATCACTATGGTCAGTATTATAAGCATGCGTATTATTATTCGCATGATGATAATACTGTAAAAATTTCATCGTAGAGTAAAAAAATCAAGGGACTGAGCAAAGTGAAAATTAAAACCTTGTGTGTTTTTGGAACAAGACCTGAAGCGATTAAAATGGCACCTTTAGTGCAGCAGTTGTCCGACAACCCTGTTTTTGAGAGCAAAGTGTGTGTTTCCGGGCAGCATATGCAGATGCTTAACTCTGTGCTGGATTTTTTTGATATTGTGCCTGACTTCAAACTTTCCGTGATGACACCAAATCAAAATTTATCTGACTTAACATCAAAAATTTTAACCGGTTTATATCAAGTACTTGAGATGTTTTCTCCCGATGTTATTTTTACTCATGGAGATACAACGACGTGCTTAGCTGCCTCTTTAGCTGCTTACTATCGTCGTATTCCTGTTGCGCATGTTGAAGCCGGGTTACGTACGGGTGATGTATATCTTCCATGGCCTGAGGAGATGAATCGAAAACTAACCGATGCGATGACGACATTTTATTTTGCTCCCACACAAAGTGCGCGAGCAAATCTTTTAAAAGAGGGTGTAATTGATACGCGGATTTACGTAACGGGTAATACTGTGATTGATGCTTTATTTCATAGTCTATCTCGCTTAGAAAAAGAGCCATTATTGGTGAGCGCGCTGAAAAATCAATTTTCTTTTTTAAACTCTTCGCGACGTATGATTTTAGTCACGGGGCACCGTCGTGAAAGTTTTGGTGATGGCTTTGAGCGTATTTGTCTAGCGCTTAAGCAAATCGCAACACGACTTCCTGATGTTGATATTGTTTACCCGGTGCATTTAAATCCTAATGTGCAAGAGCCTGTTTATCGCTTACTTGCTACAGAAAAAAATATTCATTTGATCCCACCGGTAGATTATTTGCCTTTTATATACTTAATGAGAGAGTGTTATTGTATTTTGACAGATTCAGGTGGTGTGCAGGAAGAGGCTCCTTCGTTGGGCAAACCTGTCCTTGTGATGCGTGATAAAACAGAACGTCCCGAGGCTATAAACGCGGGTGTAGTTCGTTTGGTTGGAACTGAAACAAAAAAAATTGTCAAAGAGGTCATGGCATTATTTCAAGACACTGCGTTGTATAATCGTATGAGCCTAGCACAAAATCCGTATGGTGACGGGGCAGCATCGGAGCGAATTGTTAGTGCCATTGAAAAATATTTTGTGCTCGAAAAAACTAGTGTGATTTACGAAAGCGAGGTGATTTGATGTTTGAGGAAAAAGGGAAATTTTCTACAATCTCAGTGATCGGGCTGGGATATATTGGTTTGCCAACAGCAGCGTTGTTTGCCTCGCGGAAACGAAAAGTGATTGGTGTAGATGTTAACCAAAAAGTTGTAGATACTGTTAATCGTGGAGAAATTCATTTTGTTGAGCCTGAATTAGATATTCTTGTTCACTCGGTTGTATCAGAGGGCTTTCTGAGAGCGACGTGCATAGCTGAGCCCGCGGATGTATTTTTGATTGCGGTTCCAACGCCTTTTAAAAATCAACATGAGCCTGATTTAAGTTACATTAAGTCTGCTGCTTATGCTATTTCACCCGTTTTGAAAGCTGGTAATTTGATTATATTGGAATCCACCTCTCCGGTGGGCGCTACCGAAGAGTTATCAAAGTGGTTGGCAGACGCATGTCCCCATTTAACTTTTCCTCATGCTCAAGGTGAAGCATCAGATATTCGTATTGCGTATTGCCCCGAACGCGTCCTACCGGGACGAGTTTTACATGAGCTCGTTGCGAATGATCGTATCATTGGTGGTATGACAGCTGCTTGCTCAGAGGCTGCTGCACATTTATATAAAATTTTTGTTGAAGGTGAGTGTGTTGTCACAAATACGCGCACCGCAGAAATGTGTAAGTTAACAGAGAATAGTTTTCGGGATGTTAATATTGCTTTTGCAAATGAATTATCGATCATTTGTAATGAATTAGGAATTAATGTTTGGGAATTAATTCAGCTTGCTAATAGACACCCTCGGGTGAATATATTGAAGCCTGGACCAGGTGTTGGCGGACATTGTATTGCCGTTGATCCTTGGTTTATTGTTGCGAGTGCTCCTGAGCACGCTAAACTAATAGCTCAAGCACGTGATGTGAATGATCAAAAACCTGCTTATGTTGTCGAGAATATTAAAAAGAATATCGAAGCGTTTCTTTTCGATAATCCGAAAAAATTACCTTCTGATGTGAGCATTGCTTGCTTGGGTTTGGCTTTTAAGGCTGATATTGATGATTTGAGAGAAAGTCCCGCGGTTGCCATAGTAAAAAAATTGGCTGCGATACATACGGGTCCCATGTTAGTTGTTGAGCCTTATATTCAAAAGTTACCATTTGAAATCTCCGAAGTGGCAAATTTATGTAGTCTAGAAGAGGCTCTTTTGGAGGCTGATATCTTAGTTGTTCTGGTTGATCATAAAATATTTTGTCAAAATAATAAACTTTTTCTAGAAAGTAAGGCTAAGTTAATCGATACGCGGGGTATTTGCTTTGCCTAATTTTAATGAGATATAAGTTATTTAATTTTTATTTGATCCATTGAGGAAGAAAAGATCAATGGATCTCGGTTGATTGTTTCTAGGGCTAAAATGATCTGGAAACTCATCCAGTTATTGCTCTGCCCTTATTTTTCATACTAATAATGGTTATATAGATGAGGCTTTTAATTTTTTTATTGTTGTTTTGTATAAATTATTCGTTTTCGGCCTCTTCGTGTGAGCTACTGATAACGCCACCAATGTATGTAAAAAAAGATTTTGGTTTGATTAATATAAGTGCTACAACTGTTCTCGATATTTGGTTAAGTCCCAGCGACGGAGACAAGACCCTCATATTTAGCTACAATGATCTATATGAAGTAACAGATTCTATCCACTCTTATTATTTTAGATTAAATGGGAGAGCATATAATCATCTTTTTACAGAACAAACATATTTGTATGACTTGGCTTATGGCTTTCAGACTCAACCACCGCCAGGACTTTATAACTTAAAATCCTATAGTAATACTAAAGCTCCGATATTTGGCCGAACTATAGATACTGTTGGAGATTCTATTACATGGTGGCACTGGGGAAGATATTTACGTTGCTTAATGAGAGATAAGGGATTGAGATATGATTTCAATGGAAATAATACAGATGTTTTCGGTCTAAATCATGACGGCAATGGAGGGGATAAAACAACGGATGTACTTGCAAAAATGCCAAGTATTCCTGTTTCAGATGCTTATTTTGTTCTAATTGGCACGAATGATAAAACAACAGATATGCAGGTTTTTAATAATATTGTAGAAATAAGTCAGAAATTACATGAAAAAAATAGTCAAGCAAAAATATATATCAGCACATTATTGCCGAGAAGAGATCATTTCAATACATTAAATCAATCTGTAAACAATAAGTTAAGATCTTTTAATGGCTGGTGTAGTAAATGTATGCTTATTGATTTAGGCGGTAAATCCTTTGAAACAGCCGATTGGACAAGCTATCTTACACCAGATGGTCTTCATCCAAATTACTCTGGATATCAATTCATTGCTGATTATATCACGGAAATAATTAATTAATATGCTTCATTTTTCTAGAAAAGTACGGGGTGATAGTTTTGAGTAAATTTATTTACTTTATTTTTTTGTTTTTTTCGATTTCATCTTTTTCTCAAGAGATTATCCTAACACCCCGCGATGATATCTTTTATGCAATAGAGCATGGGCAAATAGGGGATAGGTTCTTGTTAAAGAAAGGTGTATATGCCGTTTCGAGACCAATTAGTGTGCCTTCTGGTGTGATAATTACGGGTGAGCTTGGTGTGGTATTGTCTAGCAATACGTATTTGATAGGTCTTGCATTTTTTGATATTTCTGGTGTAAATGATGTTGAAATAAGTCATCTCTCTTTTCAAGCCTCCTCTCAAAATGTAGTTGTTTTGGCTAATAAAAATCTTCTGACGCAAAATATAAAAATAAATAACCTTGTTTTTGAAAAAAAATCTATCGGCGCTGAGTTTGATCAAAGCCAAGATATTTTTTCACTAGTGAATATAGATCATGGCAAAAATATTGAGATCTCAAACAATACAATTACCGGTACTGTCGGTGGAATATATGTTACTGGCGATAATATCAATATACACGATAACAAATTAACTTCTGTAAATTTTGGAAATATTGTTGTTTCCGGTAATGACATAGATATTTTTGATAATATAATTTTCAATTCAGGACATGGAACTCTGGCCCGTCCAAGCGCAGGAGACGGAATTACTGTTGGTGATTTTAGCTCAAATATTACTATACGTAATAATGTAATACAAACTTGTTATTGTTATTGTGTGTGGGTTCATAGCAATGGTCGGGATATTAGAATTCTAAATAACAATATCAATTCCTCAGTGACCCATGGGATTTTTGTTGATGATGGTGCGGAAAATCTTATTGTTCGCCATAATGAGTTTTCTGGCAATTTTGGTGCAGGCTTAGCCATTTCAAAGGTTTTTGGCAAGGCTCTTATTTCTGAGAATAAATTTATACTGAATTCTATTTATATTGACCCGCGCAATCAGAGTATTGAGGTTAAAAATAACATTTTTTTGAATATGTTGTTTAGTGAGCCTGTAGTTAATGAGGATTATTCAGCTTTATTTTCTGAGAGTAATTCGGTGGTAGATTTTTCTGACTCTGCTGAACCACCAAGCCTACTTGTTGTTAAGTCAGATGGTGGTATTATCCATAATCATGATGTTTTATATTTTGATAAAGATACATTCTTTGGTGAATTTTTTTACATAAAAAATGAAGGCCAACTTCCTATAAAACTGACAGGATTTCCCCCTGTGAGTTTATCTTTGGAGATCTCTAATCATGATACTGATTTTCGTGTTACGCCTGCTTTGGGTGGCAGTTATCTGGGTAAATTAGCTATTTTTTCGTCTGATGAGCCGGCTCATTTTGACCTGTTTGCAGAAGATGCAGTAACTTTTTCTATAAAAAATATGTATTCGATCGGATTAAGCCAACCCAACGCAGATCCTTTGCAAGAAGAATATATTGTTAATATACCTACAGATTGTAAATTATACCAGCCATTTTGGTTTAAAATTGTTTTGAGGTAGGTTTTTCTATGCTTAATTTTTTTATTCAAGGATTGACCGTCGCCTCTGGGTTGTTAGTGAATTTTAGTATTCCGGTCATTTTTGGTTTAGAGCAGTACGGCCTTTTTTTAAAAGCAAATATTCTCGTGTTTTTATTTCATAAATTGAGTGATTTAGTGGGAGAACCGTTGATTGCAATGGTTGAAAAAAATGCAGTTATGCCGATTTCATTGTTATTGAATTTCTTTATATTTATCATTTTCATATTAATGAGCAGGATTTTTTCTCTGGGTGATCCAAGGTTATTAGTATCTATGCTGTGGAGTAATAGCATTCTCCTTACGATGTACTCACATCAGAAATTAAATTTTATATGCTTTTACCTGAGTCTGTTTGTTTTTATTTTTTTCTTATTTATTGGTTTATCGCATATCGATTTTGGTGAGATCACAATTACCGACACGCTTATTGCTATTAATATTATTCCATCTACAATATTTTTTCTTTTACTTCTAATCAATGAAAAAAAACTATTGGATATGGAAAATGCATTCTCGTATGTTACAAAAATCACAACGATTGTGCCGAGTTTATTTTTTGTTTCATTAATAAACAATATGTTTTCAAATATAGTTCCATACTATCTTTCGTTTGTGTTTAGTCCTACGATGCTCGGACTTTATCGTGTGCAAGTTTCGTTAGCTCAATCTGTTGCTGCGTTATTTCCCCTTAATACAAAAATAATTATTGCTAAGTTGATGAATCGTGATAGAGATGTTTTTTTTCGCTCTTTACTGAAAGTGTCCTTTAGTTATTTTTATCTGCTCATCATGCTCGGTCTTTTTTTTGTTGTAATTCTTGGCAATAAACTTCAATATACTCAAATTCTTTTATTAATGCCGATTATTCATATCACAATTGTATTTGAAAAATACTTATTAGTGATACGGAAAAAAAAGTTCATGGCATTTGTAAATATAACTATTTCTTTATTTTTGCTTTTAATGATTCATACTATACATACAATATTTGCAATGAATCTCCTTTATTTTGCAAGTATGAGTTTTTACCTTTTTTTAATGGTGTTTGTTGGCAGTGTTGAGCATATAAAGCTTATCTTGTTTTTTATTTTCTTAACATTAATGACGATCTTAGTCAGTACGTATTCGATCTGGGCAAGTTTTATTATACAACTTTTTCTTGTTGTTTTTGTTTGGAGCGATAGAACTTTATTAGGCAATTGGAAATTAATCAGATGAATGCAATACATTTATATAGGCTAGGTAACTGGTTTTACAAAAAAAAGATTCCTTTTTTTCCGAAATTGATTAGAAATTTTATATTTTTAATTTTTAACTCATATATCCCACCAAGTGCACAAATAGGTAAAGGAAGTGTCTTTGCATATGGCTCTATTGGGGTTGTCCTACATTCCCACTCAACTATTGGCTCCGCATGCGTTATCGGTCAGGGTATTACTATCGGTGCTGCGGAAGGTTATTTTTCCTCTGATGAGCACGCCGCTCCAAAAATTGGTGATAATTGTTATATATCATGTGGTGCGCGAATTATTGGTGATATCAGTGTCGGTAGTCATAGCATTGTTGGTGCAGGAGCAATTGTATTAGAAGATGTTCCTGAGCACTCTATCGTTGTTGGTGTCCCTGCTCGAGTGATCGGGAAAACTGCAGATAATTATTTAGCGATTATTACGGATAAAAAATAAAATTAGTTATATTAGCGTAGGAAATTTACTTTTTTGTGTCATGTTTATAACAATAGTAGGTAAATAATGTATATGCAGCGTTCCTCTTTTTGGCCAATAAAAATATATTCTTTTTTTGTTATTGTGTATTTTTCTTTAAGTCCGTTAAGAACATTTGGTGTGTACCAAGCATTAAATATTACCAAAATCTCTGTTGTCGTGACTTTAGTAATGAGTGTTTTTGTTTGGGGCTGGACGAGTCGAAAAATATATAAAGATTCTATGACAGTTTTATTACTGTTTATGCTAAATGTGAGTGTTGTGATAGGTCTGCTTCGCAGAAACGACATGTATTATATAGTGTCAGATTTTTTTTCATTATTGGCTGCATTATGCGTATATTCATTCTCTGGCTCGCTGCGAATTAATCCAATAAATGCAAAGATTGTTATTGGCTATGTGTCGAGTGGATTATGGTTTGTGAGTCTCGCGGTTGTCTGTGTCGATTATTTTTTTACGTATTATATGGGAATTCCTTCGTATTTAAGTTATGGAGAGAGCTATATGCTCTTACCTTTTTCATATTTTTTATTTAATAAGAAAAAATTTAAAGTCATATCATTATTTTTTTGTATTTTTTTAGGTGGTCGCGTGGGGGTTTTTTTAGGCTGCATAGCTGTTTGTATCGCGTACTTTGTCATGAACTCTCGCACTGTTAGCATGAAAAAGTTGATCTTTTTTTCTTTATTTCTTTTTTCCTGTCTTAATATTGTTATGTATTGTGTAAAGGATTATTCGCCAGAATATGGAGTAGCGTTACCTATTGTTAACAAGTTGCAGAATTATAACTACTTTCATTTTAATGAATCCAGCCAAGATTTAGGTCAATATGGTGCTGGTCGAATGTCTGAGATTGAGGAGTCGTTCAATGCTTTTAGTAATTTAGCTTTTTTTCCATATATCTTGGGTGGAGGCTCTGGATTTTTGTATAATCTTTCTGTCTTGGATGTGGTTGAAGCAACACATAACGTGCATTTTAGTGTTTTGAGCATTGTTGAAAAGTATGGGTTTATTTTAGCTGCGATGTTTTATTTCTATTGGATTAAAATTTTATATATTAATTTTGAATATTACTCTTTGATAAAAAACTTAGAAAGGAAAAACATTTTTGGTGTTATGCTCGCTTTCTGTACGGGGATGTTTGTGTTTTCATTCACGGCATTTACAGTTTTTGTTGAGTTGTATCCATGGTTTTTTCTGGGCTTTATGAATAGCTTTAGAAATTATAGGGAGTGAATTGGGATGTGCGGCATATACGGAGTGATATCAAAAAAATCGGTTTCCAAGAGTAAGTTAAAAAAAATGGAAAGTGTTTTGCTGCATCGAGGCCCCGATGGAGTAGCTATTGATAAATTTGAAGTAGCCTTGTATCAAATTTATTTAGGACATTTAAGATTGGCTATCTTGGATTTAACACAAGATGGTGCTCAGCCCTTCCTCTCTCGATGCGGAAATTATGCATTAATTTATAATGGTGAGGTGTACAATTATCTTGAATTAAAAGAAGAGCTCATTAAAAAAGGTTACGTATTCTCGAGTAAGACAGATACAGAGGTTGTTTTGTACGCATTAATCGAGTGGGGTCCTTCAGCGCTCAATAAATTCAATGGTATGTGGGCTATTTCTTTTTTAGATTTAAGAAAGAAAACACTGTTGTTGTCAAGAGATAGATTTGGTGTAAAACCATTGTATTACATGCAAAATGAAGATGAAATTTATTTTTCTTCAGAAATTAAATCTATTTTATTAGGCTCCGAACGAAAAGTACAAGTAAGTGAGCAAGTTGCATTTCACTTTCTATCTCAATCTTTGTTAAATTGCGATACAAATACATTTTACCAGGATATTTACCAAGTCCCTCCCGCAAGCTATGTAGAGCTAGATTTAACGCGAAACATAAAAATTAACTCGGAACAATTTGAGTGTTTTTGGCGCTATCCTGATTCATTACACGAAAGCTCGATCCCGATATATGATCTGCAAGAAGAGCTCGATGCGTTATTTACAGATGCAGTTAGAATTCGCTTGAGGAGCGATGTTCCAGTTGGAGTAACCCTGTCTGGAGGTATAGACTCGTCTTCTATTGTGGCCAAAATGAGTAGCTTATTGAGTCAAGGCCGAGTCGGTACGTTTTCTGCTATTAGCAATGACCGCTTTTCTTCCGAAGAAAAGTATATTGATGTTATCAATAATGCTTTTAACTGTAAGTCAAATAAAATCAATCTAGATCAATTTTCATCCGGAATACTAAATGATTACGAAAAAGTTGTTTGGTATTGTGATCAACCAGTGCTCAGTTTTTCTTCAGTTGCATTTTATCATTTGATGCAGGCTGCAAAAATGAATGGTTTTAAAGTGGTTTTAAGTGGCCAAGGTGCAGACGAATTGCTTTGTGGTTATAGAAAATACGTGTATTTCTATCTAAGTAACTTGATCTCTCAGAAAAATTATAGGCAGCTAGCTAGTGTCTTATTTTCTTTTGTTAGAAACAATACACTTATACCAGAGTTTAGCTATACTGATGCTAAAAAGTATATTCCTGCGTTTTCTCAGAAGAGAGATTTAGTTTGGGGTGCCAGATTTTCAGAATGCACTTCTATGAGTCTTGGCGTTAATGGCAAGGATATTTTTTCAAGACAAATTACCGACTTAAGCAGAACATCTGTTCCAGCTTTGTTGCATTATGAAGATAGGCTGTCTATGGCATCCTCTATCGAAGTTAGGCTACCATTTCTTGATTATCGGCTTGCCGAATTTTGCCTTAGATTACCTACAGCTTTAAAACTAAATAAAGGTTGGTCAAAATGGTTGTTTAGAGAGTCAATGAAGAAAGAGGTTCCGCACGATATTATATGGCGGAAAGATAAAAAAGGATTTACTAACCCACAAGAGTTGTGGTTTAAAAATCAACTTAGAGAGGATATACAGAGTTTATTTGATTCTAATATGCTTTCAGTTGAGTATGGTTATATTAATCGAGATCCATTAAGGAAAAAATTGAAGCGTTATCTTGATGGAGATCGCTCCGTGACTTTTCGTGAGATATACAATCCTTTCGCTTTTGAAATTTGGTTAAGAAAATTTAATAGTTATATTTCTGGATAATTACAATCTTGATTATAAAAAAATTGAAACTCACCATCTCAATTATCCGGCATATGGGCTTTTTGTGGTTGTGTAAAAGAGTCTGGTACGAGCTTAAATTGAAGAGTGGTTATTTAGGCTGGAAAATGCCGATATGTCTCTGGGATAGTATAGATTTACAAGATTATTTTGATGATGCGCGAAAAGTATCAATTGCATCCCCATTTTCTTTTAGGCCCCCGCTTGATTTTGCTATACCTAAAAATCGATTACTTGAGTTGGATGTAGGTAATGTCAATCCAGTGTTAGAAGCGAACGAGATTTTAAAAAATCGATTTACTTTTTTTTCAAAAAAAAGCCTTAGTTTAGAGGGGCCTTTGAATTGGCATATGAATCCATATGAAAGTATTGACGCATATCCTGAAATACACTGGGCTAAAATCGATGATGCTCAGTTCGGCGATATTAAAAATGTTTGGGAGTTAGGGCGATTTTCATTTGTTTATGTTTTAGTTCGTGCATATCTCAGAACCGACGATGAAGTTTATTGTGAGAAATTTTGGATGCTTTGGGAGGATTGGGCAGAGAAAAATCCGCCTAATAAAGGTGTTCATTGGAAATGTGGCCAGGAAATTAGTATACGGTTAATCAATTGTATTGTCGCCATTAATGCGTTTTATAAGTCCCCTTATTCCACAGAAGATCGGTTAGAGCGCGCTTTGAAATTTATTTTTGTTTCTGCAGAAAGAATAGATCGAAATATTAATTATGCTGTGCAACAAAAAAACAATCATGGTGTTGGTGAGGCAGTGGCTCTTTGGACGGTGGGTATAATATTTCCTACTTCTCTATACGCATCAAAATGGACAAAAAAGGGGAATAAAATTCTCGAGCAGTTGGCTTTGGAGTTAATATATGAAGATGGCTCTTACGCACAGCATTCTGTCAACTATACTCGGGTGATACTGCAATATTACTTATGGATGTTTGTTCTTGCTAAAAAGTTTGATATAAAAATTAGCTCCAAACTAAAGAAAAAATTGAATTTAGCTTATCAATTTTTATATCAGCTTCATAACGCCAAAAATGGTAGCTTGCCTAACTACGGTGTAAATGATGGCTCTTTGATTTATCGTTTTAGCAATTGTGATTTTATGGATTATCGCCCAATATTACAATGTTGGCATTACTACTTTACAAATAAACGCTGTTTTGAGGCAGGCGCGTGGGATGAAGAGCTTTTATTCTTTTTTGGTGTTAACGGAAAAGAATCTAACTTGCAGAAAATCCAACTCTCTGATCTGAGTGCAGATATAGGAGGGTATTACACTTTACGTAATGATGAAGATAATTTCTTATTTATACGTTGTAATAAAAAATATATTCATAGACCCAGTCAATCTGATCAGCTGCATGTAGATCTTTGGTGGAAAGGAGTGAATATTTTGATTGATCCTGGAACGTATAGTTATCATAGCAAGCCTCCATGGTCTCATGCATTGTCATTATCCAAATTTCATAATACTGTGACAGTTGATAATACAGATCAAATGGATAAGCTGGGAAAATTTATGTGGGCATCTTGGTCTTCCGGCGATGTTACGCATAGAATGATATCTAATCCAATAAAGTATTGGGAGGGTTCTCAGGCTAGTTATGAACGGTTGCGCGATCCTGTGCGTCACAGAAGAGCAATTGTTAGCTTAGGAAAAGAGCATTGGTTGGTTCTCGATTACCTAGAGGCGAGTAAAACTCACGATTTTTCTCTTCATTGGTTATTAAACGATTTTCCATTCGAATGGGATACGAAGAATAACAAAATCGATCTGTCTATTTTTGATGAGACTTACACTATTTGGGTTGGAAGCTCGTGTTCTTTGACATCGGCACTTGTGCGTGCTGATGAAAATAGTGCGAGTGGTTGGCAGTCTCGGTACTATCAAGATAAAATGCCAGCGATTAGCTTATCGTTTTCAAGTGTAGATAATGTCGTTCTTTTTTGGACAGCCTTGGGACCTAAAATAAAAGAAGTAAATTTTTTTGAAAATCAATTTACGCTAAGATTAGACAATGCTATCTTCACCCTTAGGTTGCTGCTTTCAGACAACAGAATTGTTAGCAGTGTTTTTTTTGAAGAAATTAAAGAAGAATTTACTCGCGTCAATTCAGTCAATTAAAATGGATTTTTTAGATGAGACTTTTATACTTTCATCAACACTTTTCTACCCCTTCTGGAGCTGTGGGCCAACGCTCTTATGCAATGGCGCGTCGGTTTATCGAGTATGGACATACGGTCACGATTGTGTGTGGCAGCTATAAAGGCGGTGTAACTGGATTAACTGAT
The DNA here is from genome assembly GCA_964471225.1 of uncultured Legionella sp. GTDB lineage: Bacteria > Pseudomonadota > Gammaproteobacteria > Legionellales > Legionellaceae > JAGVJT01. The sequence continues at coordinate 52,016 of CAYYEZ010000026.1, read as the reverse complement.
CCATTTGTGAAAGGGTGTCGGCGAGGTAATGTTGATGGTATTCAGGTAATCGAATTTGATTTAAGTTACGCGAATCATGATTCATTCATAAAGCGTTTTTGGACATTTATGAAGTTTGCATTTCGTAGCGTCAAACTTGTCTTTACGCTAGACTACGACGTTATTTTTGCGAGCACAACACCCTTAACCGTTGGGATTCCAGGGATTTTAGGTCGTTGGCTGCGACGAAAGCCTTTTGTATTTGAAGTTCGAGATCTATGGCCTGAGTTGCCTAAGGCAATGGGGGTTATTACAAACCCACTAATTCTTGGATGTTTGTCTTTGTTGGAGCGTGTAAGTTATCATTCAGCGCATGAGCTTATTGCGCTTTCACCCGGTATGTGTGACGGCATTGTTCGTTGTGGTATTCCAAAAGAAAAGGTGCATTTGGTTTCAAATGGTTGTGATTTACACATTTTCGAAAATGTGAAACCGTCAAGTAGACCGTTGGGTGTTGCCGATACCGACTTAATGGCGGTGTATGCAGGCACTCATGGTATGGCGAATGGCCTAGACGCTGTGTTAGACACTGCAGTTGTGTTACAGCGGCGTGCTCGTACCGATATAAAGTTTGTGCTGGTTGGTGATGGAAAATTAAAACAAGCACTACAACAACGTTCTCGAGAGGAAGGTTTAGATAATGTTCTATTTCTAGAACTATTACCGAAACGAACATTGGCTGAGCTCATGTTAGCAGCAGATATCGGCTTACAAATTTTGGCAAATGTACCGGCCTTTTACGATGGGACCTCTCCGAATAAGTTTTTTGATTATATTGCTGCAGGGCTACCTGTGCTGATTAATTATCCCGGTTGGTTAGGTAAAAAAGTGATAGAAAGCCAATGTGGGTTTGTCGTACCACCCAATGACGCCGATGCATTTGCAGATACACTCGAAAAAGCTGCCGCTGATCGCTCTTCACTTAAGCAAATGGGAAAAAACGCCAGGCAATTAGCAGAACAGGAGTTTGATCGAAATGAGCTTGCTGAGCAGTGGGTGAATGTGATTGAAACATGTGTTTAAGACGATATCTCGTTCGTAATTTTCTGACAATATCGAAGTGATGGTTCTATATTGTTAGAAAATTGAATGACGGACAATTTCTTTTTGATTGACATGCTAATCAAATCGCTAAAAAACCAGTATCTTCAGGTGAAATGGGTGCATAAATGATTGACGATAAAAATGCCATTGAAAAACAAATTAACCCTACTAAAATAACATGATAATCAATGACTGCTGTGTAAGGTGAGTTATTAAATATTATTAGCAAAATGTAAAACTCAGGAGACAGTTCAATCCCATTAACTGGAACCTAAAAACTCACTGGCCAAAGGATAGTAAAATTAAAACACGCACTGTATGATATGCCCAAGAAGCTGCAAAATTGGTATTCTTGAGCATAAATTTTTAGTTGCGAGTGATAGCACTGTATTTTTAAGGGAGGAGCATGTTTAAACGGGTCATGGATGTAACAGTATCAGCTTTACTTTTAATACTTCTTTCCCCTATGTTGTGCGCGCTCTGCCTAGTGATTCGCCGTTATTTAGGCTCTCCTATTTTTTTCACACAATCTCGCCCAGGCTTAAATGAAAAACCATTTAAGCTTATTAAGTTTCGTACCATGACAGACGCGGTTGACTCACAAGGTTACCTTTTACCGGATGATATGCGCTTAACGCGGCTAGGGCGATTTTTGCGCTCATCAAGTTTGGATGAGCTCCCTGAGTTATGGAATGTATTAAAAGGTGAGATGAGTCTCGTAGGACCTAGGCCGCTCTTAGTTGAGTATTTGCCACTTTATAATAAAGAGCAACGTCGTCGTCACGAAGCAAGACCTGGTATTACAGGGTGGGCACAAGTTAACGGACGTAATGCCATTTCTTGGGAAGAAAAGTTTAAGTATGATGTTTGGTATGTCGAAAACCAGTCTTTTATTCTTGATATAAAAATATTGTGGTTGACGGTATATAAAGTGTTTAAGCGCGAAGGCATTCATGCAGAGGGTGTGGCAACGATGGAGCGATTTGAGGGTGCAGATTGATGAGTAATATCAAAGGTCTTAATACAGCACACTTGGCACGTTGTCTTGATACACTAAAAAAATCTTTTTTGTTGTTACAGCAGCACTCACCCGAGAGTATTGAGTACGAAGTATTTCGAAATGCGCTGATTAAGGGATATGAGTTGACGTTAGAGACTTCGGGTAAATTACTAAAAAAAACATTAAAGCCGTATTTTTCAAATCCGCATGAAGTTGATCAGCTGGTGTTTAAAGATATTTTTCGTTATGCAGCGAAACATCAGTTATTGGATAAAAATGAAGTAAAGCGTTGGTATATGTATCGTGATAATCGCAATAATACTGCACATGATTATGGTGTAGGATTCGCTGAAGAAACTTTAAAGTTGATTCCTTCTTTCATTTCCGATGTAGAGCATTTACTTCAGGTCCTTAATAATGTCTAAACTGGATTTGTCAGAAGAAGAGTTAGAAGAAGTTTTAAGTATTTTAAAGCAACATGTCCCTGAGTGTGTTGTTTGGGCGTATGGTAGTCGTGTAAAAGGGCTAAATCATGCAGCAAGTGATTTAGATTTGGTTGTATTTGATGTTTCTGGTAAGCATCAGTTAGTGGAGTTGAAACAAGCTTTTCAAGACAGCAATTTGCCTATTCTTGTGGATGTGATGGATTGGGCGCGTTTACCAGAAGAGTATCGCGAAGAAATTCAATCTTGTCATATGAAGCTGTACCCAACATTCTAAAGGAAGAGGAGAGTGACTTTGTTAGATACCAGTTTTTCCCCCTGGCCTAGTTTTACTTCAGAAGAGGCCAATGCCATTGAGCAGGTTCTGCTTTCTAATCGTGTTAACTATTGGACAGGTAAAGAATGCCGCGCTTTCGAAGAGGAGTTTGCCGAATTTAGTGGTGTACCGTACGCTGTGGCACTTGCGAATGGTACAGTTGCTTTGGATATTGCGTTAAAAGCACTTCATATTGGTGCCGGTGATGAAGTGATTGTGACCTCTCGCTCTTTTATGGCCTCTGCCTCGTGCATTAGCACTGCTGGTGCGACACCCATTTTTGCTGATGTTGATGAAAATAGTCAAAACATTAGTGCGGAAACAATCAAACCTCATATTACACCTAAAACACGTGCAATTATTTGTGTGCATCTCGCTGGTTGGCCTTGTGATATGGATCCCATTATGGATTTAGCAAAAGCACACGGTCTTTTTGTCATTGAAGATTGCGCTCAGGCACATGGTGCGACTTACAAAGGGCGTCCTGTCGGTTCAATAGGTGATATCGGTGCGTGGTCTTTTTGTCAGGATAAAATCATGACTACGGGCGGTGAAGGAGGGATGGTCACGACGAGAGATAAAGCACTTTATGATTTTATGTGGTCTTATAAAGATCACGGCAAATCAAAGGCTGCCATGGAGGCGGCTCGTCAGGCAGGGCCTGGGTTTCAATGGGTTCATGAGCAAATTGGAACTAATTGGCGGATGATTGAAATGCAAGCAGCCATTGGGCGTATACAGCTCAAAAAAATGCCGACATGGCATGAAAAACGTCTTGAAAATGCAAATAAAATTTGGTCTATGGCTCGCCTGTTGAATGGCTTGCGTGTTCCTGTTTTACCTGATTCTATCGAGCATGCCGCTTATAAATGTTATGTTTTTGTGGAGCCGTCACAGCTTGGGGAAGGCTGGGACCGTAATAGAATTATGCAGACTATTCGTGATAGCGGTGTGCCTTGTTACAGTGGTTCTTGTTCTGAAATTTATTTAGAAAAGGCGTTTGACGGTACGGCTTCTCGGCCGAAGATGAGACTACCTGTGGCTCAGAGGTTAGGTGAGACGAGCTTAATGTTTTTGGTGCATCCTACACTATCTGGCGAGGAAATTGAAAAAACATGTCAGGTATTGAAAGAGGTTATGCTTTTAGCGACAGAGTGATACCCACAGATGCTATGTTATCAAGCAGCCATTCTATTTAATATATTCGCACAGAATGGTTGCTCACTTTTAAAAAATTAATCTCTAAAACTACGAATGAGAATGTATTCGCGAAAAAACTGTTTTCCAAAAAAAATCAAAAATAATTGAGCCAAAGAATCTGCTTTTTTCCCAACTAAAAAACTATCCCCTTCGCAAATATCATAGAGGCTTTTGACAGGAACATTTAATACTGAGGCAAGGCTATCCATATCCATTTCGCTGTATTTTGTTAAAACATCAATTAAAATTTTTTGTTTATTTCCTTTGCTACAGAAATCAACTCTAACTGAAGACCCTGGAAATTCTAACGCGCAACTCATTTTTTACTCCTAAGATTAATTTTTTATAAGGGTATTTTAAATAATCGAATTTATTTTTTTACCCGTAAAAAATACGTCGCATGTAGCCTTACTCCGACTGCAGGTACGTATTGGCTGGCAATTTTTGATGCTCAAAGATACCTGCTTCCTGCAGATCTCAATGAGACCTAACCTAATATTTTAAAGCCTGTGAAATTTTTTGGAGGTGCTTAGCGTATTTTCCACGTATATCAATTAAATTTTTTATGAGCTATGTTACATAACTTTAATTTGGGGGTTACTCATATGAAATCTGTATGCGTTTATTTAGGAGCAAAACTTGGTAACTCTCCTGACTTTAAGGATGCTGTAGTACTTCTCGGGCAAAAAATAACGCATGCTAACTTTCGCTTGGTATATGGAGGTTCCAGTTTAGGCCTAATGGGGCTATTAGCAACAACTGTTATTGGCTTAGGAGGTAAGGTTACAGGAATTATTCCTGAAAGCCTCATCACTCAAGAGCAACCGCTAAACTCATTAGATGAATTAATCATCACCAGAACTATGCAAGAAAGAAAATTGCTTATGCAACAAAAATCAGATGCATTTATTGTGATGCCCGGTGGTTTAGGCACGTTAGAAGAGGCTTTTGATACCTGGAATGCCATTAAAATAGGTCTTCTTAATAAGCCTCTTGGCTTTCTAAATATTGATGGTTATTTTGATGGATTGTTTTCCTTTATTACTCACACTGAGATGCAGGGTTTTGTTTCTAAACCACAAGTGCAGATAGCTAAAATCAATGCTTGTCCATCATTATTATTATCTGAGTTGTTCACATGCGATTGATTGGAAGCGGAAATTTACTAAAAAATAGGAAATTAGAGTATGTCAGGGCTAAATTTAGAAAAACACTTTTCTTTAACCAGTACTAAATTTATTCAGCAAATATGTAATCCCGTACTAAATTCGATTGGTATTACTTATTTCAATTATATAAAGGTTTATCACAATGATTGCTCAAGAGAGTTACTAACAAATAACGCGGATTGGATAGACCATTTTTATAAAAATGCCTTATACAATACTATTGGAGCAATTGATATTGAGCATTTATTGCCAAAAGGATATTTTTTATGGTCCGAAATGGATAGGAAATCTCCGGTTTATCTGCAAGGTAGGGATTTTTTCAATATTGATCACGGAATAAGTTTTGTCATCAAAAGGAATGATGTGACCTACCTTTATATATTTGGTGCCAATCAAGATAACCATCAAATTAATAATTTTTACGTTGGAAATATAGACTTATTACAACGATTTATTCATTTTTTTACTGATCAAGCACAAGACCTTTTAAAACAAGCTGCTGAAAATAAAATATATTTGCCTGCCCCTCAAAAAATAAACACTGATCGGGTAAATAATATTGTGTTATCGAATCAGGTAAGGAAAGAGTTTATTGAGAATACCAAAATTAATAGATATTTTATTTTAAACGAATCTGATGATCTTTATTTAACTCAAAGACAAGCAGAATGCGCAAGGCTTTTTGTTAATGGATATACGGCAAAGCAAATTTCAAAAACAATAGGGATTTCGCATAGAACAATAGAAGGGTATCTTCTTGATATAAAACAAAAAGTTCAAGACGGAGTGGGTAGAATACTAAGTAAAGATCAGTTGATACAAATTTTGAAAGGCTCAAATATACAGTAGCGGAGTTTGTATATTTAAGACCTCAACGAGGTAATTTTCCAGAATACTCCGTCACACCCATACCATAACCCATCCAAGACCCGCTAGTAAGCCTGGTATTGCTATCACTAGTCTGGCATCCTGCGAGACCGGCGGAAAAAACCAAAACGATCCATATTTTCATGATTTTATTTTAATCATTATGTGTATTATTATTATATTCCATTTTTTTTGTTTTGCTTGTGAGCTTATTGTTTTTTCTGAATGACTTGAGTACACAGTTATATCTCAGTACTATAAAAGATAAACCTAACTCATTGGAGAGAGAGAATGTTTCGTGGCAGCATGGTTGCTTTGGTCACCCCTATGATTCGGGACGAGGTGGATTTAGAAAGGTTGCGTGAGCTCGTCGAGTTTCAAATCGAAGGTGGTACGGCCGCAATTATCGCAGCTGGAACAACGGGTGAAGCAGGTACGCTTTCTCATGCTGAAAAATGTTTAGTGATCAAAACAGTGATTGAAACAGCAAAAGAGCGTGTGCCAGTGATTGCCGGTACCGCAGCAAATGCAACGAAAGAATGTATTGAGCTCACTCAGTTTGCAATGGAAGCTGGCGCTCATGGGGCGCTCATTATGACACCAGCTTATATTAAACCCACACAAGAAGGCTTATATCAGCATTATAGTCATATCGCGTCAGCAGTCGCGATGCCGATTATTCTATACAATGTACCGTCACGCACAGCCTGTGATATGTTGCCTGAGACCGCTGTAAGATTAGCTGCTATTTCTAATATTGTGGGTATTAAAGAAGCGACGGGGCAACTCTCTCGTTTGCAAGACATTCTGGAAAAAACAGAAGGTCGACTAGATGTGTATAGCGGAGATGATATCACTGCCGCTGAGTGGATGCTGGCCGGCGCGAAAGGTGTGATTTCTGTGACTGCAAATGTTGTGCCTAAGCATGTTGCCAAATTATGTGATGCAGGAATTGACGGAGATCGTGATCTTTGCCTTGAGATTCATGAGCAATTATTGACCTTGAGTCGATTATTATTTGTTGAATCAAATCCTATCCCTGTGAAGTGGGCCATGGCACAGATGGGCCTTCTCAGAGATGAATTAAGACTACCGTTGACATCATTGAGTGCTACGCATCATCCCGCCCTTGGTGATGCATTACAAGTGCTCGGACTTTTATGACTTCAAGTTGATAAAAAACGAAACCCCCGAGTTTAGCTATTTGGATTAGACTCCAAAATTCATGACCTCGGTAGCAGTTTAGGATAAAAGGGCAACCTTGTTGCCCTTTTATCCTATTTTCTTAATCCACTGTTATTTTCAACAATCATATCTCTGCTGGTTTGTGCTTTTTTTGCAGCAAAAAACATCATTGCTGTCATGGCACAATCATGATATGCGGTTTGAATTTTTCGAAATTCGTCATTATTAACGGCATTATTTAATCCAGACGTACCACCTAAAGCAGCAGCCAGATCCCTCGCTGTTCTTTTGACTTGCGCATCCTCATATTTTGCTCGTAATTGTAAGTATTTTTCACATTCTGGAGTTTTTGGATAGCTTTCTGGATATTCGATTGTTACTGTTGTTTCAATCTTTCTTTTCATAATGAGCTCCTTGCCTGGACAGATAAAATCAATATAGCCGATAAAATTCTAGGGTCTATGTATGTCAAACTTAATTTTTTTGCCCCTATTTTTATCTGAATGCTACTTTAAAACTCGATGTGTAGCTAGCTCTGCGGTGAGTTTTTTTAAATATCCCCAGTCGTAAAAAATTAGTATTTTGACGTTTACGAGGCGGATCTTGTCTGAGCAATCACATTCTAAGATGAGTCTGTCAATTCTTATGTAAAGTATTCCCATCGAGATAAAATATAAGTAACATGAAAGCTTATCGTTTTAGGTTGTTTTGAAAGGAAAAGTTGTGAAAAAATTAGTTTGGATCATAATTTCTTGTTGTTTAGTGGGTTGCTCTTCGAAATACGCAACCAATGATAAACAACAATATTTGGAAAGTCGCAATGGTGCTCCGCTGGTTGTCCCGCCACCTTTGACGCGCTCTAATTTAAGTGGCTTTTATGAGCTTCCTGAGCCTGACGCAGGACAACGTAAAGTGAGTGTGGTTCCTCCCAAACCTTAGGTATAAATGATGACAGATGAGCGCGGTGAGTTAGAGATTATCAAAACCTTATCAAAGCGCATTGTCGATGCACAGCGTAAGATTCGCATTTTGGATTTCATCAAATGGGATGACACCATTAAGGATGATTTTTTTCGCAATAAAGGCGAAAAAATGCCTGCCGTTGATTTAGAGTATTATCACAAGCGACCATTGCCTTTTGATGTCCAAACTAAAATGGAAGAGTTTCGCGGTATTTTGCGCGATACTCAAAATCAGCTTGGTCAATATAGTGCAGAAACACGCCTCATCAAGCGTCAATGCGAAGAGTATATTCGAGCGATTCAGATGTTGGATGCGCGTGGAACACCCTTATTTTCTGAGTTATCTACGGAGTTATACGGTAGTCCGAGCGATGTTTTTTATGCGGGTGGCCCCAAACTTTCTTTGATGGGCACGTTGTTATTTGATGTATTAACAGCGCTTGATGTTCAATTACAATCCGAAGCAGATGTAAAACGGCATTCACCAGAAGAAGCTCAGGCATTACTTCAGATGCGTTTGAGCTCTTATTTTAATCATCACCAAGATAAGATTACTGTGATGGTAAGTGATGGCATGGTTGCTGATGCTTCAGCCGGTGCTGATAGTATCCGACTCAGCCAGCAGGCGATGTTTAGTGATAGAGATTTACGTTATCTTGAAGTGCATGAAGGATGGGTGCATGTCGGAACAACCCTGAATGGGGCGATGCAGCCTTACTGTTCTTTTTTATCAAAGGGTTTTCCTTCGAGTAGTGTGATTCAAGAAGGATTGGCTGTGATCACCGAGCTTGTCACGTTTTCTTCTTACCCCTCTCGTATGAGAAAAATCACAAATCGTGTGATAGCACTCGATAAAATTAGTCAAGGCGCAAATTTTATCGACATATATCGCTATTTTATGTCTTGTGGATTTTCAGAAGAAGATAGCTACAATCACACTGTGCGCTTATTTCGAGGTAGTACACCGACAGGGGGTGCTTTTACCAAAGACTTGTCTTATGCAAAAGGTTTTGTGCTTATTTATAATTTTATTCGATTCGCAATTAGTCAGCATCGTGTTGATGTGGTCCCGCTTTTGTTTTCAGGGAAGCTCGTGCTAGACGATTTACCACTACTCTGTGAGTTAAGAGATCGCGGTTTATTGAAATCACCTACTTATCTTCCTGCTCCATTCAGAGATTTAGCAGCACTCAGTGCTTGGATGAGTTTTTCACTCTTCTTAAATAAATTTGATCTGAATGAGATCAAGAAAAACTTCCAGTTTTTATTAGGCTAGTATGACTAATTTGTAGTTTAGGAAAAAATAGTCATGAGACGATACTTAGAGTTTTTTATTTTTTACCGCCTCTCCTTGGATCATTCCTTCTTAAGCAGATAATGCGCATCAATAGACGGATCGTGGGATACTGTTTTAAAAAGTAGTGTGACGTCAATAGGGTCAAAAGCGTATTTACTGTTGCAGAATTCGCAATGAATCTCGACTTGTCCTTTTTCCTTGACTAATGCTTGGATATCTTGTTCTCCCAAGACGCTCAAGACTTGTTTCATTTTTTCGATACTGCAGCGGCAACGAAATGCAATGTTTTTTTCCGGGAATAAACGCAACTCTGTTTCATGGTAAAGGCGGTGAAGAATAGTTTCATTATCAAGGTTAAGAAGTTCACTCTCGGTAATGGTTTCTCCTAACTTTACAGCATACTCCCAAAAATTTTCTCGCTCTTCTGTATCATCAGTTGGTAAGAGTTGTAAAAGCATGCCCGCTGTTTTTTCTTCATCGCACGCCAGCCAAACACGCGTGGAAATTTGTTCGGATTGCGCAAAATAGCTCATCAAGTTTTCAGCCATCGAAGTTGAAAATAGGGGAACAAGGCTTTGATAAGCTTGTGTTTGTTGATAAGCGTTGATGATAAGAGAAAGCTTTCCATTTAAAAACGCCTCAGCATATGCTTCATCAGTTCGTTGGGGTTCGAATTTTGCAAAACCACGAATATGCAGATGATGATCACATTGAACTAAAAGCAAAGGGAGATCATCATTGCCTTGAAATTGTAAGCTGACTTCGCCTTCGAATTGCAAGCTTCCTGTAAGGAGTGTACAGGACATGAGGGCCTCGCCAAGCAAACGTTTAACCATTGGCGGATAGTCCTGTTGTGCCATAATGGTTTGATAGCTTTGATTCAAGTGAATAATTTCGCCACGAATCTCTGCGTGTTCGAATATAAAGCGTTGTAAAGAGTCAGTTTTCATCTAAGAAATATCAATATAAAATGGTGAGTATATCACAAAGGTCTGCTACTTCGAGTGACGTTCGCTCGTAATTTTTTCATTTTAACTCTTATTCAGCACATGAATATTGCCCTGGTGTTGAAGTTTGTATAAACTTAGTCGATGTTTTTCCCGAAGTTTACTTAAATTTAACGTCATCCATGCCTCTAAAACACTTACCAAATGCGTTTACTATATTACGATTTCTGTTAATCGTTCCATTTTTGGGATTTTTCTACCAAAAAAATTACGCAAATGCACTCTATATTTTTTTGTTAGCTGGATTTACCGATGGGTTAGATGGGTGGTTAGCGCGTCAGTTTAATTGGCAGAGTTCTCTAGGCTTAGTCCTCGACCCAATTGCGGATAAATTGTTAATTGTGAGCAGTTTTATTGCGTTAGCGTTGATGAGCAAAATACCTTGGTGGTTACTTGAGCTCGTTTTGTTTCGTGATTTAAGTATTTTATTGGGTGTGTTTGCTTGGTATCGGGTGATGAAACGTGGTTTAGAATTTAAACCGACGATACTCAGTAAAATAAACACAGGAATTGAATTTTTTCTGATCTCTTATTGTTTATTTGAGCAAGCTTTTTATTGGTTTTCTCCGTTGTTAAAGTACAGTCTGATAGGGTTAGTGACATTTACAACGACTGCAAGTTATATTGAGTATATGTGGATGTGGGCAAGACGAGCAGCGCTTAATCAGCCTAAAAACAAATGAACCGACAACTGGCTTTACGAATTCAGCCCAATGAAGAAGCAACGTTTGCTAATTATTTTTGTGCTCAAGAAAATGCTTGGTTAAAAGCTCAGCTTCAGGCAACAATCGATGGTCGAGGTGAGCGCTTAATTTATTTGTGGGGCAGTTATGGTGCCGGCAAATCACATCTTCTCCAGGCTTGCGTGCACGAGCTTAGTTTATCTCACCCCGCGATTTATTTACCGCTACATCTACTCAAATCTTCTGGTCCAGTGGTTTTAGAAGGATTAGAAACACAAGCATTATTATGTGTTGATGATGTGGATTGTATTGCAGGCGATCCTGCCTGGGAGGAGGCCCTTTTTCATTTGTACAATCGTGTACGCGATGAAGGACGAGCGGCTTTAATTTTATCAGGCGCTCACGCTCCTCGATTTTCACCGATTGTACTACCTGATTTACGCTCGAGACTAGGTGGAAGCTTAGTTTTACAAGTCCACGAACTCGATGATGAGAGCAAAGTCCAGAATTTATGTCTACAAGCACAAAAAAGGGGACTCGAGTTGCCTGTCACTGTCGCGCAGTTTTTAGTGACACGGTGCGCACGTAATATGCACGATTTGCATACTTTATTAATGCAGCTTGATGAGGCCTCATGGGTTTTACAACGTAAGCTTACGATTCCTTTTGTGAAGGAAACATTGGGGTTATAAGGTTTTGGGTTTGATGTTGAGATAGTTGTTTATATGAAAAAATACAATATTGCCTTACTGCCAGTGGGTAGAAGTGAAGAGTTTATTGCCGTATCACAAAGATTTTCAACGATGGATCTTGTTTACAATTTGAGTGAAAAATCGTTACCACATGTCACGTTATGCCAATTTTATCGAGAAGAGAGGGAAATTGAAGTAACTTGGGAAGAGATTTGCGCTAACTTGAGTGTTGATACTCTAGATTTAATGTTTAATCGTTTTAGTCTTATTACATTTGATAATAAGATGTTTTGGATTTCTTTGATGCCAGCTGATGTACGAGAGTTACATCAGCTGCAAGCAGAGGTGGTTTCTATATTGAAAGTATTAAGTAACAAACCATATGACCCGCATCTAACATTGATGAGTACTTTAGATTCCTCATACGAGAGTAAAGCAGCTGTATTAATTGAGAGGTATGAGCCGATCGGTGATAAATTTGTGTTAGCTTTAGGTGAGTGTGATGAACTTGGCCAGTTTATTAGGGTTATCTATCAAAAAGAGTTATCGGAAACAATGGTATTGAGGAAATAAAATTCGGTCATACTAATTTTAACTCATGATCAAGTTTTAGTCTTTTTTGTGATTTGGCGTGATTAATTCCAGCTAACATTCCAATATAGTAGGCTTGCAAGGGAGGAAAATTAGCAATGACCTCATTTAATGCCATGATTTGATCTGGTGGTTGTGTAATTTGCTTTTTATTAACTTGATTAATGTATATCAAGTTACGGTGACGATCGAGCCCTCGAATTGTATATTTATTTGATGAATCGTCAGCAAAGCAATAAAAATAACTTCTAGGGTTGTTATTCTCTCTCGTTTTTTTATTGTGAATCCCATAATAGTAACCGATGTAAGAGGCATGTATTGAGGAAAAGCTATTTAGAAAAGCTATTTCTTTAATGACTGCATCAAATTTTAAGTGAAGTGGGGCGTTAATGCCTCGAGTGAACACAACGATTATTTGTCTTTCTATATCGATATACTCAATACGTGATAAGCATTGTTTATCAATAAAATGAGCGTGAAGGATACTTTTATAGGGCGTTAATAGCATTTTAATGTATTTTGAAATCATGATACTCTTTCCTTTGAGCCTCGCTATCTGCTTAATGCCTAAGTTATTTGGTTGGTTTAGGGCTCTTGTCTAGAAAAAGCAGGATCATTGCCCATCCTTAAGTTTATTTAGAAATTTTACATAACAATAACTCCAGAAGACATAATTATGTCTTCTGGAGTTATTGAGTTTCCGTTTTTTTATAGTCAGCAAAATGATATATATTATCCATTGAAAATGGGTTAAAATCGGTGTCGAAATCAAATATTTCGATACCCTCGTGAGCTTTCACTTTGTCAATTAAGTACCAAATCAAGGGAAGTAGGGCTATTTCGCAGATTATTTTCTTGCTGTAGGCTGTAATTAACAACTTTATGAACACTGTGGTTGGAATTGTTCCTGCAAAAGCTAAGGTTAAAAAACAAAGGATATCTACTGTAATTGCGATTGTGCTGGAGAGTAATATTCGTTTTGGAAGAGCCTTGCCATGATTTTTTATTTTCATGTTCGACATGAGATAAGCATTAATAAAAAAAGAAATCATGAAACTAACTAATGATGCACAGGTAATTCTCAAGCTTTGCATTAAAATTGTATCGAATTCGTTTTGCAAATCCCAATAAGGCGATGCGGGAATGATGCTTACTATATACATAAATAACACAAACAAAATGTTTAATAAAAAACCTGACCATGCCGCTTGCCTTGCATTTTTATATCCATAAATTTCAATGATGATTGTGCCAGCTAAGCTTGTAAATGGAAAAATTATAAAGCCACCAGTCAGGGTTAACCCAAACACAGAGACCAATTTGACAGCAGCTATACATGAAATTAACCATGTGCCTGAAAAAAATGTAAAAAATAAATATTGGTATTTAAACTGAAATTCAGATTGAGGTGAGTTTGTGTCGGAAATTTTACTGTCAAACATAATAATTCTCAAAATAGTTTAGAGCTATGCTACATATTCATTGATTCCATTTTTCTTTTGTGGAGTACTGTAAACACAATCACACCCAAAATCCCATGTTTTTTTTCATCAAAAAAAAGAGTTTCTGAGCCTGAAACGATGGGTTGTAGTTGCCATTTGGGTGGGTCAATAATCAGCTCTCGTAAGGATAACTCTTTTTCTTTTTTCATTTTAATCAAAATGAGGTCACTATCCATAGGTGTTTCTTCAGGGTTGATGATAAATAAGGTGCCAAGAGGGAAACGGGGTTGCATTGATGGGCGACTTTCAATTGCAAAAGTCGAGGGGCTAATATAGCTTTGGTCTCCAACAACGGGATACCATTCATTCCAATGATTTAAATCAATCTCCTCAACTGACTCAGTGGCTTCAATTGCCTTCCATGTTAGGATAGGTATCACTCTGGGCTTTGTTCTGATCATTGCGTTAATTGATCGTTGATAATTCTCATCTAATAGTGAATCTATACTCACGTTGAAGAAATCTGCAATTGCTTTCAGTGTAGAGATTCTTGGGTCTGCAGTTTCACCAGAGATGATTCTGCGGATTGTTAATACTGAAGTATTGAGGGCACGGGCAATTTCAATTTCAGGGATCTTACAACCATCAATGAGTGCTTTTAAGTTTTTAGCAATACTCTGGACTTGTGCTGGATCCATAGTCACTGCGTTTGAGTTTTTCATGTTTTAACAGTTTTATTAAAAAATCTAGTTTACAATTGAATGCACATAACTACCAAAAAAATTTACACCATTTAAATATTCAAAAGACAATCAGGACTCTATTACATGATTGAGCGAATTGTTTCAGGGGGACAAACTGGCGTTGACCAAGCCGCGCTTTCAATTGCAAAGGAGTTAGATATTCCCTTTGGGGGCTGGTGTCCTAAAGGGGGATTAGATGAAAACGGTGTTTGTGTATTAAACGCATACCCTTCTTTGATCGAAGCGACCACGTCAGATCCGGATGAAAGAACCAAACTCAATATTCGTGATTCTGATGGAACTTTAGTTATTGTTCCATGCATACCCTTGCCTGAAAGAATACAAGATGGTACTCGATTAACGATCACAGATGCAGAGCGACAAGGAAAACCACACATTATTATTAGCCTGGCTGAAAAAGATGCTGCAGTGAGTCAGATTCGTGAGTGGATAAGTCGAGAAAAAATCCAGGTATTGAATGTTGCGGGTCCGAGAGAGTCTAATAGTCCAGGAATATATTTGAATGCATATGAGCTTTTTCAAGAGTTACTTGCTGATTTAAGACCTGCTCTTCGTATCTAACACCACACATCATAATTAATTAATAAAATACATTTTTGTTTGTTTTTTGCATTATAAATTACAATAAAGTTATTTTTAATAACATTGTTGTAATTTATAATAAAAGTAGTTATGATGATTCTGAAATGAGATTTTCTCATTTCATTTCATGGAAGAAGCCGCATGGAAGCATTTGCTTAGCGATAAAAGGACTTGTTTCGTTAAGCGCCAATCTTAAAAGGAGTAATTATGGAAAAAAAGGAAAATCGATCTTTGGCTTATCGCCTTGCGCAAGTCATTGATAAAGCCAGCTTAGCTTCAATCTCGGGAGGAAACCAACGAGCAGGACTGGTGCAGTGCTCTCACGAGTCATTTAAGGCCTCTGGCACTAACCCCCACTCAATGGACGTTGTGCTGGATTGGTCTGTTGATTTTTAAATTTTTTGAAATGGAGTTCATTATGGAAAATATGCAACAAGAGCGAGTTCTCGCTTATACAATTTCTACCCCGTTAGATCGATGCTTACTCACTGAAGTCACTGGGGGCGCTAATCCTGCGCCTAGTCCATCTGCGCGAGTTGTGATAACAGGCGATCACACGGCGCCGGATGTGGTTTTAGAGTTATAAAATCTGATACCCCTATGTCTTGTTGATTACTATTAGAATGTTATTCATGCTGTTCAAGAGGACGTAGGGGTATGATTCCATGGAGGGATAAGCAGTGAAATTTTTAATTCCAACCGAACCAGACGATGTACATGCAATCCTCGTAAAACTTGCATTAGAGCGGATGGATCATCAAGTGACCTTGATGTTTATGGCAGATCAGCCTACTCGTCTGAGAAATTCAATTTATGTTGATTCGAAGCGGTATCATTGGCGTAGCGACGACCCTGAAACAGCGATTGTTGAAAATGACTATGATGTTGTCTGGTGGCGTCGTGCGCGGAAACCGCATCTTCCAAAAGACAAGATACATCCCGATGACTATAAGTTCGCCATGCGTGAAAATGCGTTATTTTATGAGTCTTTTACCCATACTTTAGCGCCTCATGCATGGTGGGTTAACTCAAAAGAAGCAGCGAATCGTGCGAATTTTAAATTGCTACAACTTAAACTAGCTCAAGAATGTGGTCTACAGATCCCCGTGACGCTATGCTCGAATGACCCGAAAGAAATTCGCTTTTTTTTATTAAATAACGAACCAGATGGCGTGGTGTATAAGCCTTTGTGTCCAAATTTCTGGTTTGAAGAGAACTGCATCAAAATTGCCTATACGGCGAGAATTGGATTTTTAGATTTACCTGACAACCACGTGTTGCAGTATGCACCTGGTATTTTTCAGAAAGAAGTGAAGAAAAAATATGAGTTGCGTATCACGTGCTTTGGCAGGCATTTGGTTGCCGCGAAATTAAATTCTCAAGACCATGCTGATGGTTTAGTCGATTGGCGTGCAATTCGAAAAGGTAAATTAGAAGTCGAGCCGTACGAGCTGCCGAAAAATTTAGAAGATCAAATCCGTGTCTTCATGCAGCGCCTTGGTATTGTATTTGGGTCATTTGATTTTATTGTGACACCGGATGATGAGTATGTGTTTCTCGAAGTGAACGAGCAAGGGCAGTTTTTATGGATAGAAGAATTTAATCCTGATTTTAAAATGCTGGATTTATTCGTACACTTTTTAGTGTATCAAGGGTTATCTGCATCGATGATTTCAGCACCACCGGTGCATACGATTTCTCAGTACCAGCATGAAGTAGAGCCTATTTTTCAAGAAAATAGAGCAAAACACGTCGACTTAAATAGTGCCTAAGAATTTTCATCCGTTTATTTGCGGGTTTAGCCATATTTGATGAATGAACTAAGATGAGACCGGCAATACGTTAACGAAAAAATTGTCGTTGCCGCGAAGGCGGTAACCTATGTTTACTCAGACATCATGTCAGTTTGAAAATAGATTCCTGCTTGCGCGGGAATGATATAAGCATTTAACTAAGTAGCATATAACTTATATGGAGATATTTATGCGTCATTTATTTCAGAAAACTGCACTTCTCTTAGCATTTTTTTCTTCATCAGCGATGGCGGAGTGTTTGGATGTGTATGGTGTTGATGAAAAAGAAAGTAAGCAGATTCTTGCAGAGTATTCACCACAGCTTGTTAAATTGACGCATGCACTTTCTACAGGAGTAAGTCATAACTCGGATAATTTTTTTAACTCACCCGAGGCTTTGAAATTGCGAGAGGAGCGTCAAGCGCTGATAAAAAAAATCAAAGAAGAACATCATTATGTGTATGTCGATATGGATACCATCTTTTATAGTGAAAAGGAATATTGTACAACGCTAGAAATTATCAAATCCAACCAGCAAGACCGACTTCGCTATGTACCTGAACAGCGAAAAATAGCTTATCCTAAAAAACACGACATAATTGATGTGATGCAAACATATCAAACACTCAGTCGAAAGTTATTTTTCGAAAATAAAGTTCAACCGACGCATCTCGATTGTCCGGTGTACCACTGTACAATCGGTTTTTCGCATCCTCAATTAAAACCTTACTTAAACAAATTTAATACAGCGGCACTGCAGCAGCGCGTGTTAATTCTTGATGTATTAAAGAATGATCCAGATCCGACACGTCGTGCCTCAGCGGCGTATCTTGTGGGGCATTTCCGCGATCCACGTGATATCGTGAATGTATTAATACCTTACGTTAACGATAAAGATGATGGGGTTCGTAACAATGTGATTCGTGTATTATCGCTCACGACCCAAAAGGCAAATATTACAGATCTGAATCCTGCGCCATTTATTGAGCTGTTAAATTCACCGTTTGGAACTGACCGTAATAAATCACTTTTTTTACTATCTATCCTCGCACAATCCGACGTCACAAAACGCTATTTGATTCAACACGCGAAAGCTCCATTGCTCAGTATTTTACGTTTACAACAATCGAATCAACATGATTTTGCTTATGAAATTTTGAAAAAGATCAGTCATCAAGATTTTGGTCCTCATGATGAGGTCCGCTGGGCTGCTTGGTTTGACAAGCAGAAAAGTTTAGGCGGGTCGGTATCATGACACGGCGATCTCTTTTCAGAAAAGAAGCCCTTCAGCACACACAATACAAGCATTTAGGGACTGTTTTTTTAAATGTACCTTTATCTTATCAGCGATTTGTAATTCTTTGGTGTGCTGTCGTGCTGGTGTTGGTCTGTATTACTGGTCATCAGAAATACGCTGAAAAGTGGGCTATGAAAGGGTTTATTAATGCCGAAGGAGGTTTAACACACACCTATGCTCTGAAATCTGGCGTGATTCAAGCCTCTTACGCTTATGCAGGTAAGCCTGTGACACAAGGAGATATTCTTTTTGTAATCAATACCAGCGATGGTCAGGGGAGTGCATTACAAGCAAAGCGTATTCATGAGTCTTTTGAAAAGCGGTTACGGGCAATGAGGCAACAGTTAATACATAAAGTGAAATTTTTAAAACAATTAAAGCCACTGCTACTTAAACAATATATCGCGAGGGAGTTTTTTGATCAAAAGCGTGAAGAAATTGTAGCGCTGAAGAATCAAATTCATCAATTAGAGCGCGAAGAAACAGAGTTTAGACGCGCTAAAAAAGCGTATATTAAAGCGTCGATTAGCGGTGTCATCTCGAGTGTGATGGCGCATGTCGGACAACATGTTTCTACAGAAAAGCCGTTGCTGAGTATTTTACCGAAAGATGCGGCTTATGTGGCAGAACTTTATGTTCCTGCTGATAAAGCCGGCTTTTTAAAGGTGAATGATAAATTATCCCTTCATTACGACGCATATCCTTATCAACGCTTTGGGGCGGCTTGGGCAACCGTTATCTCGGTTAGCCAGAGTGTTTTAACTGATAAAGATGAAGATAAAGCGCTAGAGATAAAGCAGCCTTACTACAAAGCAGTCGCTCGTCTTAACACACCTTTCATTCAAGTCAGTGGTTCTTCTTTAGCGCTTCAGCAAGGGATGACTTTTACCGCGATAGCAACAGGTGTGTCTCAAAAGGTGTGGCGGTGGATTGTCATGCCATTTTACTTGATGTGGCGTGAGTGAGGCTAAGATGTTATTTCAACGAACACCTAAATTACCGATGATTTTGCAAGATCAATTGTCTGAGTGTGGCTATGCATGCGTTGCGATGATTGCTTGCTTTTGGGGGCATGATCTTGATTTAGCTTATTTGCGTCAAAGGACCTCGAGTAGTTTGCATGGTGTGAATTTACATGAGATCAGCCAGCTTTTTAGTGAGTTAGGCTTAGAAACACGCGCTTTGAGCGTGCCTTTGGAAGAGTTACGCTTAGTCAAATGCCCTGCATTATTGCATTGGAACATGAACCATTTTGTTGTATTGAAAAAAGTGACATCAAAATCGGTGATTATTCATGACCCTGCTCTTGGGGTGTGTGAGCTAACACATGCACAGGCGTCTCAAGCTTTCACAGGGATTGTATTAGAAGTTGATAAAGCGACACATTTCGAACCCATCGCTGCTCGGACACCACTGACGCTGTGGGCTTGGATCAGCGCAATACAACAATTTAATCGCTGGTTTTTAATTTTGATCGGGCTCTCTCTTTTGATTGAGTTTTTAAATATGGCGTGTCCGTTATTTATTCAGTATGTTACTGATCAAGTAATTGGCACGAGTAATGCCCAAAATTTGAGTGTGATTTTACTTGGATTTTTTATCATGATTTTATGTTTAGTGTTTTCTGAACGCTTACGAGCGCATTTAGTGTTGTATCTTAAAATGCAGATGACAGAGCAATTTTCAGTAAATATCATGCGGCATGTTTTTCGTTTGCCATTGCATTTTTTTGAGGCGCGACATAAAGGCGATTTGCAATCTAAAATGAATGCTATTGGTGAAATTCAGCGTAAGATTAGCATTGATTTTGTGACAACACTCTTAGATGGGTTGGTTATGATCTTCCAAGGCGGGCTCATGATGATGTATAGCGTGGGTCTGACTTGTATCGTGTTATGCGCTTTAGTGTTTCAAGTGGGGGTGCGTTTCTTATCTTATCGTGTTTTAAAAGACAAAATGAATAGCTCAATGCATCAGCATGCAAAAGCTGCAAGTGTTTTTTTAGAATCATTACAAGCGATGTTACCGATTAAGGCTTATGCGAAAGAGTCGTTTCGTTTAAATGCATGGCGCAAGCCATTTACCGACGCTTTAAATCAAGACATGGTCACTGAGAAATTACAGATTCGCTATCAATTTTTAAATCAGCTTGTGACTCAAGTAGAGTATTTAGCTGTGGTTGCATGCGGTGCGCTGATGGTGATGCATCAATCTTTTTCTGTCGGGATGTTGCTCGCTTTTTTGGGATTTAGACAACAACTCGTACAAAAATCGGTATCGTTGATCCATCAAGTGTTCGAATACCGTTTGGTAGGACTTCAACTTGAGCGACTCAACGATATTATCTCGCAACCGCCTGAGCAAGAGGAAAGCATGCCGAAGCTCAGTTTAAAAAAATTGACAGGGCAGCTTGTATTACAAGATATTTCATTTTCTTATCATCCAACGATCCATCCTCTCTTATCTAAGCTGTCGCTTTGTATTGAGCCAGGAGAAAAGGTTGCTTTGGTGGGGCCTTCGGGTGTCGGTAAGACAACTTTGCTTAAAATTATGATGGGATTATTGCAGCCTAGTAGTGGAAAAGTGCTAGTGGATGGTTTGGCTTTAAGCGATATAGGTGTTCGACAATATCGCTCGCATGTTGCCTCTGTGATGCAAGAAGATACTCTTCTGAGCGGTTCTTTGTTAGAAAACATCACATTTTTTGATGAAATCATTGATTTGGAGTATGTGTATTATGTTTCAAAACTTGCTTGTATTGCTGAGTTGATTCAGCAACTTCCTATGGGCTATGAGACGCGAGTAGGAGATATGGGGTCGACTTTATCCGGTGGGCAAAAGCAACGATTACTCTTAGCGCGAGCACTATACAAAAAACCAAAAATCCTTTTTCTCGATGAGGCAACCAGCCACTTAGATGTTGAAAATGAGCGCAATATAAATGAGGCTTTGAGCGCATTGAAGATGACACAAGTGATTATTGCGCATCGAGAAGAAACAATACGAATGGCAGATCGAGTGATTCGTATTGGGTAACAAACGAATCACTCGATATTTTTCATCAGTGCTGATTAAGTGTTTTTGGGGCTACTTTGCTCATCATCATCGTCGTCGCTAAAAGGCTCTATCGCCGCCACTAATGTTTGCTTTTGCGGTGGGGGTGTGGATGTGCCGTCTGAGAAAAAAGAACACATTGTAGCAGTTTTTGAAGGAGGACTAGAGCGGTGAAAGGCTGCGCTAATTGAGCTACCAGAGTCGACTTTTTCTTCTGCGATGATGCTCATAGAATTTGTTTTTACAGAGAAATCAATGGCGGTGCCGCGTTTGGTCACTGGACTATTCGGTACTACGCTCGTCTGCGTGCTAAATTTTGAAAAGATAGAGCGTCCTACCTCATGACTTTCAGGCATTTCTGAGCGATGACGTTTGTTTTTTGACACCGATTTAAAGTGGGGCTCTTCGCCATGACTAAAAGTTGTGCATTCTCCGTGGCTATAAACGATAACTTTGTAATCTCGGTCAGGTCTAGAGGTCCAATCAGTGGGGAGTAGTGTACGTAGCGTCTCTTGAGGTAACGATACGTTTTTTGATTTTAATCCTCGGTCGTTTTTCCAATAAAAGCCTAATCCTACATCTGGTGTAAAGTTAGCGCCTAACTCAACTAGCGAGCCTATAATCCATACCAGGCTTCCTGGTGTGGGGCGATAATGACCACTGAAATTTGTAATTTTTGTAATCCGATAGTCTTTAGAAAATACAATAATACCCGCACTCATTGAAGTATGTGTTGGAGTCATGTCGCTGTGTGCTGGTGCCTGTTCGCGCAATTCACTGCTGAGCGTGTAATCATCATATTCAATGATGTCTCCCGGACATCCTTCAAATGCGAACCAGCAATCTCCATCTTGATCGATGGTAAAACGTGCGTTGTATTTCTGTAAGGCTTCGGACTCGCTCACTTGTTTCATTTTTTCGATGAGTGCCGGAAGTGCTGCATACGAGTAAACCATATATCTAGAGGCTGCCATATCTTTTTTGTCTTCATATTTACGCAGCGGATGTAGAATGCGTTTTTCATTGTATGCCTCAACAAATAATCTCTGTATTTTTTCAAAATCTTTTTGTTTCATGGGGCGAGCAAGCTCTCAAATTACAAAGGGGAGTGAGTGTAGCATGCCGTATATCCGGAATAAAACATAAATATGTCACAATGTAGTCAAAATGGATATATTGTGATTAATTAATTTTTAAATTTGCGCTATAATTAGCACATGTAGATTAAAGGAATTAGACATAATGGCTAAAAGCAAACATACCCAACCAGTTGACTTGAACGAGTTGATGAGGCAGCTTGAACCGAAGCTACGAGGACGTAGTCAAGATGAGTTGTACGAGCTGTTAGCATGCCCTGCGGGTGAATTCCCCGCTAAGTATCAGGAATTTGTTGATGTTCCTATTATTGATGTAGGTTTAGTGCAGACTCATCGGGTAAGTCTGCAGCGTCGCATCGCGCGTAGCTTGGACTTTAACCGGTTAGATGAAGACCGCTTACAAGGTTTGTTGACTCAGAATCCAGATATTTCTATGATGCTATCAGATAGAGATCGTCAATCACTGTCTAATGAAGCGCAAGGAGTCATACAACAAGCTCTCAACTCGGAGAAAGTAAAACTTATTGGTGAAATATCGAGTAGAATAGATATTCTTGAGGGTATTGAACTAGAGCGTGAGTATGTTGAGTCATATGAAGCAATCAATGCGACTCAAAAGGAAGTAACACGCGACGATATTACTAGGTTGCGCCTCATATTAGCGTTTTTTCAGGAAAAAATTAAGAGTTTGCCCGACGAGGAAGAATTTGAGATGGATATGTCTCCACCAACAACCGCTCCTGGAGGCGCATCGGCTCGGGCTGCCGCTACAGCAAACCCGGGGGCGACGACAATGGCACCACCACCACCACCACCTCCTCCTCCTTCTGGAGGCGCATCGGCTCGGGCTGCCGCTACAGCAAACCCGGGGGCGACGACAATGGCACCACCACCACCTCCTCCTCCTCCTCCTTCTGGAGGCGCATCGGCTCGGGCTACTGCTACATCAAAACCGCGGGCGGCACCACCACCTCCTCCTGGAGTCGCACCGGCTGGCTCGGGGGCGGCGACAATGGCACCACCACCACCACCTCCTCCTGGAGGAGCACCGGCTGGTTCGCGGGCGGCGACAACAACACCTGTTCCGTCTTCAACAGTTTCCGCCGCTTCTTCTGGCTCTCGTATGCCTATTGCTTCAGCTAAGCCGGATGATTTTAATCAATACGAGGAAGATTTGATCGACCGAATTCGAGCTATAGAGGAAAGTTTACCTGCACTTTCGGAAAAAGACAGAGAGGCTTTGGGTGTTAAAATTAACGAAATACAGGCTATTATTGGAAACATTAGGCGCTTGGCAGAGCAAGCCACAGGCTCTAAAAATGACAAAGAGATTCGTGAATTGAAAAAAAATGCCGCTAAGCTCCATCGTCGTGCTGTCTCTGTGACTCGTCAGCCCGATGGTATTGATGTTGGTAAAACACATTACCATGACTTCCTCGATGCGCGAAAATCCAGTCCCGATAGAAACGATCAGAAGGCGTATCGAGCTTATGAGATCGAAAAAGGAAAATATGAAGGTAAGCTGGCTGCACTGAGAGTGCAACAAAAAGAGCTTGATCACAAGGAAGCAGAATTTGCCAAGGCAAAAGAAATATTTGAGGAAATGAAACGACCTAAAATACCACCTATGGCGGGCCCCACCGATGCTATGCTTAAACAAAAAGAGCAAGAGCTTGCCGAAGCAGGGGCCGATCTAGCAAATCGACGTCTGCGCCTTTCTATTGAAAAAGAAAGTGCGGGAAGCATGCTTGTTTCTTTGACAAAAATGTACGGTGGTTATAGTGATTTGAGTCGAGCAACAACACTTAAAATGTATCGTGGTGGCGAGTTAGGTTTCGAAACTCGCGTGATGACCCGTGCGGCAGCTACGAAAGTAGGCTTACTTAATGACGCTCTCGGCGGCATGAGTGTTTCTTCTCGTGATGAAAATGCTTATGCCGCGAATGTAAAATTAGCTTCAAACGAGGTGATTGTTTCAACAAAATCGTATGGTGATGCTCAGGTTGTGATTGTGAAAGAGCCAAATATCGTACGTGATATGTCTCCTAAAGGACAGGTGCTTACAGAAAAAGAAATGAATGAAAAAGCACTACAAATGGCTATTATGTTCGCTATCGACTATAAGCAAGGTAAGCCTGCAATCATTCGTGGTGGTGAGCCAGAGTTACGTCAGCGTGCACATGCTTACTTATTAGCCTTTAAATATGCTTCTCAAGAAGGCACTATGGAAATGACGATGAATCGATTTTTGGGCAAAACGCCAACCGCACTCTTGACATGGGCAAGCAATAAGTTTGCAGGAAAGCAGCTTGCAGACATTGATTTGAAAGATCTTCAAGTCCTTTCCGATGTGGGTCCACAGCAGTGTGGCTCAAGCATGTTCGACAGACTCAAGCGAGGAGTTCATTCGATTGAGTATGCGCAAAAAACCCGTGATATGGCCTTTGTTGAGCGAACACTCGGGCCTCTCTCTGGTTGTCAGTTCGAAGAGCAAAAAAAAGAGTATCTTAGCTTACGCGATCAAGGTGCTCGCAAAGCGTCGTCAAAAGATGACATCACCTTTGTCGAAGATCCTAAGGGACCCACAAAAAAATAAGAAGAGTGAATATGATAAACAGACATGCATCGATCGGTGTTTTTGACTCAGGAATGGGTGGTTTGACTGTTCTGAAGGCATTAAAGAGCACTTTGCCTGATGAGTCGTTCATTTATCTTGGAGATATGGCGCGCTTGCCGTATGGCACAAAAAGCCAAGATACAGTGTTGCAGTATGCGATTCAAATGACACGTCTTTTAGTCGAGCGGGAAATT
Organism: uncultured Legionella sp.; assembly: GCA_964471225.1. GTDB lineage: Bacteria > Pseudomonadota > Gammaproteobacteria > Legionellales > Legionellaceae > JAGVJT01. Next base: position 26,681 of record CAYYEZ010000026.1, on the reverse strand, counting down.
AAGGCTCTGGTGATTGCTTGCAATACTGCGACAACCGCTTCACTTCCTTATCTTCAGTCCATGTTGCCTGATATCCCTATCTTAGGGGTCGTCTCACCAGGAGCGATGGCTGCTGTTTCGGCAACGCGCAATCAGCGTATTGCTGTGTTGGCAACTGAAACGACTATCGCGTCACAGGCATATCAAAAGCTTATTGCACAACAATTACCCGATGTATCTATCCATGCACGTGCTTGTAGTCTGTTAGTTGCGTTGGCGGAGGAGGGCATGGTTGCTAATGCTATTACTAAAGAGGCGCTTTTGCATTATCTGAAAGATGTTCGCGACGAAGATACAATTTTGCTTGGATGTACACATTTTCCTGTATTCAAGTCGATGTTAACAAGCTTACTGCCGAGTCATGTTGCTGTAGTTGATTCTGCGGATGCGACAGCAAATGCATTGGAAAATACGCTCATAGAACATCAGCTTCTCAATGACTCAACCGCAAAACGGCGAGATACTATTTATCTGGTGACGGACTCAGTACAGCGCTTTAAAACTATCGGTGAGCTTTTTTTAGGCGAATCATTGGTCAATGCTTCGATCGAATTAGTTGATGCCCAAGCCTCTTCGTTAAGCCCGATTTCTTAACATTTGCGCATCGACTAGTATTCTCGTGGCGCACGCAGTACACTATCTCTTATGTTTAATTTAAAAGATAGTTATGACCTTAGACGAAATTGCTGCTTGGCTTCAATTACCCGCGACGGCTGCTATCCCATTGACGGGTGTTTCGATTGATAGTCGGAGCATCCAACCAGGGCATTTATTCGTAGCAATTAAGGGCTCCCAGTTTGATGGGCATGATTTCATTGAAAATGCTTGTCAAAAAGGTGCTGTGGCTGTTTTATGTAGTCGGCCTGTGGAAAAGCTGTCTATTCCTCAACTTATCATGCCTTGCACTTTAGATGCACTCACTTTAATTGCCACTTGTCATCGAAAAAGACTTGGGTGCGAAGTGATTGCCTTAACTGGAAGTAATGGTAAAACTACAGTGAAGGAGATGATAGCCACTTTACTGCCCAAGCCTGCGTTTGCAACTCCGGGGAATCTTAATAACCATATTGGTGTCCCGCTTTCTCTGCTCAAGCTTACACCGCAACATCGCTATGCTGTCTTTGAGCTTGGTGCGAATCATATCGGTGAAATTGCACATACGGTGTCCATGGTAAAACCTAAGGTCACCCTAATTAATAATGTTGCACCAGCACATCTTGAAGGATTTGGATCGTTTGAGGGCGTTGTGCGTGCAAAAGGCGAGATTCATCAAGGTTTAGAAAAGGAAGGTACTGCGATTATTAATGCCGATGATCCAAGTGCGAATGCTTGGAATGAAACACTTTCTGGTAAAAAAATAGTTCGCTTTTCTATAAAGCACCCAGAAACAATTTACGCGCGAGATATCGAGCTTCATGGGGTTTTAGGCAGCCACTTTGTTCTAGTGACACCGGAAGGAGAGTTCCCTATCCAATTACGTGTCCCAGGTATACATAATGTGAGTAATGCTGTGGCGGCAATGACCTGTGTTCGTGCGCTAGGTCTTGCATTAACTGAAGCTGGTGAAAGATTAGCACAATTTGGTGGCGTACCTGGTCGTCTTGCGATCCGCAAAGGCAAACATCAAGCACACATCATTGATGATACTTACAATGCAAACTTAAAATCTGTCTTGGCCGCACTAGATGTGCTTGCTGAGCAAAAAGGAAAACGGATTTTGGTGTTAGGTGATCTCGGTGAGCTTGGTGTGCATAGTAAAGCGCATCATGAAGAAATCGGGCTCGCTGCAAAAGCACGAGGCATTGATCAACTTCTGACTTGTGGACACCATAGTGTTGCAACAACAGAGGCTTTTGGCGATGCCGCAATGCATTATGAAAGCCAACATGCGTTACTCATGGATTTGATGGGGCAACTTGATGCGCATACGACGGTGTTAATTAAAGGTTCACGTTCAAGCGCGATGGACCGCATCGTACAAGAGTTAATTGAATAATTTTATAGAGAAAAAAATGCTTTACTGGATAACACAACTTCTACAGGGTCAATATCATGCACTTCGCGTGTTTCAATATATTACTTTACGCTCGATTTTAGCGGCTTTAACTGCTTTGGTGGTTTGTTTGTTTTGCGGCCCACTCATGATCAAGTGGTTGGTTCGAATGCAAATTGGACAAACTGTTCGAGATGATGGGCCCAAATCACATTTGAGTAAAAAAGGCACGCCAACGATGGGGGGGGTGTTGATTTTATTAGGCGTTGCGAGTAGCTGTTTGTTATGGGGAGATTTAACTCAGCCTGATCTGTGGTTAGTGTTGAGTGTTACACTTTGTTTTGGATTAATTGGTTGGATAGATGATTATCGTAAACTCGTGCTCAAAAATAGCAGAGGTTTGCCTGGGAGATGGAAATTTTTTTGGCAGTCGTTAGTCGCTTGTATTGCGGTATTTTATCTGTATTTACATGCAAATCTGCCAATTCACACGATGCTGACTATTCCATTTTTTAAATCTTGTTTGGTTCAATTAGGCCCTTGGTTTATGTTATTTGCTTACTTTGTGATTGTGGGCAGCAGTAATGCGGTGAATTTAACGGATGGATTAGATGGGCTTGCCATTCTCCCCACAGTCATGGTTGCAGGAGCGTTGGGCGTTTTTGCATATGTTTCGAGTAATGCGGTGTATGCACACTATCTGACGATGCCTTTTGTGCCGAACACAGAAGAACTCACTATTTTTTGCTCAGCACTGGTGGGCGCTGGACTTGGCTTTTTGTGGTACAACGCTTACCCTGCACAAGTGTTTATGGGGGATGTCGGCTCTCTTTCTCTGGGTGCGGCTCTAGGGCTTGTGGCTGTGATGGTTCGGCAGGAGCTTGTATTGCTCATTATGGGTGGGTTATTTGTACTAGAAACAATGTCAGTGATTTTACAGGTGAGTTATTTTAAACTAACAAAAGGTCAACGTCTTTTTCGTATGGCGCCCATACATCATCATTTCGAGCTCAAAGGTTGGTCTGAGCCCAAAGTGATTGTGCGCTTTTGGATTTTGACAGTTATTTTTGTGTTGTGTGGATTGGCTACGCTAAAACTTCGTTAATTAAGGACTCGAGGGATGCTATGCAAAAAACACTGACATTGGTTGTTGGCCTCGGAAAGACAGGATTGTCAATCGCGCGCCACTTGTCTAAGCAAGGAGATGCTTTTGCGGTGTTTGATACGCGAGAGGCTCCTTTAGGCGTTGAACAGTTTAGAGGAGAGTTCCCTCATATTCCTCTTTATTTGGCGAGTTACCCACGCGGGCTTTTGCAAGATGTACACACGATTTTAACGAGCCCAGGTGTTGCGCAAGAGATACCTCTTTTTCAAGAAGCTATCAGTTTGGGCATTCCTATTTTAGGGGATATTGAGTGCTTTGCCCGGGTAGTGAGTGCGCCAGTGGTTGCAATTACCGGAACGAATGGTAAGTCGACTGTAACTAGTTTGCTTGGAGAAATGGCAAAAGCCGCCGGTAGAAAGGTCGCTGTGGCAGGTAATATTGGAACACCTGTACTAGAACTGCTCGATGATGATACCTACTACGATCTTTGGGTGTTAGAGTTGTCCAGCTTTCAATTAGAACTGACAGAAAGCTTAATGCCTTTGGCGGCAACAATATTAAATCTATCGCCAGATCATTTGGATAGACATCACTCAATGATGGCTTATTGGGAAGCGAAACAACGTGTTTATTTAAATGCACAGACGTGTTTTTTTAATCGAGATGATGATCAAACCTATCCAGACAGCTCTGTTTTAAGCGCGGAGCAAATGGTATACAGTTATGGGTTAAGTGCTCCCGAGCGTGACGCAGATTGGGGGCTTTCTCAAGATGCCGAAGGGGCTTACTACATTGCACGTGGCCGAAAAGCGATCTTTCCAGTGGAGCGCTTAAAAATCAAAGGTCGACACAACTGGCTAAATGCTACGGCTGCTTGTGCGCTAGCTGAGGCGGCAGGGCTTTCTATTGAGGCGATGACTCAAGCGCTGAGCTCTTTTTCTGGATTGTCACATCGTTGTCAGTGGGTGCGTGAGTTAGACCAGGTCACTTGGATTGATGATTCTAAAGGCACCAATGTGGGTGCAACCATTTCTGCAATTTTAGGGATTGGTGGTGCGACTCAGGGTAAAATTGTTTTGATTGCGGGTGGTCAAGGTAAAGGTGCCGATTTTACGTTATTACGAGAAGTAGTGGGTACGTATGTCCGCTCGATGATTTTGATGGGGCAAGATGCTGACAAATTGGCTTCAGCCTTACCAGAGGTGCCTCAACATAAGGTTTCATCTTTAGACGCAGCAGTCCAAATTGCAAGAAAAGAAGCGAAGCCCGGCGATGTGGTTCTTCTTTCTCCTGCTTGTGCGAGTCTTGATATGTTTCGTGATTATAATCACCGAGGTGATGTTTTTTCTAAAGCCGTGGAGGATTTGTGAGTACAGTCGCAGAGCGCGCCATACCGACGCCAAATGCTTTATATGATAAGTGGCTGATTATTGCGGTCGTCGGACTTCTTTCCATGGGGCTAATGATGGTGGCGTCAAGCTCAGTGATGATTTCGACAAAATATTTCCATCAACCTTTTCATTTTTTGATTAGGCAAGTTTGCTACTTATGTTTTGGTCTTTTCCTTTCCTCGATTGTTTTACGTGTGGATAGCAGTGTGTGGGAAAAAAATAGTGTGAAACTATTATTTCTTTGTTTGCTCATGCTGATTCTTGTACTTATTCCAGGTATTGGTCGGGTTGTCAATGGAAGTCGACGATGGCTGGCCTTCGGGCCGATTGGGATACAAGTGTCTGAGCTTGCGAAGATTACGATGGTTGTGTATGTCTCGGGCTATCTTGTTCGAGAAAAAGGTCGCAAAACCCAAGGTCCTATGGGGTTTATTAAACCAATGCTTGTCTTAGCTATCGTTGCTTTTTTATTAATGTTAGAGCCTGATTTTGGTGCGACTGTGGTGATTACTGGCACAGTGATGGTGATGTTGTTTTTAACAGGTGTAAAATGGCGTTATTATGGCGGTTTATTGTTGCTTGTGGTTATTGCGCTCGCGACACTTGCGATTTCCTCGCCTTATCGCGTTGCTCGGTTAACGGCTTTTTTGAATCCATGGGCCGATCAATTTAATAGCGGTTACCAACTAACGCAGTCATTGATAGCATTTGGACGGGGCGGATGGTTTGGTATGGGGCTTGGTGATAGTGTTCAAAAACTACTGTATTTACCTGAGGCTCATACAGATTTTATCTTCGCTGTGTTAGCCGAAGAGCTCGGCTTATGCGGGATTTTTTTGGTGATGGGACTTTACGCCATTTTAGTGACGCGCGGTTTGATGATAGGTTTTTTTGCTTATGAGCAGTCTCGCTTATTCGCGTCGTTTACAGCCTATGGCATTACTTTTGGTTTTGGATTACAAGCTGCAATTAACATGGGTGTAAACGCAGGGTTATTGCCAACAAAAGGCTTAACTTTGCCGTTATTAAGCTATGGTGGTGCCAGTCTTGTAGTCAATTGTGTGGCAATTGCGCTATTATTGCGCATTGATCATGAAAATCGATGGCAAGCCCTAGGCTTGGGTCGATTCAAATAGAAGGAGAGCGTGTGACGCAAGCAATACCTTATGCTTACCCGAAAATGGGTCGTGTTAAACATATTCATTTTGTCGGAATTGGTGGTGCCGGGATGTGTGGTATTGCTGAAGTGCTGCATCAAGAGGGATATCAAGTTTCTGGCTCCGATGTGAGTGACAATAAGGCAATTCAGCACTTACGTGATAGGGGTGTAACCGTCTATATCGGCCATGATGCGAAGCACATAGAGCATTCAGATGTAGTGGTACGCTCAACGGCAATTTCTGATCACAATCCTGAAATTGAAGCTGCGCTTTTGAAAAAAATTCCAGTGATCCCGCGTGCGATGATGCTCGCAGAATTGATGCGTTTTAGACATGGCATTGCTGTTGCCGGAACGCATGGAAAAACTACAACAACGAGCTTAATTACTAGTGTATTGCAAGAAGGAGAGTTAGATCCGACTTTTGTGATTGGCGGTAAGCTTACGAGTTGTGGCGCTAATGCGCAGTTTGGTAGTTCAAATTATCTAGTTGCTGAAGCAGATGAAAGTGATGCCTCTTTCCTATTTTTAAAACCGATGATGGCTGTGGTGACAAATATTGATGCAGATCACATGAGCACTTATCACGGAAGCTTCGCAAAATTGCGTCAGACCTTTGTTGAGTTTCTTCATCATCTGCCTTTCTATGGTCTTGCCGTTGTATGTATTGATGATGCAGAGGTGCGACATATTTTATCAAAAATTCAGCGCCCTGTGCGTAGTTATGGTTTTTCTAAAGATGCACAATATCGAGCGATTGATTGGAAACAAGAGGCTCTTTTAAGCTCTTTTACGGTGATTCGTCCAGCACCTCATGCGCCTTTGGCTGTGAAACTTAAATGGCCAGGTCGGCACAATGTACAAAATGCGCTTGCCGCGATTGTGATTGCAACAGAGCTTGAAGTTTCTGACGCAGCGATCGTGAAGGGGTTATATGACTTTCAAGGTGTGGGGCGTCGCTTTCAAATGCTTGGTGAAAAAGATTTTGACCACGGCAAAGCGATGGTTGTAGATGACTATGGCCATCATCCTCAAGAAATCAGAGCCACTGTCGACGCTTTTCGTGCGGTATGGCCAGACAAAAGGTTGATTCATGTTTTTCAACCTCACCGCTATAGTCGGACACAAGATCTCTTTTCTCAGTTTGTAGATGTCTTAAGATTAGGTGATGAAGTATTGTTATTAGATATTTATTCGGCAGGTGAAGCGCCTATTACTGGTGTAACCAGCGAGCTTCTCGCTAATGCAATAGAATCTAAAGGTGGATCGGTAACTTTGGTGAGTGCGCAAACATTACAACCAGAGTTGAATCGTGTGATTCGAGAGGGGGATGTGATTCTTATGCAAGGAGCAGGTACAATTAGTCAATATGCACATCAACTGATGCAAAAATCATGAATCACATCTATCAAGGACAGTTAGAGCAAGAAGCATCGTTGTCTGACTACACCACGTGGCGCGTAGGAGGTCCTGCTACGCGCTTATTTAAGCCAAAAGATTTGGCTGATTTAGCAGTTTTTTTAAAACATTGCCCGAAAGATGAGCCATTATTATGGCTAGGTCTTGGAAGCAACTCATTAATTCGTGATGGTGGCTTTTTGGGAACAGTGATTTTGACTCAGGGTTGCCTAAATGAGATGACGCTTGTCACGCCAGAGACTATTCGTGTTGAAGCTGGTGTTTCTTGTGCTAAAATGGCGCGTTTTAGTGCGCGAAACGGCTTACAAGGTGGTGAATTTTGGGCCGGTATTCCAGGCACGATGGGTGGTGCATTGCGGATGAATGCGGGTTGCTTTAATGGCGAAACCTGGAATTTTGTGACAGAGGTTGAAACGATGACACGAGATGGTGTTTTACATCATCGCTCTCCTCAAGAATTTGAAATTGCGTATCGACATGTCGAGGGATTGCAACCTGACGAGTGGTTCGTGGCAGGGACGTTTAAATTGATACCAGGAGAAAAAGAAGAGTCTCTCGGTAAAATTAAAGCACTGTTGGAGCGTCGTACGAATACGCAACCGACCAGTGAATTCAACTGTGGATCAGTTTTTCGTAATCCTCCTGGAGACTACGCTGCACGATTAATTGAGTCATGTGGTTTAAAAGGATTTCGTATCGGTCATGCGGTTGTATCAGAAAAACATGCCAATTTTATTATTAATGAGGAAGGCAAGGCTTCTGCTGACGAGATTGAGGCGTTGATTGAGCATGTGCACAATACAGTTTTAAAAGAGAAGGGTATTCATTTGATTCGAGAAGTACATTTTTTAGGAGAAAGGGCGCATGCCTAATGTATTGAAAGTGGCCTTACTATACGGTGGCCGTTCTGGTGAGCATGAGATTTCATTACGCTCTGCGGCTTCCGTGTTGAGATATTTGGATAAGCAAAAGTACGAGATTACGCCTATCGGTATGGATAAAGAAGGCCGTTGTTACATCAATACTGTGGATGCGTTGTCTGTCTATGAGGATGCGTTGCCTGTAAAAACAGAGGGTAGTGTTTTGTTACAAAGTTTGTTGCAAGACGGCCGGTTTGCTGTTGATACTGATGTTGTTTTCCCTGTTGTGCATGGCCCTCTTTATGAAGATGGCGCCTTACAAGGTTTGCTCGAGCTCGCGGGTGTGGCGTACGTGGGGTGTTCTGTACTGGCTTCGGCTTTAGGTATGGATAAAGCAATGGCGAGGCGAGTCGTCTGTGATGATGAGATTCTTGCGGCACAGTATCGATTGTTACCCAGTGCTGCTTCGGAAGAAGAGCTATCCAGTTTTTGCGAGGACGTCACCAGTGCCTTTGGATGGCCTATGTTTGTGAAGCCTTGTGCGTTGGGTTCAAGTGTAGGCATTCACAAAGTCAGCGATGCAGCTACCCTTAGAGAGGCGATTTCTGATGCGCGTCGTTATGACAACTACGTGATTGTTGAATCTTTTGTCAAAGGCCGTGAGATTGAGCTTGCTGTGCTTGAAAATCCACTATCTGTTAATGCGCCACACGTGAGTCTCCCGGGAGAGGTTGTCGTAAAACATGAAGATGGTTTTTATTCTTATGCTGCAAAATATTTGGATAGTGATAAAACAGAGCTAGTGATTCCTGCTGTGCTCTCAGAAAATTTGGTCGTTCGCTTACAGCACATTGCTAGAGAAATTTTTACGCGATTACGTTGTCAAGGTATGGCGCGGGTTGATTTTTTTGTGAATGATGAGACCGGCAATATTTATTTTAATGAAATTAATACATTGCCCGGATTCACATCCATCAGCATGTATCCTAAAATGTGGGAAGCGAGTGGCTTGCCTTATGTCTCGCTTCTGGATAAATTAATTGAATTGGCGATGATACATCATCAGCGCCGTTTAAAACTGGTGACACATTATCAGTAAGGATATCGATGAGCTTAGGGACTGCTCGTTTTCGCTATAGTGCGACACTGGTTTTTCTTGTGTTGTCGATGATCCTTTTGTCTGGTCGTCTGCTTTATTTGGTGATTAGTGATGCACAGCGCTTTCCCATTAATACAGTCAAAATTGCTGCAAGCTATGACCATATTACAAGACAGCAATTAGAAAAAGTACTTTCGCCCTACTTGCGCGAAGGTTTTTTTGGATTTAGCGCAAAACAGCTAGCCCATGACTTACAACAGCTTGCATGGTGTGCTGATGCTAGTGTTCAGCGCATCTGGCCTGATATTGTAAAAATCACCGTGGTTGAGCGAGTTCCTGTCGCAATATGGAACAAAGCCTTGATGACTGAGTCGGGTGAAGTGTTTCAACCAGAAAAGGAGGCAATGCCTTTAGATGGGTTGCCGCGGCTATCTGGGCCTGAGGCACAAAAAAATGAGATCTTACAAAATTTTCAAAAATTGAGTAAGCTATTATCATCATACGGATTAAGTGCGTCGGCTTTAAGATTAAGAAATAACCAGGCATGGGAGCTTTCTTTGAAGAATGGAATATTGCTACGCTTAGGTAAAAGCGAGCTTGAAGCGCGCGTGAGACGTTTTTGTCGTGCTTATCCAGCAGTTTTTGCGGATAAACCTGAGCAATTAACAAGTGTTGATTTACGTTATGCGCGAGGAATGGCTGTGCAATGGAAACCACAAACGGGAAGATGATGACAAAAAAAACGGAAAAAAATATTATAACGGGTCTAGATATTGGGACATCCAAAATTGCCGCCTTTATTGCAGAAGTCACACCTGCCGGAACGCTGGAAATCATCGGCATGGGCTCTCATCCTTCTCGAGGTTTAAAGCGTGGTGTGGTTGTGGATATTGAAGCCACAGTTCAGTCTATACAGCGTGCTGTACAAGAAGCTGAGTTGATGGCCGGATGTGAGGTGCGCTCTGTATACACAGGCATTGCTGGTAGCCATATTCGAAGCTTGAATTCGCACGGTATTGTCGCTATTCGTGATTCTGAAGTGTCCCAGGCTGATGTCGAGCGTGTGTTGGATGCAGCAAAAGCGGTTGTTGTTCCTGCTGACCAAAAAATTCTACATGTTCTACCACAAGAATTTATGATTGATAATCAAGGTAATATTCGTGAACCTATAGGTATGGCCGGTGTGCGCCTAGAAGCGCGTGTGCATATTGTAACTGGTGCTGTCAGTGCGGCACAGAATATTGCAAAGTGTGTGCGTCGCTGTGGTTTAGAGGTTAACGATATTATTTTAGAACAACTCGCCTCAAGTCATGCGGCATTGACTGATGATGAGAAAGATTTGGGTGTTTGTCTGATTGATATCGGCGGCGGTACAACCGATATTGCTATTTTTTCAAATGGCGCAATTCAATATACGGCAGTGATTCCGATTGCAGGTGATCAAGTCACAAATGATATTGCTATGGCGCTGCGTACGCCAACAAAAGCTGCAGAAACAATTAAGCTGCAGTATGGATGTGCGCAACCTGAGCTTGCCAGTACAGGGCAAATGATTGACGTGATGAGTGTGAATGAGCGGCCAGGACGTAAGATTTCAGTCAAGGCCTTGGCTGATGTAATTTCAGCGCGTTATGAAGAGCTCTTTACGTTAGTTCGACATGAAATTCGTCGTAGTGGCTTCGATGAAATGCTTGCCGCAGGGATCGTGCTTTCCGGGGGTGCATCATGTGTTCATGGCGCTTTAGAACTTGCTGAAAGTATTTTTGAAATGCCTGTACGGCATGGTTTTGTCCCTGCAATTCCAGGGTTACCAGATGCAATGACAAGTCCCGCCTGGGCTACCGGTGTTGGCTTACTTCTTCATGGTTTTCAACAACAATATGAAGGGGGGTATCACCAAACCTCGATACCGCGAAGTGCTTCAGGTTTATTTACACGAATGAAACAATGGTTTAACGGTAACTTTTAAGAGTGCTTAAAAGTTAAAATAATATTTCACCGAGAGAGGATGAGTCATGTTTGATAAGATCGATAATCAGCCAGAGAATGCAGTCATTAAAGTGATTGGTGTCGGCGGCGGCGGCGGTAACGCAGTCGAGCACATGGTTCATGAAAACATCGACGGGGTGACTTTTATTTGCGCGAATACGGATGCGCAAGCTTTGAGAAATTCTAGTGCTGAAGTGCTTATCCAGTTGGGTGAGGAGTTAACTAAAGGTTTAGGTGCTGGCGCGAATCCTCAAGTCGGACGTGAAGCAGCTGAAGAAGATCGTGAGCGTATTAAGCAAGTGATCCAAGGCGCTGATATGGTTTTCATTACTGCAGGTATGGGTGGCGGCACCGGAACAGGTGGTGCACCAGTTGTGGCTGAAATTGCAAAAGAATTGGGTATTTTGACGGTTGCTATTGTGACCAAGCCTTTTTCTTTCGAAGGTAGACAGCGGGCTTTATCTGCAGATGAAGGGATACGTCGATTAGCAGAGCACGTAGATTCATTAATTACCATTCCTAACAATAAATTGCTGAGTGTGTTGGGTAAAAATATTACCTTACTTAACGCGTTTAAAGCAGCAAATAACGTCCTTTTGGGTGCTGTTAAAGGTATTTCAGATTTAATTACACGACCAGGATTGATCAACGTTGACTTCGCTGACGTTCGTACCGTGATGTCTGAAATGGGCATGGCGATGATGGGAACAGGCAGTGCTACAGGAGATCAAAGAGCGCGCCAAGCAGCAGAGGCTGCGATTGCTTCTCCTCTTCTTGAGGATGTGAATTTTTCGGGTGCGCGCGGTATTTTGGTAAATATCACTGCGGGCTTGGATATGTCGATTGGTGAGTTTGAAGAAGTGGGCGATGTTGTCAAAGAATTTATTTCAGATGATGCAACGGTTGTTGTTGGTACAGTCATTGATCCACAAATGACGGACGAAATGCGTGTGACAGTCATCGTGACAGGCTTAGGTGATAGACGTCGTGATATAGCTGCCTCTCAAAATGCTTCCTCAAAAGCACGGCTTGCCGAAACACGTCGCGAAGATGGAACATTCAATTATCAAGAGCTTGATAAGCCGGCCGTTATTCGAAAACAAGCCAGCATGAGTACGGAAAAGAAAACTATAAGTAATGATGCTATTCCTGATGTTGATTATCTCGATATCCCTGCTTTTTTACGACGCCATGAGGAAGCTTAAGGTTAAATTTAGAAATGGACAGAGTAGACGTAACAAATATTTATTGATACGATCGTAAATATTTGTTACGTCAAATGGTATGACGGAATAGCGAGTACTGAATGATAAAACAGCGAACACCTAAGAAGGTGATTCAGGCGACTGGTGTTGGGTTGCACTCGGGTGAGAAAGTGATGCTCACTTTACGACCAGCACCAATAAATACAGGTGTAGTATTCAGACGAATCGATCTAGATCCTATTATTGAGATCCCTGCTTCTTACGAATATGTCAGTGACACGATGCTTTGTACCTCATTGCAGCATGCCGGTGTGCGTGTTGCAACAGTTGAGCATTTGCTGTCTGCATTGGCGGGTCTTGGTATAGATAACGCGTATGTCGATCTCAATTCCCCAGAAATACCCATTATGGACGGAAGTGCTGCTCCGTTTGTTTTTTTGATTCAGTCAGCAGGTATTCGCGAACAAGATGCGCCGAAGCGTTTTATTAAAATTTTGAAGCCTATCCGAGTTGAAGAGGGCGATAAGTACGTCCAATTTTTGCCTCATAAAGGTTTTAAAGTTTCTTTCACTATTGATTTCGATCACCCTGTGTTTAATGATAAACCTAAAAAAGCAATTTTTGAGTTTTCGGAAACGTCTTATGTGAGAGAAGTTTGCCGTGCGAGAACATTTGGTTTTTTATCTGATTATGAAAAATTACGTGAGTGTGATTTGGCCAAAGGTGGAAGTCTCGATAATGCGGTCGTTGTAGATAATTATCGTGTGATCAATGAAGATGGTTTACGTTTTGATGATGAGTTTGTTAAACATAAAGTCTTAGATGCGATTGGTGATTTGTATTTACTTGGTTCTAGCTTGATTGGTGCTTTTGAAGGTTATAAATCCGGTCATGAACTTAACAATCGACTCTTGCGGACACTTGTGCTGCAACAAGATGCTTGGGAGGTCGTGCATTTTGATGGTCGACAAACAGATCGTCCTCTAGGATACAGTCAAAAAATAGGCCAAGTGGAAGCATTATTGGTCTAGGATATGTTGACATTTGAGGGCAAGAGTCAAAAATCAAGAAAATTTTAACTTGAATGAGGCGAATAATGAGCTCTCTTTAACGAATTCAAGCTTCATTAAGATCAAGGTGGAGTTAGACTCCACCTAAGATTACATCGATAATGAAATTTCAGTTTCTCTGTCACATAAATCAAATATCTCTAAGCGAGAAGTCTGTAATTCTTTCGCTGAGGTTTCAACCATTTGTTTTGCAATATTCATGTTTGTTTTTGGTGGTGAAAATAACCTAAACTTCCCAGAAGCTAAATATGAAATACCGAGTGTCGCAATTAAAACTATAGTATTTAAGATATCTGACAATAAAGATAAAAGTGTGTAGTGACTTTCATTATTTAGATGTTTTTGAACCGACTCAATCGCATTTTCACAATGGTCAAATAAGTTTTGAGCTGCATTCATTTTTTGTTGAGCGGTGCGGGCAGAACTAATTTGCTTGATATATTGTTCTTGGGCTTGTGAAATGTCGTTGATACAAACACTTATCATAGAGTAGATTTGTTTTTCTTGTTCCGTATGTCGACTCATGGTCTTATGATGTGTTTTTAACATCGCAAGTTGTGATAACAATAGGTTTTTCCACTGCTTATCGATCTCATTTCCTCTTACTCGCTGAATCAGAGATTCCATGATTTGTTGTGAATAATGAGCGCTTCTTAGTTTTTCCATGAACGAAAAAAGAGCGTCTCTTTGATTTTGTAGTGCTACTTTTTGAGTCTCTGATTTACATTGATTGATTTGAGCATTCAGTTCGTTGCGTTTTTCTGAAATTTGCTTCATATCCTTGATAAGATAAGCCTGAAAGTCAGGAAGTAATAAAATGTGTAATAGTTTTATCGGACAGTGAGCAAGATCTGTAAACGCAATGGTTTTTTTCTCTAAAGCTTGAATACAAGAAGATTTGGCGCTCAGTGCTATTCGATCCTCATCTTGAGAGATATCGACCAAATTTTGATATAAAGCATGACGAATTTGATAATTGAAATTGTTAGAGGCCCATAGCACTAGTTGTGGTATACCCAACAAAGCAACAGATGCCACGAAATAGAGCTTCCCTTGAATCGTATCTGTAGGAGTCAAACTAACATGTTTATATTCCTCCAGTTGTTGATCAAATAGGCCAAGCAAATTATTTGAAAATCTTGCGCGCGCTTCAAAATAACGCTGAGGATAATTATCTGCCATAAAACTTCTCCTGATTGAAGGCAAGAATTGTATCAAAAAAATACAATAAATTCAAATTTTATCTTTTAACATCAGAGTCTATTTTATTTGAGTTGCGGAATACGGTTTATTATTAGGGTTAAGTTAGGAAATACCTAATTAAATGACGCTAATCTTAATGTTAACGAGTTGATAAAAGCCTGCTTGTGAGCGTAACGCATCTCGCAAATCAGGTAAAAGATATCTTAATTCTGATGCAAGGCCAGGTTGTTTAATGTGTAGGGTCAAACATCCTTTACTAAAGCCACTGACGCTGCAATGTGCCCGATAGTTTTCTGGTAAATATTCTTGGACGATCGTTGTAAGTGATTCTAACTCGATAGCTTGCTTGCATAGTGTGGTAAGTGTTGGGTTGATACAGTATTTGATGCGTTGCATAGTAAACCATGGTGTATTACGTGAAACTATTTTAGTATATATTCAGAATCTTTTTAAGATGATGAGGGTGTTATGGAGGAAGATGTTGTATATGTTGCCAGGTTGCACTGGATTTTATTTCTAGGTCCATTATTGTTGCTTGTGGGCGCTTTGTCAGTGTATTACGTTTTTGAATATAAATCGCTACAACCACTTCTTGTTTTTTGTGCTTTATTTGCGTGGGCATGGGGGATATTAGTTTGGGTGACGTATCAGTTTTCATCATTGACTATTAAGAAAAAACAATTAATTTTACGTACAGGATTAATTGTAAGGCAAACAGTTGATATTCCTTTCACCCGTATTGAAAGTATTGATATTCGGCAATCAATTATGGGGAGTCTCTTGCAATACGGATCATTGGTAATTGTGGGTACGGGAGGTTCACGCCAATATATTAATGATTTGGCAAAACCGTTGATTTGTCGACGTTATATCGAGCAATTGATGCATCATTAACGGAGTTTCGGATGTCGCAAAAGGATTATTACAAAATAATGGGTGTCGCTCGTGATGCGACAGAAAAAGAAATCAAAACAGCTTATCGACGACTTGCTCGAAAGTATCATCCCGATCTCAATAAAGAGGCAAACGCGAAAGATCAATTTCAGTCTGTGGGTGAAGCTTATGAGGTTTTAAAAGATCCGGCAAAACGTAAAGCATATGATGAGGGGCGCTTGTACGAGCAGTATCAACAACAAGGAGCACCTCATCAAGACCAATATCGCGCGCATGATTTTGGTTTTAGCGCACGCCAAGGTGAAGGATTTGATGCGGATTTATTTGAATCCCTATTCGGTCAGCAAGGGCGATTTCGTCAGGGGCCTATGCCTGGTGTAGATAGGCACGCTCAATTAGCTATCAGTATAGAAGAGGCTTATCAGGGCGGGGCAAAAATGATCCAGTTGCCTACGGCAGAAGGGGCTCCTCGCACAATTAAGGTGAATATTCCTGCTGGCGTGCGCTCAGGTCAGTCTATTCGTTTAGCTGGTTTGGGAGAGCCTGGTATGGCCGGTGGCGTAGCCGGAGATCTCTATATTACTGTTGAGATAGAAAAGCACGCATTTTTTGATGTGATGGGTGATGATGTTTATCTGACTTTGCCTCTCACGCCTTGGGAGGCCGCTTTAGGGACGTCAATTAAAGTTCCAACGCTCGCAGGATGGGTCGACTTAAAGATACCTTCAGGTTCGCAGGGTGGACAAACGCTAAGACTGAAAGGGCGAGGTCTAAAAGGAAAACATACCGGAGATCAATTCGTCCAGTTAAAAATTATGATTCCGGTACCTACGTCAGATTCAGAGAAAGCGTGTTATCACACCATGGCTGAAAAAATGCCATTTAATCCACGTGAAAAATGGGGTGTATCGTGAGAGATCAGAAAAATACAACAATGATAGTGAGCGAGACGTTTGAGTTCACGATGGAAGACATGAGTGCTTATTGTCAGTTACCTGTTGATGTGATTATTGAATTTGTAGAGCTGGGGTTGTTTGAGACACTATCCTTCAATGAATTACGTTTTGATGCGGAAAAATTATCACGTATTCGGTCTGCGGCAAGATTGTTTCATGATTTGAAAATCAATGCGCCTGGAGTTGTTTTGGCTTTGGAATTATTGGACGAGGTAGAGGCACTTCGTGATGAAGTGGCCATTTTACAGCGCCTAACACGATAAAGAAGGAGAGCATTAGGGCGGTTTCTTAGGTATCAATGTGTTTATGCTGATTCGTACTTTAAATTAACATGATGTTCATATTTGAGTCTTGTGCTATAATTGTCCCGTTTTTGTAAATAAATAGCACGAGGAGTAAGTTTTATGTTTGAAAAAATTAAGAGGGCTTCGAAGTTTGTTGTAGATGCATTAGCAGCTTATTTATTACGATTATATGTAGTGCTTGCTAGTTTATATGTGCTTGCTGTTGTTGCTGCTGCTATCGCTATTTCTGTGCTATTTCCACCAATTATTCCTGTGGCAATTGCTGCTGCTGTCGCGGCACTTGCTCTCGGGGCACTGGTTCATTTTGCGTTGGCAAGTGTAGTCAATTTGTTCTCGAGAACGGCAACGCCTGGCTCATCAAAGATTGCTTCTGCTGTTGATTCTCACAGCTCAACAAATCAAATTAATTCTGAGCTTGGTTCTACGTCTGCAGCGACTCGTGCGCCTACAGTTGTTGCAACTGCTGTACCTGATGCGAACGTTGCCGCAACAAGAGCATCGGCTTTCGATAGGTTCTTCTTACCTAGAGCTATAGCAACGACTCCTGAGAATGCTACAGTATGGACTTTGTCAATTTAAATCTCTAATACAAAGCTGTAGATTAACACTGCAGCTTTGTATTTATGTTTTTTAAGCAGCCTTTAAATAAAAAGGCTTGCATCTATGCGCGAGGTTGCGTATAATTGGCCTCAGTTGATGCGGGGTGGAGCAGCCTGGTAGCTCGTCGGGCTCATAACCCGAAGGTCGTAGGTTCAAATCCTGCCCCCGCTACCAATTTTATTATAAACCCCTTTATGGGGTTTTTTATTATCTGAATAAAAAGCGATGATTCAACAAAACATTGAAAACATATTACGTGATGCAGTAGAAAGCCTAGGTTGCCAGTGGTGGGGTTGTGAGTTTTCACAGCATGCTCGGAACGCTATGTTGCGCATCTATATTGACAAGCCTGATGGTGTAGCCATTGAAGATTGTGAGCGAGTTAGTCGTCAGGTGAGTGCTCTTTTGGACGTGCATGATTTGATTCCTGGTCAATACCGTTTGGAGATCTCATCTCCAGGAATCCCGAGGCCTTTGTTTTATTTGGACCAGTACTCGCAGTTCATTGGTCAAGGTGTATATTTGAAGCTTAATCGTCCTGTAGACGGACGACGTAAGATGCAGGGTACCCTCTTAGCCGTTGGGCCTGATAGTGTGACGATATCAGTCGATGATAAAGAGCAAACGTTCCCATTTTTAAATATCGTAAAAGCAAGCTTACTTGCTTAAAGAGGCAGAATATGAGCAAAGAACTACTATTGGTTGCTGAAGCATTATCTAATGAAAAAGGTGTGCCTAAAGAAGTCGTATTAGAAGCGATTCAAGCAGCACTGGAATCTGCCACACGCAAGTTATCTGGCATGGAACAAGGTATCCGCGTTAGTCTGAGTCCTAAAACAGGCGAATATCAGACTTTCCGTTACTGGGATGTCGTTGCGGAAGATGACCTTGAATTTCCTGACAGACAATTAACTCTAGAAGATGCACAGAAACGTATGCCCAATATTCAACTTGGCGAGCGCATTGAAGAGCATATCCCTTCGATTGAGTTTGGAAGAATTGCAGCGCAAACCGCACGGCAAGTGATGGTTCAAAAAGTACGCGAAGCTGAGCGTCGTTTAGTTGTCGATCAATATCGCAGCAAACTTGGTCAATTGATATATGGTACAGTGAAGAAAGTCACACGTGACAGCATCATTATTGACTTAGGTGGTAAAGCAGAAGGAATTATGCTGCGCTCAGAAACTTTACCGCAAGAGATGTTTCGCACAAATGACAGAGTGCGTGCATATTTATACGAAATCGCAGAACTACCTCGCGGACCACAATTAATGGTGAGTAGAACGAATACGAAGATGCTTGTTGAGCTTTTCCGTATTGAAGTCCCTGAAATTGGTGAAAATATTATTGAAATTAAGGCCGCTGCGAGAGAACCTGGAAGTCGTGCAAAAATTGCAGTCAAGACAAATGATGGACGAATCGATCCAATTGGCGCTTGTGTGGGCATGCGTGGCGCGCGTGTTCAAGCTGTTTCGACCGAGCTGGGTGGGGAGCGCGTTGATATCGTATTATGGGATGATATTCCTGCACAATTTGTGATTAATGCAATGGCTCCTGCGGATATCACCTCTATCGTTGTTGATGAAGATACACGAACAATGGATCTTGCTGTTCAGAGTTTACAACTTGCTCAGGCGATTGGTCGAAACGGGCAGAATGTTCGCTTGGCAAGTCAATTGACAGGCTGGACCTTGAATGTCATGACAGTCGAAGATTTTGAAGGTAAAAATCGAGAAGAATCGCAAAAAACGCGAGATTTGTTTATGACAAACTTGGCTATTGATGAAGAGCTTGCCCAGTTGCTCGTTGTTCATGGATTTTCTTCTATTGAAGAGGTTGCCTACGTGCCGAAGGAGGAGTTACTCTCCATCGCTGATTTTGATGAAGAGATTGTAGATGAGTTGAGGCAACGTGCGAATGATATTTTACTGACTCAGGCCTTAAGTACTCAACAGGCACATGATGAGTCATTAATGTCAATGGACGGGATGACTCCTGAATTGCTTAATGCATTGAAAGACATAGGTGTTACGACTGTAGATGAGTTAGCAGAGCAAAGTATAGATGAGTTGTTGCCAATTTCGGGTATGACTGAAGAAAAAGCCGGAGCGTTAATTATGAATGCGCGCGCTTCTTGGTTTACAGATACCAATTCGAGCGAAGAATGAGGAGTAAAGCATGGCGGATGTCACGGTTAAGCATTTGGCACAAAGCGTGGGTGTACCAGTAGAGCGTTTACTCCATCAGTTGAAGGAAGCGGGTCTGTCGATTGTAGATGAGACACAGATGATCAGTGAAGCACAAAAACGCACGCTGTTGAATCATCTTAAAGGTAGTCAAGCTCCTTCAGATACATTGAAGGCAACACCAGAAAAAATCACCTTGAAAAGAAAAAGTGTCTCTCAAGTTACACTTGGGCAAGATGCACATAGTGGTAAAAAAGTTAATGTAGAAGTTCGACGCAAA
This sequence comes from uncultured Legionella sp., assembly GCA_964471225.1. Classification (GTDB taxonomy): domain Bacteria; phylum Pseudomonadota; class Gammaproteobacteria; order Legionellales; family Legionellaceae; genus JAGVJT01. Next base: position 6,928 of record CAYYEZ010000026.1, on the reverse strand, counting down.
CATACTTACGTGAAACGAGCGAGCCTTGAGCCCGTGGAGCCTGTTGTAGAGACGCCTGTTGTTTCTGAGTCGGAAAGTGTTGTTGATGAGTCATTGTTAGCTACTCCGATTTTAGTTGAAGCGGAATCTCCTGTAGTTGAGGCTGAGGCAACTGGCGTTGCTGAGGTTGTGGTAGAAGAGCCGGTGGTTCTAGAAAAAGAGCCTGAGACTACTCAAGAGAGCGCAAAAGATGCTACTGTGGTTACTCCTGCAGAAAATACATCGACGACTCTCTCTGATAAAGAAGAAGAAGAGCGCGCATCTCGTGCTGAAAAAGACAAGAAAAAGCGACATGCAGGCAGTAGTCCTGATGAGGCTGAAAGCGCTGCAAATCATGCACGTACTGATGCTAATAAAAAAGGTCAGAAAAAGCGTGTCAAATTCCCAGTGGCTTTGAGTGAAGATGATACTGACGAACAGGGCTCTTATAAACGACATAAACCGAAAAAACGTAAACCGCATGAAAAATCAGAGCAGTACCGTCAAGCAGAAGAAACATTGACTCATGGCTTTGCTATGCCTACAACTCCGGTCGTAAGAGAGGTATTAATTCCTGAAACAATTACGGTTGCTGAGTTAGCAAAACGAATGTCCGTCAAAGCTGCCGAAGTGATTAAAAGCATGATGAATCTGGGTGCAATGGCAACGATTAATCAGGTTATCGATCAAGAAACAGCGATTATTGTTGTCGAAGAGATGGGACACATCCCGCGTCCATTGAAAGATAATGCTATCGAGCAAGGTCTTATGGACCAACTCAAAGTGGGTGAAGCCGAGTCGCGTGCACCGGTTGTCACGATTATGGGGCATGTCGATCACGGTAAAACGTCTTTATTAGATTATATTCGTCGTACGAAAGTCGCTGCGGGTGAGGCCGGTGGAATCACTCAGCACATCGGTGCTTATCATGTCGAAACAGAAAAAGGCAGTATTACTTTCTTAGATACGCCAGGCCATGCCGCATTTACTGCGATGCGTGCACGTGGTGCGAAAGTAACGGATATTGTGGTCTTGATTGTGGCTGCAGATGACGGCGTGAAACCGCAAACAATTGAAGCGGTACAGCATGCAAAAGCCGCCAAAGTGCCTGTAGTTGTTGCTGTGAACAAAATGGATAAACCCGGCGTTGATCCAGATCGTGTAATGAACGAATTAGCAAATCATGAAGTTATCCCTGAGGCTTGGGGTGGTGACACGATGTATATTCCTATCTCAGCGAAGACCGGCTCTGGTGTTGATGCGCTGCTTGATGCAATTTTACTTCAAGCGGAAGTATTGGAGTTGACTGCACACAAAGAGGGGCCTGCAGAGGGTGTCGTGATTGAGTCGCGCCTTGATAAAGGCCGAGGTCCTGTGGCAACGGTTTTGGTCCAAAATGGTACGCTCGCGAAAGGTGATATTTTACTTGCAGGGCTGCAGTATGGGCGGGTTCGTGCACTAGTTGATGAAAACGGTCATCCAATTGAATCGGCAGGCCCATCTATTCCTGTGGAAGTACTTGGATTATCGGCAGTGCCTCATGCTGGAGATGATGTTATTGTTGTGGCGGATGAAAAAAGAGCGCGTGAGGTTGCTTTATTTAGACAAGGCAAATTCCGTGATGTCAAACTTGCAAGACGTCAAAAAACCTCGTTGGATGGTATCTTTGATCAACTGTCTTCTCTTGAAAATCGTGTATTAAACATTGTTCTTAAAGCCGATGTTCAAGGCTCAATTGAAGCCATTTCCGACGCATTGACCAATTTGTCAACGGAGGAGGTGACTGTCACTGTCGTGGGTAGTGGTGTAGGGGGTATTACTGAATCTGATGTTCATCTTGCACTCGCTTCTAACGCTATCTTAATTGGCTTTAACGTGCGAGCAGATGCAGGTGCAAAACGCCTGACTGAGCAAGAATCAGTATCGCTACATTACTACAGTGTTATTTACGATATCGTGGATCAAGTCAAATCTGCAATGTTAGGTTTGTTGTCGCCACGCTTCAAAGAAGAGATTGTGGGTATTGCTGAAGTTCGAGATGTCTTCCGTTCGCCAAAACTAGGTGCTATTGCTGGTTGTATGGTCACTGAGGGCGTGGTAAAACGTAATAATCCTATTCGTGTGTTGCGTGAGAATGTCGTGATTTATGAGGGTACTTTAGAATCACTTCGTCGCTTTAAGGATGACGCAAGTGAGGTTCGACAAGGCTTTGAGTGCGGTATTGGTGTTAAAAACTACAATGATGTTAAGCCTGGCGATTTAATTGAGGTTTTTGAAACGATAGAGGTTCAGCGATCGTTATGAGTCAAGAGCGTAAGCGAGTCTTTATCATCGCAGAGATGATACAGCGTAAATTAAGTCAGATTATTCACCAAGAAATTCGTGATCCTCGATTGCCAAAATTGATCACGATTTCTGGTGTGAATGTCTCAAGTGATTTGAGTCATGCGAAGGTTTACTTTACTGTTTTTGAGGGTGATACGGCTCTCGTGACTACCATTTTGAATCATGCTTCGAGCTATTTGCGTACGGCGTTAGCGCGAACTTCTACGTTACGCACTGTCCCACAACTGCATTTTGTATTTGACGAATCGATTGATTATGGTCGTCATTTGAGTCATTTAATCGATAAAGCTAATCCTGAAGCTTCTGATGATTCAGAATAATGGTGTTTTTCTTTTAAATAAACCACAAGGTTTATCGTCGAATGCAGCACTTCAGCGTGCGAAGCGTTTTTTTGCAATAAAAAAAGCAGGTCACACCGGTAGTCTTGACCCTTTGGCGACGGGGATGTTGCCTCTTTGTTTCGGAGAAGCAACAAAAATTGCACAATATTTATTAGACGCCGATAAATGTTATGAGGTTGTCGCACGTCTCGGACAGGTGACAGACAGTGGTGATGCGATGGGTGTCGTCACAAATGAAACAGAAGGCTCTTGTACGAAAGAGGAGCTGTTACAAGTGTTGCCCTCTTTAATGGGTGAAACACACCAGTTGCCACCGATGTATTCTGCATTAAAGCACCAAGGCAAACCACTTTATACATATGCACGCAAAGGATTAGAAATTGAGCGAGCTGTTCGTACGATTAACCTAAGTGAACTGCGTTGTAATTTTTTTGATTTTCCCAATGTTGGTTTGACCGTAAGATGCAGCAAGGGAACTTATATTCGCTCTTTGGTTGAAACTATTGGCGAAAAATTAGGTTTAGGTGCTCATGTAACCCAGCTGCATCGGGTGTATACAGCTGGTTTCGAAGAGATGCCGATGTACACTTTAGATGAGCTGGCAGACTTAACGATGGAGGAGCGTTGGCAATGTGTTCTGCCAATTTCTCGTGCCATTGAGCAGTTTCCTAGGCTTGTCTTGACTGATGATGAAATGCAGGCACTTCGTCAAGGTAAAGTACTTCAAAATGTTTTACAACAAACCTATGGTTTGGTTCAGTTACAATTGAGTGACCAAACCTATATTGGTATGGGTGAGTTACGAGAGGATCATACGCTCGTTGCGAAGCGGCTATGTGCATTTTGAAAGTTTATGGAGGGGAACTCTTGTGTTGTGAATCAACTCTTGATAGAATTCCCCGTTTTATAGCATACCCTTATTTTTTTCAGGAGTAGAATAATGTCGCTTACTAGCGCACAGAAAGCAGAAATTGTAAACACTTATAAGCGTTCTGAGAAGGATACTGGCACACCTGAAGTTCAAATTTCTTTAATGACAGGTCGTATTCAGTATTTAACTGAGCACTTCAAAGCGCACAAAAAAGATTTTCATTCACGTCGTGGATTACAAATGTTGGTAAACAAGCGCCGGAAGCTGCTTAAGTATCTTAAGCGAAAAGATGGCTCACGTTATATGACGTTGATTCAAAGCTTAGGATTGAGAGACTCTTATTAATTGCTTGGTGGGTTTAGCCCTGTCATGCTTTAAGGCGCATTTTTTGCGCCTTTTTCATATAACATACTAGAGGAAAAACACGTGGCCAAAATCGTGAAAGAAATAAAATTAGGCAATCAAACACTGGTCATTGAAACAGGTGAAATCGCACGTCAAGCAGATGGTGCTGTATTTGTCTGTATGGGTGGGACGCAGGTTTTGGTCACTGTTGTTGGTGTGCGTGAAAATGCTGTCGAAAAAGATTTTTTCCCGTTGACAGTGAATTATCAAGAAAAATATTATGCGGCAGGCCGTATTCCTGGTGGATTTAACAAACGAGAAGGTCGCCCTAGTGAGCATGAGACATTAACATCTCGTTTAATTGACAGACCAATTCGTCCACTTTTCCCCAAGCATTTTTCAAATGAAGTACAAGTCGTTGCGACTGTAATGTCATTGAATCCTGAAGTTCCTGCAGATATTCTCGCAATGATTGGGGCTTCCGCTGCATTAACTATTTCAGGACTTCCTTTCCAAGGTCCTATCGGTGCGGCACGTGTTGGTTACCAAGACGGTGTGTATGTATTAAACCCGGGTCCAACAGCGCTTGAAACATCTTTATTAGATTTAGTTGTTGCAGGTACAAAAGATGCAATTTTAATGGTTGAATCAGAAGCAAGTGAGCTCACTGAGGAAGTGATGCTGGGTGCTGTATTGTTTGGTCACGAAGCAATGAAGCCTGTGATTCAAGCAATCAATGAGCTAGCTGATGAGGTCGGTAACCCTGCGTGGGACTGGGCTCCTCCTGTGTTTGATGAAGCATTACCTGTGCGTGTTGAAAATCTTGCTTCGACTTCATTTACTGAGGCTTACTCACTAAAAGATAAATCTGCGCGTTATAAAATGTTGGCAGAAGTGAGACAAAAAACGACGGAGGCGTTGCTTGCAGAGCAACCTGAATTGAGTAAGGCTGCAATTGATACCGCACTGAGTCATCTCGAAAAAACAATTGTGCGTCAGCGTATTTTAAATGGTGAGCCACGCATTGATGGTCGCGATCGTAAAACAGTACGTCCGATTACTATTCGCACAGGAATTTTGGATAGAGCTCATGGCTCTGCTTTATTTACACGCGGAGAAACGCAAGCGATTGTGGCTGCAACATTAGGGAATGATAGAGATGCCCAGATTCTAGATAAGCCAGAAGGCGAAACGCGTGATAGATTTATGTTGCACTATAATTTCCCTCCTTACTCTGTAGGTGAAGTTGGTATGATGGGTAGTCCTAAGCGACGTGAGATTGGTCATGGCCGTCTTGCTCGGCGTGGTTTGATGGCAGTTTTGCCAACGGCGCAAGAGTTTCCCTATGTTCTACGTGTTGTGTCAGAAATTACGGAGTCAAATGGCTCAAGCTCGATGGCGACTGTCTGCGGTGCGAGTTTGGCATTGATGGATGCAGGTGTGCCTCTGAAAGCGCCTGTTGCGGGGGTTGCAATGGGTCTTATTAAAGAAGGTGACGCATTTGCAGTCTTAACTGATATTTTAGGTGATGAAGATCATCTTGGTGATATGGATTTTAAAGTTGCGGGAACAGCGAATGGTGTTACGGCATTGCAAATGGATATCAAAATCATGGGGATTACCCAAGCGATTATGTCCGAAGCATTAGAGCAAGCGCTGTCTGGACGTCAGCACATCTTAGGCGTGATGAGCACAGCACTAGCCGAACATCGTCAAGAGCTGTCATCTCATGCTCCAAGAATCGTCACGATGAAAGTTCCTGAAGATAAGATCCGCACAATTATTGGTAAAGGTGGTGCGACGATTAAAGGCTTAACTGAAAGCACGGGTGTGTCTGTTGATATTGATGACAGCGGTGTTGTTCAGCTTTTCTCGCCAAACCAAGATGCGTTAGACGAGGCTCAACGACAAATTAAACTGCTGATTGCTGAAGTGGAGCCTGGTCAGACTTACGAAGGCAAAGTTAGTAAAATTGTTGATTTCGGTGCGTTTATTAATCTTCTTCCAGGTAAAGATGGTTTACTTCATATCTCTCAAATTTGTGCTGATCGAGATCAGAAAGTAGAGCAAGTTCTGCAAGAAGGTCAAACAATTACTGTTTTTGTCGCGGGTGTGGATAAACAAGGCCGTGTGAAATTGGAGTGGAAAGATAAACCTCAATCTCAGAGTAATTCTGCGGCTGTAGTTGAAGAAATGTCAGAAGAAGAGCCAAAAGCTTCAGAGTCAGATACAGAGTAAATGCGCTAAGCGTTACCGTCTTGATGTAAAAAGAAGGTAACGCTTTCTTCAAATATCAACAGACCCTAGTTACCCGTTTTAATTAATTGCAAAAATTCCATTCGACTGCTTGAATTGTTTCTCATATCTCCGAGCATGACTGAGGTTGTCATCACCGAGTTTTGTTTTTCGACACCACGCATCATCATACACAGATGACGAGCTTCAATGACTACAGCAACTCCTCGAGCTTCTGTAATATCTGCGATACATTGTGCAATTTCAGTGGTTAGTCTTTCCTGAATCTGTAAACGTCTCGCAAAGTAATCCACAATACGCGCGATTTTAGATAGACCAATCACGCGCTTGTTAGGTAGGTATCCTACATGACATTTTCCTAAAAATGGCAAAAGATGGTGCTCACACATCGAGTACATTTCAATATCTTTAACGATGACCATTTCGCTCATTTCAGAATCGAATAGGGCACCATTGATGATGTCTTCAATGTTCTCGTGATAACCTTGCGTCAGATATCGAAATGCATTTGCAGCGCGTTCAGGCGTGTCTTTTAACCCCTCTCGCTCAACGTCTTCGCCTATGTCTTTTAAAAGTTGTGTAAATAATGCCTGCATGTCAAATACCTTCTTATTTCTAACCTGGGGGCCAAGTCATTTGTCGTCCACCGATGACGTGTAGGTGGATATGATACACTGTCTGCCCGCCGTGTTGATTTACATTGATTACTAATCGATAACCTGCTTCGTCTAAACCTTCGTCTTTCGCAATT
>CAYYEZ010000025.1:0-7031 GCA_964471225.1 uncultured Legionella sp. | reverse complement strand
TTCGGTTACGCTGGGTACCTTTAATTGACATGACCGGTATCAGCGCTCTAGAAGAGGTGGTCCGAGACCTTCACAAACGCCATATTCGTGTCATTTTAGTCGGAGCTCATCCTCGTGTAGAGGTGAAACTCCAAAAAGCAGGAGTTCTTGACTTAATTGGTGCAGAAAATATTTTTCGTACTTTTCAAGATATTTTAGATGCTGATGCCTTGCTTCCTTAATGTATAAACAAATAAAAACGACTCGGGCCCAGTGCCTTTAGCAACGCTGCTAAAGGCACTGGGCCCGAGTCGTTCAGCAAACCTCAAAAGGTCTTAGTGTTGCTCTTCTGCTGCTGGAGCTTCTGCAGGTTGTGCTTCATGATCAGCTGGTGCAGCAGCTTGTGTTGCTTCAGTTGGTGCAGGTGCAGCTTCTTCTTTTTTATGCTCGCCACATGCAGTCAAGAAAACCGCTAAAAGGCTAGTTGCCACTAGAATTGCAAAACGTTTCATGTTTATCTCCGTCACATTATTGGTAAATTCCCTTAAGAAGTTTAACAAAATTCTACCTGAAGTGAAGTGCATTCATTCAAATATTAAAAAATATCTATTATAATGTATCTTTTTTTTACCAATTTTGAGCACATCAAATGCAACCATGGTCAACCGAAAAGATATCCGTAGCAGCACTCGTTCTGTTGATTACAGGTGCAATCGATAGTATTAGAAACCTCCCTACCACGGCTTTGTTTGGTTCAAAGCTCATTTTTTTCTTCATTTTATCCGCCGTTATATTTTTGATTCCTGTCGCGCTTATTGCGGCTGAACTATCATCTACATGGGCTGACGAAGAAGGGGGTATATACAGCTGGGTTCGACACGCTTTTGGTGAAACCATAGCTTTTTTTACGATCTGGTTACAATGGGTCAACACCATGGTTTGGTATCCTACGATTCTCCTATTCATTGCAGGGACTTTTGCTTATCTTATCAATCCCACACTTGCTATACACAAAGGCTATTTGATTTCTATCACGCTTACTGTTTTTTGGTTTTTAACTTTCTTAGGCCTGAGAGGACTGCATGCGTCAGCTAAATTCGCCGGGCTGTGCGCGATTATTGGCATGATTATTCCTATGGGTCTTTTAATTTTTCTCGCGATTTTATGGTTAATACAAGGGCATCCTATACTGATTCATTTCGATTGGGCAAGTGTTCTTCCTCAATGGGGTGAAAGCCAGTCCTGGGCTTCGTTAACCGCGATGGTCACCTCTTTTTTAGGTATGGAGCTTGCAGCGGTACATGTCCTGAATGTCAATAATCCTCAAAGAAACTTTCCTCGAGCTATGTTTTTTTCAGTTTTACTGATTTTGATTACAATGATTTTTGGTTCACTTGCTGTTGCTTTCGTGTTACCACAACAAGAAATGAGTCTGTTACAAGGCGTTATGCAGACATTCAGTACTTATTTTGAAGCCTATCATCTCACAAGATTACTGCCTATTGTGATCCTGATGTTGCTTTTAGGCAGTCTAGGGAGCATGGTCAACTGGATTATTTCGCCGGCTAAAGGCTTATTGATGGCTGCAAATCACGGATTCCTGCCTCAATGGTTATGCCGACGTAATCAAAAAGGTATTGCATCACGCGTATTAATTTTACAAGCAATACTCGTCACGTTATTGTGTGGCGGTTATATCTTGCTCCCCACAGTGAATGGTATTTACTGGCTTTTTACAGCACTGAGTACAGAGCTCTATTTGATCATGTATTTGCTAATGTTTTTAGCCGCGATTCGCCTAAAAAGTAAGTTTTCCAATCTCAAAAGACCTTTTGCCGTTCCTGGTGGAAAACTTGGGTACTATCTGACATGCATCCTTGGTCTAGTCGGATGTATTATTAGCTTTATCGTCGGTTTTTTTCCGCCAGAAAACGCCATCGATTTAGGTGGTGCTTCACACTTTAGGTTCGTTTTTATGTCAGGCATACTATTGATGTTATCTCCTGCAGTATGCCTTTACATGTATAAAAAAAGACGAAAAAATCCTAACGGATGTTGATGATTGTGAGCAAAAGTCAAAACATCTAAACTTTTGAGGATTCTCTTCGTGCACTGATTGCATCAGCTAAGCGATTGTGGATATTATCAAATCCTCGGTTACTCATGACCAGAATCGCATCACCAGCAGTAGCTTGAAGCGCTATTGCATCGACAATTGATTGAGAAGTTGACAAGATATTCGTTTTTTTTCCCTCAAAAATATCGTTTATTGAAAAGTTTTCTGGGTTAAGAATATACACCTCATCCGCTCCCTCTAACGCCGCAGCTATTCGATCTTTGTGTACCCCACTACGCATCGTATAAGAAGCAAACTCAAGAACGGCGATAATACGCTTATGACGCTGACTGCCTTTGAGGGCTTGTATTGTTTTTTGTATGGCTGTTGGATGATGCGCAAAATCATCATACACAGTCACACCATAGGCGCTAGATTTTACCTCTAAACGACGCTTAACAGGCATAAAGCATTCTAATGCTTTGGCAGCATCTACGGGTGAAACACCGGCATGATAACTTGCCGCAATCGCCGCAATCGCATTTTGTATATTGAAGTCTCCCATTAATGACCAAGAAACTTCGGCAACAACATGACCCTCTAGTAAGATTTCAAATTGCTGACCTTGATTGTCAAGAAGACGCGCCGACCAATTAGCCAGTGCGTCAGCTCCTATTGTGACATGTTGGCTATACTGACCTTTTGAAAATACTTCTCGTAAAGCAATATCATCATGCGGATGAATGACAGTCCCCTCGCTAGGGATAGTTCTTAACAAATAGTGAAATTGTTGTTGAATTGCAGCCAAATTTGGGTAAATATCCGCATGATCAAATTCTAAGTTATTTAAAACTGCAATGCGCGGACGATAATGCATAAACTTAGGCCTCTTATCAAAAAAAGCACTATCGTACTCATCTGCCTCAATCACAAACCAGGCGCCTTCACCTAAACTTGCATTTGTACCAAAGTTGGGTGCGACACCACCTATTAAAAAGCCAGGTTGCAAACCCGCTTGCTGCAAGATAAATGCGAGCATAGAGGTCGTCGTTGTTTTTCCATGGGTACCAGCAACAGCAATCACTTTTTTTTGAAAAAGAATATGCTCTGACAACCATTGAGGCCCGGATGTATAGGCTTGACCACGATTCAACATAGACTCTATGACAGGCATACCTCGCTTCATCGCATTACCCACAATAAGCATGTCTGCTGCTCTTACAGTATCAGAGTCTTGATAGCCCTCCTCCCAAATTACGCCTTGCTGCTCTAACAAATCACTCACTGGGGGATAACAACTTGTATCACAACCTGTGACTATATGGCCGGCCTCTCTTGCGAGCAACGCCAGCGCACTCATAAAAGTACCACCGACTCCCAGAACGTGTATATGCATGATCAACACCTAAGGATAAAACTAGTATTCTAGCATTCGATGCCAGCATTGCAATGCTGATCTAAAATGCTTGAAAATTGCTCATTGTTGCACTATAAAGTACAAATAAGCCAAAGCTATTAATGACGTTGCCCTCTTTTTGCGACGAACATTAAAAAGCAAAGAGAGGTAGCAATGAGACTTTGTAAAAATCAACCCCATATTCCACCTCCTCGTGTCGAGAAAAATGCAGCGCACCGCCGTCATTATGATATCGAAAAGGAGTTATTCTCCGCGCTTTCTAAAAATGAGTTTTCCCTATTATTTCAACCACAATTCGATAGTATATCTCGAGCTATTGTGGGCGTTGAGGCCTTGCTGAGATGGGATAACTCCAAAATTGGGCATGTATCACCCTCAAATTTTATTCCGATTGCTGAGCGAACCGGATTAATCTTTTCCATTAGTGACTGGGTTATAAGACAGGTTTGTCGAGAGTTAAAGCCTATTTTTGCTCAAAAACGAGCATTTAGAGTATCAATTAATTTATCTATGAAAGAATTCCTGTCACCGCCGACTTCACTCGCCGAGCGACTCCATACGATATTAGCAGAAGAGGGTGTGAGTGCATCCATGTTTGAACTGGAAGTCACTGAAACTGACATTATGGAAAATTACGCGAAAGCAGTTCCTATCATGCGCTCGTTGAAAAAAGAGGGATTTCATATCGCTTGCGATGATTTTGGTATCGGTTACTCCTCATTGAACCGACTGAAACATCTTCCTGTTGACACGCTAAAAATAGATAAATCTTTCATCGAACATATCACGCATGACATTTATGATAACGTTATTGTTCAGGCGATTCTTTTGCTTTCCAAAACTTTTAATTTTCGTGTTATTGCTGAAGGAATAGAGCATGCGTCGCAGGCTGAAGCGCTCAAAGCACTGGGGTGTCATCTAGTTCAAGGGTACTATTTTAGTAAGCCGATTCCTATCAGTGGCATTAATAAAATTATAAGAGAATAGAAAGGGCCAATCAGTGTGTCGCCAATTGACCCAGTGGAATGACACATAGCAAGTCCAACCTCGCAGAGAGAATGTCTCATAGCCACTATCAAATGTCAACGTCATGCTAGCTAAAATGTCGCATTTTGATAGACTAAAGAAAATCATCTTATTCAAAGAAATAACTTATGCCCCAAGACCATCATGCTATCGCAATCGAAGATTTCTGTTTTATGCGCCAAGGAAAATTGCTAGCAAGCCTAAAGCCACAAGAACAATCATTGCTTCAGCCTTTGATAATCAAAAAAGCATCCTCTGGACGAGCGTTGCTGATGATTCATGGATTTGCCTCTTCTCCTGCTGTATATCGAGAAATGATTCATCAATTGACAAATTATGATGCCTTATTTTGTCCTCTTTTGCCGGGCCACGGGCGAAACTTACAGGATTTTTCTGAAACAAAGGGGACTGATTGGCTAACATTTATCGAAAAAACATTTGATGATATTGCTCAAAACTATGAGGAAATTGATGTTTTGGGGCTATCGTTAGGGGGGCTACTTGCTTGTCATCTTGCCCAAAAAAAGGCGGTAGGTCGACTCTACTTACTAGCGCCAGCATTAGCGCTAACTCAAACACCTTATATCCCTTCCTGGATGGTGAAACTATGTCACTTTCTTGGCCTTCGATATATTACCAATCGAGGCGGCAGCTTGCTCAATACGCATTCCAGTGAGCTCACCTTTCGACAATTGCCACTCACTTGTATCTACGAAATTTTTCAGTTAGTCGAAAAATTTGAATTCACACCATTTTCAAATAACACATTAGTTTTTTTAGGAAAGTACGACAAAGTTATCCGAAATCAAAAGGTACAGGCGATGATCAATCGCCTCCCCAATGCATCAATAATATGGCTAGAACACTCCGAACACGTTTTGCCACTAGACAATGACCTACAGCAAATTATAGATAAAATACACTCAATTTAACTTATTATATGCTGAGAATGGCTGCTCTAACTGCAGCTCCCAACTACGCATATCTAGGACAGCACCATTTTTTGCCATGAAATTTGAGTTGGTAACAGGCAACGTATAATAATAAATATCACTTGCATCCATTGCTAGCGTATGTTGATGAAGTGCTGTTGCAATATAAGCAATTGCATGACCATGAGTTTTAACAAACGTTTCTTTTGCACGAATATAACGTCCGTCAAAATGAATATTGCCATTTAGCTCAACATCAATCTTATCAGCTACTCCACCGATCTGTATCACACCGCCAGCGCCTCTTGCGCGCAATTTGAATAAAGGCGATTTTAGCCAGTAGAAGCTCAATTTTGGTGAGCCTAAAGCGACAATACTAGATACATTAGCCACACCGGTTAATTGGACTTTAGGATGTCCATGTAAATAAACTTCAAGATCGTCGCTTTTAATATCGTTAATTTCAGTATAACCCGCCCCAACAATAGTTAATTTATGAAGATTAATTTGGCCATCAAAGTGAGTCGATCCACTATTATTTAGTCTAATATCCATCCCGTCACTCGTGATATTTTTACCCACAATACGTCCTTTACCACGATAAACAAACTGATGAATTGAAGGCATACGAACATCTATTGTAATTGGGCCATAAAGCGTTTTTTTCTTCGTGATATGTGGTTTTAAACTACCTAATGTCACATGCAGCGTTTGATTTCTCACAGTCGTTTGAATGAGTGGTAGATCGTGAGCATCGCCGCTCAGAATGACTTCTGATGTACGATATCCAGTATGCAGTTGAACATTGACAGGAACGTTAATATTCACATTCACGAAATATGGTAAATGCCTGGTCTCGGTCACGTAATGAGCGTATTCTTGCTTCTCAATATCATTTTTCGGAGCAATTTTATGAAGCCCTTTGCAGCCACCTAACAACAAGCACAGAGATATCCAAACACACCATCGTTGCATTGCCATGATCTTCCTTAAGACGCTTCTCTCGATAACATATTCTAACTTCATGATGAGTGCAAGAAGATCAATGCCTCGAATATGAATTTTAGTTTAACATTTAACCTTATAGGCCTATATAGTGACAATGATATCTGATTAACTCAATGAACATTTGCAAGTTCTAAAATGCAAGGCTAAAATTGCAGGTTTGATAAAGTCACATTCAGGTAGGATTTTCACACACCATGCACTTCATTAAAACTACAATCGTGCTGTGCTTCGCGGCCTTTTACACAAGCGTGTCCGTCGCGGCAGATGCCCCTACTCAAGGCACCACAACAGAAATCCAAAGTCCATACTACCCGACTTATCCGCCCACGAAAGAAGCTCGTGGTGAACTCGCAGATCAAATTAAGCGAGGCGAATATCTAGCAAAAATGGGCGACTGTATCTCGTGCCACACCGATGTGAAGCATAAAGGTGCAGCATTTTCCGGCGGTTTTGCAATTGACACTCCTTTTGGTCGATTTTTTACTCCGAATATCACGCCAGACAAAGAAACGGGGATTGGCAACTGGAGCGAAGCTGATTTTGTGCGCGCCCTGAAAGAAGGTAAAAATCCAGATGGTCAAAATTATTTTCCGGTGTTCCCTTTCGTTTATTT
>CAYYEZ010000024.1:0-6758 GCA_964471225.1 uncultured Legionella sp. | reverse complement strand
ATTTGAAAGGCTAGGGGATATCGTTCTCATAATAGGTATTATAGTACCCATTATGGGTATGATCAAGGTTCAAAAGGTTTTTTTAGAATTGCTATATGTCTTTTGATACCTCGACCAATCTGGTGTCCTTATCTTGAACATTGAGGCGATAATGCATCAGCTGCTCTATCAGACCAATACAGGACTTACGAAAAACTCATCACAATTGATCTGGCTGCTTAAGAGATATTGGCCAAATCCAATTGACCAAATGGCTTTCTTGGACGAGCGATGATGCGATACCGGTAATGTTTAGTAAGTCGATACAATAATAAAATTTGATTCGGATTTAAATGATCTTTTGTACATTAAGTATGACAGATATCTCTTGAAATCAATTGATCCATTGACCTATAGGCCTGGGTTTTTCGTAAGTCCTGAAGGTAATAAAACGCACATTGGATGCTTCTTCCATAATCTACTTACTGATAATAATTTACAATTTGATAATGGTAGCGCATATCCTAATTTAAGGTTAATAAAAATTAACAGTTATAAAAATAAAAAGCCCTTATATTAAAGGGCTTTAAGAATAATAATTAACAATTTATATTATGGTAGGAATTAAAACGGAATATCATCATCCAACTCATCAAAAGCGTCTTGTGCGACAGATTCAAGGTTGGGAGAGGCGCTTTTTGCTGGTTTGCTGAAAGATCGTTCTTGTTGCTGAGGTGCATCATTAGTGTAATTAGACGCGCCACTCTTACCATCTAGCATTTGAATATCGCTAGCGATAATTTCTGTTGTGTAGCGTTCTTGACCGCTCTGATCTTGCCATTTTCTAGTGCGCAAACTTCCTTCTACATAAAGTTTTGCACCTTTTTTCACATATTCACCAGCAATTTCGCCGAGTTTATTGAAGCAAACTACCCGATGCCATTCTGTTCTTTCTTGTTTTTCGCCTGTTTGTTTATCTTTCCACGACTCTGATGTGGCGATGGATAAGGTTGTGGCGGCATTCCCGTTGGGCATGTAACGAACATCAGGATCCCCCCCGACATTACCGACTAAAATAACTTTATTGATTCCTCGTGCCATAGTTGAACTCCGATATGCGAATTGGTTTTAGATTATATAACAAACAAACGCCAAAATGCGACTGTTGTCCGGCGCAAGTGAGTGTATTTTGTTGACTTTTAGTTGAGCATCGAGTACAATTTTGGCTCTTTTATGGAGGTATAAAAATATGCAATATGTTAATGAAGGGTGCAACGAGTCTTCTGAAGAGTCTTCTTCTGTACAAAGATTCTTTTCTCATAAAAAGCGTTCTTTGAAAGTACTCCTTTGCCCTAAAGAGTTTGATAATGAGGTTTTTTTCGCATCATTACCTAAAGAGTTAAAGAATAGAATTAATAGTCTCAATATAGAACATACAGAAACCTTTGTTTCCGAAAAAATGAAAGTGAGTATCAGCTTCCCAAAGTTAGATGTATTACTTACGTTACTCATTGCTGATGGGTTGATGACTTCTGAAATGAGGGCTGTGATGATCGGAGCACTACGTCGACCATCCTCTCCTGCATTAGGAGAAATTCAGCACGCTTACGGGCAACAGGCCGTAATTTCTGAAGATGATATTTTAGATAATGCTTCAAATAATGCTTTTGGTAGCTTGAGTTTGGGATAGAACGAGTGATCTCGTTATTTTAGGTCTTAATCAAAAAACGACCTCGGCATAAAAAAATCGCTAGAGATAGCCAGAGGACGGCTATTCCTAGTGTTGTGATAAAAATACCTGTCGCACCAAACCGCTGAAAGCTAACACCCGCCAAACATCCGCCAGCAAAAATCCCAACAAATTGACAACTTGAGTACACGCCCATTGCGGTACCCTTATAGTGAGTCGGTGCACATTTAGAGATGAGTGACGGCAGTTGTGCTTCGAGAAAATTAAAAGCGGTAAAGTAGCAAAATAAACTAATGGAAATTTTCAGTAATGACCCTGAGTATAGAAAAAATTGAGTTAACAGAATGGTGAAGATACTTAAAATCATACCAGTATTCGTTTTTTTTCGTTTCTCGGTGTAAGTGATGAGAGGGATCATTAATAAAAACGATAAGATAAGAATGGGTAAATAAAAATACCAACTGCTTTCGATGTGTTGTGCATTTAAAAGAGGCGCGAGTTGAAGTGGTAAGTAAAAGAAAAGCGCTGTGAGTAAGCAGTGCTGGCAAAAAATGCTGAAGTTTAAAAACAATAAAGATCGGTCGGTTAAAATACTCTTAAATCGTTCTAGTGCTGGGATTTCTGTGACAAGAGGAGTTTTAGACGGGGTCGGAATGACAGCATAAAGGATGATAAAGGCAATGAAGACCAAAGCAATACTGACATCAAAAATGCCGCTTAAACCAAAGCTGTGTGCCAATATAGGGCTGATGATAAACGCGACGGCAAAAGATAATCCGATAGTTGCACCCACAATGGCCATCGCAATGGTTCTTTCTTTTTCTGTAGTCAGATCCGCAAGAAGTGCAATTAAAACGCTACCGATAGCCCCCATCCCTTGCAAAACTCTTGCGGCAATCATCCCATAGATGTGATGTGTAAACGCGCCTAAAACACTTCCCAAGCCAAATAAAAGAAGACCAATAGCAATCATTGGCTTGCGGCCAAATCTATCTGAAAGTAGACCAAAAGGGATTTGTAATAGGCCTTGGCTTAGGCCGTAGGCACCTAAGGCTAGTCCAATAAGCTCAGGTGTTGCTCCTTCAAGATGATTCGCATAAAGCGTAAATACTGGAATCAGCATGAATAATCCGAGCATTCTAAAAGAAAAGATGCTTGCAATAGGGAGAGCGATGTTAAATAGCGACTGATTCATGGGATGTTTTAGGCGTAAAAATGCACATACTACTTCAATTGACAGAGAATGCCAATCCATGTACCTTTACGCCGAAGAAGGAGAACCTCATGTCACAACAGATTTTACAACATAAAGTCGCTTTAATTACAGGCGGCGCACGCGGCATTGGTCGCGCAACAGCATTAAAATTAGCACGTTCTGGCGCAGATGTTGCTATCGTATATTACAATAGCTCGGATGAAGCGAATCAACTGATTGATGAAATTCAAGCGCTTGGTAGGAAAGCTATCGCAATTCAAGCGAATGTTGCTGATCAAAATTCTGTTGCAGAGTTATTTTCAGTGTTCTCGCAGTCATTTTCATCTCTTGATATTTTAGTGAGTAATGCAGCGAGTGGTGTATTGCGACCTGCACTTGAAATGACAACAAAACATTGGCGTTGGTGTATGGAAACCAATGCGTTGGCGTTGAATCATCTCGTCTCAAAAGGCCGAAGCTTAATGCCTGTCGGTGGTCGTGTGATAGCACTTTCTAGTTTGGGTGCACATCAAACAATACCCAATTACGGTTTTATCGGGGCTTCGAAAGCGGCACTGGAGGCTTTGGTGCGTTCGCTCAGTCTTGAGCTTGCTCCGTTTGGAATTTCAGTTAACACAATCTCAGCAGGTGTTGTTGATACTGATGCATTAAAGCATTTTCCTAATCGTGAGCATCTTTTGGATGAGTATCAATCACACTCATTGTCTGGCAAACCTTTACTGCCTGAAGATGTCGCTAACGCAATCTATCTACTGTGTTTACCAGAAGCTGCAAGAATTATTGGTCAAACTATTTTTGTAGATGATGGATATGCTGTTATGGGATAGAAAACTTGTGATATACTTCCAACCATTTTGTACGGCGTGGTGTTTTAGAGGAAGAAAAGCATGAATGTAGATCAAATTTACCCCAAGGTGCGCGGAATAATAGCAGATGTGTTAGTGGTTGATGAAGATGAGATTAAACTTAATAGTCGACTGATCTCGGACTTAGGTGCTGAATCTATTGATTTTTTAGATTTAGTATTTCAACTGGAGAAAGAGTTTGCTGTAAAGATTCCTCGAGGTCAGCTTGAAAAAAATGCCCGCGGAGAACTAAGCGAGCATGAGTTTGAGAAAAATGGTGTGATTACACCGGCCGGTTTGGCCTCACTCAAGTCTTATTTAAGTGAGATTCCTGAGTCAGAGTTCAAATCGAATATGAAGGTTAACGAGATTCCATGGTTATTTACCGTAGAGACATTTTGTAAATTGGTTGGTTCAGCCATTAACGAAAAGGCTGCTCAGGGAATCATGGCATAATGCGATTCTTGTTTGTTGATAGGATAACCGACCTCTCACAAAATATGATTGCGCGTGGACTGAAGCACGTCACGCGCGATGACTACTATCTTTGTCAAAACAAAGATAGCCAATGGTATTTTATTCCTTCTCTCGTGGGAGAAACTATTGGTCAACTCGCTGCCTGGCATGTCATGATGAAGCATGAATTTCGCCTACGTCCTGTAGCGGGTATCGCCGGATGCGCGACAGTTTATCGCCCTGTATATATTGGCGAGACCATGGTCATCGAAACTGAAATTGATACGCTTGATGATACTGTGGTGCAGTATCATGGTGAAGCAAGTGTTTGTGGGGAAGTTGTTTTTCGTTTGGAGGGTGCGGTTGGCCCTTTATTACCAATGGAAGACTTTATTGATAGATCTCTTGTGCAAAGACAGTTCAATGAAATCAATCGACCTTACTTACCTACGCATCAAGAGCCTTTTGAAAATGTGACTTTTAATGAGGCGCAATATATTGGTCCTCGCGAGCCAAAAACCTCTGTTGCCCCGATGTGTTTTGATCAGGTTGTTGCATACGAGCCAACACAACAGATTGTGGCGTGCAAATATGTGACGCGTGCAGCGCCTTATTTTCCAGATCATTTTCCTAATAAACCTGTACTTCCAATGACAGTGTTGCTGGAGAGCTTTTTGAATTTAGGACAAATATTCATCAGGCGAGAGGGGTTGACTGGAGATTTTGTTTGTCGTCGAGTTCGGCGTGTTAAAATGAGTGATTTTATTGCTCCTGGAGACATTATTACAGGTACGATGACTTTGAAAAATCAAACAGACGAAGAGTTAGTTTTTCATTGTCGATGTGATGTTTCTGGGAAACGCGTGGGTGTGCTTGAAATTACTATGGCGAAAATAGGCTCAACATGAAAAAACAACGTATTGCTGTGACTGGCATAGGTATCGTGTCTCCTTTGGGTGCTGATAAAGAGACAACTTGGAGCCGTCTTTTAGCTGGTCACTCTGGCATTGCTCCGATTCAACATTTTGATGCAAGTGCTTTTTCAACAACAATCGCGGCTGAGGTTAAACCTTATACCTCTAGAACGCCCTATAAAGGCAAATTTTTACGATATACCACATCGTTTACACAATTCGCATTAGATGCAGCCTCAGAAGCTTTTGATGATGCTGGTATACAGCCTAATGAGTCAACGGCAGAACGCTGGGGAGTGGTTGTTGGGAGTGGAATGATGACTGCAGAGTACGAATTACTGCAGCGTTTTCAGGCCGCATGCTCTCCTGACGGTCAAGTGAATTGGTCTCAATTAGAAGAATATCATGATTCATTTTATCAGCCTGTTGATTTTGGAAAAACTGCGGCTAATAGTGGGTTATCTTTGCTTGCTCAGGCATTTGGTATTCGTGGGTATGCTAACTCTGTGCACACGGCTTGTGCCTCTGGAGGCCAAGCGTTAGGACTTGCCTTAGAGGTGATGCGTCGTGGGGATGCTGATTATGTATTAGCAGGGGGATTTGACTCAATGATTAATCCTCTTGGACTATCTAGCTTTTGTTTATTGGGTGCATTATCGACCTATAATGAAACACCCGAGAGTGCGAGTCGCCCTTTTGATGGTACACGAAATGGTTTTGTGTTAGGCGAGGGCGCTGCTTTTCTTATTTTAGAAACCTGGGAAAAAGCAGTGGCTCGAGGTGCCCGGATTTATGCTGAATTTGCAGGACAAGGTAACTCATTGAGTGCATATCGTATTACAGATTCACCTCCAGATGGCGATGGTGCGATGCAATCGCTTCAAAAAGCACTTCGAGATGCGGGTGTGTCTGCTGCTGACGTTGATTATGTGAATGCACATGGGACTTCAACGCAGATGAATGATTTAAGTGAAACAAATGCAATAAAGGCTGTTTTAGGTGAGCATGCATATAAGGTGCCTATCAGTTCGACAAAAAGCCAAACAGGTCATCTTATTGCAGCAGCTGGTGCATTGGAAGCGGCACTTTCTGTCCTGTCCATCCATCATGGCTACATTCCAATGACTAAAAATTTGACGACACCAGATCCTGCTTGTGATCTGGATTATGTCGCTGATGGTATTCGAGAAAAAGCATTGGGTGTCGTGATGTCTAATTCTTTTGGTTTTGGTGGTTCCAACAGCGCTCTTGTATTTAAGCATTCTGAGTTTGGAGATAAAGCATGACAGAAAAAAATCGTGTTTTTATTACCGGACGAGGGGCCTTGTCTTCGACAGGAATGAACCCTAGTGCTATGTGGGATGCATTGATTGCTGGTCGAACAGGAATCGCTGAGATCAAGCATGCTGATTTGACGACATGGAAATATCGTTTGGGCGGTGAAATTCAAGATTATCAACCAGCTAAACTGTTGCCTGATAGAAAGTTATTAAAAGTGCTTTCGAAGCAAGATGTTCTGGGATTGAACGCGGCACTCCAGGCCATTGAGGACAGCGGAATTGTCAGCTATCGTGACAGTTTATCCGACCCGACTGTGTTTAATGAAGAAACCGGTGTGTACGTTGCTTCTCCGGGAAATAAGTATTTTCAGCAATATG
>CAYYEZ010000023.1:0-32873 GCA_964471225.1 uncultured Legionella sp. | reverse complement strand
TGGCGGAATTGGTAGACGCACTGGATTTAGGTTCCAGCGGGGTGACCCGTGAGAGTTCGAGTCTCTCCTTTCGTACCATATCTATGATACAAACGGCTCTCGTTTTAGAGCAGTCGTTTGGATTTAACACGACAATTTGTCCAGTGAGGTGACTTTAAATGGCAGTTTCTGTTGAGACGTTAAGTGGTTTAGAGCGTAAAATGACCGTATCGGTACCTGCTCAGAAAATCGAGGAAGAAGTTGGACTTCGACTTAAAAATTTGGTGGGTAGAGTTAAAATTCACGGATTTCGCCCAGGAAAAGCTCCTCTTCATTTGGTGAAACAACGTTACTCAGAAAGTGTTAGAGAGGAAGTCGCCCGAGATTTAGTTCAATCAACGTTATATGAAGGTTTAAGAGAGCATAATCTTGTTCCTGCAGGAACACCGAATATTGTTCCTGGCGCTTTAGCGTCCGAGCAAGATTTTAGCTACACTGCTTTTTTTGAAGTGTTTCCAGAAATTACAATTCAAGAGCTTGAGAAGCAAGATATCGAAGTATGGCATGCTGCAGTTACTGATGCCGATGTTGATGTATTGCTCGAAAAATTACGTGAACAAAATAAAACTTGGGCCTCTGTCTCAAGACCTGTTGCGATGCATGATCGTGTCATTATTGATTTTGCCGGATTCATGGATGATGAGCCCATGGCCAATGCTAAAGAATATGATTATGAAATGGTTATCGGTGCAGGCAACATGATTGACGGTTTTGAAAGTGGCTTAATCGGTGCAAAAGTCGGCGAGCCTATTCAAATAAACGTCACTTTCCCAGAGCAATATCATGAAGCCTCCCTTGCAGGTAAACCTGCTCGATTTGATATTACAGTAAAAGATATTAAAGCAGGTGAGTTACCTCCTCTTGATGATGCATTTGCTGCTTTATTTAATATCAACGAAGGTGGTATTGATGCGTTGAAAAAAGATATTAAGCAAAATATGGAGCGTGAACTTGATCGTCGTTTGAGTAACGTTAATCGTGAACGTATTTTTGATGCATTGTTAGTCAAAAACACATTTGATGTCCCAACGGCACTAGTGGATCAAGAGATCGAGAATCTGAAGCACGAGATGTATCATCGTATTTTTGGTCATGAGCACTCTGAGAATGAAAAAATTCCTGATTTTCCTCGCGCGTTGTTTGAAGAGCAGGCTGTTCGTCGTGTACGTTTAGGCTTATTGTTCGCTGACTATGTCAAAAAGCATCAACTTGAAGCGTCACAAGAAAGAGTCAACCAGATGATCGATAAATTAGCTACTGCTTATGATAATCCAGAAGAGTTGCGTCAGTGGTATCGTGAGAAGCGTGAACGCATGGCGGAAGTAGAATCTTTAGTCATGGAAGAGATTGCCGCTGAAAAAATTATTGAACAATGCCAGAAAGTTATGGTAGAAAAAACTTATGATGCGGTTATGAATCCATCTAAAAAAGAGGATGTTTCTGAAAAAAATCAAGGAGAGTAAGGATGGGGTATTCAGAGAAAATTCGTAACGCAAGTGGACTAGTTCCGATGGTTGTTGAGCAAACCTCTCGAGGAGAGCGCTCTTATGATATCTACTCACGCTTGCTTAAGGAACGTATTATCTTTCTATTAGGTGAAGTTGAAGATCATATGGCAAACCTTGTGGTTGCGCAGTTGTTGTTTCTCGAATCTGAAAACCCTGATAAGGATATCTCTCTGTACATTAACTCGCCTGGTGGCGTGGTGACTGCGGGTTTGGCGATTTACGATACAATGCAGTTTATCAAGCCTGATGTAAGTACGTTGTGTATCGGCCAAGCTGCCAGTGCTGCTGCACTGTTGTTGTGTGCTGGTGCTGAAGGTAAGCGTTACTGCTTACCTAACTCTCGCGTGATGATTCACCAACCTTTAGGTGGGTACCGTGGTCAAGCTACTGATATTGAAATTCACGCACGGGAGACATTAGCGGTTCGAGAACGTCTAAACTCAATTATGGGTAAGCACACCAATAAATCACCAGATCAAATTATGCGAGATACTGAGCGTGATAATTTCATGAGCGCGGTACAGGCGATGGAATATGGCTTAATTGATAAAGTATTGACGGGTCGAGAGCCCAGATCTAGTGAAGCTAATGAGTAAACGTTAGGATGATGAGTCCAAACTGAGATGTACATAAAGAAGGGGTATCATGAGTAAAAGTAATGGTGGTAATAAGGCTTTGTATTGTTCTTTTTGCGGAAAAAGTCAGCATGAAGTCAAAAAGCTGGTTGCAGGCCCTTCTGTCTTCGTTTGTGATGAGTGTGTTGCGTTATGTAATGAAATCATTCTGGAAGAGAAAAAACAGGATCCTGTGGCTGAAGAACAAAAGCTTCCGACGCCAAAGGAAATTTCAGCATTCTTAGATGCCTATGTTATTGGTCAGCCACATGCTAAAAAAGTGCTTTCTGTTGCAGTGTACAATCACTACAAAAGGATGCAACATCAGTCTGAGGATGGGGTAGAGCTTGGCAAAAGTAATATTTTGCTGATTGGTCCGACTGGAAGTGGTAAGACGTTACTTGCTCAGACATTGGCACGCATGTTGAATGTCCCTTTTGCAATGGCAGACGCGACAACGCTCACGGAAGCGGGATATGTGGGTGAAGATGTTGAAAATATCATTCAAAAACTTTTGCAGAAATGTGATTATGATGTAGCTAAAGCACAGCGTGGCATTATCTATATTGACGAGATTGATAAAATCACGCGCAAATCTGATAATCCCTCAATCACTCGAGATGTTTCTGGTGAGGGTGTACAGCAAGCCCTGTTGAAATTGATAGAGGGTACTGTCGCGTCTGTTCCGCCTCAAGGTGGCAGAAAGCATCCTCAGCAAGAGTTTATCCAAGTTGATACCTCTAATATTTTGTTTATTTGTGGTGGTGCTTTTGCCGGTTTAGAAAGAGTGATTCGAGAGCGGAGTGATCAGTCTGGTATTGGTTTTTCTGCTCAGCTTAAAAATGTAAAAGATACGGTGGTGAAAGAGCAAATCTTAACATCGCTCGAGTCTGAAGATTTAATTAAGTATGGTTTAATCCCTGAGTTTGTAGGTCGTCTTCCTGTGGTTGCAACGTTGCATGAATTGGATGAAGACGCATTGGTGGATATCCTAACACAGCCTAAAAATGCGTTAACTAAGCAATTTCAAGCGTTATTTAAAATGGAAGGCGTCTCGTTAGAGTTTCGTCCAGAAGCGCTACGCTTGATAGCGAGGCAAGCTCTTTCTCGTAAAATTGGTGCGCGTGGCTTAAGAGCTATCTTGGAGAATTTGTTGTTAGATACGATGTATGAACTACCGACACTTCCCAATGTAGCGAGTGTTTTGGTGGATGAAGAGGTTGTGAAAACATCGCAAAAACCTATCTTAATTTATAATACTGACGTTCAAGATAAGCATTCTGCTGCGAGCGGTGAATAAAGCAGGGCTCAAAAAGGATCAATGATGCCGACAAAGAAGAAATCGACGAAAAATGAGACAGAGGTCATCGAGACTGTCGAAACAGAGGCGCTAGAGACCAAAGATGTACCGGTTTTACCATTACGTGATGTTGTGGTCTATCCGAATATGGTGATTCCTTTGTTTGTCGGTCGCGAAAAATCAATCAAAGCATTAGAAGCTGCAATGGTTGAAAACAAGCGTGTTTTTCTTGTGGCTCAACGTAAAGCATCCAGTGATGATCCTAAGTCTGATGATTTGTTTACCATGGGTACGTTATCAAGCTTGTTGCAATTATTGAAACTGCCTGATGGAACGGTCAAAGTTTTAGTCGAAGGCGAGGAGCGTGGAAGTGTTCTCGGCTATGAGCAAAAAGAGCAATACACTGTTGCAACATTAGAAAAAGTTGAAGAGACATCTGCTGCATTCAAGCAGCAAGAAATCGAAATTATGATGCGCTCTTTGATGTCTCAATTTGAGCAATATATTAAACTTAATAAAAAAATCCCACCCGAGGTACTCAATTCTCTGGCAAGTATTGAAGAGCCAGGGCGTCTTGCTGATACGATTTCTGCCCATCTAAGCTTAAAGGTTGAAGATAAGCAATTGCTGCTAGAGACGCTGGATGTGGGTGAGCGACTTGACCGACTCATGACGTTGATTGAAACAGAAATTGATTTACTCCAAGTTGAGAAACGAATTCGTGGCCGAGTCAAGCGTCAAATGGAAAAGAGCCAGCGAGAGTATTACCTCAACGAACAAATCAAAGCGATTCAAAAAGAATTAGGCGAGATGGGTGAGGAAGGGAGTGAGCTTGATCAACTTGAGAAATCGATTGAAAAAGCTGGAATGCCTAAAGAAGCAAAAGATAAAGCAAATGCAGAACTACGTAAATTAAGGTTGATGCCAGCGATGTCTGCGGAAGCAACGGTGGTGCGGCATTACTTAGATTGGATGCTTAGTGTTCCTTGGAAAAAACGTAATAAAATTCGATTTGACTTGAAAAAAGCGGAAGAAATGCTTGATCAAGATCATTATGGTCTTGAAAAAGTAAAAGAGCGTATCATTGAATATCTTGCTGTTCAGCAACGTGTGAAGCGAATGAAAGGCCCTATTCTATGCTTAGTCGGTCCTCCGGGTGTTGGAAAAACTTCGTTAGGACAGTCGATTGCCAATGCAACAGGACGGACTTTTATTCGTATTGCATTAGGCGGCGTTCGGGATGAGGCTGAGATCCGTGGGCATCGTCGGACTTACATCGGCTCTATGCCTGGTAAGATTATTCAGAAATTATGTAAAGCAGGTGTAAAAAACCCCCTCATTATGTTAGATGAGGTGGATAAAATGGCGATGGATTTTCGAGGGGATCCTGCTTCAGCGCTTTTAGAGGTCCTTGACCCTGAGCAAAATCATACTTTTGGCGATCATTATCTTGAAGTCAATTATGATTTGAGCGAAGTGATGTTTATTGCGACGGCGAACTCTATGGAAATTCCAGCGCCACTGTTAGATCGTATGGAAGTGATTCGTTTGGCTGGCTATACCGATGATGAAAAAATCCATATTACACAAAATTATCTTATTCCAAAGCAGCGTCTTGCGAATGGCTTGAAAGAAGATGAGATTGAATTTACGCACCCAGGCATTGAAAAAGTGATACAACACTACACCCGAGAAGCGGGTGTTCGTAATTTGGATAGAGACATTGCAAATATTTGCCGGAAAGTTGTAAAAGACATCCTTATGAAAAAGCGTCTCCGAAAGGTCGTGATCACTGAAAAAAACGTTGAAAAATATCTCGGTGTTGAAAAATACCGTCATGGTCAAGCAGAAACGCATGACCAGATTGGTCAAGTTACAGGACTTGCCTGGACGAGTGTCGGAGGAGAGCTACTTACTATCGAAGCATCGATGATGTCTGGTACTGGTAAGACGATACAAACCGGTCAGCTTGGTGATGTCATGCGTGAATCAATTGACGCTGCGATGACTGTTGTCAGAAATCATGTAGGTCCATTGAATCTTGCGGATAATTTCTTTGAGAAACATGATTTTCATATCCATCTACCAGAGGGAGCCACGCCTAAAGATGGTCCGAGTGCTGGGATTGGAATGTGTACTGTACTGATGTCTGTGATTGCAAAAATTCCTGTGCGAGCTGATGTTGCAATGACTGGAGAAATTACTCTAAGAGGACAAGTACTTCCTATCGGTGGATTAAAGGAAAAATTGCTTGCCGCGCATCGCGGAGGGATTAAACATATTGTTCTGCCCGATGAGAATAGAAAAGATTTAGTTGAAATCCCAGAGAATGTATTGAAGAAACTCAATATTCATCCAGTTAAGACGATCGAAGAAGTCTTCGCGATTGCTTTGGTTACAGATCCATTAGTGGGTGATATGAGCAAAAAAAGAAAAACAAGCACAAAAAATACTAAGCAGGCTAAAAAAACGTCAAAAAAAAGTGAAAATAAGGATTTACATCGATAGTAATACCGGGTATAGTCTCGTCGTTCCCAGTAATGACGGGGCTTAAGAGTTGTTAGAGTGCTTGACGAACGGAGTCGGATTTGTTTTAATCTAATCCGGGATTAAGGAAAGAACTAGCAAAGGGGGTACGATGAATAAGAGTGAATTGATCGAAGCTATTGCTCAGGATTCAGGTGTAACGAAGGCCGACGCAAATAGAGTACTTGATGCGTTTATGAACACGGTAAAAGATGTGTTAAAAGATGGTGAGCAGTTAATTCTTACTGGTTTTTGTTCGCTTTCTGTTGGACATCGTAAAGAGCGAAAAGGTCGAGACCCAAGAACAGGGAAAGAAATTAAAATTAAAGCCTCTCGCGTTGTTAAGTTCAAGACTGGTAAATTGTTGAAAGAAGCTGTACAAGATAAATAGATAACAGCATTTAAGGATTCGGGTGCTTAGCTCAGCTGGGAGAGCATCGCCCTTACAAGGCGAGGGTCGCAGGTTCGATCCCTGCAGCACCCACCAGAATCGGAGTGGTAGTTCAGTTGGTTAGAATATCGGCCTGTCACGCCGGAGGTCGCGGGTTCGAGCCCCGTCCACTCCGCCAATATTACGCGCCCCTTGGGCGCGTTCTTTTTATGGAATTCACCTATGTTGCAGAAGCTCAATGAACGTCTTCAAGGCATCGTTTCCTGGGTTATCATTGGTATTGTCGCAATTACGTTTACTTTGTTCGGTATCGACCATTATATTCAATCTCGTCAAACCTCAACGAATGTCGTTGTTGAAGTAAACGGATCTCCTATCACAAAAGAAATGGTCAATTTGAAGATTGAACGTGCGCGACGTACTGCAGACAGCAGATCTGAATTTGATGAAAAAAACACGCGTCAAAAAATCATAAATGACCTCGTGAACACACAGGTTGCAATGCAGTCAGCAATTCAAAGTGGATTTTATATCGGTCATACGGCAGTTCAAAAAGCTATTTTTAGTCTTCCTGAATTTGGTGAGAATGGTCAGTTTTCTCCAGTTCGTTATCAGCGAGTTTTGGCTAGTGCGCTTTATACCAACGAAGAGTTTCAACGCGAGATACAGCAAGAGATGTTGATACAACAGCAGCGTTTTGCTTTCTTAGCAACAGATTTTACTTTACCGAACGAGCTTTTAACTTATGTTAAAAACACATATCAGACTCGTCGTTATCGCTATATCGAAATTCCGGTGGCCTTGTTTTCAAAAGATCAGCATGTGACAAAAGAAGAGGCGGAGGCTTATTATCACACGCACTCGAACGAATTTACCTCACCCGAGGCGGTAAGTTTAGCTTATATACGTTTATCTATGCCTGAAATTAAAGCAAAGGTTACCGTTACTTCAGACGAGTTACATCAATACTATCTTGAAAATCGTGCGAGTTTTTCTGAAAAAGGCACAGTCAAATCATTTGATCAAGTTAAAAAAGAGATTAACACACAGTTATCATTGGAAAAAGCCCAGCTTGAGTATGCTCGTCTTCTTGAAACCCTCTCTGATGTGAGTTATCAAACCCCTGATGAATTAGAAACGACAGCGAAAGCACTAGGCCTTCAAGTTGAGGAAACTGATTTGTTTACCAAAGCAGGTGGCACATCGCCTCTGACTCAAAATCCTCAAGTCCTACAGTTGGCTTTTAGTGATGCGTTGTTAGTTTCTGGGGAAAATAGTAATCCTTTGCAGCTTGACCCAGAAACAGTCGTTGTTTTTCGTGTGCTTGCACATCAGCCCATTAAGCCTTTAGCGTTTGATGTGGTAAAAACAAAAATTGACGACATCTTACTGAATCAAAAATCTGCTCAAGCAGCTTCAAGTTTAGGAAAGAGCTTGTTAAGTGCGAAAGATGATGAGCGCGATAGGTTGATGGCTCAATACAAGCTTTCGTGGCATCATACTCCACTTACTGCACGCACGGCGTCAACGTTGTATCCTTCAATCCACCAGTTAGCGTTCAATGTCCAAAAAGTCGGGGAACAGGTTGGTAAGATGTTAAACCTTTCCGAGCAAAAAAGGGCGTATGTGCTTTTACAGCTAGAGGAAGTTGTCGACGGAAAGCGAACAGATATTTCTCAAGAAAAAGAAAAGTTTCTTCTTCAGCGGTTAAGTTTGACTCAGGGGCTTGCTGTTTATGATGCTTATTGTCTTTCTCAAAAAACTGAAATGTCATTGAGATATCACAAATAAAAACAATCTGTATTTACATAGTACAATTAATGTAATAAAATACTCCATAATTATTTATTTGGAGTATTTATGCCTTTACTCACAGCACAAGATACCTTGCGCGCCTGCCGTCAGGCTCTTACAGAAGATTCGCAAATAGAAGCGAATCAGCGTATTCGAAAAATTTTGTCTGAGCAATATGGCGTTGCTGAAGTATTATTATTGACGCTTGATTTCTCAACCTTCATGGCACCAATCAATTATCCAGCGGGCTCGGCTTTTCATTTATCTGAAAATTCTTCTCCTGAAGAGGAAATTGCAATTCGCATATTACTCCAAATTGTACTTCAGCGAAGCTATAATATTTTGACTGAGGAAGATCTTGTTGAGGTCGAAACAACTCAAAAAATTTCCTTAGAACAAGATAGAACTCGTCGAATTGAAGCAAAATTGTCCAATGCTCACAGATCTCTTTTGGCCATCTTAGCAGAGGAATGTGATGATATCGAGATATTTTATCGCCTAAATGAACAGCTGAATCAACTGTCACAGGGTGTGAATGAGGATATGATTAGCGATTTAACTCAGAAAATTTTGCCTGATCTTTTACGCCGATATTCCACATTCCCTGCTATCTATCGTAATTTAAATGATTTACAGGAAGCGTTAATTAGAGTTTATAATATAAATAGAGAGCATTCGGTCGTGATGAGCCGTGCTCCTTATACTGCAGATCTTTTGGAAAAACAGCGTGAAGCAGCGTTATCCTTAAAGAAAATGTTCTGTCGCATTCCTGCTCTTTTGCGAGTTTGTGACTATCTTTGGGATAATATTGAAACATCCAATAGATTTGATGAGCAAAGTAACTTTCTTTATGCTTTATCACAAGATGAGACCGTTAATCCAGAGATTGTTTATGACACTAGGGTAGAGCGTCCTTATCAAGGTGTGGTGAATGTCGCGAATCTTACCAAACTTTATGATGCTAGGTTTAATCCTCGGATTATCGAATTGATTGCTTCTCGTAATTTAAAAGGATTCAGAGCAATTAGGGGTGATGGAAATTGTTACTATCGTGCGGCGATTATAGGTCTTCTTGAGCAACTGATTTTTTGCTCTAGGGATGAGCGTCAAGCACGATTCACTTACTTATTGGGTCAGTTTCAAAAATTAATAGATGACTCTATATTAAGAGCAGAAAATATACCTGCAGTAAGGCTGGTGATAGATATTCTAAAAGAAGCTGCAGAAGGTCGGTCACTTCTAACAATTCAAGAATTGGAGCAATTTCTTTTTGAGCATGATGTCACTTTGGTGACTGCGATGCGTAGCGCAATGACTAATTCTTTGCTTACCGATTTGAGTGTGACATATAACGATCTGACATTGGAAGCGGCAGTTATGTCGGGGGGGTACCAAAGTGTTGAGCAATATGTAGATATACTCATGAAAATGGGTGAGTGTGCAGAGGGTCCGGCTGTTCATGCTTGTTTGCTTAATACTTTTTTAGGTGCAAATCTTTATTCTTGCTTATTGCAACGAGATAGTTGTACGATCAATAGTAATCCTACGAATTTGCCGAACGTAGGCTCTTATCCACCAATCGATATTCATCTGTTATTCAAACCAGGTCATTACGATTTGCTTGAAACAACTGCAGTGTATGATGCAATTCGAGCTGCGGAGTCCCAGCACGCGTCTAACTCCAGATCGCCTAGGGCTCCTGTTTTTGATCATTCCTTGCCTCGCCCGAAGGGTGTTCAATCTCAAGGATTGCCTCCTGCATCAGGATTGTTGTCTGCTCCCATATTTCCAGAGCCTATTCACCATGAGAGGAATGTCGATGATATATTCTCTTCTGGCGATAGTTTACCTTTACCTTTGAGCTCGTTCAGAAGCCGGCCTAGAGAAGAAGACGTTCCCCCTTCAACGATGGATGACGTTCTTCCTCCCAATAAACCGATGGCTTCCTCTGGTACGCAGCAACCGAGGAGTAATCCCCGAGATACTGATAGAAAGCCGAACTACATGTTTATATTTTCGGTTTTTTCTTCGCCTAAAGTGTCTCGTATAGCAGCCGCTTTGTTACTTTTGAGCGCGCTTGCCTTGATTGGTGCGGTTAGCTTTGGTGCAATACCTGTAATGAGCGGTGTTATTTTAGGTGTTGCCTGTTCTATCACATCATTAGGCATGTTTGTTCAGAGTCGTTCTCATTTGGTTAACAATGAAGGGCAAGAAGTCAGGCCAAGAGTATAGCCCACACACTTTAATCAAGTAGTGCCCCAAACTTTTTTTAAAAAGAAGCGTGGGGCGTGCGGCGATAAGCTCTTTTAGGATGAGCTATCTAGATCACACATCGAGACGGCGTGATAGCCTGCATCGACATGTACAACTTCACCCGTGATTCCTGACGCTAAGTCGGAGCAGAGAAACGCTGCAGCATTTCCAACTTCTTCAGCCGTGATATTACGGTGTAAAGGTGTTACAGCCGCATAAGCATTCTGTATTTTTCTAAAATCTTTAATCCCTGCTGCGGCTAGTGTTTTGATAGGGCCTGCAGAAATTGCATTGACGCGTAAATGTCGTTGTCCCACACTAGCAGCTAGGTAACGCACAGTGGCTTCTAGACTTGCTTTAGCGATTCCCATTGTATTGTAATTGGGGACAGCTTTCTCTGCACCGTAATAGCTTAATGTTAACACCGAGCCGTGTGTGCCCTCCATCATTGGAAGTGCTGCTTTGGTGAGTGCAACTAAGCTATAGGCACTGATGTCATGTGCGATTCGAAAGCCATCTCGTGTCGCGTTTGTTACAAAATCTCCGCCAATTTGATCTGCCGGTGCATAGGCTACAGAATGCACTAAAATATCCAATGTATCCCAATGTTTTTTTAAGCTTTCAAAGGCGTGTGTGATTTCTGTATCATGAGCGACATCACAAGGAAGCGCGATGTCAGATTCAAATTCAGCAGCCATTTCAATCACACGCTCTTGCAATCGTTCGTTTTGATAAGTAAAAGCGAGCGATGCGCCTTGTGCTTTAAATGCTTTCGCAATGCCATAAGCAATAGAGCGATTACTTGCCAATCCTACGATCAAAGCTCTTTTTCCTGTTAAAAAACCCATCATCTCTCCTAGTTAGTGTTTGCGCTTGTAAGTAACTCGCGCATTTTTGCTTGAATCATATCAATAGCGATTCGGTTTTCGCCACCGCGTGGTACAATAATATCGGCATAGCGGCTAGAAGGCTCAATAAATTGTAGATACATTGGGCGCACTGTTGTCTCATACTGATGCAACACAGATTCGAATGAACGATGGCGCTCAACAACATCTCGCTTTAAGCGTCGAATCAAGCAAATATCTAGCGGTGCTGACATAAAGATACGAATGTCCATAAGCTCACGAAGTGCTTTGTCAGTAAAGAGCAGAATACCCTCGAGAACAATGATTGTATGCTCTCCAACATGACGTGCTTCTGGAAGTCGGATGTGCTTGACATGCGAGTAAATTGGGATGTTGACAGGTTCGTGACGCTGTAGACGTTTTAAATGCTCTACCAAAAGTGGATGGTCAAAAGCATCAGGGTGGTCATAATTAATTTTTTCACGATCTTCGAAAGGCAGATGACTGTTGTCTTTATAATAGGAATCTTCGCTAATCACGACCACTTGATCTGACCCTAGCTCATTCACAATCGTATTAGAAAGTAAGCTTTTACCTGATGCGGAAGGCCCTGAAATGCCAATAATAATCGCTTTTTTATTCATAAGAGAAACTTCCAAAAATTTGCTCAAATGGTAAAGGGTTACATCGAAAAATTCAATAGAATATCAAGAAACGATTGAGTTATATTGTGTATTTGAATATAATTCAACCACATTGTTCTTTTTTGGGTTTTCAATGGATTTTAAGTCGCATGCGTTGGAAAATCATTGCACGTCTTTAAACTTACCAAAAAATTGGGGTGAAATCCTTGAATATGGACGATATGCACCTTCGCCGCATAATATGCAACCTTGGTTATTTCGGGTTGATTCTGATGATACAGTGACATTGTTGTACGACCCTAAGCGCTTACTTCCGGGGACTAATCCCGCAGGTAGCTATATGCAAGTTGGATTTGGAATTTTAAATGAAACATTATCGATTGCCGCAGCACCCTTAGGTCTGGATGTTAAAGCGACTTATCATTGTGCACACTTGGATCCAGCAGCCGAAGGGCCGCAGGTTCTTGCAACACTTAAGCTTGTTAAACGAAAAAAACATGAAATCTTATCGCGCCAGTTAATTATTGATAGACGCACTTCACGGCTAGAATATGATGGTCAACCTGTGAAAAATGAATTGATGCAGGAACTTGCTGAAATCGCTCAATCTTATGGACATCAATTTGAATACTCTCATGACCCAAAGGAAGTCAAGTGGACACTGCGATTAAACGCTGATGCAATGTTCTCAGACATGAGTCAGCCGATTTCACGTGATGAGGTGGCCTCTTGGATGCGATTTAGTGTTAAAGATGCTAAAAAACGCCAAGATGGGTTAGCTGCTTATACGATGAACTCATCAGGATTTTTGATGTGGTTATTTGTGCGTTTTAATTGGTTTTTCAGATTACCAATTATTTATCCTATCGTGCGTTCTGTTTATGAGAAAACAATGAGTGGCACCGCAACGGTTGCATGGTTGACGGGTCCTTTTAAAACGCAACAAGATTGGGAAAATGCCGGAAAAATGATGGCGAGAATGTGGTTAACTATGACAAAACACGGTGTTTATTTACATCCTTTTGGTAGTGTCATTACTAATCCCAAAGCTCATGAAACGATGATGGAGCATTTTAAAGATAGAAAAAGTGCAGGTGATCTTTGGATGTTGATGCGTATGGGACATAGTAAAACACCGCCTCAAGCTCAGCGCATTCCTCTATCGAGCATGCTTGTTGAAAAGAGTATATTTAATAAGCAAGGTCAATTGGCTCCACCTCTAGAGATGAGTACAAGACCTAATTTGACTTGAGGTCAGTAAAATTCAACGTTTATCTGGTTGTTAAATTGCTGAGACCTTGCGACATCCTTATTTGAAATAATGCAAAAAATTGTCTATTAGTTAATTAAATAAACAATTTATCTGCATGTTATGACAAAAAAAGAGACAAGACAGGCGCGTTACGAATTGACCTCGGATAGAAGTATCCTAACCACACCAGAAGGACAAAAGTGGACACTGGTTAGTTTGTTAGAAGGCCGCGGTCAACCTGGTTTGGCAGGATTTTACCAAAATCCTGCCGGCGATGTTTTTTTGGTTAAAGCGGATAATCCTGGCACTTGTCTTGCTGAAGCTACCTCGACGAATGTCTTCGTACCTCATGAGTATAAAAAAAGCGTGAATTGCGCGCGAATTGGTTTTTTAGATAAGGATTTAATTACGATTCAGCCTTTGGTTAGCTCAGTAGGTAATCAAAAAGTGATTGGTTTAGATAAGGTTGTGTATGGGCGAAAACGAAAACCCAAAACACTGGTCAGCGAAGAGTTTATGAACGAGTCGAAAATTAAACAAAAACTCGGTGGATTCACTGCTGATGCGAAGCGTGATTTGGCATCAGCTTTGTTCGCAAGTACGGCACTTGGAGATGAAAGCTTACATCTTGGGCAATTTATGGCGACTGTTTCTGATTCTGGATTAGTGACGGGTGTCGTCCGAGTGGATTTTGGTGCGCGCGAGCGCTTCACACGAGAGCGTGCACGTAGCATCGATTTTAGTCCTGTGCAAACTTCGCGCGCATATTCTAGCTCGGGGCAGTGGGGTAAGAATTATATCTCTTACTTGCTCAACAGTGATACGAAGATTCGTGTTTTATATTTGACACTTTGGTCTAAAGCAAATGAGAGAGAGATTTCAAATGCGTTGGTTGAAAAATTTAAGCAGGAATTAGACTCGCTTCCTGAAGACAAGCAATCTGTTGCTTTGGATGAGTTTCTTGAGCAATTTAACAAAGGCGCAAAAACACCTCTTATTTTAGATAAGAGATTGAGTTTTGAAGATCAAAAGGAACAATTTTTTTCGGAATATCGAAATTTTGTCGGGATTAGGTGCTCTTCAATGCGCCATAACGCTCAATCAATAATCATAAGGATGATTAGTAAACAATTGTTAAGTGAGCATGAGCGAAGTGCTTTAAACACATTTTTTACTCAACAATCTCTTTCTCAAGACTTGATTGAGGCTGTGCATGAAATACATGAAAAATTGATTCATGAATCTTCTGATGAGCTTGCTCAGGCGATTCAGTCCAGGATGGAATGGTATTATGTAGATAACAACATGAGTATTTCAAGTCAAAATACTACAAGGAAAATTATGTCCACTTTATCCTCTGAATCAATAGGCGAAACCTCGAGCGAGAGTGATATGTCTTATGATTTAGAAGATGAGAATGATAGCTCTGTGAGTAGTCGCAAGAGTGTCGACTCAACGGCCAGTGCGTCATCAGAAAAGACAAGTACGAGTTTTCAGTCATTTGAGATTTCTGATTCAGAAGACGAAGAAGAGTCTAAAAAAACGATAAGATTGCCTGGTCGATAAATTTCGTTAATTTATGGTTTAAGTGATTTTTTTCGGGGAATTTAATGATTTACGAAATGCGTGAAAAAGTTAGCTTGATTCACCATGTTGATTATGGGACGCGTTTGTTGTTTTTAAACGGTCCTACCAATCCTCGAGACAAATTAGGTAAAAATGGTGTTTCTATACATACTGTTCCGTCTGCTTGGTGTGTGTCAATTCGACTAGATCTACAAGATGAGACCGGTGCTGCTTCTGCGACGGTATTCCATATTAATCGTAAGAGTTTAATCAAATATCTTGGTTTAGACCTATCTCGAACTATCACTGATAATGATTTGATTGATGCATTAACATCTCATCTAAAAGACCAAGATTTTCTTAAAAAGACAAGTTTGCGTCATGCAGGTGAGCAGCATCATAGACCTCTTAAATGGAGCTTGTTGGACGCTATCAAAGCCTCGTTTCTTGGAAAATTATATCAATGGTCTATCCAAAGTATTCAAAGGATTTGGGTTCGATTTGCTCTTGTTAGGAGAGAAAAAGATCTTTTAGAAGCTGGCGAAATTCTGGCAAAGCAGAGATTTCACGAAGCAAAGGGAACTGTGCCAGCTTATCAAGAGCATTTGAAAGGACATACTCCAAAAAGTTTAAAAGATGTCCCGCCTACCAGTAAAGAAAACTATATTAAAGTGCAAGAGTTTGACGCGAATACGCATCGTTACGGGCGATATCCTAAAAAGCATAAAACAGATACATCGACAGGGACCACAGGAAACCCAACTGAATGGGTGAGAGGAGAAGCTGAGCTCGAATCTGTGGCTGCAACGCTAAGGTTATCTTCGAAGATCACCTTAGGCGATAGACCTTTATTTTTTGTGAATGCTTTTGCATTAGGTCCTTGGGCGACTGGCTTGACAACTTATGAAATGATGCGAGATGTAGGGAGTGTGTTTGCGACAGGCCCAGATAAAGAGAAGATTTTAGGAAAGTTACTCACTATTCGAAAAGAAGATAAGCGTCAATTAATGTTGAGTATCATCCGTTATCAACGTCGTTGCTCCACGTTAAGTGTTGAGGATGCAAATCAAATCGCAGCACTTATCGATAAAGCAATTTGTCAGTCTCCGGATGAAGCAACGCTTAACCAGGTGTTGGGGCGTGTTTTTCAAGAGGAAAATTGTTTGGATTTGTTTAAAGAACATAGAATGGTGATTAGGCGCCTTGCAAAAACGCATCGGTCGTTAAGAAGTCAAGTCATTATTGCAGGATATCCTCCTTTTTTAAAAGATTTGATCGACTACGCAAAGCAAAAAGGGTACGATTTTCATGAGTTTGCTGCGATGGGTGTTGTCGGTGGACAAGGTATTTCTGAGGCCATGCGAGATCAGCTTGTTCAACACGGTTTCTCAAAAGTATACTCCTCTTACGGCGCCTCAGACTTAGATATTAATATCGGTGCTGAGAGCGATTATGAGATTAAAGTTCGAAAATTCTTAGAAACACATCCTGACGTAGCCCGAGAATTATATGGTGAAAATAAAGGGTTACCCATGATTTTTCATTATGACCCTATGAATTATCATATTGAATGTGATAATTCTGATGAGCTTTTGCTCACTTGTACACGAGATGATCGCTCTTCGTTGCGTGTGGCTTATGATTTGGGAGACAAAGGTCGAGTGTATGCCGCGAGTACATTTCAAGCC
Organism: uncultured Legionella sp.; assembly: GCA_964471225.1. GTDB lineage: Bacteria > Pseudomonadota > Gammaproteobacteria > Legionellales > Legionellaceae > JAGVJT01. The sequence goes on along the minus strand of CAYYEZ010000023.1, from coordinate 16,450 downwards.
GTACTCCATAAGCATGGTTTTTTTGTTCGGCCTAAGATCAATTTACCGATGTTATTGGTGTGGGGGCGTGATGCAACTGTAGTCTTCAATGGTGCAAATTTAGAGTTTACCGAACTTGAGCGGGTGTTGACTGATCATGAGGTACTCAGTCAAAAGGTTTTAAAGAAAGCTTTTTATACTTATCATGATGCAGAAGGATGTGAGAAACTTGAGATTTGGCTTGAGCTAAAAGAGGGAGAAAACTTGCCCTTGTGTGCGGAAAGAGAATCGAATGCTCAATATATTTTTAGTCAGCTTGTCAGAGCAAATCAAGATTTGCGCTACCAAGTGGAAAAATTAGCGCCGGATGTATTACTGCCTACGATACGCTATTTTAAACGAGGCGAAAGTCCGATTAGTGAGGCGGGTGGACACCGTAAGCAGGTTTTGATTTTTCACGAAAAAAATTTACCAGAAAATTATCGTGTTCCTGAGGATGAGGAAAAATGCGTCTCATTTGCCTTACCTAAAGGAAAGCTTCATCAGCCGTTAAGATTAGGATTATAAGCTTCGATGTCTTTTAAGTAAGACATACACTGCTCCTGTTCCTCCATCTCTAGGTCGCGCGCTATGATATGCAAGGACGTTGGGAAATTGCTTTAGCCAGTGCATGACATGACTTTTTAAAATACCAAAATCACTCTGCTGGCCGCCTTTGCCGTGGATGATGAGGAGGTGTCTATCGTTTTTTTCATAAGCGTTCGAAATAAAGCGAGATAGCGTGTCGCGTGCAGTATCAATCTGAAGTCCATGTAAATCTAAGCGTCCGTCGAGATTAAAGTCTCCTTTTTTGAATGCTTTAAAGCGTTGTGATGCGAGTCCTGGTGCGTGGTAGCTAAGTGTGTCTTCAGCGCGTATTTCGAGTGTGTAAGGATCTGATAAAAAGAGTTCGTGGTCAGCCACAGCTTTTTGAAAAGTTTTTAATACGACTTTAGGTTTAGGTATGCTAGGGGGTTTTTCTTTAAAAAGAGGCTCTTTAGATCGATTTTTAAGAGGTTTCACGTCGCGCATATGCTTTTGAAAGAGCGATTTGTCATCCTCATCTTTTGAATTGTGTTTCATAATGGATGCATTAGTTTTTTGGGGATTGTATGCTGAATGCTTATTTAGAATCAACGCAACACTTTGAGACGATTTTGGATTTTTATCGATTTGGTCTTTCGCGTGCGAATGAAGAGTCGCTTTATTTTGGACATGGCACTGATAATGCAGCCGACGATATTTGGTCACTGATACTAGGTAGTCTCTCGCTTCCTTTCACAACCGAAACGCATTTTTATCCGGCGAGGCTTACTGAGACAGAGAAGCAGCATCTGGCTTCTCAGCTGGCAAAACGTATATTGCATCGTATTCCTGTGCCTTATTTGATTCATGAGGCTCAATTTTGTGAGATGTCTTTTTATGTCGATGAGCGAGTCTTGATACCTCGTTCACCGATAGCCGAGTTGATTCGTCAGCAATTTTCGCCGTGGGTGAATCCTGATCGAGTCTCAGCGATTTTAGATCTTTGCACAGGAAGTGGATGTATCGCGATTGCGTGTTGTGTGGCATTTCCTGAAGCTATAGTCGATGCAGTTGATATCTCCGAAGATGCCCTCGATGTAGCAGCGATTAATCGAGACAATTATGAATTGGAAGATCAATTGACATTAATCCAGTCTGATTGCTTTGATCATGTACCAAAAGCAAGTTACGATATCATTGTGAGTAATCCACCTTATGTGGGCTGTGATGAAATGGCGTCGTTACCAAAAGAATATCTTCATGAGCCCTCGATTGCGCTTGAGGCGGCTCATGATGGTTTGGCGATTGTAGAGAAGATTTTATATGCGGCAAGTGAATATTTGAGTGACGAGGGTATTTTGGTTGTTGAGGTTGGAAATAGCGAAGATGCGTTAGTCAGTGCTTATCCAACAGTACCTTTTGTGTGGCTCGATTTTGAGCATGGTGGTCAGGGTATATTTTTATTGACCGCTGAAGATGTTAGAACTTATTTTAAGTAGTTGAGGAGAATGCAATGAGAGCCGTGAATGTGGCCGTTGTTGGGGCGACTGGGTTGGTTGGTGAGGCTTTTTTGACAGTGTTAGAAGAGCGCGAGTTCCCGGTGGAAAAGCTTTATGCTTTGGCGAGTGCACGTTCTGTTGGTAAGACGGTGATGTTTCGTGGTCGACAGCTCGATGTTGAGGATCTTGCGCAATTTGATTTTAGTGATGTGGACATTGCGTTATTTTCAGCAGGAAGCGATGTTTCTAAAATTTATGCACCAATAGCCGCTGCGGCCGGCTGTGTGGTAATTGATAATTCTTCTTGCTTTCGTTATGAAGAGGATATTCCTCTAGTTGTCCCTGAGGTGAATCCTCATCGGATTGCAGATTATAAAAATCATTTAATTATTGCGAATCCTAACTGCTCAACGATACAAATGGTTGTTGCTTTAAAGCCAATTTATGATGCGGTTGGTATTCAACGAATCAATGTCGCAACATATCAAGCTGTGTCTGGCACTGGACGAAAAGCGGTGAGTGAGCTTGTTAATCAAGTCAAAGAGCTTTTGAATGGTCGACCTGCTGAGTCCAATGTTTATCCTTGTCAGATTGCGTTCAATGCTCTTCCTCACATCGACGCTTTTCAAGACAATGGGTATACCCGAGAAGAAATGAAAATGGTGTGGGAAACACGAAAAATTCTCGAGGATAATGATATTTTAGTGAACCCCACAACCGTGCGAGTTCCTGTACTTTACGGGCATTCGGAAGCCGTGCATCTTGAACTCAAAAATCCATTAACAGCGAGCGATGCTCGAGAGTTGTTAAAAAAATCACCTGGTATTCGTGTGATTGATACGGAAAAAAATCGTTATCCTACGGCATTTACTGATGCTACAGGGCATGATGAGGTGTTTGTGGGCCGAATTCGTGAAGATATTTCACATCCTTGTGGTTTAAATTTATGGATCGTGGCCGATAATATAAGAAAAGGGGCCGCCACAAACGCAATACAAATTGCTGAGCGGCTTGTGAGTGATTATCTATAGGGCAGGTATTGATTCATGGCGATAAAGCGTTCTGATGGTCCTGGTATCTTAGTTCCTGAGACGGACGACATGGAAATACGACGAGGTTTTGAGGAGAAAGCAAAAATTCGTCAGTATACTGGGTTGCGCGTTAATTCGGAGCTCGACCCTGATAGTTATCAGCCCTCGCAGCTAGAGCGTCATGGACTTGCTGAGTATTCAGAAGAGCAAGCAGGTGTGAAAGGGCATCCCAAATTTCAAAAAAATCAAGCGTTGGATGGTCGTGATGATAGATTGCTTATTGACGTGCAATATCACCCTGAGGCAAGTGAAAAAGTCCAGCGAGCGCGCAATGAGCTGAAAAAACAGCATGATTTAAGACTTGGCCTACTTAAGAATAAAGATTTTGACATCAAACCTCCTGGCTTATAAGAGAGACCTATGACTATCGCAGACGAAATTATTCATGGATTAGAGCCAAATTACGATCGTGTGATTCAAGAGGGTTATACCTTAGATGATATGGATGAATATGGTTTTACTCCCCTGATTGAGTCTGTGATTTGTGAGCGCTTGCCTGTTGCAGAGGAATTAATTAGGCGACGTGTCACGATTGACGAGCCTGATGTATTAAAGCGTACGGCGCTTCATTGGGCGGTCGATCAGGGTTTACCCGAGTTTGCGCATCTGCTTCTCAAGAATGGCGCAAATCCAAACACTTACGATAGCAACGGTCTTTCTGCTTTGGTTTATCCCGTTTTGCGGGGACAGCATGAGTTGAAGCATCTGTTATATCAATATGGTGCTAAACTTGATTTCGCACTTGATTTCATTCATGGAAAGTTACTTGGACATCGTTTTGAGTTAAAAGGGCGCACGGAAATTTTGGCACCAAACAACGAGTTTATTGAGTTAAATTATGAGGGATTTATCTTAGAGTTCACTGTGGCTGTGATCAAAGACTCGTTAAGGCGCTTTACCAGTAGCTATTCTACACGTTATCTAAGGCCTCAATTTAAGTACATAAATGCGATTTTGGATGGGCTAATTGTCGCTGAAGAGTTGTTGCGTTACCAGCATGTGCAACAACTTTCTAAAGAAGATAAGAAAAAAATTGTTAACCTCATTAAGAAAACACCTCTATTGATTCTCCCTGCGGCAAGTCGTGGGCATGCAATGTGTTTTATTCGTATGAATGAGTGGTGGGTTAAAATAGACCGAGGAGAAAATAGCCTGCGCGAGGGAAGTGCAAATATTTATCAAATGATGCGACCTGAAGCATTTAACTTTGAGTTTTTACAAGAATTTCTATATCAACGCCATCCCAGAGAATATTTTCATCAACATATTAACGAGCAATTAGGTCTGAAGCCGATGTATAAAGTCGCATTAACCTCTCAGATTGCTGGAAATTGCTCATGGGCAAATATTCAAGGTGTGGTTGCGCTTGGTTATGCCCTTCAACAGTTGAATAGGCGTGGTTCATTTTCAAATGATGATGCGATGGTATTCTACAATGCTTGGACAGACTGGGATCAAGAGCGTGCTCTCGATGACTGTATACAGCGTTTTTATATGGTGGAAAATCACCGAAAATTCACTATTGCGAGTATGTTGGGCGCCGTGTTATTTCAAGCAACTGACGCAAAAAATGCTAAACATGTGAAGCGCGCTGAAAAAATTCTTACTATTCTAACCTTGCCAGAGTATTACTTTATTTTAGAGAGTTACTTGACTCACTATTGTGTTAAGCGCTTGACGCCAAAAGGGAATAATTTATTAAAACTTTTAGATGATTGTGGCGTTAATACTGGACTTGAGCTGACCCCTATTGCAACAGGCCTCAAGGAGCGAGAATAAGTTCTTTACCGTCTGTGTCGTGGCTTTATAGGTTAAAAGTGACATGTTCGTGCGATACTCTTTCTGGTTTTTGTGTTACTACAGCGAATTTTTGGTCGTGCATCAGTTGGTTTAAAAGTGTTTTGTTTAGCGCACCCGAGGGAAGTTCTCTAATGCTCGAGATCAAGGGAGAGGGGCATGATGAGGTAAAGTTTTGTGCTAAATATGTAATAAGCGTAGTCATATCTAATTCATTGATTAAGTTTGCATTCATTAGTATTGGTAGGATAGAGGCGATTTCTTTGAAGAGTCTCGAGAGCTTTTTGGGGTGGGTGATAAAACTGAAAAAGTGAGGTGTGATAGGCTTGTTGATGTGATTTAGGATTTTTATGATCTCAGAAACGTGTTTAAGTTTGCTTAAATTGATAAAATCAGTGTCGATTAAACTCTTCCAAGGTAATTTATCTTCTTGCTCTAATGCCCATTCCATAATGAGTATCAAAGACTCCCATTGCAGATGATATAGAAATTTAGGTGTGAGTATCCACGCATTTTTCGCTTGGAGGCGATCTATGACATTTTTGCTTTTAGAATAGATGATGACATAAATGTTACTATGAAGCGGCATTGAGGCAGTATTGCTGATGATTTCAGAGAGAGCCGGTGCGTTATGCTCAAGATAAAAACGTATCAATGGTTGCTTGTCAGAGAACGCTGATCTTGCTAATAGCCAATCAATAGATGCGAGTAAGCTATCAGCGTGATAATTTTTTATTTGATAAAGCATAAAAATAATATGTGTATCGAGACAATTTTTTTCATCAAGAAGAGTTAGGGCTAGTTTTCTACTTATAAAATCATTTTGCTTTATAGCGGTGATGAGCACATCAAAAAATCTTTGATCAAAAACGAATCGTCCTAATCGCTCTTGCAGTAAATGAAGCTCATTGGCTAATTTTTCAATTTGAAATGCTGATAAAGACAGTATGTGAGCAAAATCTTCAGGTGATAAATTGTTTTGAAGGCTATTTTTTTCAAAAAAAATGGATGATGTTATGCTACTATTTTTAATGGATGTAATTACCTGTTGAGACTCATGGCTTACACTCTCAGCGTATTGGAAATATTGAAGATCTTTAGGTATTTGAATAGATATGTTTTTTCTTGAAAAATAGTGTAATCCCGAGCTCATGAAAATTGAATGATTTTCTTGAGCCTCACATTCGAGAATATGTCGCGCACGCTCGGTCAAATAAAAGGTTTTATTGTGTTGGCTAACTTTAGAGCTGCTTACTAAGAGGGCCACTTTTCCAAGTTTAGGTTTGTAAAGGGAGCGTATGTCGTTAAGATGTGCTGTGTCTAACCAGTTTTTTCTTTCTAATGCTGCGATTAACAATGCAGTATCACGTGCTTGCACTGATGATTGACTGATAAAGTCGAAGTTTTCCTGTGTTAGCAGGCCTCTATGATGCAGTAAGTTCATTATCTTTATGATGGCATAGAGTGATTGATGATTATCAATACGATTTTGATTTTGCGGTGTCCAGATTTTTGACTTCATCAGATAATATTCAGCGCAAATTCTTATTTCTTCTTGGCTTAATGTGGTTGAGAATAGTAAGTCTTCAGTGAGTGTTTGAGACACATGGAATAATGTTCTACGCTCAATTGCTGCGCCAATTTCAGTTTTGAAACGGCTTAAACAGGGTATTTTCCTTGCAAAAATAGCATAGTACTGACTATCTCTTTTAATACTTAAAAATGCTCTGACAATATTGTGTTGTAGGCGAGAGTTGGGTGTACTGGCATTGAATCGCCTTAAATTTTGACGTAATAAATCAGGCAAAAGAAGGCCGGCTGCGGTATTTTCTACTGCGTCGCTCAGTTTGCGAATTTCGGAAAAAAAAAGAGGCATGAGTGGAAAAGAGATTTGTTAGACCTCTTATATATAAGTTCTGATTCGATATGTTTGTCAATACATTTTATTTGTGTCGTTGTATTGATGAGATAAAAAGGTGAGGATTGTTCTCACCTTTTTATCGACAAAATCTAGCTTTGCTCGCTCTCAACGGGTTTAGCATTTTTATTTCGCGATGGAGGCTGTGCTTGTTTTTTACGAGCCTGTTGTTGCGTTTGTTGCGTTTGTTGATTTTGTTGCACAGAAGATGATCGTTGTGGTGATTGACGACGTTTTCTCGTGTGACGTTTTTCCGTGATTTGAGATTTGTGTTCGGGTGTAGATGTCGTTGCTCTGGTTGTTCCTGTTGTTGTTTGTGCTCTTTCCAGCCCTGTCAAACTGTGCCAAATGCGTTGGATGATATTTTGTTTATGCGAACGCTTATGGTTAGAGGTGTGCTTAACGACTGGCTCATCAATGGCTTGATTTGTTTCTGTGGCCTTGATCAGATTGAGCTCTGGCTGTTGAACTAACATATAACTTGGTTTTTTGCTCTTTACTGTTTGTTCTTCTTTGATTGGATGAATAATATATTGTGGTGCATGTATGTAAGGATTTGAAATCACAACAATTTTTACGCGGTGGCGTTTTTCAATATTAAGCAAAAAATCTCTTTTCTCATTCATTAAAAAAGTGGCCATCTCAACAGGGAGCTGTACTTGTATCTCTGAGACTTTTTCTTTAAGTGCTTCTTCTTCGATCAGGCGAATAATCGATAACCCAGAAGATTGGATGTTTCTGACGACGCCACGACCTTCGCAACGAGGGCAGACTTCTTGAGCTGACTCACCCAAAGATAAGCGTAGGCGTTGTCGAGACATTTCTAAGAGACCAAAACGTGAAATACGGCCAATCTGAATACGTGCGCGGTCTGCTTTTAAAGCTTCTTTTAATCGATTTTCAACATCTCGTTGATTTTTACTAGAACTCATATCAATGAAATCAATAACGACTAATCCACCTAAGTCTCTTAGGCGAAGTTGTCTTGCGATTTCGTCTGCAGCTTCGAGATTCGTATTGAGTGCGGTCGTCTCAATATCTGTTCCACCTGTTGCCTTGGCTGAGTTAATATCAATAGATACCAATGCCTCTGTTCTGTCGATGACCAATGCACCGCCAGAGGGTAGTGGCACTTGGCGTTGGTATGCAGTCTCGATTTGACTTTCAATTTGATAGAAATTAAAGAGAGGAATGGTGCTGTTGTAGAGCTTGAGATTCGAAAGAAATTCTGGCTTAACTTGCTCGATGTATTGTTTCGCTTTGACATAAGAAACGTGATCATCAATGATAATTTCGTTAATTGATTTTCGTAAATTGTCGCGAATTGAGCGAATGATGACATCGCCTTCTTGATGAATCAGACAAGGTGAACGTTGAGTTTGATAGGCTTGTTGAATCGCATCCCATTGCTTTTTCAACATATCGAGGTCGTCTTGTAGCTCTTCTTGACTTTTCCCTACACCTGCTGTGCGAATAATGACACCCATATCTTCATCTAGATGAAGCGCGTTTAGCGTTTCTTTGAGCTCATCTCGATCATCACCTTCAATGCGTCTGGAAATCCCGCCAGACCTTGGGCTATTGGGCATAAGGACCAAATAGCAACCGGCAAGCGTGATATAGGTTGTTAATGCAGCGCCTTTTGTGCCTCGCTCTTCTTTTTCTACTTGTATTAATAGGTCTTGTCCTTCTCGTATCAAGGAAGTGATAGAGGGTTTTTCATCTTCAGAGATAGATTTAGAGAAATACTCAGGTGCGATTTCTTTTAGTGGGAGAAATCCTTGACGTTTTGAACCATATTCTACAAATACCGCATCTAGACTTGGTTCACGACGGGTGACGGTAGCTTTATATATATTGCCTTTTTTCTTACTCTCAGATGGACATTCGATGTCTAGATCATACAAGTAACTATCTTTGACTAGCGCGACACGAATTTCTTCGGTTTGTGTCGCGTTAATTAACATTTTTTCCATAGTTGCCCCTTAAAATAGGGCGCTTAATTCAAAGAGTGTTGTTTCAGATAAAAGTTATATCCCAACGGGCTGGAGATAGGTATTCGAAGGATTAAATCCAAGTAATCTCGCTGATTTTCATAGAGTTTAGATGAAAAAAAAGGCTGTGGTATCACAATATTGCTAACAAATGAGCGGGCCAGTAGCAGAATTTTTTTTTGCTGCCGCATGAACCTCGAGCTGATATGTGCCAATGTTGTTTTCAATTCGACTCTAACGTTGTGGGTTGCTTTTGTCTTTACAATGATTTGAAGAAAGCGCGTATTGTTTTTACGATTTGCTCAAATATGCGTTATAATTCGTTCGCGGGACACCCCGCATGAAGCTATAATAGCAAAAAAAACAAGTATCGCAAATAGGCTACCTAATGAATCGAGCAGTTTCTTACCAAAAAATTTTACCAGAAGAGCACGGCCAGAGACTTGATAATTACTTAATCAGAGTCTTAAAAGGCGTACCCAAAAGTCATATTTATCGAATTATTCGAAGTGGTGAAGTGCGGATCAATAAAAAACGAGCGAAGCCAAGCGATAGGTTGGCGACAGGAGATGATATAAGAATCCCACCAATTCAGACCAGTGAGGCGAAAGTTGTTACTGTGAGTCAAAAATTAGAGCATCATCTAAACGAGCAAATTTTGTACGAGGATGATGGCTTTCTCGTATTGAATAAGCCCGCAGGCCTTGCGGTACATGGCGGGAGTGGGTTGAGTTTGGGTGTGATTGAGGCATTACGCAAAATGAGACCTGAGGGGACTTACTTAGAGTTGGTACATCGTTTAGATAAAGAAACTTCAGGATGTTTATTAATTGCTAAAAAAAGGTCTGTCCTTCGTGCTATTCAGGCGTTACTTGTTGCTCGTCAGGTTACGAAGGTGTATTGGGCATTGCTTGAAAAAACTTGGGAGTATCGTGCTTATTATCCTGTAGACTTACCTCTTCAGAAGAATACGTTGCAATCTGGAGAGCGTGTTGTTTGTGTTCATCAAGAGGGTAAACCAGCTTTTACTGAGTTTCGGCTGCTTGAAAATTTTCAAGGTTATTGCTTGGTTGAGGCACAACCTAAAACCGGTCGTACACACCAAATTCGCGTGCATGCTGCAGCGATTGAACATCCTATTTTGGGTGATGAAAAATATAACAAAATGAGAGATAATAGCAAAGTTGCTCAGTTGCCTGTGCGACTTTATTTGCATGCACGAGCAATTCGATTTACTCTGAACGGAGTAAAACATGCCTTTGTAGCACCATTAGACCAAAAATTTAAACAGGCGTTGACAGGGAGTAATCATGGGGAAACCCTATGAATTAATTGTTTTTGATTGGGAAGGGACGTTAGGTGATCCTTTGGGTTACTTATTAAATATTATCGATGAGCAGGCCTCTCTTCTTGCGTTGGGTATTGTCGAGCGCTCTCGCGCCCGACAATACCTTTCTCAAGGCCTTGAGTTCACGCTTAAAAAACTACTGCCGACACTGTCTACGCAACAATATCTTCAGTGGTTAGAGAATGTACATCGAGCGTTGCAGACAAATACCAAAGATCAATGCTTATTTGAGGGCGCTGAATCACTGCTTTCTTCGATTGAGCAGGCGGGAGTGCATTTAGCGATTGCAACGAATAAAGGTCCTCAGTCGCTTCAAAGAGCTTTACAGATGACTGGTGTATCAAGATTTTTTACGGTCACGCGAAGTGCGGGCCAGGTTCCTGCCAAGCCATGCCCACAGATGTTGGAAGAAATTTTGATGGCGTTCGCGGTTGACTCTCATCAAACGCTTATGATTGGAGATTCTGTTGCTGATGTTGAAATGGCACTTGCTCTCGACGTAAAATGCATTGGTATTGATTTTTATGGCCAGCAGCAAGAGGCCTTAATGCATGCAGGTGCTTTTGCTGTATTTCATAATTATGCGCAAATCAGTCATTTTTTAGAGCTGGATGCTTAAAGGAGTAAGTTGTGACGACAGTTGTGAATTTGCCTAATACGCTTACGTTAACACGTATTGCTCTGATACCTGTATTCATCATGGTGTATTATTTACCTTGGAGTTGGGCGCACGGTGCTGCAGCTGTGATTTTTTTTGTTGCAAGCTTTACTGATTGGCTAGATGGTTATTTGGCTCGAAAGCTAAAGCAGCTCTCTCCATTTGGCGCATTTTTAGATCCTGTGGCTGATAAGCTGTTGGTTGCAAGTAGCTTATTGATTTTAGTTGGCGAGCACACCATTCATTGGATTACTCTTCCTGCGATTGTGATTGTTGGTCGAGAGATTGTCATTTCAGGCTTAAGAGAATGGATGGCGGAGTTAGGGCGGCGTGCAAGTGTTGCGGTAAATTTTGTTGGCAAAATAAAAACAGCAGCACAGATGACATCTCTTTTGCTTTTGATTGCTTATCAACCAGGCGTTGAGTATTTTCAGTTTTTCGGAATCACGTTGTTATATTTGGCTGCAATTTTAACGATTTGGTCAATGGTGATTTATTTTATGATTGCATGGCGAGAGTTAACTAAAAAAAGTGAATCTAAGTGTTGACAGCAACTGGAATTTCGGTAGAATGCAAACCCGTAGATGAGCGGGAATAGCTCAGTGGTAGAGCACAACCTTGCCAAGGTTGGGGTCGCGAGTTCGAGCCTCGTTTCCCGCTCCAAATGAAGCGACGTGGCGTCGCTTTTTTTTTAGTGTCAATATTGACACGAAACATCTACAAATTTAGTTTTTTTGAGGCGTAAAATATCTCCGGCTGTGTGGCAGAGTGGTCATGCAGCGGCCTGCAAAGCCGTGTACGCCGGTTCGATTCCGGCCTCAGCCTCCAAAGATAGCCCAGGTGGCGAAACAGGTAGACGCAAGGGACTTAAAATCCCTCGGTGGTAACACCATGCCGGTTCGATTCCGGCCCTGGGCACCATAATAAAATCAAGCACTTCCAGCGAAATAGAAAAATAAACTAATTCGAGATAACAGTGTTAAGCCCGCTACTTTAGGTATGGATGCATTAATTTCGATAATTTTTCGAGATTGAACTGATTCAATAAAATTTCTTCAAGTATGTTACTGAGACATAATGATCATAACTGTTTAATGAGGTGTGTATCATAATCCTTTTCTTTTTTTATTAAAGACTTAGCTCACTATGAGACCCTAATCTTACTAACTGCAATGTTTCTGTATCGGGCTTGCGATAAATTAAAACTAAATCAGGTTTTATATGACAATCACGATGATCCTGCCAGTTATTAGATAGCGCATGATCCCTATGTTTAGCTGCAAGTGGCTCATCACGTGCTAATGTATCGATAATCTCAACGAAGAGATTGCTGAAGACGGCCTTGTGTTTACCTTTTAGTTCACGCTTATAATCACGTTTAAATTGGGTCGTGTACTCAATCGTCCTCATTATTTAAATCATCCATGAGCGATTGAACGGTTTTAAACGATTTTAACTGGCCGCGTCTGGCTTCCTTCATTGCATTAATCGTTTTTTGGTTTGGAATAAGTGGTTCAAAAGGTAATGCATGCTCTTTAGCTATACGTGTTAGCAACATACGGAAGGCATCAGATACAGTTAACCCCATTGATGCCAGCACGGCTGAAGCCTCTTCTTTAATATGCTCATCAATTCTCGCTCTTACCACTGCATTAGTAGTCATCATATTTCTCCTGTCTCATGAGCTACATTGTAGCACAAAATTCATATTCGTGCGTATCTATTCGCATTCTTTCGTTTATGGTAGGATATGCAACGTTGGGTAAGATTCGAGTCCATATTATTTTAACTAAATATAATCAATAAGTTAAAGCTAGGTTCGACTCCGGTCCTGGGCACCATAAAATCAATAAGTTACGACGACATAGAAAAAAATTAAAACCAAACGTCACTATCGTGCACCAAAGCTCAAATGTCTTAATGATACACCTATCTGTGGCAGCGGCCCGCTTAATCAAGCCGAAAATACAGGAGGAGGACTAATCATAGAAAGTTAGACTTTCGATGATTGTCAGTGTCGTCATTCAAACCTCAGTGCTCTTGAGAATTTAATCTTCTGCAAGTAATGCATCGACTTTAGCCGCGGAAATAAAATCGTTGTGTGTCAGTCCATTCAGAGCGTGGGTCATATACGTCACATGGCAGTAGTTGTAGCCTACTTCAAGATCAGGATGATGATTATCCTGATTGGCGAACCACGCGATTGCGTTGACAAATGCCATTGTTTGGTAGAAATCATGAAATCTAAAAGCGCGCTTTAATTGTTTAAAATCGCTAGTTACTTCCCAAGCTTCGTTGAGTTGTGGCATGAGCATTTTGATTTGTTCGGCATGGAGTGTTGATCCAATACCTTCACACGGTTCACATTTTTTCTGAGATAGTGTCATACTGAAGCTCCTGTAGTACTTGAGATAAAGCGCTTAAAAAACGTCGATTTTGTTCTGGGGTGCCAATCGTAACACGCAAATATTGTGTCAGGCCATAAGGCTCAAGTGGTCTGACAATGATACCTTGTTTTTGCAGCGCAAGGTCGATTTTTCGTGCCGAAAAACCTGTGTCAAATGTGACAAAATTTGCGAAGCTGGGAAGTTGTTTAAGCCCAAGCTTTGATAATCCTTGCGTGAGTTGTTCCATACCTTGTGTGTTGTTGATGAGTGAATGCTCAACGAAGGCACGGTCTTTAAGTGCTGCTTCAGCAGCCGTAAACGCCGCCAGATTGACAATAAATGGTAGTTGAACGCGATATAAAATAGAAATTAATGCTGAGTTGGCAATCGCATATCCTAGTCTTAATGACGCTAGACCGTAAATTTTTGAAAATGTTCGTGTCACGATAAGATTTGGGTGATGTTGTAGAAGGCTGATGATATCTGAGCGCTTTGATGCGGGTAAATATTCAAAATAGGCTTCATCTAATACGACAATAATTTCTGGTGAGATACTTGATAAAAGACGCACAATTTCTGATTGCTCAATCAAAAGGCCCGTCGGATTATTAGGATTCGCTAAAAAAATGATGGCAGTTTCGGGCGTTGCTGCCTCAATTAATGCATTGACATCCACAGACAAGTCAGTGTTTAGGTGAGTTAAATATATCGGAATGCCTAGCGTTTTAGCTTGAATTTCATACTGAATGAATGCTTTCTGGTGAGTGACGATTCGTTTTCCTGAGTGTAACGCAAAAGAAAGTAGAATGTAGTAAAAAATAGTGTCAGAGCCGTTGCTTAAAAGAAGCATTTCTTTATCAACAAAGAGTGTGTTTGCCAAAATATCTCGAAAGGGGTGGATACTTGTAATTTGATAGGTTGCAATTTCATGCGGGGTTAAACGCTGGAGTGCTTCTAAAACAGCAGGACTTGTGCCTAACGGATTTTCATTACTTGCTAATTTAATTACTTCCACTAGGCCCTGCTCCTTTGCAACTGTTTCTGCTGATTTTCCCGGCACGTAGGGGGCGAGTGTTTGAATCCCTTGATGAGGTAATTGGTGATAAGCAACCATAGACAACTCCTGTATTGTAGGTTCTTTTGCGTTCTGTTAGTCTTTCGTGTGGATTTCCAACCCAAAGGACAAGGATGATGAACACGACATATGGATTTTCTTTTTTTGAAGTGCTGGTCTCGATGCTGCTCGTAACCTGTGCGCTTCTTGTCGCAATCAAACAACAATGGTACATACATCGAATTGTTTTGCAACTCTTATCTATAAATGAGGCGTTGATCGCGACTGATGATGAAATCTTCGGGATATAGTCTGATTGAGCTTACGGTCAGTTTACTTCTCTCCAGCTTAATTATTGCTATTTTAATGCGAAGTATACTGTGGATTCAGCAGCAAACGGAGTCGACACTTCAAGAGATTCAGCGTGTTGAAGAAGCAGCTTGGATTGTGTCTTTTCTTCAAACACGCTTTTATCAAGCTGGATTTACACCCTGTCGACGTTTAGATGAGTTGATACGTGTAGATATGAGAGAGAATACTGAGATTTTACAAAGCGTGACGTTGGAAAAATCGGATCATTTGATTCTTCGACACATGAGTAATGTTTTTTCGACTGTCTCTGACATTCAAGATGATAAAAGGGTATTGATAAGTGAGGTCAACATCAACTCAAATTATCCACTAATTATCTCGGATTGTAGACATGCCGAGATTCATGAGGTTGAAAGTGTGCGAGTAAACAAAGGACGTACGCGGATTGTATTAAAAAAACCGTTGTTTTATGACTACGACATGCCAGTCTATATAGGCGAATGGATTTCGGAGTCTTTTTTAATCAAGCATCAAGCGCTTTTTTATCAACACCATCATGTGGATGAGTTGGCTCCTTGGATTCATCAAATGTCAGGCTCATTTACTCAAGAGGGAGAACATACAGTGCTGACGTTAGATCTTGGAGAAAAACATCGCCGTATAAAAATACACGGTCGTAATGTATGAAACCTCAAGTGAATGGAATGGTATTATTAACCACGTTATGCGTGTTATCCGTTGTGGCTTGTATGTGGTTGTCATTAATACATGTGGTGCTTTTATTTCGAAAAGTGACCTATGAGTTAAAAGTAAAGCATACAAATTTAAAAATTCTTCAGCGAGACTTACAGCGTTTTATTACTGAAACTTCCCCAGAGGGTCTAGCTGCATGTACTCAGCATCGTTGTACGATGCCTTCGGGTATTGTTTTCCATGTGCAAAAGATAGTCTGCAATCCATGTTTAATTCTGAATAAAAATGATGAAAAAGTAGGGAGCCAGCGTTGGAGTATTCGTGCAGAGTTTCAAGAAAGACAATTAGTAGTGCGATGGGCAACACCGGCTCATTGTGGTGATTGTCATAACTCAATCTCGTTTTTGAGTGGGCCGATGTTAAGTTGGTCTCTGTATCCTTCAACCTGTCTCCTATGATAAACTATGACACTTTAAATCATATAAAGAATACGGTATGTCTGCTATAAGGCTCTATCAATGCCGAACACCATTATTGTACATTGTAATGATACTATTAGGTGTTTGGAGTGGTTTTACGGATGTCGTTTTTTTTAAATCGCTTGGACTTTTTATTTCGAATATCTTTATTCGTATATTTAAGTGCGTGAGTTTGCCTATTATCGCGTTATCTATCATCGTAACGCTCTCTCATTATAAATCTGATGGTTTGATGCGTCGCGTTTGGCAGCGTACGCTCGTTTATACCCTAAGTACGACATTGATTGCTGCGACGATTAGTTCTTTGCTTTATAGCGTGATAGCCCCAGATTCTGTGACGCATTTGATTGAGCCAAGTGCTGATTTGAGTGCCTCGAAAATGAGTTATTGGGAGCATGTTGTCGGGCTTATTCCACAAAATTTTTTAACCCCTTTTCTAGAAAACCAAGTCTTAAGCGTTTTGTTTTTAGGCATTGTGATTGGCATTGCTATACGTTTTATTCCTGATACTGATGCACGCCAGACTATTACTCATTTTTTTCGTGGATTACATAGTTTGTTGATGGTTATCACGCGTTGGGTGATTACGGTTATTCCAATTGGATTGTATGGATTTATTACAACGACGGTCGTTGGGTTGCGTGCTGGCGGCGATTTAAAAGGGATTGGTCAATATT
>CAYYEZ010000022.1:0-18331 GCA_964471225.1 uncultured Legionella sp. | reverse complement strand
AAGAAAAATATGCCTAAAAGTTTTCTAAGTAGATTTGCTTCAGCTTACGCTAACTCCTCCTGGTGGATGAAATGGGGGCTGGGGGGCTTAAGTTTAATTACAGGAGGGATTCTTGGATTTTTTATCTCGCCTTTTTTATTTCCCAGTAGCCCAATAATAGGAGCTATTCTTGGTTTTTTAAGTTATTTTTTACCAACGTTGATACTCAAAAAACATCACCAAGCTGAATTTGAGCATCAACAAAAATTAGCAGAGGAAGTCACTAAGTTAGAGGTCATATTGAATGACTCTATCAAAACGATTCAATCACTTGAAAAACCTGTGCGATCTTTAATGGTCTCCCTCGAAGAAAGAAATAGAGAAAGAGCACATTCAAATAAGCTTTTTCGAGATTCGGTAGAGTCTTTTAAACATCAAGCAGAAGAATCCGAGCAAGCGGTACAAGGACTTCTCGAGAGTGAAGAAATATTAGTTCAACAAAGCCAAGCGTTGTCTTTGGAACTTGAGCAAACCACAGAAGCACATAAGCAACTCACTCGAACGCAACGAGATATCCTCCAAGTCAGTGAGGAACTCAAAGGTACGAAAGATAGTTTAGTTAAAGACGAAGTGGTTTTGCATGACTTAGTAATCGATGTTGAGCATCAAAATAATGAACTTCATGCATTACACCAAAAGTTTAAACAGATAGAAGCTGATGCACTCGAGACTCAACGTGAATTTCAGGCACATCTTACACATAGCAATACTAAAGCCAGGCGTACCAGTGAAACCGTAGAAGAGCGTCAAGAGTCAAGTGAGGCTTTAGCGGAAAAAGTGCTAGCTAATTTAGAGCGTTATCTTCACTCTCGAGATCATCGCTTTTTAAAAGGAGCAGTACACACTGCAGAAATAAGCAGCGAAAGCAGACTTACTCATTCGTAGTTTATCACTCAATTGAATTAATCTATCAATTCTTCATCTAGACAAGCATTTTTTAAAAATGCTTGTCTTTTCACAAAAAATCTAGTTAACATGGGCGTGTACACAAGGAGTCGTGTTTCAGTCATGTCTAAAAAAATATCGATTGCGATTTGTCTGCTCACATTAAATGCTTGCATGGTTGGGCCAGATTATCAGGAACCTAAAACCAATGTCGTTCAACATTGGCCTAAGAAAGATCACTCTATTGTTGAAAAAAAACCTAAAAATCCAGCTTGGTGGAAACTTTTCCATGACCCTAATTTGACTGCTTTAATCTATCAAGGCTACCAGAATAACCTTAGCCTCCAGAAAGCAGGTGTTCATGTCTTACAATCACGCGCCCAGCTCGCACAAACGGTGGGTGAGCTTTATCCTCAGCAACAAAATATGAATGGAAACTACCAATACTACCGTATGGGTGGAAATTATTTGCAAGATGTTTTACCTCCTACATTTAAAGCAGCCTCTTTGGGATTTCTTGCGACCTGGGAAATTGATTTTTGGGGAAAATATCGTCGTGCAGTTCTATCACAAGACTCGGCATTTTTATCTTCTCTTGCTGCCTATGACAATTCACTTGTCACCTTAACGTCTGATATTGCTAATCATTATATCGCATTACGCACGAACGAGACCCTGATTAAAGTTGTCAAAGAAAACATTGCTATTCAAAAAATGAGTCTTAAACTGACAGAGTCTCGTTATAACGCAGGTGAAGTCAGTCTAGTAGACGTCGCCGAAGCAAAAACCATCCTTGCTGAAACTGAAGCCCAGCTGCCTGGCTATATTACCGCGTTACAGTCTAACAAAGACGCGCTGGCTGTATTACTTGGATTAACACCCCAAGAAATCGAGCCACTCATTCAGAAAAAACATAGTATCCCTCAGGCTCCTGATAAATTATTAGTTGATATTCCTCGTGAAGCAATGTTGAAAAGACCCGATGTGGAGCAAGCACGATTAAATGCAATTGCTCAATCAGAAGCGATTGGTGCGACAAAAGCACAGCTTTACCCCGCTTTTTCTCTTTCGGGAAGCTTTAGTTTTGCAGCAAATACGATTAATGGTGCGTCATTAAGTGACATGTTTAATTCATCAAATTCAAATATCATTGCAGGCCCACTTTTTAGTTGGCCACTTTTGAATTATGGACAAATTACTAACCAAGTCCGCGCACAAGACGCTGTATTTCAACAGGCTTTACTAGATTACATGAATGTTGTTCTTAAAGCACAACAAGAGGTACAGGACAACATCACCGCTTACATCCAGTCGAAAAAATCAAAGCAGTATCTAGAGCGTGCTGTGAAATCAGCAATTCTCTCAACAAAACTCACCCTGATTCAATATCAAGAAGGTGAAGCAGATTACACAACGGTACTTTATGCAGAACAACAACAATTACGTGTGCAAACTGAGCTTGTCGAAGCACAGGCTGAAGTACCTAAAGCCGTCGTCGGTTTATACCGTGCGTTAGGTGGAGGATGGCAAATACGTGAACATCACGATGTTGTTCCTCAAACAATTAAAAACGACATGGCCAAACGTACTGGCTGGGGTAGTTTGCTTAAAGAAGAAAACCATGAAGCACCTACCAGCGATAAGCAAACTTTTGAAGAACTTTATCTTCCTAATTGGTGATTTGAATGATGATACATGTGCAAAAAGAAAAACTTAGAAAAGCAGGAAAAATCGCCGTGGTTTTTTTACTCTGCTATAACGTTTATATCTTTTATAAATCGAAGCATCAGTCGTTTGATATCCCCCCTCCTCCGGTAAAAATAGCACACCCTACCATGCGCCCGATGGTAAAATATATTACTCAAACGGGTAATACCGTTGCTTATAATTCGGTTGATCTAGTCGCTCGAGTCGAAGGTTATCTCAAAGAAATTAATTTTTCCGACGGATCTATCGTAAAAAAAGATCAATTATTATTTGTGATTGAACCAGAGCCTTATTTAGCCAAACTCAACGAAGCAAAGTCGACGCTAGATGCGCAACTGGCAATCCATACTTATGATCAATCTGAATATGAAAGGCAAAAACGGATGTATCGTGATCACGCGACATCCTTAAACAATGTTGAAAAATGGTTTGCAAAAAGTGAGCAATCTGCAGCTCAAGTTGCCGAAGCTCGGGAAAACTTAATTATTGCGAATATCAATTACGGTTATACACAAGTCAAAGCGCCATTTAATGGTCGAATAGGGCGACATCTGGTCGATAAAAATAACTTGGTCGGTAATGGGACCGCAACAGAACTTGCCAATATCGAGCAGCTTGATCCCATTTATGTTTATTTTAATTTAAATGAAATAGACCTCATTCCATTGAGAAAACTTGCTCATGAAAAAGGTATTAGCGAAAATAATGTGAAAAACGTCCCTGTCAGTGTTGAGCTACAAGGACAAACAGACTATAAATTTCAAGGGAAACTCGATTTTATTAATACATCTCTTGATGCATCCACTGGTACTTTAGAATTTAGAGCTTTGTTACCTAATAAAGACTATACACTCCTTCCAGGTTTATTTGTAAAAGTACGCATGCCAATCAGTGACCCTACACCAACATTAACTATCCCTGATGAAACGATTCAGTACGACCAAATTGGTCCATATGTGTTAACCGTCAATTCAAATCATGTAGTTGAAATGAAACGAGTTCAACTTGGAAGCGTTGAGGACGGTATCCGAGGTGTCACGAGTGGTTTGACTAAGGATGATTTTGTTGTGATTGCCGGATTACAGAATGCAACCCCAGGGGGCAAAGTTAATCCAGAAATGATTCAGCTCGATACAGCGACCCCTCAAGCAGATACAGCGCCGAAGTCACCTGCGGAGAAAAAAGCATGATGTCGAAGTTTTTTATTGAGCGCCCTGTTCTTGCAAATGTGATTGCTATTTTTTTGGTTTTTTTGGGCCTCGTTGCAATAGGTGTGTTGCCAATCGCACAATATCCCGCAATTGTCCCGCCAACCATTCAAGTCACCACCAGCTACCCAGGCGCTGATGCAAAAACTTTGATTAAAACTGTCGCGCTGCCTATTGAGCAACAAGTCAATGGTGTTGAAAACATGCTATACATGCAGTCTACAAATTCAGGCTCAGGCAACTATACTTTAATTATCACATTTGCGATTGGAACAGATCTTAATTTTGCACAAGTCTTGGTGCAAAATAGAGTGCAATCCGCGATGGCCCAACTTCCTATTCCAGTACAACAACAAGGCGTATTAGTTCAGCAAAAATCAACAGCGGTATTACAATTCATTACGCTCTCCTCTAAAAACAATGAATACGATGGCTTATTTCTCAATAATTACGCTACCATCAATATGCAAGATGAGTTGGCAAGATTGCCTGGCGTGGGTAATGTAGGTGTCTTTGGGTCAGGAAATTATGCCATGCGCATTTGGTTAGACCCACAAAAAATGCTTGCTTATTCGCTCATGCCAAGTGATGTAACCAATGCGATTACTTATCAAAACAAAGAGATCTCTGCAGGACAAATTGGAGAACCTCCGACAACAGGCCAAGAAGCTTACCAGCTAACAGTGAACGTTCCTGGTCAACTTATGAGCCCTGACGAATTTGAAAACATTATTATTAAAACTGTCTCCACAAATCCCAATCAAACATCTAAACGCACGGCTAGCAGCACAGCAAAAATTGTACGAATTCGAGATGTGGGGCGTGTAGAATTAGGATCATCGAGTTATAGCCAATCCTCTACATTAAATAATAAGCCGACAGCTGCAATTGCTATCTATCAGCTGCCGGGAGCTAATGCTTTAGAGGTGGCTAAAACAGTACGCAAAACCGTACAAAAAATGTCTGAAAAATTTCCACCAGGATTAGAATACAGTGTTCCTTTTGATACAACAAAGTTTGTTAAAGCCTCTATTGATGAAGTGTATAAAACACTTTATGAAGCAGGTATTCTCGTTTTGCTCGTTATTTTGGTCTTTCTACAAAATGCGAGAGCGACATTGGTTCCCACAACAACCGTCCCAGTAACGATTATTGGTGCATTTTTTGCGATGCTTGTGATGGGATATTCTATTAACTTGCTCACGTTATTTGCTTTAGTATTAGCAATTGGTATTGTAGTGGACGACGCTATCGTCATTGTCGAGGGTGTCACGCAACACATTGAGCGTAATATTTCGCCTAAAGATGCTGCTGTTATGGCAATGAAAGAGCTGATGGGCCCCATCATTGGCATTACCTTAGTTTTAATGGCCGTTTTTATCCCAGCTGGATTTATTTCTGGATTAACAGGCGCAATGTATGCACAATTTGCACTCGTTATTGCGGCAACAGCTTTTATTAGTGCGATTAACGCGATGACACTTAAACCGACGCAGTGTGCGTTATGGTTAAGAGCACCTGATACAAATAAACCTAAAAATGCTTTTTATCGAGCTTTTGATAAAATTTACTATCCCATCGAAGCGACTTATATTCGCTATATTGAGCGCTTAGTTAATCATAGTAAAAAAGTTTGTTTGGTCGGAGGCTTACTGGTCCTTGTCGCTATATTTGGACTGACGCGTATCCCAACAAGCTTTATTCCTATCGAAGATCAAGGTTATATGATGCTTAATGTCCAGCTTCCTGATGGCGCGTCTCTCGATAGAACAAAAGCATTATTGAAGAAAATGACCACACAAATTTCAAAAATTGATGGCGTTGATAATATCATTGCAATTGATGGTATTTCTTTAATGGACAACAGCGCCAATCTTTCAAATGGTGGTGCTATTTATATCATTTTTAAAGATTGGAGCGTAAGAGACAAAAACGCTTCCTTTTTAGCGCTGTATCAAAAATTAAATGAAATTGCAAAAAATACACTCGAAGCAAAGGTACTCGTACTCATTCCCCCTGCTATTCAAGGCTTAGGGACTGCTGGTGGTTTTCAAATGCAGGTAGAACTACAGGATGGAACCTTTGATTATAAAAAACTCCAAAACGTAACTGATAAACTTATTTATTACGCTAGTATGCGCCCAGAATTTCAGAAACTCATGACCTCCTTCCGAGCCTCAACACCACAACTCGCGGCACCCATTGATAGAACCAAGGTCGAGTCACTCGGCGTTTCTATCGAAGATGCAACAGATACATTGCAAACTTACCTCGGCTCTTCGTATGTCAATTTATTCGCAAAGTTTGGGCAAGTTTTTCAAGTCTATGTTCAAGCAAACGCTGCCTCTAGGATGCACATTGAAGATGTTCGAAATTATTACGTGCGAAACAATAAAGGGCAAATGGTTCCCCTTGGGACTCTAACTGATATGACGCCGAGCACCGGCCCGTCAATTATTTCTTTATATAATCTTTATCCTTCTAGTAATATTTTGGGAATGCCTGCTACGGGTTACAGCACAGGTCAAGCAATTGCTGCGATGGAGGAGCTTGCTAAACAAATACTTCCTAAAGGGATGTCTTACGAGTGGACAAGTACTGCCTATCAAGAAAAATTAGCGGGCAACATGAGTTATTATATTTTTATGCTATCGCTTGTTTTAGTTTATCTTATTCTGGCTGGACAATATGAGAGCTGGGTCACACCACTTGCGATTCTTTTCAGTGTGCCATTAGCGTTGATTGGTACTGTGGGTGTGCTTTTGCTCCTTGGTCTATCAAATAACATCTATACTCAAATTGGTATCTTATTATTAATTGCGCTTGCGGCAAAAAATGCGATCTTAATTGTAGAAGTTGCTAGAGAAGAACGAGAAACTCATCATAAAAGCATTACTGAAGCTGCTTTAATTGGTGCAAAAAAGCGATTTAGACCGATTTTGATGACATCTTTTGCCTTTATTCTTGGGGTGATGCCATTAGTATTTGCAACCGGTGCTGGCGCAAATGCTCGCCGCTCTATTGGCGTTGCGGTATCGAGTGGAATGCTTGCCTCCACATGCTTAGCTGTAGTGTTTGTGCCTGTTTTTTATGTACTTTTACAAACTTGGCAAGAAGGACGCCGTAAACATAAGTAGCAAACCCTAGGAGTAAGGACACGATGACAACAATTGATTTTTTTAGTGCGCAATCCTTCGAGGCTCCTTTATACAACATACTGAATGAGACCACTTTCCATTTTTCTATGCATTATATTGAATCTCATCTCAATAGAGAAACTGCGCATCGTGTTAAAAATGTTGATGTGGTCTGCTGCTTTGTCAATGATCATCTAGACCGCCTTACATTGGATATATTAAAAGCCAATGGAGTCAAATTGATTGCTTTACGTTCAGCAGGGTTTAATCATGTGGATACAGCTTATGCTGCATCGATTGGTTTACCTGTGTGTTACGTACCACGTTACTCACCAGAAGCGGTGGCAGAATTTACTGTTGGATTGATTTTATCTTTAAATCGAAAAATTCATCGCGCTTATCAGCGTGTTCGAGAGGGTAACTTTTCACTACAAGGATTAATGGGATTTAATTTACGAGGAAAAACAGTTGGTATTGTTGGTTTGGGTGCTATTGGAGGGTGTTTAGCGCATCTGCTAATGGGTTTTGGCTGTCGGGTGTTAGCTTATGATATTGTACAAAATCCTGCAATGATTGACGCGGGTGTTGAGTACTTTAGTTTATCAGATTTATTAAATCAATCTGATATTGTTAGCTTACATTGTCCTTTTACCAAAGATACAAAACATCTCATTTGTACAGAGACGATTGAACAAATGAAGCCTGGTGTCATGTTAATTAATACAGGTCGAGGCGCACTGATAGATACGCGAGCGGTGATCAATGGTTTAAAAAATGGAAAAATTGGTTATTTAGGCATGGATGTTTATGAAGAAGAGGCGCCTCTTTTTTTCGCAGATCACTCTACAGAAATTATTCAAGATGACGTGATTTGTCGTTTAATGACCTTCCCTAATGTTTTAATCACAGGCCACCAAGCCTTTTTTACACAAGAGGCAATTCAACATATTGCTGAAACAACATTAAATAATATTTCCTATTTCAAAAAAAATGAATTGAAAAAAATTTTTTTGGTATCATCGTAGTGGGCAAAGTGTGCCTAAGACATAGGCAAAAGCATGTCCTGCGTCTTTATCATGTTATACGAATATTTTAGAGCCGACCAACTTATAATCAATTAACCTACGGGGAAATTTTGTTCGGGATGACTTATTTTGGAGTTACCTTTGCTCACAAATCTCTGAACAGTAAGCCCAATAGATTGATGTAACTTTTTGAGCATGTAAAGTATATCTAATCCTATAATTGCGCCATACCTTAAATAAGTGCTAAAGTCTTAATAGACTTCTTCACAGGTCTAATCTCATGTACAGCAGTCAAATTCAAATTCATTTATTAATAGGCAAAGAGTCTTACAAAGGAGAGGGGTTCTAAATTTACTTTTTGAATTTTTGAAATTATTTGCAGTGGAGCAAAATTATGATCAAAAGAAAAACAAAAGAAAAAATCGAGACTCATATTCCACTCCGTATCAATCAGGGGCTAATCATACAGACACAACTTGGAGGCTTTGGTAATCGCATTGTTCATCCTCATCTGTCTCTTCGCGTCCGGCGCACAAGTAAACATTTAAATGATCTAGAATTTTATAATGAAATCAACAGTGTCGTTCTTTGTACCAAAATACTCAACAGCACTTATATATATCCACATGATTTTTCAAATAGCCTACAAGATCTTTTATTAACTCAAAAACTAACAGTCCTTTTCCAATATTGCGAAAATCTGAGGAGATTAAAGTGCCTAGAACGACAAAAGTACGAAATTTATGATTATTTGTGTCTATTTATTAGAACCAATTTAGTTTTTATTACCAATTGGGAATTTATCAATGGAAACTATGGTGCTAAAACTCGTTTCGAACATCTTAATCATCTGAATTATTTGACGCAAAAAATAAATTTCTTGAGCGCTAACGCATCCATTCCTGTCAATGTATCTATATCTTCAATTCTAGGACTACAAACAGACCCTACTCTTATCAATACCAGAATCTCCTCGGTACCAAGTGTTTTTTTTAAATCATCAACGTCTGAAATGCAAACCAAAACATCTAATGCAGAATTACAACACTCTCGCATTAAAGTTAGTACACTAAGGGCATTAAAAAGTCATATTAGACGTATTGAAACTGACCCATTAACACATTGCTTTCGAGATTTTCGTGACAAATTAATTACAGAACTTCGAAACTACCCTGTACAAGAAAAACAGCAATTTTTTGAACAATTAGTTGCTTATACAAATACAATTCAAAATCCGAACCAAGACATCATAACAACTCTTAAAGAGTTAATTCGATGTGTTGAACGTTGCAAAAACCCACTTTCAAGCATTGTTGCGGAAAAATTTCATGAATTACAAAACATCTATTCTCGTTCAGATGCAACGCCTCGCCAAGCAATAAAATTAGCTTTATTAAAAGATTTAAGCAACCGGATTCACCAATACCCTGAGCACCGCTATTCCGAAATAATAGAAAACATGCGCGCTGACTCAGAAAAAATGAGAGCAACGCTTGAAAATAAATCCTTCTTCTGTTTTAGACAACGCCGCTTTTTTAATTTAATTAATGCTTTAAATGAAGCGGATTTATCCTCAGGAGCACAACAAAATATGACTCAGCATCGCGATATGCGGCATCAACAGCGCAGATGACGTTATTTCTCAGCTTCGGGAAAACTCTCAATGATTGAATTCATGACAATTTTCAATTTTTGAGAACTCCTCAACTTTATGAGGTTTACTGGGTACATTGCTCAATTTAGAGAATTTTGTGTAGATTCTGTTAATATTTCATCATGTGTAAGTAGCGGATTTTGTGTTGAATTATTTTCATTTTGCTTGAAATCTGAGAATGATTTTGCATAAAAACGAGAGGAAGAACCGGTGGTCGAAAAAAATATCGCCTAAAAATCCTAAAGCACTTATGGCTAAAAAAATGCATACAAATCATGGAATGAGTATTAGTGATAGTTGTAAAACTCTGAACATTTCGCGAGCTAGCTTCTATCGTTATCTTTCTTTAGATGAATAGTTTGGTTGCAGAGCAAATTACAATCAATTAGAGAGAAGTCATCCCCTTTTTGTTTCGCGACAAAGCTTCTCGTGTTTATAATTTAATCATCTTCTGTGGTTTTGTGATATAGTTTAAAATTAAGGCTGTTTTAGAAACAGATTTTTTATTAAAACTATCGAGGTATTTATGACGCTTTCAAAAAATATTGCCCGGGCATCTGCACCTGTTGTTGGTGGTGTAGTATTGGGCTCAATGGGTGCAGCAGCAGGCGCATTCGCTGGTGGTGTTGGTGCTGCCATTTTAAAGAGTTCCGGGTATGATGGATACAACCCGATTGAAGCCGCTCAGATGGGAGCAGTAGGTGGCGCTGTTCTTGATGGTTCGGTTGGAGTCTTAGTTGGTGCGTTGGCATCATGTGGCCTATTTAGTAGCTCAAATAAATCAGATAATAAAGAATCAAATACAAAGCAAACAGCTGTTGGTTATGTTGCAGGTACTGTTATAGCTGGATTAACTGGCTACGGGATCATGAATGCAGGAAATAACGAAACAGTAATGCAATTGGCACAGACTGCAGCATCGTTTGCAGTAGGCGGTGCTGTGACAATGATACCAGCTTCATGTGCGTTAATATGTATCACTGTTCCATTAGTTGTTGCTGCTGCATATTTGGCTAAAAAAGAAGAGGAACATATCTCGACTCCTTCTATAGGTTCAAACGCAGTGTAAGATTTTTCTGTTTATTAGCTGCACCTCATCTTCCTGTTGTGCAGCTCCCTAGCAAGCCCCTGTGACACCTCTTTATAGAAAATTTAGCCACAATTTTCAAGCTAAAAGAACACTGCTTATACATGAGAATGAAGCAGAGGAAAAAGATTTTAAAAAACGCCGAAGTTAATTGTGAAGTATGTTGCATACAATTGCACACGTCTTCACATTTTCCTAACGAACGAGGTCTGAAGAAAACTTTTCAGGATATCGCGCCTTTTTTACTCGTTACAATACTGGCAAAACTCATGCTCTCGCCTCATTAAGATGAGAGCAAGTGCAATTAAGCCTCTTCCCAAAAAGCCTCGTGACGCTTTAATTCTTCCGCCGTAGCGTAGATAATTTTTGTTTTTTCGATAGGTTGAGACAAAGCAGTAGATTTTTCTTGTTCTTTTTTGACAGGTTCATCACCACCAAACATATCGAGTTGACCTCCCGTCATGGCAAGATAAACATACGCCAAGAGCTCGGCATCTAATAATGCACCATGCAAATCTCGGCTGCTGTTATTTACACCATAGCGTTTACAAAGTGCATCAAGATTGTTTTTTTGACCAGGATGTTTTTGCTTTGCTAATGTTAAGGTATCTAGCACCGTGCAATGTTTGTCAAATTTAACGGGCGATTTCGCTTTGGCCAGCTCTGCTCGCAAAAATCCAACATCAAAAGGCGCATTATGGATAACCAACTCAGCATCGCGAATGAAAATCAAAAAATCATCCATAATATCGCGAAAAAAAGGTTTATCTGAAAGAAATGTCGTTGTAATACCATGAATCTTTACTGCATCAGCATCAATGTCACGCTCTGGATTTAAGTAGACATGGAACTGTTGACCAGTCAACTGACGATTAATCAACTCAAGACAACCAATTTCAATAATACGATGCCCACTTTTAGGATCTAAACCTGTTGTTTCTGTATCAAGTATGATTTGTCGCATTGCGTTCCTTGAGATAAAAATCCATCGCTTCATTAGCTAAGGCATCAACACGCTCATTTTCAGGATGGCCTGCATGCCCTTTTACCCAATGCCAAGTAATATGATGTGTCTCGGATAATTCGTCTAGTGCTTGCCATAGATCAATATTTTTAACCGGCTGTCGATTTGAACTCTTCCAATTATTTTTTTTCCATTGAGACAACCATGTGGTCATCCCTAATCGAAGATATTGAGAATCTGTATATAAATCGACTTCACAAGCTCTATTTAATGCCTTCAAACCTTCTATCGCCGCGGTCAGCTCCATCCGATTATTCGTGGTATGGTCACACACACCGCTCAGGGTTTTTTCGGCAGATTGAAAACGTAATAGTGCAGCCCACCCCCCTAATCCAGGATTGCCACGGCAGCCTCCATCGGTATAAATTTCAACGCGCATATTTAAATTAAGTTAGTATATATTCAAACCGAACGAGTGTAGCATATTGTGATATAAATTATCACTATGGTAGACTGGTCGTTTTGCTTCCGAATGGATTTTATCATGACATTAAAGCACCCTCGTTCGTTGCGCATTTTCTTTCTCACCGAAATGTGGGAGCGTTATGGCTTTTATGTTGTCCAAACATTACTCGCTTTATACCTGTCATTACATTTTAAATGGCCAGATCAAAAAATTTACGCACTTGTGGGCTCATTTACAGCACTTACTTACATTTCTCCTGTGTTAGGTGGATGGATTGCCGATCATTTAATTGGTCAGAGACGTTGTACTTTACTCGGGGCTTTTTTCTTATTTTTAAGCTATATCTTATTTAGTTTTCATGCGTCAGGATACTATTTAACATTTGCATTGAGCGGTATTGCTGTCGGCACAGGCTTGTTAAAATCAACAATATCGTCTCTTCTTGGTAACGAATATCCTGTCGATTCCCCACTGAGAGAGAGCGGATTTACAATTTTTTATATGGGAATCACAACAGGGATCATACTAGGAACAACGCTTCCAAGTCTTTTAAATGAGCATTTTGGTTGGTCTGCTTCGTTCTCCAGTGCAGCTTTCGGTCTTGTGTTTGCTTTTGCTATTTTTACATGGGGAATCAAATATCTAAATATCCATGATTATCATCCTTATGTTTTTAGCCTTAAAAAAACGATGACAGCGTTCACACTTATTTTAATCATGGCAGTCATTGCTTTTATGATTTTATCTTTCCCTGTTCTTGCAAATTTTGCTTTCATCACCACCATTATCTTATCTATCACTTATCTCCTCTATTCAGCCTATCGTGAGCCTCCAGAGCAATCTAAAAAAACAATTTCAATTTTGTTTTTTTGTGTAATTTCTACTATTTTTTGGGCCTTCTATTTTCAGATGTTTTTATCATTTACTTTGTTTATTACACGCATTGTAGACCCGACTTTATTTGGCTTTTCATTCCCAGCCCCCTATTATGTTGCAGTGCAAAGTGTAGGCATGATTTTTATCGGCTTTTTAATCTCCAGACAACAATCTAAATCTTCTGCCACAGCACAGTGCATGAGTGCTGCAAATAAGTTTTTATTGGCGGTGCTTATCACCACACTTTCGTTTGGCTGGCTGGCTTACATCGCTCACCTTAGCCTTGAAATTTCAGGCACAATTTCAGTTGCATTGATGGTCCCTGTATATCTTTCATTTTCTTTTTCTGAGCTCTTTTTATCTCCTGTCGGATTAAGTGCGATTACGCTTCTGGCAAGTAGAAAACGCGTGAGCACAATGACTGGGATTTTTTTCGTGTCATTGGGTATCGGTGGCTTTGTAGCAGGGAAACTGGCCAACTATACAGCTGTAAATCAGACAGACACTGCTTTAACGCTACTCAAAACACATTACGCCACCGGTTACTTTTTACTCTTTAAAATTTCATGCGTCGCGCTTTTGGTTTGCTATATTTTGAAGCATTGCATCAATACCTGCTTAAGACATGCGCTAGAATCGAAATAAAATCATCAATTTCCGCATACGTGTTGTACAACCCTAGGGGTGCAACACGTATCACACCCGGCCTCACATCGCAAACAACTTGGTGCGCTAAAAATAACTTTTCTAAAGAAAGCCCCGTACGTTGTCTTTTCAACGAAAAAGAAATCTGACAACCATGCTCGCTATGTTGCTCTGGTGTGATGATTCGAATTTCAGACTCAAATGCTCGCAATTTTTCAATCAAGTAAGACGATAAACATTGATTTTTTTCATATAAATCTTGCAAATTTAGTTTGTCAAAAAGCAACAACGACTCACGTAGACTGATCAATGAAAACATCTCTGGTGTGCTTAGCTGCCAAGCACTTGCCCGAGCAGTCGGCTCAAAATTTTGGCGCATTTCGAACCTAGACTGAGGATTATTTCCCCACCATCCGCTTAGTCGAAATGTGCCTTCACTTAAATGACGCTCATGAATATACAATCCTGCAACAGCGCCAGGACCAGCACACACATATTTGTAATGACACCATACGGCAAAATCAACATCCCAATCATGTAAAGCAAGTGGAATATTTCCAATCGCATGAGCTAAATCAAAGCCAACAAGACAACCATATCGATGAGCCAACGTTGTCATCGTGTCTAAGTCAAAACGTTGGCCTGTTAAATAGTGAATGGCTTCAAAAAAGACAAGTGCGATTGATTCTCCTTCTTTTTCTAATATTTCTGAAAAACGTGATAAGGTAATATAACCTGTTTCATCAGGAGATAGCGTGACAACGATTTCCTCTATGTGAGGATCGATAGAAAAATTTGAGATAGTTTGAAGACGTTGTTTGACTTGACTATCGATGGCGTAAGTATCAGAAGGGAATCCAACCAATCGAAGAATTTTATATCGCTGAGGTGTTGGCCGATAAAAACTCATCAGTAATAGATGCAAATTACCTGTGAGAGTGCCCATAATTCCAACTTCTTTTTCGTGAGCACCGACCAAATTAGCAAGCATAGGATACAAATCTTCTTGAAAAGAGACCCAAGGAGAATCGCCATCAAAATGACCACGAACCCCCATTTCACCCCATTGCCTGCATTGTTTCAAAATAGCTTGATCTACACTTTTTAGTTTTGGACCAAGAGAGTTTCCATTAAAGTAAATTAAAGGCTGGCTTTGATGCATTGGCATATCAAAAAACGACGTTAGTGGCTTAAAGCTTGTTTGCTTATCGAGTTTATGCATGTGTTAGTTTCCGTTGTTGTAACGCAATGATTCCTAAAAGAAACAGGCCTGTAAAACATTTTAAATCAGAGGGAGCCAAGCCTAAATTTAAAATCAATCCTTGTATTTGTTGATAAACTAATGCGCCAACAAAAGGTGCCAGAAACTGCTGCTTTAAAGTACGATGCCCGACAATCATCTCACCTAACATGAGTGATGCAAGACCATGAATAACAATACCTACGCCCATCCCAACGTCCATATATTGTTGCATTTGAACCATCAAAGCCCCAGAAACACCGTGAAACGTGCCTGCAATAAAAAGACCAAGCATCGTAAAAAAAGGTACTGAAATTCCTTGTTTTAACGCGTAGCTCGGATTTAAACCCACCGCACGAAATGTTAATCCGAAATCTGTCTTCATAAAAAATAACACAGGAATCAACATCAGCAATAAACATAAAAAAGCAATCAAACAATTCATCATTGATGAGTATTGAAAAAAACTCACTTGCTCAAAAAGAGCAACATTAGGTTGGCCTAACAGTCTTAAATTTCCGCTATAAACCATAATACTTACAATAATACCTGCAAGTAGTGAGTTTACTTTAAGCTTAAGATGAATAAAGGCGGTACACAAACCCATTAATCCAGAAGCAAGCCCTGCCATGACGATTGCAAAAGCTGTCGGCACGTGGCCTATAATCAAGGTCGTACTGATTGCAGCACCTAATGGGTAAGCGCCTTCAGAAGATAAATCTGAAAACTGAAGTAATCTGAAAGGAATCATGATTCCATAAGCCACAAAAGCCAGGATCAATCCCTGTAATAATCCTGTAAGTAAAAGTTCTAACACAAGATACCTCCTCTTTCATCATAAATGCTTTGTAAAGCTTGTTCATTGAGCGCCAATTTATCTTGACCTGACACATCTAAAACAATTTTTCCTTGGCGCAATGCGATTAATCGATTTCCATAACGCAGTGCATCACGAAGATGATGTGTAACCATCAGTGCCAAAATTTTTTCTTTTTTAATTGTGCTAACTGTATATGACATCACGTGTTGCCGCATTGTTGGATCCAGCGCCGAAGTATGCTCATCTAAAAGCAAAACTTTTGGATTTGAAACAAGTGCGGCTATCGTTGCGATAAGCTGTCTTTGACCACCAGAAAGGTGAGAAAGCGGTTTATCAAGAGATGAAACAAGTGTTGAGTCGACACGCATGAGCGCATCTGTGACCAAATTTCGATAACGTCGGTATGGTAAAAATCGACACTTTTTCTTTTTTAAAAAACCAAGAAGCATGTTTTCAAATACGCTTAACTCTAGCACCGTTCCTAAATGAGTCTCTTGTGCAACCGTAGCAATATCTTTTTTTATGATAGGTGTTTTATTGAATAACACCTTACCTGAGTCGACGCGACATTCACCTGATATTGTTTTAATTAATGTAGACTTTCCTGAACCATTATTTCCCAAAATAATACAAAACTCACCTGGAAGAAATGTCGCAGATAATGCATCTAAAATAGGATAATGATGATGCGAAAATTGTTTCGTCACCTGATGTAATTGAAGCATTATGACCTCACTATGGTTGTGTTTTTTAACGCCGCTGGAATACCTAAATGAAGGCTCGCTGCATTTTTAAGACTGACCACGCCATGATGATCTGCGCGATTTGGATAAATTGGTTTTAAAAGAGGTGCGTTTGGATCTCGAAGTTGATGTGCGACTAGATGACCGGCATGCACGCCGACCTGATAGTAGTTGACACCAAAACTGGCCAATACCAGACCTTTTCGCACAGCATCTTCATCCACATTAAAAACAGGCAAGCCTAATAAACTGCTTTTTGATGCAATCACAGGAAGTGTGGGCTGAATAGGCCCACTTGCACCCACATAAAGCATATCAACTTTACCTTTAAATCTTGGCATCACCAAAGCAACATCACGCGCACTCATCACAGGGATTGCAACCAGTTTAATATGAAACTGATGTGCCGCGCGCGCTAATGATTTTTTTAATGCTAGATCATTAGACTCAGAGGGGGCATACAATAAACCAATTGCATCAAGTTTAGGTAAAATAGTTTTTGCAAACGAGATCATTAAGCCTAGATTTTGTTGATCTGAACTCCCTGTCACATTTTTTGTCGCTTGATTTTTATTTTCAATCAGGCCGGCTTGAATCGGATCAGTAATCACATCATAAATCATCGGAATATCGTGCACGGCTCCCTTTGCAAATTGAGCGACAGGTGTGGTCAATGCAACGAATACTTGCGGATGTTTATTTTTAAGTGCAGTCACCATCTGTGGAATCAAAGCCGCATCAAATCCAACATCCTGAATAACAAACCGTACTGTTTTACCTTCGATAAAACCTTCATTGGCCAAGCTATCTTTGATACCCTGAATAGATTCGCTCAATGTATTGTGTGGACCATAATTGGCAATGGCAACCAAAGGCAGCCCTTCGGATTTTTTATGAAAAATAAACATAAATGTAATCGCCAAGATTAAACCGATACTAAATTTTTTCATGATAGACCTCTAAAATGGTTTGTTGAATGTCACAACACAATGATTTAAATGAATTAACATCAGCTCGATTTAAATGATGCATTAAAGCGCTACCGACAATCACACCATCTGCATAATTAACAATTTCTTTTGCATGCTGAGCCGTTGAAATACCAAATCCGACCGCTATTGATTCTTTAGGAAAAAATGCTTTCAGCGTTGATACTTCATCAGCGAGGCTATGCCTAATATTTTCCTTAAGACCTGTCACTGCACAACGAGAAATGCAATAAATAAAAGCCGGAGCGAACGATGAAACAGATTGATAACGTGTCAATTGAGTCGTCGGTGAAACAAGAAAAACAGGAGATATTTTTTCTGCATGAAGTTGATGATAAAAATCCCCTCCCTCCTCGACAGGTAAATCAACCACCAAGACAGATTGAACATTTGCCTTTTTAGCCAATCTAATAAATTGATCAAATCCTAAAGATAAAATCGGATTAAGATAGGTAAATAAAATAATTGGCGTTTTGAAATTACATTCCATCAGCGTATCAAGCATTGAGAAAATCAATCGAAGTGTCGTCTTATTTCTCAGTGCAATGTTTGAAGCCTCCTGATTGATAGGTCCATCTGCGATAGGATCTGTGAACGGAACACCTAACTCAATCGCAGCCACATTGAGTGTATCTAGAAATAAAAGCGCCTCTTTAGTGATTGTTAAATCAGGTACCCCGGCCATAATAAATGGAATAAACCCTTTTTTATCTTGTGGAAGTTTAAACATGATGTGCTCCTAAAATTTCGACATCTTTATCTCCTCGACCAGAGAGTCCAACTAACAAAATATCTCCTCGATCAAGGATTGGCGCCTTATCAATCGCATAAGCAAGTGCATGTGCA
>CAYYEZ010000021.1:0-33635 GCA_964471225.1 uncultured Legionella sp. | reverse complement strand
CAAATGAGGTAGACTGCTTGTATCGTTTTCTTGCTGATTTTGAAATAGCATCACTAGCCGATGAGCAGGCAACAATACATCCATCACATTCGAATAATTTTGATCCCGTTGAGTCTCTCACTGAACAGAGCTCGGTGTTTTTCCAGGATAGCTTTGAACTGAGCGAAGAGCCCTTGCAGTCTCGCCCAACTACCAAAGCAATCCAGACACAGGGACTCTTTGCTACAAAAGCTACCAGCTCAAAGCGAGCCCGAGAAGACGAGGATTCTGACAATCGTCCTCGAAAGCTACTGGCGCAAATACCATAATCAAGGCTATATGGAGCTAAGCAGTAAAGTGATCTGTTAGAACTCTATATATGTATTATTCATTCGTAACGACTTGAAGCTGCTCTCCCATCCCATCAATCATCAACCGCACACGATCGCCCGGTTTTAAAAATTGATTTTCCGAAACAGGCGTATCTCCAGAGCCCGTTCCCATGGAAATGATATCTCCCGGGTAAAGCGTAAAAAATTGACTGACGTAACTGACAATTGCCGCATCTTGATGTGTATATTCGTCTGTATTAAATGCTTGTCTTAATGTGTCATTAACCCAAAGTTTGATCTCAATATTTGCTGAAGAGGCAATTGCGTCTTTTGTGACAAGATAAGGGCCTAATGGCGCTGTAGTATCAAATGATTTACCCTTCATAAATTGCTTATCGGCCGTCTCGAGTTGCCAATAGCGCTCAGATAAGTCATTCATACAAGTGTAACCAAAAATATGACTGCGCGCGTCATTTTCAGAGATATATTTACCTTTTTTTCCAATGACAATCGCAAGCTCTGCTTCCCAATCCAGTTTTTTCATCATTTTACTGTAGAGAATAGGATCATGTGGACCACAGATTGCTGAGGTTGCTTTTAAAAACAGTACCATCTCGCTCCGAGGTGGGGCCTGAATCCCCATTTGCGCTGCATGCTTGAGCGAATTTAATCCGACACAGATTATTTTTCCGGGATTGCCCACACAAGCACCAATTCGTACTGGCTTCTCGATGATAGGTAAATGCTCGGGATTTAATGCTGCAAGTTGCGCTGGCAAAGAAGAATCACCAAGCGTTTGGGGTGTTAAATCGTTTAAATAATGAAATAAATCACGTATGTTTCCGTGCTCATCGAGTAATCCTGGTTTTTCGTCTCCCACAGCACCATAACGCAATAATTTCATGACGCCTCTCCCTTTTCTTTAGCATCTTGATAATAATTTACACCTATCTTAATGCGACAACGCTGATTTTGTTGCCGCCAAGAGTTCGTGTCTCTGAGTGAATAGACGCAACCACAGTACTCTTGTTTGTAAAAATTTTCGCGTTTGGCGATTTGATACATACGCTCACCACCACCATTTTTTCGCCAATTGTACGTCCAATATACCAATCCAGGATAGCGCGCTGCGGCACCCTCACCAGAGGTGTTGATTTGATTCATATCTTTCCAACGCGAAATCCCTAACGAACTACTTATCACAGGAAAACCATGTTCATGCGCATAGAGTGCCGTACGCTCAAAACGCATATCAAAACAAGCCGTACAACGCGCACCACGCTCAGGCTCCCACTCTAAACCTTTCACACGAGTAAACCAGTTATCCTTATCGTAATCAGCATCGATAAACGGAATACCATGCTTTTGGGCAAACAGGATGTTTTCTTGTTTGCGAAGCTCATATTCCTGTATGGGGTGAATGTTTGGGTTATAAAAGAAAATTGAAAAATCAATTTCTGAAGCAAGCAACGCCTCCATCACCTCACCAGAACAAGGTGCACAGCAAGAGTGCAATAAAAGCTTCTTAGCACCGTTGGGTAAAATCAATTTTTCTCGTTCAAGCATGACGTCATTTTCCATTAATAAAATGCTCTCTATAATACCTTAATTCTTCAATTGAGTCTTTAATGTCCTCTAAAGCCAAGTGCTTTGAGTCTTTTTTTATACCAGACATCAACTCAGGACGCCATCGTAAAACAAGCTCTTTGAGTGTACTCACATCTAAATTTCGATAATGAAAAAACTTTGCTAACTCTGGCATATAACGACATAAAAAACGTCGATCTTGGCAGATGGTATTACCACACATCGGAGATTTTCCGGCGTCCACATAATTTTTTAAAAACTCAATTGTTACAGATTCGGCACTTTTCTCATCCCATGGACTCTCCAACACTCGCCACACTAGGCCTGAAGCATGATGCTGGCGCGTATTCCACTCATCCATCAACGCTAAACGCTCTTTGGATTGATAAATAGCCATCACAGGCCCTTCTTCAAGAACATTAAGATCTTTATCCGTTACAATCGTCGCGATTTCTAAAATCTTGTCTTCTTCGGGGGATAAACCCGTCATCTCTAAATCAATCCAAATCAAATTTTGATTATTTTTCATCTTGTTCCCAGTGATTAAATTGTTGTTCAATGCACGCTAATCGCCACGTTGTAATAGCCTGCTTCAATGCTTCACCTTGATGCTGTGTCATCAAAGAGGATGGAAGGTGGACAGCACACTGCCTTAAAGCTTGCCAGCGCTTCGTTAACAATGGATTTAAATGATAAGCCTCTATCACTTGTAACACTTGCTCAAAACGATCGGGCCTGCGCCAGGCGTCCATTCGATTCAACACATGCAAAATCGCCTCAGGCGTTAAATATAAAAGACGTACAATCTCGTTATGCCATGTAATCCCTAACTCAGCCAAAGTGTAGTATGTGTTAGGAAGCTTAAGGCGTCGACTAAGATGAGACAATATTACCACACCTTGACGCTCTTCATCTGGGTGAAAAGGCCAATATTTCGCATTTGTACCCACTTTGCCTAACTCAAGGCAAAAAACTGCAAATCTCAGGAGCGGATCACTGCATTTTTGACTAAATGCGTAGAGTCTTGCTAATGTGCTTTCGCCCACGTCCACAATCATTTCAGGCGTCACTTGAGGCTTGGGGATACCAAAAGCGCTAGCAATTTCAGGTAAAATGGAAGACAAGGCCCCAGTCTGACGTAATACTCGTATAAACACTTCAGGATGACGCTCAGCCAATGCGGTTTCCCATTCTCGCCAAACTCGTTCAGGGACCAAGGCATCAAGCTCATGCTGCTTTGACATAGCATAAATTAAAGCACGAGTTTCATCTGCAACTTGAAATCCTAAATGAGCAAAACGTGCGGCAAAACGTGCAACACGAAGCACTCGCACAGGATCTTCGACAAAGGCCGGTGAAACATGTCGCAAAATACGGCGATCAATATCACGAAGGCCATGATAAGGGTCAATCCATTGCCCTGACTCATCCATGGCAATTGCATTGATTGTCAAATCCCTACGCGCCAAATCATCTTCAAGTGTCACGAAAGGATCAAACTCACACACAAAACCGGTATACCCTGGCCCTATTTTACGCTCTTTTCGCGCCAGGGCATATTCTTCTTTTGTTTTAGGGTGCAAAAACACAGGGAAATCTCGCCCTACTTGCTTAAATCCTTCGGCCAATAGCTCGCCAGGCGTACCTCCCACCACAACCCAATCACGCTCTTTTACAGCTAAACCCAGTGCCATATCACGTACAGCACCTCCAACTAAGTAGATTTTCATTGCTTATCACATCCGAACTGGTACGATGCTTCTATTAAGATAACATTGATTCTCGTTATGAGTAAAAGACGAATTACGGTACAACAAGAGCGTCGCATACAAGAAAACCAAAAAAAACATCGGGAACCTGACGCCAAAGACTCGCCTTTAGTGGGTTTAGTCATCACTCGTTTTGGTCAATCTGCAGAGATTGAAACACAAGAAAAAAAGCGTTTTCAATGCTCTATTCGCCCAACAGTCGGCGATGTCGTTGCGGGAGATTGGGTGGTTTATCAATTAGAGCAACCGACCCAAGGGGTCATTGTGAGTGTTTATCCGAGAAAAACTACACTTGCGCGCGTCAATAAACAACATCAATCTAAACCCATTGCAGCCAATATCACCCAAATATGCATCGTCGTCACAGAAGTACCGATGCTCTCTTGGATGCTCTTAGATAGCTATTTAGTGATGGCCGAACATCTCAAATGTAATCCTGTGATCATTATCAACAAAATGGATATCGTTTCACCTACACTCGTCACAGCTATCCACTCGATTTATGGCGGGTTAGGATACCAGATACTAGAAACACGACAAGACGCTCCCAAAGGAGATTGCGCCATTGAAACACAACTTAATCAGCACGTGAGTATTTTTGTGGGTCAATCTGGTGTTGGAAAATCATCCATCATACGTCGATTACTACCTCATGAAATTGATATTCAGATTGGAGCGCTTTCGACACATCGCGTACAAGGACAACATACAACGAGTTATGCCAAATATTATCATCTTGCTTCAGGCGGCGGACTGATTGACTCCCCTGGGGTTCGAGAGTTTAGTTTAGCTGAACTTGATTTACGCAAAATTGCTGAAAATTATGTGGAATTTAAGCCATTAATCTCGCATTGCAAGTTCAGAAATTGCACCCATATTGAGACACCCCAATGTGCCATTATTCGAGCGGTAGAAAATGGTATCATCATGAAGCAACGATATGAAAATTATGTTAGAATCGTCGAGATGCTCAGATGCAACTAATTTATTTCGATTTGTCCAGTCTCAAACCAGGGCTTAAGAAAAACGTTGAAATTGAAGCAAATTTTTTTAGAGATCAGTGTTTTTCGTAAGTTCTGAGAGTGTTTTACTTAAGCAGAGGTTGATTAACATGCGTCGTTTTTTCTCATTTTCACACATGACCGCCGGGTTCATCAGTGTACTCGTTGGCTTCACTAGCTCCGCCGTGATCGTTTTTCAATCCGCAACGCAACTGGGTGCCACACCCGATGAAGTGAGCTCTTGGCTTTTTGCTCTTGGGCTTTCAATTGCAATGACTTGTATCGGTTTCTCTTTGTATTATCGAATGCCCATTCTCACTGGTTGGTCCACACCGGGAGCAGCACTCATGGTTACAAGTTTGAATGATGTCACGATGCCGGAAGCCATCGGTGCGTTTATGTTTGCCGGATTTCTCACTATTTTTGTGGGCGCGACAGGTCTTTTTAAAAAATTAATCACACGCATTCCTCACAGTCTAAGCTCAGCAATGCTGGCAGGTATTTTATTTCATTTTGGTTTAAATGTTTTTATCGCCATGCAGGAGCAATTTTCTTTAGTCTGTGCCATGCTCATCACACACTTATTCGGTAAGCGATTTTTTCCACGCTACGCGATTTTATTCGTACTCGTTATTGGCGTTTCCATTGCTTTTTCTGAGGGACTCTTTCGTACAGAAGGCCTGCACTTAACACTAGCAACACCTATACTTACCATGCCTGTATTCTCACCAGCAACACTTATCAGCATTGGCATCCCTCTCTTTTTTGTGACCATGACATCTCAAAATATCCCAGGCATGGCGGTTTTAAATGCATCAGGCTATAAACCTCCTATCTCATCTATTGTGAGCTGGACAGGGCTTGCGACACTTTTGCTTGCACCTTTTGGCTGTTACTCGGTCAACTTAGCGGCAATCAGTGCCGCTGTTTGTACCGGAGAAGAAGCTGATCGAGACCCGAAAAAACGTTACCGAGCGACTTTATTTGCTGGACTTTGTTGGCTAATTATTGCCATTTTAGGCTCAACTGTTGTCACTTTGTTTTCAGCATTTCCGAACGCACTCATTCTTGCTATTGCCGGGATCGCCATGATCAGCACGATTGGCACGAGCTTAAAAAATGCACTAGATAAGGAAACTGAACGCGAACCTGCATTAATTACTTTGCTTATCTCCTCTTCAGGTATGTCCCTTTTTGGGTTAGGGTCTGCCTTTTGG
The DNA here is from genome assembly GCA_964471225.1 of uncultured Legionella sp. GTDB lineage: Bacteria > Pseudomonadota > Gammaproteobacteria > Legionellales > Legionellaceae > JAGVJT01. The sequence goes on along the minus strand of CAYYEZ010000021.1, from coordinate 27,750 downwards.
GGAATTATTGCAGGGACACTTGCGATTGTGATTTTAAACTGGCGAAAACGTGAAGTATTAGCATTAAAACCCACTGCGTAAAAAAATAGAATAAACAACAAGGACGTGTTGTATGAAGATTACAGAGACTATTCGGGAGAAGTATCAACATTTAAACCAAGAGCAGCGCGCAATTTCTATTTTTATTGCGGGTATTCTGAGCCTACTTATCTTTATTTTTTTCATCAAGGGTGTACACCAGCTTTTTCATGTCATCTTTAAAAAAACACCTGAGCCTCTATTAGTCCGTCAAAAAAAGAATATTTATATCCCACCACAATCGGCGCTAAGAAGAGAAATCGTAACACAGATTGTTAAAAAAATTAGCCAACCACATACTATTGTTGTTCCTGGTGTTGTTGAGGCAAATCCAGCACATACCGTCAATGTGAATCCTCCTGTTGTGGGTCGATTAATCTCACTTCACGCGAGATTAGGTGATTATGTTAAAGCAAATCAATTGCTTGCTGAAATCCAATCCGCCGATCTCGCCACAGCAAATGCAGACTATAAAAGAGCAGAAGCAGCACATCTTCTTGCAGAAAAAACACTGACAAGAGTGAAAAAAGTTTTTTCTGCTGGCGGAAACACGCTCAAAGATGTCCAAATTGCAGAAAATGATTACAATCAAGCTGTTTCGACTCTAAAGCAAACACAAGCAAGATTAAAAACATTAGGTCAAGGGGATTTTAGTGCGTTAAAAATTCTCTCACCCATTGATGGCCGTATTACTAACCTTAATTATGGATTAGGTTCTTACTTAACAGATGTCACAGCACCCCTACTCACCATTTCAAATATCGACACAGTTTGGGTCACAGCCAATGTGCCTGAGACACTCGCGGGGGTCGTTGAAAAGCAGCAATCCGTCTCTGTGTTTTTACCTGCTTACCCAAAAGTTGAACTGCATGGAAAAGTCAGCTTTGTCAGTTCTTATCTCGATCCCAGTACAAGACGCAATAAAACACGCATTGACTTTGACAATCCAAAACATAAACTGCAGCCGAACATGTTTGCTAGCGTACATATTCAAATTAAACAACCTAATGTGATTATGATTCCAGTTTCATCTATTTTAATGAATGACGATACAACTTCTGTTTTTGTAGAAACATCTCCGTGGTCTTTTGCTCGTCGAGATATTGATATTGGTCTTGAAGATGCAGACATGGTCCGCGTGTTATCAGGTCTACAAGAAGGAGAACGCATCATCGTTGATGGTGGAGTTTTAGTCAATGATTAATCGGCTCATTGAAATTTGTTTTAGAAAAAGACATATCGCATGGGGTGTTGCCCTCTTATTGTGTGTCTACGGCTACATTTCCTGCCAACAAATGACTATCGAAGCTTATCCTGAGCTCAGTGATGTGACCGTTCAAGTCACAACACAAGTACCAGGATTAGCTGCCGAAGAAATCGAGCAGCAAATTACTCGCCCATTGGAACGAGCTTTCGTTAATTTACCCGAGCTCCATGTCCTACGCTCTAGCAGTACTTTTGCTCTTTCTTTGATCACCCTTATTTTTAAAGATGATGTCGAAGAATACTTTGCACGTGAGCGCGTATTAAATAATATCAGCGATGCAATACTTCCTGCCGGAATTTTACCTACATTAGGCCCGCTTACCGGCTCTGGGGGTGAAATTTATCGTTACACGCTTGAATCTAATGCTCACAATTTGATGGAGCTTTCAGAAATTCAACGCTGGATGGTGATACCCGCTTTGAAGCAAGTGGCAGGCATTGCGGATGTTAATAACTTTGGTGGGTATACTAAAGAGTACCAACTCAGTCCAGATTCTATGAAAATGCAGAAAAATGAAGTCGTATTAAGTGACATTGTCTCGGCCATTACCAATAATACAGCAAACGCCGGTGGAGGTCGTGTCACACGAGGAGAACAAAACTATGTCGTTCGAGGCATCGGTCAAATTCACACACTTGAAGACTTAGGCAATGTTGTGGTCACACAAAACGATGGTGTACCTGTTTATATCAAAGATCTAGGCGACTTACACATTGGCCACCAAGAGAGACAAGGATTTTTAGGAAAAAATTATAACGCCGACAGTATCGAAGGTATTGTACAGATGCGTAAACACGAAAATCCATCTCATGTACTGAAGGGCGTACACGCTCAAATTGATGCGTTAAAAGAAAAACTTAAGCCACTTGGCATTCATATTGTGCCTTATATTGATAGAGACGATTTAGTTCACTTAACGATTGAAAAAGTAAGACATACTGTCATCGAGGGTATCTGTCTTGTGTCTATTGTGTTGATTCTTTTTTTAGGTAGTCCCCGCTCAGCACTGGTCGTGACTGTCGCCATTCCAGCGGCACTAGTCAGTGTTTTTATTATGATGAACCTCACCCATATGCCTGCAAATTTATTCTCTTTAGGAGCAATCGATTTCGGCGTCATCGTTGATGGTGCGATTGTTGTGATGGAGGCTATTCTTAGGCGGCGCGAAGAAAATCCGCACGTCACACTCACTGTTGAAGACACACTCATTACAACAGGCTACGTGGCTCGTCCAATTTTTTTCGCTACACTCATTATTGTTTCAGCGTATCTTCCTTTATTTGCTTTTGAGCGGGCAGAGGGGCGCTTGTTTAAACCAATGGCCTACACCGTATCTTACGCTTTATTAGGTGCGTTAATTTGTGCGATGACTATCGTACCAGGCCTGGCTTATACCGTACTAAGAAAACCCCAAAAAATCTTTCACAATCATATTTTATTGAAAATAACTCATCGCTACCAAAATTTACTCAAGCATCTACTCACTCTCCCCCGCTTCAGTATAACGATTGGTGCCAGTGTTATTTTCGCTATTGTCCTACTTAGTATTAGCGCGGGACGTGAATTTTTACCTGAATTAGACGAAGGCTCACTTTGGTTGCAAGTTGCTTTACCTAGTGGATTATCTTTAGAAAAAGCTAACAGCATGGCGGGTGAGTTAAGAGAAAAACTGCTTGAACACCCAGAGATTTCGTACGCCGTGACGCAGCTAGGTCGAAGTGATGAGGGCACAGACCCATGGTCACCCTCTCATGTGGAAGTGCCTGTTGGTCTGAAGCCCTACTCGATGTGGCCTAATGGTGAGACAAAAGCAGATCTTGTTACAAAATTAAACCAAGAATTTTCTCAAATGCCGGGATATAGTATTGGCATTAGTCAGCCCATCATTGATAACGTCAACGATTCAATCGGTGGTGCACATAGTCCATTAGCACTGCGTGTCTATGGTGATGACTTGCGTGAATGCAGACGAATTGGCCGTCACATTGTCAGTATTTTGAAAACAATCCGCGGTACAGCTTCTGCGTCAATTTTTCAAGAACCGCCAATACCGCAACTCGCCATTACAGTCGACCGCATCAAAATGGCGCGCTTTGGTATCAATGTTGCAGACGTCACGGCATTGATTCAAACAGGTTTGGGTGGCGCACCTATCACACGGATGTATGCACATGACCATATCTATAATATTACAGCGCGCTTCCCTAAAGAGGTAAAACATACCGCAGAAAGTATTGGAAATCTTGTATTAAGAAGTGCAACGGGCGCTAAAATTTTACTTTCTCAAGTCGCGACAATTAAATATCAAATGGGTGAAAGCAGTATTGCTCATGAAAATACAGAGCGTTTAATTGCAGTTAGGATTGATAACCGCGGGCGAGACTTAACCTCTTATCTTAAGGAAGCTCAAGAGCGTATCAATAAAGAAGTTCAATTTGATCATCAAAAGTTCCGACTGGAATGGGCTGGTCAATTTGAGAGTCAACAACGCGCACAAAAGAGATTGGTTTATATTTTAGCAGTCATGCTAATTTTGATGTCTATTTTACTCTTTATGCAGTTTCAACGGCTCAGAAATGTGTTGTTAGTTCTCGCTGTTGTACCCATGGCTACACTAGGAGGATTAGTCACACTACACCTCACAGGGCAAACATTAAATGTGGCCACTGCCGTAGGTTTTATCGCGCTTTTTGGTGTATCTGTGCAAAACGGGATCATCATGATTGCTAATATCAGACGCCTATCCAAAGAAAAAACACTCACTGAAGCGGTGGTTGAGGGTGCGAGTGAGCGTCTCAGACCTATTTTAATGACAGCGACAGTAGCCTCTTTTGGGATGCTCCCTGCGGCACTCGCCACAGGAGTGGGTAGTGATGTCCAACGCGGTTTAGCGACAGTAGTCGTCGGTGGACTACTCATTTCAACAATGCTGACTTTATTTATTTTACCCACCTATTATTTTTTAATTGAGCAACGTTTCGAGGCACTCGGTGGCAAGTTATTCCGAAAAAGGAAACCATCATGAGATATCTCGCTCTTTTTTTTACCCTTTTGATAAGCGGTTGTGTTGTCGGCCCCGAATATAGTAGGCCTAAACAAGAGCTACCTAAAACACTCGCTCTTAAACCGTCAGAAGCTTTCGTGAAACAAAAGTTAATTGTTGAAAAACGCGTGCCTAAACAATGGTGGGAAGCCTTTCACTCAGAAAGATTAAGTGACCTAATTATAGAAAGCTTTAAACATAATGCGGATGTTGCTGCCGCAAAAGCAGCATTATTGGGTGCACGTGAACAAGTTTACGCACATCGAGGTATTTATTTTCCTCATGTTGGATTTAGTTTTGAGCCAAGCAAACAACAAGTTGCAAGAATTCTAACAAGTGTACTTGCTTCAAATCAGTACGATTATGCACTCTTCACTGGTCAATTTTTTGTGGGCTACAATCCAGATGTTTTTGGAGGAAACAAACGACAGGAAGAATCTTTAATCGCTCAAGCACATTACCAGCAGCTGAAATTAGAGGCCACATACCTGACTTTAGCGTCCAATGTAGTGAGTGCAGCCATCCAAGAAGCCTCTCTTCGCGAACAAATCAAAGAAACGAAAAAACTGATTACAACGCAAAGAGATTTACTTCAAATCACACGTAAAAAGAACTATTTAGGTGATGCGTCTCAATACGATATTCACTTAGAAGAAGAAGCTCTCGCAGCCACAACAGCCTCTCTTCCACCTTTACGTAAACAACTCGCACTGCAACGCAATTTACTTAATGCGCTAGCGGGAAGATTGCCTAATCATCAAGACACACCGACATTTAAATTTAAAGATATCAAACTTCCAGAAACACTGCCCTTGTCATTACCCTCTACACTTTTAGAGCAACGACCAGATATTCGCGCAGCTGAAGAGCAAATGCATTCAGCAAATGCATTGATTGGTGTGGCTAAGTCTAATCGACTACCTAACATTAATCTGACCACCACAGGCATTGGTGCTTCAACAGCAAATTTGGCGAGCTTTATTGGACCTAATACAAACTTTTGGGGATTGGCTGGTATTTTAACCCAACCTATTTTTGATGCAGGAACGTTACTACATCAACAAAAAGTAGCCGAAGCAGCCTATCAACAAGCCGCTGAAACATATCGCTCCACAGTCATTCAAGCTTTTCAAAATGTTACCGACACACTAAACGCGATTGACCAAGACAGCAAAGCCTATACAACAGCAAAAGCCGCACGCAATGCTGCAAAACTCAATGTTTCGATTGCGCGTCATCAATGGGGGCTCGGTGATATGAATACTTATATTCTCTTACAAAACGAGCAACGTTATCTCCAAGCTAGCCTCTTACTGATTCAAAGTGAAACTAATCGACTTTTAGATAGTGTTGCATTATTTCAATCTCTCGGCGGAGGCTGGTGGGAGGATAAAGCTAAAGCTTGTAACACACAGGGCTCTTGCACAAAACGCTGCCCAGATCCTTTGGCTTAGGCCCGGGCATGATCAAATGCCAACACCTCACTAATACTGGCTTTGCCTAAAGCAAATGCGATAAGTCTATCTACACCCAAAGCAACACCACTACAAGCAGGGAGTCCATGAGCCAAAGCTTGCAGGAAATATTTATCACATGGGACTTCTGGACGTTGCTTCGCTCTTCGGCGCATATTATCCTCATCGAAGCGAGCAGATTGCAACACCGGATCTGTCAACTCGTGAAAACCATTGGCTAATTCAACACCTTGATAGTAGATCTCAAAACGCTCTGCAACACCAGACACTACTTTTGCCAAAGACGCTTGTGAGGGTGGAAAATCAACAATTGCAACAGGGGCATCCCATTCCTTAAAAGATGGCTCTACCACATGACTCATCAGGAGAAATAAGTATTGGTCTCGATCTTCCTCGTCTGGACTCAGCACAGATGCCAACTCATAACGAGATAAACACTGACGTAATTCACTCAGCGTTGCGATAAAAGGATCAAGCTCACAGCAGGTTAAAAAGGCTTCTCGATATGTTTTGAGCAAAAATGGAGGACACATCAAAATAGTTTGAACTAACGCCTCTACTTCTTTTAGAAGCGTCAAATGATCGGCACCGAGTTGATACCATTCTAACATTGTAAACTCAGGATTATGCCACCGTCCTAATTCATCATCCCGAAATGCTTGATTTAATTGGAAAATAGGCCCGCTACCTGCGGCCAATAGCCGTTTCATGTGATATTCAGGCGAAGTCTGCAACACGTAAGTTTGATCTCGAAACGTGGCAGGAATATTACTAAGATACGGGTCAGTCACACCAAACTGAGCCATAATAGGCGTTTGAACTTCGAGATACCCTCTTGCTGTAAAAAAAGCACGTATTTTTGCTATCAACACTGAGCGTTTTCGTAAGTCATCCAACGACGCAGAAGGCTTCCAAGACATCAATAAAAAATCCCAAGCTCAAGTTTTGCAATCTCGCTCATCCGCTCTTGCGTCCAAGGTGGCTCCCAAACTAACTCAACGACACACTCAAAGACACCTTCGACTTGAAGTACCGCCTGCTCAACCGTCCCCGGAAAGGTTTGAGCAACAGGACAACCGGGTGACGTCAGCGTCATTTTGATGTCTACACGTTTTTTATCATCAATGGTAACATCATAAATCAACCCCAAATCATAAATATTGGTGGGAATCTCTGGATCATAAACGGTTTTAAGTGCTGCAATGACAGCCTCTTTGAGCGCTTCAAGTTCTTTGTGCTTTTTCTTAAATCCAAGCATCACTCTATCTCCGTATTGACAATACTCACTTCTTTTTTAAGTGCTGCATCCAAAGTGTGCCAAGCCAACGTCGCACATTTAACACGAGCAGGATAAGCTTTCACACCCATCAGTACGGTCAATTTATCTATTTTTCCAGGGGGGGCATTGTCTTCTGTCATCATATGGTGAAACGTTTCAAACAAACGATGCGCTTCATCAATATTTTTTCCTTTAACAGCTTCAGTCATTAAAGAAGCCGAAGCTTGAGATATTGCACACCCACACCCTACAAAACTCACATCATCGATGAGATTCTCTGTAAGATGAAGATAAACCGTGAGTTGGTCTCCACATAAAGGATTGTGACCACGCGCAGAACACGTAGAATTTAACATTTCATGGTGATTACGAGGATGCCGATTATGATCCATAATCACTTCTTGATATAGCTCTCGAATATCCATCAACGAAACACCTCACACGCATAAGACAATGCTTCTATCGCAGCATCTATTTCTTCTGTCGTATTATAAAAAGATAAAGACAACCTAGTCGTTGCTGGCACTTTCAGGAACGTCATCAAAGGCATCGCACAATGATGTCCACTTCGCATAGCAATCCCTCGGCTATCTAAAATAGTCGCCAAATCATGAGCATGAATAGACTCATGCGTAAATGAAATCACAGGAACCTTTTCAGGTGCTAAGCCATAAATGCGAAATCCAGGTAAATCTAAAATCATTTTAGTCGCATAAGATAGCAATTCTGTTTCATAGGCCATCAACGTGTTGATTTCAAATGTTGATAAATATTGAATTGCCGCCATGAGTCCAATGACACCTTCAATATTGGGTGTACCTGCTTCAAATTTATGTGGCAAATCAGCATACTCAGTATGCTCAAACTGCACGTAACGAATCATCTCACCCCCACCTTGATAAGGTGGCATTTCTTCTAATAGAGAAGCACGTCCCCAAAGCACACCAATCCCTGTAGGGCCATACATTTTATGTCCAGAAAAAGCATAAAAATCACAATCTAACGCCGTAACATCCACCGGTAAATGAGGTGTGGCTTGTGCACCATCCAATAAAACGACCGCACCGACAGCATGTGCTTTTTCAATAAAACTACGTACAGGATTAATCGTTCCCAAAGCATTTGACGCATAGGTCAGTGCGACTAGTTTAGTTTTTTCAGAAAGTAATTGCTCATAATGTGCGATATCTAATTGGCCATCTTGAAGTACATTCACCACACGTAATATGGCTCCGGTACGTTCACACACCATCTGCCAGGGTACAATATTAGAGTGGTGTTCAAGATAAGTGACAATAATTTCATCCCCAGCTTGAAAACGAGGCATCGCATAACTTTGTGCGACCAAATTAATTGCCTCAGTGGTTCCTCTAACAAAAATACATTCTTTAAGACAAGGCGCATTAATCCATTTTTGTACAGCACGACGAGCTGCCTCAAACTGAGCCGTAGCTCGCTCACTTAAGACGTGTACCCCTCGATGTACATTTGCATTATCTGACGAGTAATAATGCTCGATGGCTTGTAGCACTGCTTTAGGTTTCTGTGTCGTCGCAGCATTATCAAAATACACTAAAGGATAGCCATTTACGTCTTGATGTAAAATAGGAAAATCTTGCCGAACCACATCAGGAGAAAATCCCATTTACCACCCCATTTTTTGGTTTAATAAATGACTCATCCAGCTTGATAAAGCGGCATGACCTATTTTTTGTAAATTTCCCTCTACAAAAGCACGCATGAGAAAAGAGCGCGCCTCAGTCGCGGGAATTCCTCGGGCCTCAAGATAAAATAACGCTTCATCATCAAGCTGGCCCACCGTTGCACCATGTGTACACACCACATCGTCTGCATAAATTTCAAGCTGAGGTTTAGTGTCTACTTCTGCATTTTTAGACAATAATAAATTTTTATTACTTTGATGTGCCACGGTCTTCAATGCATCTTGATAAACATTCACAATGCCATTAAAAACAACACGAGAGGTCCCTGTCACAAGACCTTTGTAATCTTGATAACTCGTACAATGTGGCACTTGATGTTGGACTTTAGTATGATGATCCAAATGCTGATTTGCGCCTGTCATATAGATACCGTTCATCATACAAGATGCATGTTGCCCCTGAAGTTGAATATCGACATCACTACGCACCCACTGCCCACCTAAAGCAAAAGAATGTGTTTCAAAAGAAGAGTAGGCATCTTGTTTTACAGCAAGTTGACCGACATGGTAAGCCTGGGAACCTTCACGCAGCACCTTATAATGCTTAAAAGAAGCGTGTGCATGTAAATGTACCTCAGTAACCACATTGGTATAGTATGCCGTTTCGTCATGACCTTGGTAATCCTCCACCAACGTCAACACTGCCCCCTCTTCTAGCACAACTAAATGACGCAAATAACAGCCTTTGTCCTCATTTTGCCAGTTGACCAAGCGAAGAGGTGCTTCAAGGCAGGTATGTTTAGGCAAGTAAATAAAAAGACCCATCGAAAGCATAGCCGTATTTTGTGCATGGAAGCCATGGCGATCTTTTAATACACGACCCAAAACAGGCGCTATTTTTTCAGCATGTAACAATAACGCTTCAGCCCAAGGTAATATGATCACACCCTCGGGTAACACTGGTGCATTCAAAACCTCACCAGACATCAAATAGGTCGGCATCACGGGGAAAGAGTCGTCTTTGGGGGCATGACAAGACTGACTTAATTCAAAGCGCATTTTAGAAAAGGCATCTGTGTGTGAATACTTCCAATCCTCATGTTCACGTGTTGGAAACCCAAATGATTCGAATTCCGTTTGAGCCTGACGGCGCAAACCTTCCACTTGAGGAAGATCAGCAATCAATGCGGGCAAAGAAAGATAAAAATCAAGCGCAGATTGCATGCTTACTCCATCTCCTCGAGCCAACTGTAGCCTTTGTCTTCTAGCTCATGTGCTAGAGATTTATCTCCTGATTTGATCAATTGACCATGAGCTAACACGTGAATAAAATCAGGCTCAATATAGTTCAGTAATCGTTGATAGTGCGTAACTAAAATAATCGCTCGCGAAGGATGACGCATTGCATTAATACCTTGCGCCACAGTTTTTAACGCATCGATATCTAAACCAGAGTCTGTTTCATCTAAAATCGCAAGTTTGGGCTCAAGGACTGCCATCTGGAGAATTTCATTTCGCTTCTTTTCTCCGCCAGAAAAACCTTCGTTGATACTTCGATATAAAAATGACTCATCCATTTCCACCAGTTGACATTTTTCACGAATAAAACTCAAAAACTCAATCGCATCCATCGGAAGCTTACCTTGCGCTTGACGAACAGCATTCACCGAGGCTTTTAAAAAGTTAATGTTAGTGACACCAGGGATTTCTACAGGATATTGAAATGAAAGAAAAAGACCAGCTTGCGCGCGCTCAACAACCGATAGTGGACTTAAATCTTGGCCAAGATAAGTCATTTTACCACTCGTGACGGTATAAGCAGGATGCCCTGCTAACACTTTCGACAACGTACTTTTTCCAGAACCATTTGGCCCCATGATCGCATGCACCTCACCTGCTTTCACAGAGAGATTAATCCCCTTTAATATAGGCGTTTCACCCGTCGCAACATGTAATTCTTCGATGGTTAACATTATCCTACTGCCCCCTCTAAACTAATACCTAGCAATTTCGTTGCTTCCACGGCAAATTCCATGGGAAGCTCTTTGAGTACTTGCTTACAAAAACCATTCACAATCATTGACACCGCATCCTCTGTATCAATACCGCGCTGCTCACAATAAAAAAGCTGTTCCTCACTCAGTTTTGACGTCGTCGCTTCGTGTTCAACCTGTGCCGTTGGATTTTTTACTTCGATATATGGAAACGTATGCGCAGAACATAGTCCTCCCATCAACAAAGAGTCACACTGTGTGTAATTACGCGCATTTTCAGCGGTTGGAGCAATTCTCACCAATCCACGATATGCATTGTGTGCGCGCCCAGCACTAATTCCTTTTGAAATAATTGTTGAGCGAGTATTCTTTCCAAGATGAATCATCTTAGTTCCTGTATCCGCTTGCTGAAGGTGATTTGTCACAGCCACAGAATAAAACTCACCGACCGTATCATCACCTTGTAAGATCACGCTTGGATATTTCCATGTAATTGCAGAACCAGTCTCGATTTGTGTCCACGAAATTTTTGAGGCACGACCGCGACAAGCACCACGTTTGGTTACAAAGTTATAAATTCCACCTTTACCCTCTTCATCTCCAGGATACCAATTCTGTACAGTGGAGTATTTAATTTGTGCGTTTTCGAGGGCAACGAGCTCCACAACTGCCGCATGTAATTGATTCTCATCACGCTTAGGCGCAGTACATCCCTCAAGATAAGAAACATAACTATCGGCGTCTGCAATAATTAACGTACGCTCAAACTGACCTGTTCCCGCTGAGTTAATCCTAAAATAAGTCGATAGCTCCATTGGGCAACGTACGCCTTTTGGAATATAAACAAAAGAGCCATCGCTAAATACGGCAGAGTTCAACGCAGCATAAAAATTATCACGATAAGGCACCACTGAACCAAGATATTGCTCAATCAGTGCTGGGTGCTCTTGCACTGCTTCAGAAAATGAACAAAAGATGACCCCTTTTTCTGCCAATTTAGATTTAAAAGTTGTCGCAACAGACACACTGTCGAACACAGCATCAACCGCGACGCCAGCTAATATTGCCTGCTCTTGTAAAGGGATGCCTAATTTTTCATAAGTCCGCAATAACTCAGGATCGACTTCATCCAAGCTTTTAGGCGCATCTTCTTTGTTTTTCGGAGCAGAATAATAAGAAATGGCTTGGTAATCAATCGGCGAATGATGCACACTCGACCAGGTGGGTGCTTTCATCTTCAACCACGCTTCGTAAGCTTTAAGACGCCATTGCAATACGAAATCAGGCTCTTTTTTAATCAGAGATAATCGCTTAATCACCGACTCATCTAGTCCGGGAGCAAACGTTTCTGTTTCAATTTCTGTCACAAACCCATGCTGATAATCACGTTTCAGCCATGAGTCCAAAGTATCATTCTCTTTAACCACGCTGTATTCCTTGAGGAGAAACTAAAGTCGCCAAACTCACACTGCTTAAAGTCGACTCGATGATATGACTGATTACACGCCAATGATGCTGCACATGACAAACCTCATGAAGCGCACAAGCACTTGGCGTTTGCTCACACTCGGTCAATCCACGAGATTCGTCTAACGCGTGTAAAATTTCGCTCACCGAAATGTCTTTTGCATGTTTAGCAAGACGATATCCACCCGCTGTACCTCTTACAGAAACTAACAAAGAAGCCCCCATGAGACGTTTTAACAACTTGCTCACAGTAGGTAAGGCAATACGTGTGGCGGCGGCAATGTCTCGGGCGCTAGACAACTGTTCAGGCTTTTTTGCTAAATACACCATAATTACTGTACTATAGTCGGCCAATTTACTGATGCGAAGCATAGCATTTCTCGCTGATTTTATCGAGTACTGTTTTAGTCTTAATTAAGAAAAACGCGATAATACAATGATATGAGAAAAGAAACAACGGAACTTCTTGTGTAGTGAGTAAAAATTCTTTATCTTACGAGACAAATACTTGTTTTATCGTATCTAGGACATGACCGTACTTGTTAAAGGACTATCTCTCACGCTGACTCAGAAGCAACTTTGTGATGTCGAATGCATCTTAAACGGTGCTTTTTCACCCCTAAATGGTTTTTTAGAAAAAGAGGATTACGATACCGTTTGTCATACGATGCGTTTGCAAGACGGTAGCCTATTTCCGATCCCCATCACGCTAGATATTCCAGAGTCCTTTGCGAGAACGCTTGAGCTTGATGATAAAATCACACTCACAGCACCAGATAATACGCCTATCGCCATACTGAACATCACCTCTATTTGGCGACCTAACAAACAAGACGAAGCTGAGCTTATTTTTGGAACATGCGACGAAAAGCATCCCGGCGTTTATTATCTTCATCACCAAACACACGATTGGTACATCGGTGGGCCGCTTACGGCGATTAACTTACCTCACCATGCGGATTTTACCTCTTTCAGACACACACCAGAAACACTTAAAGCACAGTTTAAATTGTTGGGTTGGGATAAAATTATCGCTTTTCAAACGCGTAACCCCATGCATCGCGCGCACTTTGAGCTCACGTTGCGTGCAGCAACTGAGGTGGGCGCGAATCTGCTTATTCATCCTGTCGTTGGCATGACAAAGCCTGACGATGTCGATTATATCACCCGAGTGAAATGTTATATTGAAATCTTAAAAAGATACAAAAATTTAGGTGTACAACTTAGTTTGCTACCTTTAGCGATGCGTATGGCAGGCCCTAAAGAAGCCTTATGGCACGCGATTATCCGTAAAAATTATGGTGCAACACATTTCATCATTGGGCGAGATCACGCAGGCCTTGGTCCAGATTTTTATGAACCTTATGCAGCACAAACATTACTTTTAAAGCACAGCGAAGAAATAGGCATCGTCCCTGTGGCTTATCCTGCGGTTGTGTTTGACAAAAACCGCCAACACTTTGTCACAATCAATGAAGTCGAAGACACTTCAGCAATCCAGGAACTATCCGGTACAGAGCTACGAAAACATTTAGCACTAGGTCTACCTATTCCAGAGTGGTTCACCTTCCCTGAAATTAGCATGATTCTTGGCGAAGCCTACCCTGCTCGCTTAAAACAGGGGGTCACTTTCCTATTTACAGGACTTTCTGGAGCAGGAAAATCAACATTAGCACTCGCCTTAAAGGCAAGATTACAAGAAACCACAACACGTACAGTGACACTATTAGACGGTGATATTTTAAGAAAACATTTATCAAATGAGCTCGGGTTTAGTCAGTCAGACAGAAATACACATCTTGAGCGTGTCGCCTACGTCGCGTCAGAAATCACAAAGCACCGAGGGATTGCAATCATTGCAGCTATCGCACCTTATCAAAAAACACGAGAGTTCATGCAATCCCTTATTAGTGAGCAAGGTCGATTTATTGAAATTCACGTCGCAACGCCTCTTGCAACCTGTAAATCACGAGACGTCAAAGGACTCTATGAAAAAGCAGAACGAGGTGAAATTTCAGAGTTCACCGGCATTAGCGCTCCTTACGAAACACCACAACATCCAAATTTGAGGCTCGACACCACACATTTGACTATTTCTGAGGCTATTGATTTGATTATGGAGCTGTATGATGGTCGCTGATTCACGTGTTAAAAGTTTACTTAAAGCCGTAAGCTGGCGAATCTTTGGCACCCTGGCTACCATGGTTGCTGTATTTATTTTTACACATGAGTGGAGTACGTCTTTTTATGTGGGGGCACTCGAAATGTTCAGCAAAATCGTGCTGTATTACTGCCATGAGCGTCTTTGGTTGAAATTTTAGTAGCGCTGTTGCATAGCCTGTGAATTTTGATTGAGCACAAGACACAAACGTTTCCAAGAGCAAAGTTTACGCAAGTCAATGAGCACCGCAGAAGAATTTATAACGCCACAATCATACGAAAGGTGCAGGTGATATAAGAGGTAGTTTATTGACAAGCCCTACATTCACTTTATAATCAATCACCCTTGATTAAGATTGAAGGTTTTTATGAATCCTCAAATCACTATTAATACTCTTTTCGCCTTAGTTTGTGCTTTATTCATTGGTGCAAAATCTTTCGCCGAACCGGCAAACCTTGGCCAGCTTAAAGAAGAAATTGCCACATATCACGCATCAGGCCAATATAGTAAAGAGTTTTCAACAGTCATTAAAGAAGCACAAGCATTTATTGATCAAGTTGCCACACAAAATGAAACCTCCAAAACGCCTAAGAAATTAGCACTTGTACTCGATATTGACGAAACGAGTTTATCAAATTATCCCCTCATGAAAGAAAACAAATATTGCGCAACACTCGATCAATTCAAGCAAGCACAACTCAAAGCCGACCAACCGGCGCTGAATGCAACACGTGAATTATATCAAGATGCGCTTAAGCATCATATTGCCGTCTTTTTTATCACAGGACGAACCGACGAGATCAAAAAAGCAACCGAAAAAAATCTTAAGAATGAAGGCTTCAAGCAATGGACTGCAGTGTATTACAAGCCAGCCTCTTATAAACGTTCCTCAATTATTCCTTTTAAATCACGCGTAAGAGCCATTATTGAACAAAAAGGATATAAAATCGTTGCCTCGATTGGCGATCAGCAAAGTGACTTGTTAGGTGGTCATGCAATGAGAACGTTCAAGCTTCCGAACCCTCACTACTATATTCCTTAGTCTGAACTCTGATGCCAGAGCTTACTTTAAAAGAAATTCATACTTGGTTCGGGACAAGACCCATTAACTCACACAAAGGACTTTTTGGTCATGTCCTGGTAGTAGGTGGAGATGTGGGTATGCCAGGCTCAGTTCGTCTTGCTGCGGAAGGCGCACTACGAACTGGCGCAGGCCTAGTCACTGTATTGACTCATCCGGCTCATGCATCGACGCTGACTGCTGGTCGGCCAGAGCTCATTTGCTATGGCGTTGATACACTTGATACAACAATAAAAGCAATAATCAAAAAGGCAACAGTGATTGTTTTGGGGCCTGGACTCGGACAAAGCGCATGGTCTAAACAACTTTTTGATGCCATCGTGGCGGAGCCTACACCTAAAATCATTGATGCAGATGGATTAAATTGGTTAGCACGATCTCAATATACCCCTTTAAAAAACTGGATCTTAACGCCCCATCCAGGCGAAGCTGCAAGGCTGCTTGGATGTAGCACTGAAACAGTTCAACAAGACAGAATTAAGGCGGCACTCAATATAGTTAAAAAATATTTAGGCGTTGTCGTCTTAAAAGGATCTGAGTCTATCATTGCGACGGAACAAGAACCGTTGACTAGTTGTTCGCATGGTAATCCCGGCATGGCAAGCCCTGGAATGGGTGATTTACTCTCAGGAATCATCGCAGGATGCAGCGCACAAGGCCTCACGCTCTGGCAGGCCGCACGCGCTGGAGTTTTTATACACGCAATGGCCGGAGACATTGTTGCCGCCTCACAAGGCCAACGAGGACTGCTCGCGAGCGATCTACTTCATGAGCTACCACGATTAATGAATGATTTCGGACAAAAAAGTTAGTTTGCTTACACGCTAATATTCATAACTCACTTCGACAATCTCATACTCAACCATTCCTCCAGGTGTCTCAACCATCACACTATCCCCGACTTGCTTCGCAATCACAGCGCGTCCTATAGGTGAACTAAAGGAAATTTTGTTGAGTTTAAGATCAGCCTCATCCACACCAACGAGCTGATAGGTAATTTCTTCTCCTGAGCCTACATTACATAGCGTAACAACAGATCCAAAAATTACTTTACCTTGATTTGGCATTTTTCGAACATCAATGATTTGTACATTCGAGAGCTTCGCTTCTAGCTCAATAATACGCCCCTCATTGAAACTTTGCTGCTCACGTGCCGCATGATACTCGGCATTTTCTTTCAAATCGCCGTGCGCACGGGCAGTCGCAATCGCCTCAATAATACGAGGTCTTTCAATCGATTTTAAACGATATAATTCATTTTTTAGTGTTTCGGCACCCTCTGGTGTCATTGGATGTTTTTGCATACGTCTCTCTCCCATAAATCTTGTAATCGCGTGACAGTTTTTCTGTCTTCATACTTCATCGCAAGACAAGCTGCTTCTGCGCCAGATAAGGTGGTCGTATAACTCACTTTACATTGCAACGCATTTCGCCGAATAGCAAAGGAATCCGCTATTGCCTGCCTGCCCTCTGTTGTATTCACAATAAAATCAATATCGCTGTTTTTGATATAATCTACAATATGTGGCCGACCCTCAGCAACTTTAAAAATACGTCGACAGTCAATCCCAGCTGCTTGTAATACCATCGCGGTTCCGCGGGTTGCTACAAGCTCAAAACCAAGATCAATTAAGCGTTTTGCAATCTCACCAATCCGTGTCTTATCCGCGTCTCGAACAGACAAAAAAGCACGCTTACGCTTAGTAATATTTGCTCCCGCACCAAGCTGTGCTTTACAATACGCTTGTCCGAAGCGTTTCGCAATCCCCATTACCTCTCCTGTCGATTTCATCTCGGGTCCCAAAATAGAATCTACACCAGAAAATTTAATAAAAGGAAATACAGGGAGTTTAATGGAATAAAAATTTGGACTCCATCGTCTTTGTAACAATCCCTGTTGCTCTAGACTCATGCCAATTTTACAGCGTGCCGCTATTTTTGCCAAAGGAAGACCTGTGGCCTTAGATACAAAAGGTACGGTTCTTGATGCACGAGGATTGACTTCCAACACATAAATATCATCCGCCTGGATTGCAAACTGCGCATTCACTAAACCACACACGCCCAACTCTAAAGCTAACAGACGCATTTGCTCCGCGATATCTTGTTGAACGACAGTACTTAAACTAAACGGTGGCAAAGTACAAGCAGAATCACCAGAATGTATTCCTGCTTGCTCAATATGCTCCATAATGGCGCCAATCAATACATCTTTTCCATCACATATTGCATCAACATCAACCTCAATCGCATCATTTAAAAATTTATCTAATAACACCGGTGAGTCATGCGATACAGCAACAGCTTTGTTTAAATAGCGTCGTAAATCATCTTCATGATACACAATTTCCATCGCACGCCCACCCAAAACATACGAGGGACGAACAACAAGAGGATAACCAATTTCCTCCGCTACCAAAATTGCCTCTTCCTCACTACGCACCGTACCGTTCGCAGGCTGGTGCAACCCTAATCGAGCAATAACGTGCTGAAAACGCTCTCTATCCTCAGCACGATCGATCGCATCAGGAGGTGTACCCAAAATAGGAACACCATTAGCCTCTAATGCTTTTGCCAATTTTAAAGGGGTTTGACCACCGTAATCGACTAAAACACCGATAGGTTTTTCTAATGCCACAATTTCAAGCACATCCTCAAGGGTAATCGGCTCAAAATAAAGTCTGTCAGAAATATCCACATCTGTGGAAACAGTTTCTGGGTTACAATTCATCATGATTGTCTCAAAACCTGCCTCACGCAGTGCGAGCGTCGCATGTACACAGCAATAATCGAATTCAATGCCTTGACCGATTCGATTGGGCCCGCCACCTAAAATCAATACTTTCTTGGATGACGTGGGCAAGGCCTCACACTCCTGACGATAACAAGAATAAAGATAGGCGGTTTCGCTTGGAAATTCGCCGGCACAAGAATCGATACGTTTATAAGCAGGGCGAAGATGAAGTGACAAACGCTTCTCTCGAACCTCTGTTTCGGTGCATTTTAAAAGAAAAGCCAAGTAACTATCAGCAAACCCTGCCATCTTCAATAATTTGAGCGTTTCTTTATCCAGCCCTTCTAGCATCACGTCACTAATCGAGCGCTCAAGCTGAATTAATCCCTCAATCTGCTCTAAAAACCAAGGATCGACTCGAGACTCTTGATAAATTTCATCGACACTGAGTCCTCGCCTAAAAGCATCAGCAATATACCACAAACGATCAGGGGTCGGATCTCGTAAAAGTCCTCGAAGAATTGCTAAATCAATATCCGACTTTACCAACGGCCTTAAACCATCTCGTCCAATCTCTAAGCTTCGGATCGCTTTCTGTAGTGATGCCTGAAATGTTTCACCAATCGCCATGACTTCACCGACAGATTTCATCTGTGTAGAAAGTGAAGGACTTGTCTCTGGAAATTTATCGAAGTTAAAGCGTGGAATTTTTGTGACCACATAATCAATGGTTGGCTCAAATGAAGCAGGCGTTTGATGCCCCGTAATCTCGTTAGTCAACTCATCTAAGGTATAACCCACAGCAAGTTTCGCTGCAATTTTTGCGATGGGGAATCCGGTCGCTTTCGAAGCAAGTGCAGAACTTCTTGAGACACGCGGATTCATTTCAATCACCAACAAACGTCCATCTTCAGGATTAACCGCGAACTGAACATTAGCGCCACCGGTTTCAACCCCCACTGCACGCAGCACTGCTATAGAGGCATTGCGCATACGTTGGTATTCTTTATCCGTTAATGTTTGAGCAGGAGCAATCGTAATCGAATCGCCTGTATGGACACCCATAGGATCAAAATTTTCGATAGAACATACAATAATACAATTATCTTTTTTATCTCGAACAACCTCCATTTCAAATTCCTTCCAACCTAAAATGGACTCATCGAGCAACAATTCATGTGTTGGCGATAAAGCTAAACCTTGTGTGCAGATTTCTTCGAATTCTTCTCGATTATAAGCAATCCCACCACCACTGCCGCCCATAGTAAAAGAAGGACGAATGATCGTTGGAAAACCTAGATGAGCTTGTACAGAAAAAGCCTCCTCCAAGCTATGTGCAATGGCAGATCGTGGCATTTCAAGACCAATTTTTTTCATCAACTGACGAAATTTCTCGCGATCTTCGGCTTTATCAATCGCATCTTTAGTCGCACCAATCAATTCCACATGATATTTGTCTAAGATACCCTCTCTTACTAAATCAAGAGCACAATTTAAAGCGGTCTGTCCGCCCATAGTTGGCAGGAGTGCATCAGGGCGTTCTTTTTCAATGATACTCGCTATTTCAGGCCAAAGAATCGGCTCAATATAAGTTGCATCAGCTAAATCAGGATCCGTCATAATCGTAGCAGGATTCGAATTAACTAAAATGATACGATAACCTTCTTGCTTCAATGCTCGCACAGCCTGTGTACCTGAATAGTCAAATTCACCAGCTTGTCCGATGACGATAGGCCCTGCGCCCAAGATAAGGATGGATTGGAGGTCGGTTCGTTTTGGCATCTCAGCACCACATGAAGATAAGGTGGTTTATTCTATAGGGTTTTCGATTTTATGAATAGACAGATTTTTGAAGAATAAGCTATGAAAAATTAAGAAGGAAAAATGGTTTATATTGCTAGAGTAGTGATATAAATTTTTATGGATAGAAAGATAACATTATAAATAATCAAACAGTGAAAAGTTATTGTGGCTTGATAGCTACAATAAAATTAGGAGAGATTTTCTTCCGCACGGATTTCTCTGAGCGGAAGAAAATCTACACATCATTACATTACAAAGTTGTAATGTACACCAAACATTACAGAATCTAATGTTGGGTTTTGACTTACGGAATCAATAACTTTGTATACTCCACCAGTCGTTGTGCCAGCAAATGAGCCATTAAATGATGGCGTGCTGCCAAAAACATGCATGTAAGCAACATCAAGACCCCAATTAGGATTGATATTATAGATACCACCAACCTTGATTTCAGGTAAAGCTTGGGTTGAGTTACCATTTTGACTGACATAACCGTGGTAGAAATTGCCAGGAGAAGCTAATCCTAGATCAACTGATTGAGTAACACGAGCATTTTCCAACATAAATCCGCCTTGGAAAAACACATCAAAGTAAGTCCATTTGTAGACAAACCCTGCTAACAAATCGTAACCGTCGATTGCCATAGAACCATTGCTAGCTACCGCACCAGTAGTAGTCATAACTTTTCTATTTTTGCTGCCGTAATATCCACCACCGAGCTCGCCAGTAAAGCTAAGCTTTTCATTGTAGTTATACATCATACCGGCACCCAAACGTCCACCCCAACCTTGAGAGGTTGTTGTCGTCAGGTCTTTGTTAATCATCAAATTACCTAACTGTGGCCAAGTGTAAGATGCTTCGCCTGTAAGATAAGGTGTATAAGACGACGCCATAGATACAGGTCCCATAGAACCTGCGTGTGCCACAGAGACAACAGCAGCTGTAGTCATAGCGAGAACGATTTTTTTCATAGAGAATGCTCCTTGCGTTACTGATTTATTTTAAGTCACCTAAAAAATCATATCATATAAATTCTTATCAATCTATAGCAAATATTATTCAAAAAAAATATTTTTATAAGCCAATTTTTTCACTTTGTTTTTTAAATTTAACCTCATAAAAATCTCTCTAAAATGGACTCAATCTATTGGGACTTACTCATTAGTTTTTTACATTGAATAAATATTCCCAAAAGATACGATACTAAAAATACCCCAATCACTCTATTGCGATTTTTTTGTTTTTTTAGCATTTCAAGAATATGAAGATATGCAACATTAGAGTGAGCTATCATTTCATATTCATAAATCCATTTTTTTGGAAAAAATCTAGCTAGCTTGTAATCAATCATATCCTTAGCCTGCCAGTAAGAAGAGGCCATTGATTTTGTAATCTGGTGCAGATGTGTCTCGGATAACTGATGTAAAACATTGGTATTTTCTTTTCGGGTCAACTCATAAGCTAAAAAAGCATCCGCCCTTGATAATGAAGGTGATGTAATATGACGATGTAACAGAGCTGCGTCCTCTAATGCTGAATTCATCCCTTGCCCATAAAAAGGATAGGTCGCATGACACGCATCTCCAACAAGCACAATTTTGTCTTCTAAATGCCATTTATCCACTTTGATACTCACCAAAAAATTATGCACGGACTGACCGCATTTTGTTAGAAAAGATGGAGCCAATTCAACTATATCTTTATATTCTTTCCTAACAAGATGATCAAAATTATTAATACCTCCATTCATGTTCGCCAAAGGCGCAGTAAAAATTACAGAAAAGGTTTGATCTGTATTCGGAATAGCGACTAATAATGCTTTGTCTTTTGGCCACATATGAATATAGTCCGTGCTCAATCCTAAACGTATAGCGTCTTCACTATTGAAGTGATATTCCTTGTAGCCCCAGTCGAAAACCTTTTGTTGATAATTCGTTATGAGTCCTTTAAGGATAATACTACGTACAGCAGAAAAGGCACCATCAGCACCAATGACACAATCTGCCTTGCTTGAAATTTTTGTTTTATTTTCCGCATCTAAAAAATGACATTCCAAGGTTTTCTTATCAATATTGATGAGCTCTAGACCATAAAATATACTAACTTTACCTTCTTGCGCGATTTGATTTAATAAAATATTAATCAATTGTGAACGACGGATTGAATACAACACATGAGACTTTTGGGTACCGTATTTATAACGAATGTCTCTTGCTTTTTCCGCATGAACAATACGACCGTGAAGCATCACAGACTGTTCAATCACCATCTCCTTCAATCCCAACTGATCTAATACACTTAAACCACGACCTGAAATAGTCAAATTTATTGAGCGGCCATCCACATCATCATTAAAACCTTTTCGCTTTTCATACACAACAACATCATAACCACTCCGACTGAGCAACAGCGCTAGAACAAGACCGCTAATACCTGCGCCAATAATTGCAAATGTTTCTTTTTGATAATTCGAAGAAATATCAGCTGTAGTAATGTTCATGTCATTCAACTCTCTATATTTTTTATCCTATTGGAGATCGATCTTTGTTTAAATAACCAAACTTCTCCATGACCTCTGCATGATCATGGATAATTTTTTGAATCTGTATTTCATTCAATGTATTTTTCCAATCACCTACAATCCCTTTTCTAAAAAAATTTTTTAATCTTGGTGGCTTTTCAAAAAATCCAATTTCCGTCTCTATTTTTTGTAATTTATTAAACTCTGAATTTGAGATAGCTTGTAGAATACATTCTGGCGTCACATCTAATTTTAAAAAATGAGCGGCTTTTGTAAATGAGTTGAGTGGATCAAGGAGCATATCCTCATAACGCAGCACCAATAAGTTAATATCTTTTGCATTCACCCAGCTCATTACGTGCTGAGACCAAGAAAGAAACCATTGACGCAAAGGGTAAAAAGCAAACGTCGGATTACCTAAAATAGCAATTGCATCATCGATACTACAAAGAAAGTGGTTTGCCAAAGAGACGACCACATCTAAAGGATTACGAATGAAATAAATTGCTCCCAAACATCCCTCTTTAGGAATTAACGGCTCATCATGATTTAGGTAAGTATAAGCATCATGAATTTTATGGTAGCTTACTTCATGTCGTTCACTATATTCTCGATACAGCATGGGTCTTAATCTATCTAATTCATCATGACTTAACAATGCCGTATCAAATCCAGATTCTCGATCAAACCAGTATCTATTCGTTGTGATTTGGTCATGAATCAGAGATTCAACCTGATTAATATCTACTGACTTATCTCCCGCATACAATAAATTTGCAAGAAAAATACGAAACCAGGTATTTCCAGATTTAGGATATGATGATAACCAGAACAAACCTTTATTGATCGCCATCAACACAACCTCTCTGATTAAGATGAGCCTCTATCTCGTCAAAAAAATGACTGAGCAAATGCCCTAGATCACGCATCGTATAATTCCAACGAGGACAATTAAGCTGAAAAATGTCAATTCGACTAGCTACTTGGTCACATTGCTCATCATGAAATGGGTCATCCCTATCAAGATAGGAAGATTGAAAATTACCATTTTTTAATACGCTCTTCTTCGATACGATAGGATAAATTTCAAGTTCTTCTTTTTTATGAAAGTCTAGAATGTACATTGCTTTTAAAGGCAATGGCTGAGAATAATGAGCACCCTCTAACGGAACTGCATATTTTTCAAGAGATGGCCGAATGACCCTATGTGATGTCATATCCATCATTAGTTGAGATGCGATGCTTCCCCATAAATTGATTTGAGGATAACTCGGCAATACTTCTCCTTTATGATTAATGGCACAAATATCATCTGTTAATATGGGATATCCTTTTTTTAGAAATAATTGACACAAAGTCGATTTTCCAAAACCAGAAGGCGCCACAAAGGATACCGCTGCGTCACCTACTTTTATGGCATTACCGTATAACACCATCGCTTTCCGTTGCATTAGTATGGCTCTGAAGCAACTCGTCAATATAAACGCTCGAATACTTGCTTCATCAACTTGGTGATAAGGTTCAACACGGACCTCCTCTCCTTTCACAACTAAAAATCGTGCAACCTCGGGAATGTTTAACCATAAAGAATGTTGACTCACTTGGAAAAAAGGACCTGTTTTAAAAGCGTTATCAATACCCTTATCCGAAACTTGACTCAGCACAATTTTAACATCAATATCTCGGGTATAATCTGAATTAGTAACCAATTCAGGAAAATAAATATCACTCGAGAACAATAAATTAAACGCTTCAAATTGATACATTTACAAACAAACCAAAAAAAATCTAAACAGAAACCGATTTCTCATCAAATTTAACATGCATCACTCCTGATTTTTTCAAACTCATTTTATGCAAAATTTCTCCGAGCGTTTCTGGCAAAAACTCTTCATTATGCCAAAGACCCGGTGCTAGACTAGAATAAGAGAGTTTAAGCGGATTACAAAGCATCGCTCTAATTTCTCTCGGGTTTGCCTTACTTGTACGACCAGGCATTCCAGCATGAGCTACATGCACATTATCAACAAGCAAAACATCACCTTTTTTCCACAAAAAAGAAGAAAAACACTCGCGCATTAAACCCGCTAATATTGAAACATCAGTATCAGTGAAAACACTCTCTATTCGAAGGTGCTTATTATCCGTGTATTGGCGAATTTTTTGCTTCATTTTCGGGTACATTTTAAGAAATCTGATCGGATGACGAAAAAAGCTGGGCAGCATAAACGACAGCTGACGAAGTCGTCGATAACCTAGAAAAATCCAGGTTGCTTTATGGATGAGCCACTTCCATCCTTTATAATCACGAACAAATTGATTCAGAATTTCATCATTTAGTTTATACAGTTCGGCACATAAATTAGCTTGGATAATTTTTTTTCCCGTTTTTGAGCAAACTAAAACACTTGGTTTATACATCACAACCTGATCTTCATCATTCAAATGTAGACCAAAATCAACACATGCGTTTCTCACTGCTGTCGCATCAACGTTGTATCGACTTGCAATTGTTGCAACTGGCCACTTAGATACAAAAAATGTGTTCTTTTCTAACTTTTTTTGCAACGAGCTATCAAGTTTTTCATACACCCGCTGCATATTAATAAGGCCAGTCTCCCCCCCATACTCGGCAGGGCTAAAACAACAAAACGAAATATAGTTTGGTACATCAGGAGAGTAATAGTTTTCATTATGAAAACCACCCAACTGCAGAGTCCCTCCTGTTTTCACCATACTATTGGTATGGAACACGTAATCCAATCCGTCGACATGCGTTCGTCCGGGCTCAGACATAAACAAATGCCCCATCCCCTGCATTCCCTGAATAGAAAGAATGATATCCTGAAATTCTTGCGTCGAGCTCACGTCAAAACCTCGCAAAAGAACCGCGCCGTACTTTGCAACATCATCCAAAATTTGATCAGAATGTGAAGACAAAAAAGTTTTTAGGCCACGTACATCTTTCGACTCAGCACAGCTAGGCTCAATCACCAGAGGCAGTTGATCTTCTTTCGTGTGAATATATCGCTCGTCTTTTCGTAGAAAACGAGTTGTTACACCACTAAAGTACTCTCGCTTCATCAGCCACCCCACATAAGAAAAAATTATAGATTGAACCACAAAAAAAGACGAAAATTGAACAAATCAAATCGATTGAAATTCGCGTCTATCTCTTTTTACCATACCGATATCCATCTTACATCTTTTTAACAAGCACCAATCCCAGATGATCATATTCCATTCGGTCATAAATGCATTCGACATCAAATCCGATTGACTGACAAAGCTCAATATGTGTTTTTTTCGAATACGCCTTACCCTCTCCAGAGGCCATCGTTAAAAAATAAGCAGATGATTTTGCTGCTTGTAATCCTCCAGTTTCATCGTCATTAGAAACTATCGTCCACACAAATAATTTTCCGTTGATAGGTAACGATTCATATGCCTTTTTATACAAGAAAGAGATTTTTTCTAATGAAAAAATCTCTAGCAAGTGTGAAAAAAGTATCGCGTCTTGATTAAATGACCACGGGCTTAAAAAGATATCTGTCGCAACGAATTCTAAACGGTTTGGAAATTTATCACTCAACTGGCAGCCAAGCCGACAAACCTCTTCAATATCCATAACCACAGCAGTTAAGACAGGATGCTTTGTTAAAAACTCCCTTGAGACACTACCATTACCCCCTCCAACATCAAGCAAACGTGAGCACATGGCCATTTCGGGGAATGAGACAATTTTAGGCCCGAAATGCGTATACGCCGCCATTCCATCATGAAAAATTTCGCTCAAACCTGGTGACTGGGCAAGACGATCGTAGAGTGAGGTGGCATCTCCTGGTAAAAAATTAAGTCCTTCATTTTTACCTGATTTCAAAGCGTCTAAAAAAAACATCATCCCTTTTTGCTGAACCTCATGATTAAATCGAACAAAAGGAATAAAGTTATTTTTGTTCTCTCGACAAAACGCTTTTCGAGCCGCTGAATGATTTCGATATAACCCCGTCCGGGTTTCCTTAATTATTAATTTAGAAGTACATAAGCAAAGTAATAAGATGCTGCACCGGTATTGATTTAATCCAATAGCCTCAGCTATATGCTCTAAATCAGGCAAATCAAGCTGCTCTATTTTGCTAAACACGTCCAATTCACATGCAGCATAAATAGACTCAGAAATCATATAAGCATTGATTGAGTTTGTAATTAGTTTCCACTCGTCAGCATCTAACGATGCCGCAATACATTCCTCATGTTCAACACTCACTATTTCAGCATTCATTTGTATCATTTAAAAATCCTTTTTCTTCGCAATTTTTTCATCAAATCATATCGCTAAAAAAAACTATTCGCTACGAATTTATACTCAAGAAACCCATTGCTCTTTACAATGTCTCAGCCAACATCGTTAAGAAAAAATCCAGCTCCTCTTGTAGCCTATGTAGCAGCTCAGCAGAGGTTTTCTTATCTATAAATTGATTTGATGCTCGCAATATCAAACTAAATTGGTCAAGATGTCTGCCAACTTGCAGCATCAGCGGAATCGACATTTTTTCAAACACACGAATAGCCTGAATCGCGGAGCGATGAGACTCACTAACATGAAAATGTGTATAATTAAATGCGATATTATAAAGACCATTTGAAGCACCCAAGTCCAAGCATATTTTTCTGTAAGGATAAGATCTATATAACGTCAGTTTCGCCCGCTGTTGCGATACGTCATGAATAAGTTGTTCGCCGTCATTCACCAATTGCACGCGCAAAGGAAGAATATTCAAATGCAAACCAAACACTTTATCGCCGCCCCGCTCTTCTAAGCGGTTGTTCATCACCACACCCACCACCACATCATCTTCAGCTAAAAAGCGTGATAACGTCTTCGTGTATGCCGCTAAAAATAGCGTGTCCGCGGACACATTCAAGCGCTTCGCTGTCGCAATCACCAACTCACCCATCGATGCACTAAGCGCACAAGAAAGCTCTATCGAGGTCTCACTCAACGCATCAGGATGTCCTACCATTGACGCTACAGGCAAAGGTGCTGAAGCTAAATACGTTTGCCAAAATGATTGCTGTGTCACAGACGCTATCGCCGACCGCTCTGCCGCGATTACACGCTGATACGGCGGAAGCAACTCTGGCTGAATATCTAGAGAATGCACATACGCCTCAGCAAACTCT
>CAYYEZ010000020.1:0-2612 GCA_964471225.1 uncultured Legionella sp. | reverse complement strand
ATGAGGGACAATATGAATTATTCAGTCGATCAAGATCCGAATCGTAGTCTGACTTTTATTCTTTATATTTTGTATATCGTTGCGATTTTTTCCGCAGGCATTTTAGCCATTATTGCTTTAGTGATTAATTATGTGAAGCGTGGCTCTGTGCGTGGTTCCATTTTTGAGAGCCATTTTACTTGGCAGATTCGCACCTTTTGGTGGTATTTGATTTGGAACGTGATTGCCTTTGTGCCATTTATTTTCTTATTCTTTACGGGTGAAAATGCCACCGCTTTCGCAGGTGTCGCACTTGGTGCTTCAACCTTCTGCGTGTCTGTGATTGGGTTGTCATGGGTGTGGATTGTGTATCGTGCCATTAAAGGCATTATTCGTTTAAATGACAATCAAACGATGTATCAATAACAAGTGATGGGATTTAAAAAGGGCTGTATGCCCTTTTTTTAGGTCTGTATCTTTTGGGATGATATTTATGCACCGAGATGAACCAAGCTGATGCAGCAGTATGTCTATTTTTGCGCAGGCTTTTAAAAAGTACCTTACTAAATTGAATTTCAATCTTTACTTTTCTATATTAATAAATTTACTTTTTTAATATTTATAACTTACATTTTTATTTATAGGTAATTACTTTTTTAATAATTATAATTTACATTTTTAATAAATTAACCTTACATTAATGTACATTTATTTATATGAATAAATGCGTAGAGAATATTATTAAAAAATAGCCTTTTTTGACTAAGCGTAGAATCTTCCGCGACGACGTTTTAGCCCCAAAACATGGATGGCGCGAACCAAAACTGCATAAGAAACAGAATAGCCAAAGTGTTGTTCAAAAAGTGGAACTAAATCACTAATATTTTGAAATTTTGTATTTTTAACAAATACTTGAAATTCATTCCAGTCTTTAATATGGCTAGGTGCTCCACGATTGTTCGCTGCTTTTGGAAACAAGCTACCTGTTTCCTCTTCGAGCTTAATCCATGCGTCTAAGGTCACACGAGAGATGTTAAATTCCTTGCAAACGGCAACCTTATAATCCGTGAGTTTATAGCGTTGAATCGCTGCTTTTCGAGTTTCTAAATCGTACTTTGGCATTTAATTCAATATTTTTAAAATAGCGAAGCTTTTATTATATGGCATAGTTGTTGCAAAAACCAAAATCACTAGATTAAAAAATGAAAGATGGTGATTTCGGTGAAAAATGCAGATTTTTCTTTAAAGAAAATGTCACTATGGCAAGTGGTCATTATTGGTGTGGCCTATATGACCCCGATGGTAGTGTTTGATACCTTTGGGATTGTGTCTGGGATCACCGATGGGCGTGTGCCATTGGCTTATATTTTGGCGTTGGTTGCAATGTTACTGACCGCATTTAGTTATGCACGTTTTAGCCGAATCAGTGGTGACTCAGGTTCTGCCTATAACTACACGGCACAGTCGTGTGGAGCCAAAGCAGGCTTTTTTGTCGGCTGGTGTTCACTGCTAGATTATATTTTGTTGCCTTTGGTGAATGCCTTACTGGCAAGTATTTACTTAGAAGCTGTGATTCCGAGTGTACCTTATTGGGTCTGGGTGATTTTATTTACAGGTTTAGTCACCTTGATTAACTGCTTTCGAGTCAATATTTTGGCGAACTTGAGTTTGGTGTTTGTGCTTTTGCCCTTGCTGTTGATGGTTTTATTTATCTATCTAGTCATTCAAGGCGTGGGTTCTGAACAAGGCTATGATCATGTACTGACTTTAGCCCCGCTGTTTAATGGAGACAGTTCTGTTTTGCCTTTGATTGCGGGTGCATCGATTTTATGTTTTTCATTTTTGGGTTTTGATGCGGTCACGACCATGTCCCATGAAACCAAAGATCCCCAAAAGAATATTCCACGTGCCGTGCTGCTTACCACGTTGCTCGGGGGCGGAATTTTTATTAGTGCCTCATGGTTTATCCAGCTGTATTTTCCAAGCAATGTGCGTTTTAACAACCCTGACGAAGCCTTACCTGAAATTGTTCTCTATGTGGGAGGAGCACTTTTCCAAGCCGTATTTTTATGTGCCCAAATCATGAATACCTTCGCTTCAGGTTTAGCCACTCATGCCAGCGCTTCACGTCTGATTCATATTATGGCGAAGGATGGCATTTTCCCCAAAGCAACCTTTGGGCAGCTCCATGCAAAATTAGGTACGCCACTTTATGCCGTCTTAAGTATTGGCTTGATTTCGCTATCGGCCATTTTTCTAGATCTTGCGACGGTGGTCAGAATGATTAGCTTCGGTGCTTTGATTGCCTTTACGGCGGTGAATTTCTCGGTTTTTGTGAAGTTCTATCTGTTGGAAAAACAAACCCAAGGCATTAAAAACAAATGCCTCAATTTGATTCTTCCCTTGTTATCTGTATTGGTGATGCTTTGCCTTTGGGTCAATTTAGAACGAAATGCGCTAATTTTTGGTTGCTCTTGGCTGGTGATAGGCATTGGTCTATTTATTTATAAGAAATTGAAAAGACAAAACATTGTGATTGGAAATGCATATTAAAACCTGCATGAAAATGAGATAGATATTGAGTGTGAATGAAATGAATATGAATAAACCGACATTTTTAGATGACGTTGAAT
>CAYYEZ010000019.1:0-7139 GCA_964471225.1 uncultured Legionella sp. | reverse complement strand
GTCATTCGATTGCGATTGTAAACAACACTAAATGGACTGCCTATATGAACAATAATATACAAGATGATGCCTGGGATTCAATTTATTCTTTTCTTCAAAGCGTTGGCGGCTTGCATAGAAAGAAGGCAATAGACATGATGTAACTCAAACAGCTGAGCTACTAAAAGAACAGCGTGATACGATGGTTCTGGCTAATAAAAGATATGATTCACAAGCATTGATTGACACATTGGAAAGCCAAGACTGCCCCGCAGTCATTGCATCAAAAACAAATACAAAAAATCCGAGAAAAATTGATAATTGGCACTACAAAGAACGATTTCTGGTCGAAGCATTTTTCTCCAAAATGAAGCATTTTCGGAGATTTTTTTCTCGATTTGATAAATAACGTCCGCCTTCTTAGGGGTTTTTACACTTTGTAGGAGCTCTCATATGGATGCGTTAAAAATTGGTTCACAGAACCTAGTGTGTACAAAAATAATCTATAATATTCGGGTGAATCTAAATCAGAGAAGGATGTCATCGCACAATGACATCCTTCAAACAGAGAACCGTGATTCTAGAATGAGCTCACACTACTTAAAGTTGAAAGCGATAAAATAACTCACTATTAGGATTAACTCTAGGAGAGTTTTCTCGCTTCTATCGGCTCTGATGAAACGGTTAATGCAAAGTGATCTGCATCAGCAGAAGAGGTTTTTCGCACTGGAGAAAAAAGATTGAATGTGTCAGTGGACACACTACGGTAGCCATCCGACATAGGCGTATAGCGATCCGACATAGGCGTATAGCGATCTGAGACAGGCGTAAAACGATCTGAAAGCGTCGGTGATGGTGCGATACTACAAAATTGATCGTGTTGATAGACAACACGGTAAGGTGTATCAAGCCAACGAATAGCAACATTAACATGTTCCAAGAGCTCACTATGATTTTCATTTGCAAGCCTAATGCGAGCTTTAATTATTTTTTTTACCTCATCACTGACTGCTAACAATTCTTGTTCAAGTTCGAGAGGAATCATTTGAGCTAACCAAGGATTTTCTTGGTAGCTTTCTGAACGCAACAAGTCTAGATAAGCGTTTCGCGATTGTAACGATGCCTCAGTTAAGCAGCCGCAAAAGTGCTGGTCTTGAATTGCACCAAACTCTTCCATTGTATTCGGCAATCTAGCGCTTTTTGGACTACTCGTGTTTTTTTGAAGCAAAACAGCATGTGCGAACATCACAGGCACCATGAACTGAAAATAGGAGCTCCCTTGGTTTTTATATAATTTATTTAACATTAAATTAATACGATTAAAAATTGGATCTTGAAATAACAAATTTGCCAATTTGGGCGCCCCTGAAATGATGGCAATAAAATCTTCAGTCCCTCCTCCAATTTTACTGCATCCTGCCATCACATCAATTAAGGTTAAAAACACAAACTCGTAACTGCTTGATTGAATCGATAAAGGTATATCCAAAGTTTTGACTTGCAACACATCTTGAGGGATCAAAGCCAAACACGATTCATAGACCCCGTCTTCCAAGAAATCCTTCACATTATCAAGCACTGTTCGAAACCCTTCAAACGAAGGTTTGGGAGTGATATTCGCATACACGCTGCTAGGAGGATAAGAACCGATCACGAGACACAAATCATCAATCCCCTCCTCATTAAGCCCTAATTTTAGACATCCGGACTTAAAAAATTGCGCTGCGTTTTCGCACTCATCTTCACTCATATAAGACAACATTGACCACATACTTCATTACCTCAAATACTTATTACATCATTAACTTATTGTGCTTTTTTTTTACTCAGATTTACTCATATAAGATGATATTGACTACACAATCAATCTTACATTACTAATTTTATAAAGAGAAAGCTTCTTCATTACTTTCAGAAAACTCTGATTGTTGTTTAGGACTTATGGGTGAAAAAAAGCCAGCAACGCTCGTAGCTGAGGTTGGCATAACAGATAATCTAATGGGTTCAATTTCAATCGCTCTTCTTAGCCTAAGCCATGTAGTTGCAGAGTTTCCTCCTCTATATCGCCGCTCTAAACTCTCTTCCGTGATAACTCGAATGGCTTCGTTACTGCAATCTTGTAATTCTTTCATCAAGTTAACGTCTAGCGGGATACCCAAGAGCATGCTCAAAAGATCATCCGGTAACTGTTGTAACGACCGTAAAATCAATAGAGTGCCTTTTGCCATACAGCACTCTGCCCCTCCCTTATAAAATTGATCCACGTTTAATTGTTTTTTATGACGATCCTCCGCTTTCCAGCTACCAAGCCTAGCATAGGATATTTCTATAATATCTATTATCAAAGGAACAATATGGGCATCTTGACTCACTCGCCCAGCACGACAATGTTGAATCAATAGAAACGCTTCTTCAGTACGAACATCAATACTACGTAGAAAACGACAGATGACTTCGATATGTTTATCATTAGGATAGATACTCTCTTCCGTCCCTATACCCATCGCAGAAGATACCGCAATCAGATCATTCAAGTAGTACAAAGCGCAAAGTAAGCTGGTTGGCTGCATAGTATGAACTTGTAAAGTAGTTCGATTTAATTCCGCAACCAGTTTTTCATAAAGCGTAATCGAAGGTTTATCTTGACTGTAAATGATGTGGTCTTTCACTATACTGGATAATATGGGTCCTTTCTTTTCATCAATCTCTTTTGGTAAGCTTGATCTTAAATCAGATAAAATCATCGTAATAAGCTCATATTGAGATGAGCTTAATTGAAGTTCGTAAAGTTCGTCCGCTAATCCAGATAAAAAATATTCTACTCGCATTTTTTTTTGATTCACAGATTAAAAATTGTGTTTATTTTAACATATTCACATTTTCCTGTCGAAGGTCTAAATGACATAGCTGTTGAGCACCTTGCTCAATTAACTCACTCACTGCCGGTTTAAAGAGTAAAAATGATTGCATTTCTTTTTTAATCTTATGTTTTAAAAATAGATTCATAACCGTCATACAACTTAATCCCA
This sequence comes from uncultured Legionella sp., assembly GCA_964471225.1. GTDB lineage: Bacteria > Pseudomonadota > Gammaproteobacteria > Legionellales > Legionellaceae > JAGVJT01. The sequence continues at coordinate 4,131 of CAYYEZ010000019.1, read as the reverse complement.
ATGAAATACTCAAGACGTTGTAGTTTGAATCAAGAGAAGTCCATATAATGAGTGGAAAAGTAAGACCCAACACCATAGACAAAAATACGAGACAACTTAGCTTATTTTCATCTTGATGTATTTTTTTCAGTTTTTTTAAATTAATAATCCATTCGACTTCATAGGTAAGAATAGTCGTAGAAACACACAGCCCAGACCCAATTAAAGGATTTAATGTGCTTGACGCGTAGAAGCCTCCTCTAAATAGGTAAAAACCGATAACAAGAGAAGTTGCGTAAGTCGTGTATATAAAAAGTAATTGTCTATCATGACCATGTAATAATTGTCTCACTTCAAAAGTATCGGGTAATTTGAAATTATTTGGTAAAATTTGATTAAGTTTTTGTTTATATTGAAATCCCAAACTCACACCATCGTAAACCAATAAAGATTGCATACTTAAATTACCCCACCACCCTAAAGTATAAAGTTGTGGTCTTATTGCGGGGTCACAAAGATAGGTCGCTGTCAAACAATTGGAAAGACACCATAAGACATCCCCTCGCAATGAAGGCGTGTCTTTTTCAGGATGCTGCATTCGATCGAATAAGACTAAAGAAATTTTGGTGATATAAATGCTATAACTGAGTGCATCAGTGACAGGAGAAAACGCTTTCAAAAGTTCGCTTAAGTGTGCATGATACCATTGTTGATCGTTCAGAGATGAAAGGACATATTTTATCCATAACCAATACAATCGAGTATTATTAAGCTCACTCATCAAATCTATCAAAAAATCTATATAGCCTGCCTTTACTAAAGCACAATCAGCCACAACGCTTTCATCTAAATTTTGATTTTCAAGATCAGTTTCCACAAGACCATTTTGCTCTTTCATAAAACACCTCAACACAAAAAACATTAAGATATTTTAATTTGTGAACAAATAAATGTGGTTCGCATTTCAATCCAAATAAAAAATATTATATTAATAAAAGCAAATAAATATGATATAAATGATCAATAAAATCGATTTTTAAGAATAAAATTTATAATGAACTTAGACAAAATAGACCTTAAACTTTTAAAAATTCTACAAAAACAAGGTGATATCTCCAACGCTGCATTGGCTGAAAAAGTCAGTATCAGTAAAACTGCTTGCTGGAACCGTGTAAGACGTTTATTTGATGAGGGCTATATCCAAGGAATTCACGCTGACTTAGATCCTGATAAAGTTGGGCTACCCGTTTTGGTCTGTGTTGGTGTGATCTTAGAGCGCTCTACAGCGAATAGTTTCACTGTATTTGAAGAGGCTGTTCAAAAAATTCCTTTGATTATTGAATGTATTCTTTTAGCTGGTGAATTTGATTATTGGATGAAAATTCGGGTAAAAGATGTACAAGCCTATAAACGATTATATGCAAATGTCTTGTTATCCTTGCCAGGAGTCGCCCAACTGCGATCATTTTTTACTTTAGGTGAGATCAAAAAAAGACAAGAGTATGTTTTAGATCATTAGAGTCTTTGCTCCCTTCAAGACTTACGAAACATTTCGAGGTCGAGTCAGACTTAGCTTAATCTGTGAATTAAAAGATCTTTTTGTTTCAAAAAATCCATTTTTGATATATAATCAGGCCAAATTTACTTTTAAGGGGCAAAATCATGGCGCAAACCAGAGTAGAGTTTTCTAAGAGCAAACAATTTAAAGCCATGCTGCTTGAGTTAGAACACGCTGAGAATTTGAGACAAAGGAAAGCACAGGGTGAAAATATATACGCTCCAACAACAGAAAACATTGACCTGCTGCGTAATGATATTGCTCGTCTTGAAGCTGAGCTAAGCTATAAATCTAACGCCACATTCGCTGCTTTATGTAGATGCATACTCAATCCACATGGTTTTGATAACCATAAATTTTGGAGTCAATGCTATAGCTCACAACTTGAAAGTGCTATGGAAGGGCTTGACTGTTGTCTTGGTGGGTATGACCCTCAAAAGCAAAATTTCCTAGGTAAATCAAAGGATGGACGATTACATTTTTACGCCTGCTGGCCAAAAGTGGATGATGTTATCTTTAGATTATCTCAATTTATGAAAAAAGATGACGCGATAGATTTAATTAACTCATGCTGTATCAATCCCGCATATCTAATAAAAAAAGATACTCAATTATCCCCCACTAGGACTCCTGATTCTAGCGAACCTAAAAAAGAACTAGATTCTATCGATGCCCTTAACGGATATTTAGGGACTAAAGAAGTAAGAATAATGAATCCTCAAACACAGCTCAAACAGCCAGCACCTCAGTCAAAGGTCGGTCATGCAGGACTGATGCTTAAAATTTTAGGTGGTTTTATCGCTGCATTCGGTGCACTCACCATTGCTTTGGCGTTCACCTTAGCACCAGTATCCATTCCGACTGCTATTATGGGTACGGCTTGTTTAGTTACTGGCGTTGGATTATTTTCACTAGCAAATAATCAGGCTCATAAAAACACCCAGGTTAGCTCAAATTTATCTAACATTACGCCATAAAAAGCGCGATGTTCTTACTCAAAAGGAAATCTTTTGAGTAAGAACATCGATACCCCAATTTATAGAATGAATTTCAAAATCTCACTCTGGCTCAATTAGATACCCCCTTAAAGTGGGGAGATCTATACTTATTATCCTAATTCTGAAATAGGCTATAATTACTGTCATGCCACTTATATGACTCGGCCCTCAATGGACTCACCCACAACGACTTCACCTCGGCAGCAAAAGTAGATACATTATTGATGAGTAATTAAAGATGTCATTTCCTAAGCGGATTTTCAACATGTCGCTCTTGCGTCTCTTCAGGCTCAAGCGACTCAAGCGACTCAGGACGATCGGTCTGTAGTTTTTTCTTAAATTTGTGGATAGGATTTTCAACAGACACAACAGTGGAGTCCTCATGAGAAAGGCCGGACGAGACAGCCTCCCTCACTTGAGGCTGCACCAGCTCCTCGACATCACTCAGTAATCCAGGATCTCCGACGCCAAACACGCCATCAGGCAAGCCATCTTGCAAAAGCGTATCATCATTTGCACGCTTCATCCCTTCTTCAGCATTAGGCTCTCTTCCAACGACAAGATTGTAGGCCCAACCTAAGACTTTGTTTGCGCCATAAGCACCCGCAAACAAGATAGAGGAAGCAGCAAGTGCAACGGTTGCTCCATAAACAAAACCTGCACCAACCGCCCCCAGGACTGAATGGCCAAATCCAGACTGTTGTAAAAATGCAGTCACCGTGATTGGGTTTAAAGTACTCACCATCCAATTCAGAGCAAAAGCCGCATACACTGGTACAGAAAGCGCTAATCCGCTTATTCCTGCGGCAGCAGTACTCAGTAAAACCGGCCCATATACGCATAAAGGCGCCACAAGGGGTATGCCTGCTCCCCCTGTGAAAAAAATGACGGCACCAGCCACCACGCAGAGTGTTACAGCAATCGCCACATTTCTGAAGGTTAATTTAGCTCGAATATACTCAGACCAAGTACGATCTTCAGCTTGAAAAGATCTGCGATTCATCATCCTGTTCAGTGCTTCAATCGCCTCTTCAATCCGACCCTCATCAGCTGAGCGGATGATTCTTTGTGCATCATGCAGGTCCCGATTCATCAGAGCCATCACTTCGTGATTATCTTTAAGTGAACTCTCAGAAACTTTATTTGCATGGGCTAATAAATTTTCTGCCACCTGATGAAGCACCATCATACTGGGATTATCTTTGTGCTTAAGCTTATAATCAACTAAAACATTCTGGAAACCCATCCTCACAAGAGCGTACAAATCTTGTTCTTTGCTGATCAGCTCTTTCGTAACATAGCTCGGAGTACGACGACCACGCATCTGATCTACCATACGAGAGACAGTATTGAAGAACCCTTTTAATACACGTACATAGGCCGAATTTTTAATTGTATTAGCTTCATTTAATAGAGATGTAAATTCACCCTTCATACCCTTATAAAAAACATCAAGATCATAATCCTTATCCGAGATCGCGTTAAGACGCTCAGCAAAACTTACAACATAAGCAAGTTTGTTATTCACACTTTGCATTGCACGAAGCAGCAGGGCCTGCTTAAATTCGTTCGCTTTTTCAAATTCGCTCTCTGTCA
>CAYYEZ010000018.1:0-5759 GCA_964471225.1 uncultured Legionella sp. | reverse complement strand
GTCATTCGATTGCGATTGTAAACAACACTAAATGGACTGCCTATATGAACAATAATATACAAGATGATGCCTGGGATTCAATTTATTCTTTTCTTCAAAGCGTTGGCGGCTTGCATAGAAAGAAGGCAATAGACATGATGTGACTCAAGCAGCTGAGCTGCTAAAAGAACAGCGTGATACGATGGTTCTTGCTAATAAAGGATATGATTCACAAGCATTGATTGACACGTTTGAAAGCCAAGACTGCGCCGCAGTCATTCCATCAAAAACAAATACAAAAAATCCGAGAAAAATTGATAATTGGCACTATAAAGAACGATTTCTGGTCGAAGCATTTTTATCTTAAATGATGCATTTTGGGTGATTTTTTATTTATTTAACAAAAGGATGTCCGATCCCTTAGGGTTTTTACACTTTGTAGGAGTCCTCATATGGATGCGTTAAAAATTGGTTCACAGAACCTAATACGCTAATATCTTTTTTCACCTCCTTTTTCGAATGAACGCAACCATTCCATTCTTGCTCACTTAGAAGCCTAGTTAAAGAGGTAGGGTCCATACCATTACCTGACGCAGCAATCATTGATTAGCACATACAAACCCGTATCTCTTGTCGGTTGTTTTTAAAATACGCACCTTAAATCAGTATAAAAAATGGTTTGTGAAAAAGTTCTAGGGTCTTATAGCGCGACGACATGATTGATCAAATTAAACCCCATCTGTGTTTTTTGTGATAAAATATAGGGGGGAATGGAGATGATGAATGAAATTAAAGAATTTTTTTAATGGTGTTTTAACTGAAGCAGAGTCTGCTCGAGCAGCTATTAAAGAAAATATTTCGGCACTAAAACGACTCAATGATGCACTCAAAAAAGATGAAAGTCTTCTTTTATTTACACTGGAGCTATACGGCAACGATAGCATCTTCAGAGGTGAAACAGTGCTGACTTATTTTGACAGCCAGTTTAGAGATAATCAAAAAATCATGTTAATCGCTATTAGCCAACATCCAATGGCTGTGATGTATGCGAGCGATAGGCTGAAGAATGATGATAGCATTGCCTCGGCGGCAGTTGGTAGAACTTTTATGCGCTTCATGCATCTCGAAACCGCAGTGCCGCTAGCGTATCTTAGTCCGCGACTCCGTGAAGATGAAAAAGTAGTTCGGATGGCGCTAGAGTATTATCCTGATTCTTTACGCTGCGTTTCGGAGACTTTCCAAAATAAACATCCAGCTCTCATACTGCAAGTGATACAAAAAAAAACCTATCTCTTACAATATGTGAGCAAAGAGATACAAAAAAAATATTCAGCTATTGTGATTACCTTGATCGAGAAGGAATTGAGCCTACTTAAGTTTATGTCTCACAACTTACAAGATCAACACCCGAACATCGTTCTCAAAGCAATTCATCAACATCCTTATTTGTTACAATACGTTAATGGAAATTTTCAAGAAAAATATCAGCAACAGATTTTAGATATTGTTAAATTAGATCCTAACATAGCAATCTATATAACAGCAAAAATACCTAAAGAAAAGATTTTGAATGCCATTTTAGAAGGGTTCCATGCTCAATATACTGCCAAAGCTAAAGCTATACTGAAGCTTCGGGAAAATCCAAATTTCAAAAATCACGGACAGACAATAGATAATTTAGTCAAATCATTATTTGAGTTAGAGGTCGAGTTTTTGAATCAGTTGGATTACTCTTCGCTGATCAAATTTAAAAACGAATGTGAGAAACTATTTCGAGATACCGAGAAAAAATTTGATGATAATGCGTTTTTTCTTTCGCTTAAATTAATTGCAAACACTGTCATCCGTTTGTTTAATTTTATGATTAATTTCTTCAGTTTTGACGCAGGTCAACGATTCTCGTTATTTACTTCAACAGTGACAGTATGGAGAAACAACAAACTAAAAGAATCGTTATTAGACCAATTTCACGCGGTTGATGCCTATTTTAACGAGCACGAGTCAACAGGTAAACAATATCAATCAAGCAGTCTTCGTGGTCATGGCAAGTAAACTTCGGTCATTTAGTTTAGATTCTTCTATCGAAATATCCCGGGCCGAAGTTTTTACATTTTCAATAAAAATAGAAGTCAGATGTGAGTAGAAGTTTTTATGATCTTTTAAATAAGAAGTCACATCTTTCCATACCTTATTCATTGCTTTAAAATTTACAGTCGACAAATCATGTTTAGCACGAGAAAATTGCTTCTCGAAAATCTCTTCATGTTGGCTCAAAACGACTTGATTAAAATATAATCCAAAACTTTTACGAGCTTTTTTGCTAGAAACCACCGTATTTTCTTGAGTAATCTCACGCAGTGCAGTCAGTGTTGGGCGTTTACACTCCTCATTGCTTGACCAATAAAAAGGTAAAACTGACATTGAAATTGCTAACTCAAGAGAGTTATCACCCGATACACCTGCAATATTTGTTAGTCTAAAAAGCGCATAATAGGCGTCTGTATGTATTTGAAATCCACAAAAAACTCGAATTAAACGATTTGATGGATCATCAGAACAAGGAGTAAGTTTTATTGAATGATCCTGAAAAATAATTTCAATCTGAAAATCAGTACAAGAAGCAAAATAATTTTCATGCCTTGCATGTCGTAAAAAATGCTCTAAGTTTACGCCAGAAAGATAAAAAATCACGTTTTGCGGTAAAGTCGAATTCGAAACAAACAAAGATAAAAAAGAGAAAAAAGCGTTGAGATGGTTAAAATAAGCGGGGATCAATTCGTATCGTGCAAAAAAATTAGCTAATTCAGTTATGCCTGTTGAATACGATAAAGATGCCACAAAATCTGGCGCTAAACGCTGTATAGTCAAAATAGCTGCTTTGCGAGTGAGAGGCCGAATGTTTTTCAGCTTTATCCCATAACAAGTAGGCCCTAGTCCCATTGAGCGTTTGAGTGTTCTTTCTGCTCGACACAGCCTTTCGCCGGTTACCCCCTCATGCTCACCAATGTACTTCACTACAATCCGAGGAGGAATCAGATCTTCATACAGCTTAGTGAGCTTATCGTATGAGATAATGACCAACTGACTAGCTTCTTGAAATAAGGATGCAATTGAAGCATCACTACGCCACGAAAGATGTGCTTGATATCGACCATAAAAATAAATAAATCGTTCAGGATCAGAGCGACAAGCGAGATTATCAAGCCGTCTTTGAATATCTTGATAACGCTCTTCTAAGTCTGATGCAAAAAAATAGATAAATCCTACAAGTCTGACGTCATTAAACTCAGGACGCCTCAGCAACTCTTCTACGATTTCTTCAAAGTGGACAAAATCACCCACCCCATCAAAATTAACAGTATTTAAAAGTAGATACGTGGTCATCAGTGCAAACAGTTATACGGGACTTTCATGCATTTCTTCCCAATGTCGAATAATATATCCATGCTCAAGTTGTGAGATGTCGTCGAGAGGAATTTGAACATTCACCGTGTGACCACTCCCTGGCGCATGTGAGATGCTTTGTCCTTGCTGATCCTCTAATCCCTCTAAAGTGAATAGCTGATTTCCAGAGGGAAGCATAATCTCCAGTGTATCTCCTAGCGAAAATCGATTTTTCACATGCATCGTTAACCTTTGACGCTGTGTATCGTAACTTATACATTCACCTACAACTTGTTGACGTAATCCGGTTGTGTTTCTATCTTTATAACTTTGATATTCTTCTGGCACATGCCGACGATAAAAGCCCTCTGTGTAGCCACGTAAAGATAATCCCTCGAGAGCATCCATCAGCTTCCAATCAAACGGATTCCCAGCAACAACATCGTCAATCGCTCGACGATAAAGCTGTGTTGTTCTTGCAACATAAAAATCAGATTTTGTTCGTCCTTCTATTTTGACACAATCAATCCCCATTTTTATTAAAGCTTCGACATGTTGTATCGCTCTCAAATCTTTAGAGTTAAAAAGGTATGTGCCATGCTCATCCTCTTCAACAACATTCATTTCACCCGCCCGTTGAGGGGATTGCTCAAATACGTAAGCTTGATTAGCCTCAATGTGAGCATTACCCCAGTCATCCTCTTTTGCTTCTTTCAAAGAATATTGCCATCGACAAGCATTGGTACAAGCGCCTTGATTCGCATCACGATGATTAAAGTAGCCAGAAAGCAAACATCGACCCGAATAAGCCATACACAAAGCCCCATGGACAAATACTTCAAGCTCAATATCAGGACATTCATCTCGAATCGTTTGGATATCTGCAAGCGAGAGCTCTCGAGATAAAATAACACGCTCAATCCCCACCGATTTCCAAAACTTTACACTTGCATAATTCATGACACTCGATTGAACAGACAAGTGGACAATTTGATGCGGCCACCGCTCTTTTACCATCATGATCAAACCAGGATCTGTCATAATCAGTGCATCAGGTTTGGCTTCAATCACAGGTTCTAAATCTCGCAAGTATGTTTTTATCTTGTTATTTTGTGCAATAATATTGCTCGCGATAAAAAAGAGTTTGTTTTGCACGTGTGCTTCTTCGATGCCCAATACTAGCTTTTCATGCGTGAATTCATTATTTCTAGCACGCAAACTATATCGAGGTTGACCAGCATAAACAGCATCGGCACCATAAGCAAAAGCACGACGCATCCGTTTTAATGAGCCGGCAGGCGACAATAATTCAGGTGATTTTATAAAAGTACTCATTGGTTCCTTGACTATATAATGAAAAAATTAATAACAAACGTGTTTTGAAATGAATATGCATATACTTATTTCAAAACATCCTGGGTCCCTCTCCTTGAATAACCTCATGTTACGACGATTAGCTATCATGGCTCCTCTGGCTGCTTACAAATTTCGCCGCATTCCGATAGAAAACCTCGAAAGAGAGCAAGAACTTTGCTTTAAATTAAAACAAAAATGTATGAAAGCGCATCTTTCATCACAAAAAACAGAAGCTATTATAAACATTTTGAAAGAAAATTTCACGCTTTCTAAAATAATCCAACGCACATTGATGGAAGAATGGGAAGAAAAAAATCACATACCAATTCTAGCTGGCCAAGGCGATTCAATTGAGCTGTTTAGAAAAGAGTTAGATCAAATCACAGAAAAGCTTGGTGATGAACTCATTCGTTTGACGTTGACAAAAAATCAATCACCGTACTTGCCCGAAGAAATTCATCACGTACTTGTTAAAAGCTACCCTTCCATCTCATCACAGCAGTTGATTAGGAGCCTAAAAATAATAAAGCAGTGTTTAAATAAACTTGATTCGGAATAAAAACTATCAAATGCAACAGCATCAAAAATAGGATTTATATAGAAAAATAATGGTATATTAAGTCAAAATTGTTGATAATATAATCAATTTTGACTAGGTAACGTCCCTAAAGTTTTTTAGACAAAATTTAATCTTAAATTGATCACAAATTTTTCAATTTCACTTCGTTCTACCCCCTCTCCCTCGATAGGAATTTTGATAATATGATGAGGCTCTTCGCGTGAAAAAGTTGGGGAGAGGGGAATGGACAAATCTGCGCTAAGACAACGAGCTCGTAGTTTACGAAAAAACAGCACCGATGCTGAAAGACATCTTTGGTATCATCTTCGAGCAGGTAGACAGTGTCATTCGATTGCGATTGTAAACAACACTAAATGGACTGCCTATATGAACAATAATATACAAGATGATGCCTGGGATTCAATTTATTCTTTTCTTCAAAGCGTTGGCGGCTTGCATAGAAAGAAGGCAATAGACATGA
>CAYYEZ010000017.1:0-6975 GCA_964471225.1 uncultured Legionella sp. | reverse complement strand
GGTTTGTAGCACTTGCCCGTCTTCATCTTGAAGTAAATAACTTACACTTCCTTGTAACACCCCTTTTCGACCGGTTTTAAAGCGTGCTGCATGACAACCAGGGGAAAAGCTTGTTCCGCCAGCTTCGACTCCAGTCATTCTTACACTGACATCCTCAAGGAAGGCATGAAAAAGGCCAATCGCATTACTTCCTCCTCCCACGCAGGCAACCAGCTCATCAGGCAATCGCCCCACCTCTTTTAATATCTGTGTCTTCGCCTCAAGACCGATCACACGTTGAAATTCACGAACCATCGTGGGATATGGGTGAGGACCTAAAGCCGAACCTAATAAATAGTAAGTTTCATCTAAATGACTCACCCAGTGACGTAGCGCCTCTGAGGTGGCATCTTTGAGTGTTTTAGATCCAATACGAACAGGATAAACTTCAGCACCTAAGATTTTCATACGCATCACGTTCAAAGACTGGCGCGCCATATCCTCTTCTCCCATGAAGACAAGGCAGGACATCCCAAGCAAACTTGCAACCGTTGCCGTAGCCACACCATGCTGTCCTGCACCTGTCTCTGCAATCAAACATTTTTTCCCCATCAATCGCGCAAGCAAAGCTTGTCCAAGGGCATTATTAATTTTATGAGCACCTGTATGCGTTAAGTCCTCGCGCTTTAAGTAAATAGATGCGCCATTCAAGTGTTCACTCAAGCGTTTTGCATGGTAAAGTGGCGTTTCTCGACCCACATAGTGTTTCAGATAAGCCTGATACTCTTGCTGAAATGCCGCTGTAGGTACAATGTCATAAAATGCTTTTTTAAGCTGTCTTAAAGGCTCGATTAATGTTTCTGGAACATAACAACCACCGTACTCTCCAAAATAACCTTCACGTGACATCATTCACCTCGTTTAAAAATTCTTTCATCAATGCGGGCGATTTTTTGCCCAACGTAAACTCAACACCACTCGCCACATCCACTGCAAATGGATGCACTGTATCCACCGCCTCACGTACATTTTTTGGCGTGAGACCACCGGCTAAAATCACTCGATACGATGTTGATAATTGTTTCGCCAGGCTCCAGTCACTTAAGCGACCAGTTCCACCGATTAGCCCTTCTTTTGAGGGTGGGGCGTCAATCAACAAATACCCGTATTGTTCTAAAACATCTCTCTTTGGCAAGTCCGCAGCGGTATGCAACGCAAGAGCTAGAATCATATTTTTTTTGACAATCGGCATGACATCCAGATCTTCATAAACTTGCAATAGATCGAGCCCAAGTTCATCTCTAAAGGGCACAACGTCATTGGATTGAATAGCAGGCATCACGCCTACTTTCAAAATTTGACTAGGCAAACCATGAATCATAGATTTCGCTTGAGCCTTATCCAGATAGCGAGGTGAATCTGGATAAAAATTAAATCCGATTGCCCATGCACCATAACAAACTGCATGCATCGCTTCCTCTGTATTTTGAACACCACAGATTTTAGTTTTCATGTGACACCCCTTGTATCAATCTAGATAACGCGACACCCGGATCATTGTGTTGCATCAAATAAGACCCAATTAAAAATCCATGGCATCCTAACCGTTGCAAAGAGATCATTTCTGACGAAGATGAGATCCCACTTTCAGCAACCACATGAATATTTTTTGGGATATAGGGTAATAATTTCTTTGCTTTTAACCGATCTATCGTCATGGTTTTTAAATCACGATGATTAATACCGATAACACGGGGCTCAAGCTCGAGTGCAATCTCTAATCCGGTAAAATCATGAATTTCTATCAATGGCGTCATGTTTAACGATAAACAGCAGTAATACAGATCATGAAGCTCACTTTTAGATAAGAAGTCCACAATCAGAAGCGCCGCACTAGCACCAAAAAATCGAGCTTGGCGAAGCTGTTTTTCTGAAAGGATAAAATCTTTCATCAGGATAGGTATGTCCGGGATAACTTGATGAACCTCTTTTATTCTTAACGCATCACCATCAAAATAATGTGGCTCACTCAAAATAGAAATTGCACGGGCACCAGCATCTGCATACGACTTTGCAATTTCAAGAGTAGATAAATCCCCGTTGTAAACTTTTCCTCTAGGACTTTTGTACTTAATTTCTGCAATAATATTCGGCACATCCGAGCCAAACATTTGACAAAAATCAGTTGATTTTTCTGGAAACTGATCAAAAAAAGGCATTGCTTTGACACGAGATAAAACTAAAGGCCTCATCAAGGTTAAGAATCTAGACATCATAACCTCCTGTTAACTTTTGAAGAAAACAGGCGGTCTTTCCGTTATCAATTAACTCTCTAGCTACGAGCAAACCATCATTTAAATTCTCTACAACATCTGCCACCACAAATCCTGCTGCAGCATTAAGTAACACTGCGTCTCTTTTGGCTCCATAAAGTTGACCACCCAAGATATCTCGTATCACGCAAGCACTTTGAATGGCATCTGTCACACTGAGATCTGCGAGGGAATAATGAGGTAATCCGAGTGACTCGGCTGATATCGTGTATTTCTTAATTTGTCCATGATGTATTTCAGAAACACGTGTTTCAGAGCAAACACAAAACTCATCCAAACCAGATTGGGCATGAACAACAAGCGCATGAATCACGCCTAACTGCACGAGCACGTCAGCAACGACATCAACCAACGACGCACGATACACTCCAAGCACAAGACGTTTTGGTGAAACAGGATTAATTAATGGCCCGAGAATATTCAGTAGCGTCGGAAAACCCAACATACGCCTCACGGTTTTAAATTGATCAAATACGCTATTAAATTGACTCGCTCTTAAAAAAGCATAGGAAAAAGACTCTAGCGCATGCGCTGTTTCTTTCGCACTATCTGATTCGGTAATACAAAGGTGCTCAATCACATCAGCACTTCCGGTAGTGCTCGTCACGCGCCCTCCTCCGTGCTTTACAACAGGGATACCCAAGCTTGCGACAACTAGGCTTGCTGCAGTTGAGATATTAAAGGTTTTTAAGCCATCTCCTCCTGTACCGGTCATATCAACGATAGTGTCTGAATCAACATGAAAATTTTGATGATCAAACTTGGTGTACTGCAATAAAAAATCACGAATAGCCAGTAACTCGTCTGCTGTTTCTTGTTTTGCTGCAAATAATGCTAAAACAGAGGCTTGCTCTATAAAATGCGCGTGAAGGATGGAAGAAAACAACGCATGGCATTGCGCATACGATAATACTCTACGATCTAATAAATGATGAACGACGCTCTTCATTCTATTTTCCTTATAAAAAATTAAAAAAATCTGAAAATAAGAAATTTATTGTTGGCCAAATGGCCAAACGAATGAAGAATTGATGATTTTGTATTGAGTTAGATTCATGAGTTATTCAAGTCCTATAACAAAAAAAACAGAAAGCCCTAGTGTTTTAGCACCAACGCCAACGGTTTAAATTTGTTATATTGAATAATCTCATTATTAAATTGGATAGTAATTTGAACAGGAAAATCCTAGCAAACCTATTCATCAGTGTCAAGGCTTTGATTAAAGCTACGAATAAATGAAAGCCTGTAAAAAACAACAATCCAGTGTTATACTTCTTCACCCAGCAGTGTATTTTTTGAACCAATACTTTTATATCGGGTCGTATTTTGTTGTTAGTGTTGTGCATGGCCAAAACTGATTGGTTAACCTGATCTAACACTGTCGCGTCCCACTTGAACCCAGGGTTCAACATTACAACTGCTGGGCCTTATCAATCATTCAACCTGTAGCATTTAAATGAAAATTTACTTAGCCTCTAAAAGCCCTCGCCGTAAAGAGTTACTGGAACAAATGCAAGTCCCTTTTGAAGTGCTTTCGGTGGACACACCAGAGATTGTCAAACCAGATGAGCCACCGATTGAGTACTCCCGACGCGTCACAAAAGAAAAACTCCACGCTGCATGGCATAAAATTCAAAACGAGTGTCTTCCCCCCCTGCCTGTGCTCTGTGCGGACACTGAAGTTGTTTTGGATAATATCATTTTAGGTAAACCATCCGATGAGCATGATGCATTTGATATGCTTAAGAAATACTCGGAAAGGACACATCAAGTCATGACCACTGTCGGTTTAATCAGTGAACATGATGAAAAAATTGAGACAAACATCACGGAAGTTACTTTTGCAAAAATAACCGATGAAGAAATCAAATATTACTTATCTTTAGGAAATTATAAAGATAAGTCAGGAGGTTATGGTATTCAAAGTTATATCGGTCAATTCATTTCTCATATTGAGGGATGTTTTTATTCTGTGATGGGATTGCCATTAAACACGGTCAGAGAAATGTTGAATCAACATCACCAAACCGGGAAAATATCCCCACGCTCATAAAGTTTCTCAATTTATGCGTAATAAGACAAAATATTACAGATGACGTGCTGGAGAGATACCAGATGACGCATAAAAGATCAAAATAAAAACAAAGTGTGTTATTATGCTCAAAATGATTATTTTTAAATAAAATAAAATGAACTTAACAGAAATATATCAAAAAATTTTATCACAGATGAATGAAGCACTTTCGCTCGAAATTCCTGAATCAAAACCATATAACACATGGGTTTCTTTAATCAATTACACCAATAATGAGCAAAAAAATAACACTGGCATAAAAAAATTGTTTGCCAAACTACTAACGAGAGATGGCTATCAATTTTACACTTCAGATATCTTCATTGGTGTGTATCGTATATTTTATGAATTAGGTCCTGAATATATTGATTGCACAGAGATGTCAGTCTACAAAGAAGAGCACGCCCTGAATGTTATCCAGTTTTTCTTAATAAACTCTAGTAATACAGAGTTTATTAAGAAATTATTAAGTCATTATCCAAAACATAATTATACAACTCCTGTCTCAGGAGAATCATATTATCAGGGTATGGACGTAGTTTATTTGTGCCTACGTTACTCAAGCCTTTCCATATTTGAGCTTTTACTTAAAAACGCCGAACTACCTCTAAACACACTCGACCCTTGTAGGGCAATTGAGTACGCTTATCAAAATCATAGAGGTTATACCACGATATTGCCTTATTTATGGAAAGCCTTTAAAACCTTTCAATACAAGGACAGCACACTTAATTTTTTACAATTCGTCATCCTTATAAGTGAATATTATAATAAAGAGAAAAGTAAGGAGTTTATACTTAATACATTTAACAGTCACATCGATGAGTTATTATCGATTATTCCAGATGGAACTTATAAAGGTCTGACAGCCTTTCATCTTGCGATTAAAAATGGAAATAAAAAATTTGCTATCCGTATTTATGAACTTGTCGGTAAAGATATCGCAGATATCCTGTATAAGGGACTAAATCTTAAAGAGTTTATTGATAAATATGGCAGCCCAACGCTTAACTCCGAACTGTTTAGGCTCTTTCCTTCAATTCTAACAATTACAACACAGACGAAACCTTCACCCTCTCTCTTAGAGAGTGAACAGATAGATACGCCTAAAAATCTCAGCGAGATGATAACCAAAACAACGCCTAAGATGATTATCGATCCGAAGTACCTCGGGTACAGATATCCATCACTACCGTGGTTAATTTCTAGCAAAGACGCTAAACAAACGACTCATGATGATGTTTTTAACAATCCAGACGCAACAAAAATAACATTCAGATTGCTCAGAGATTTTGAACAATCTAGATCACGCCTACCCTCAACATCTCAATTTGGTATGGCTGAGGTTGAAGCAGACGAGCCTAACATGGATGAGGTTGAAGAAAAATTATATTTTTACTTCAAAGCAGAAAAATTAAAACCTATCGATCATTCTCATAAACTATTTGTAGTATTTGCAGGAAGAAAAGAGAAGGCCTCCTTGCCAGAATTGGCCGAAAAAGACATCGCTCGTTGTCTTATCGTACTGACTGAAGAAGAATACAGAGATTTAAATATCGCTGACAGAGTAGAACTAAAAAATCGTTATGATTTCTTAATCACTCAACCTAGAAAAAAGTTAGCTGATCACACTTTCTCCGACCCAGGTAAGCTCACAGAAAGAAGACGTGCTGCATTAAAGTTTTGTCTAGAGAAAACAATTCAGCATGTCGTCTTTATGGATGACAATATTCAAAACATTGCCTTGATCAATCAAACAACACGGAATCACTCTGGCATCGAGGACTTATTTGATTATATGGTTGCAGAAATGAACGAAACAAAAAATATATTTGTCTCGATTCCTACGTACTCTCCTTTACATCGAAAACCTGTCTCAAAGATGCTAGGCTGTAAAGCCTGGGCTTTAAATATCGGTACTATTCAAAAATTGCTGCCTGGAAAAGCAATCGAATTTTGTTTTCCAGACAATGAAACGTTGTGGGGTGAAGACTATTTTTTACAAGTATTGTTATGGAGGCTATCCCCACCCAATATTATGGGATATAGCGTGTTGCCGCATGCAGATGTCCAATTGATTCGAACCTCTGCTCATAAAAGCGCGAATGCACGCTCGGGAATGAGAGTAAGAAAGTATAATATTAAGGATGTCATTCCTGATCCGTATGAATTTTCCAAAGAGGACCCTAAAAATCAATACATAATAAGCTGCATTGATGCCGCTATCACTGAGTTTAATCGTCTAATTGATGAAGAGATTGCTCGGCATCAAAAAAAAATACAGCTTATCCAAAATTATAAACCAAAATATAAAAGCGCTTCTTCACACGCATCAGTCTCTTCTGTAAGCCTATATCCTCATCAAAACAATGCTATACAGTTTCACAAAGCTAGGTCGATGGAAATGGATTTAACCTTTGATCTTGCGACAGGTACAGGAAAGTCACTCTGATGTAGGCGCGGATTTTTGGACGAAAAAAAGGTATTTTTAAGAGCTATTCTTCCAGTATAAGAGGAGAATAGAATGAGCAAAAAACGAAATTATTACACAGCATCAAAAAAATCAAAAATTGCCCTTTCTGCCATTGA
>CAYYEZ010000016.1:0-153471 GCA_964471225.1 uncultured Legionella sp. | reverse complement strand
TCAATGGCAGAAAGGGCAATTTTTGATTTTTTTGATGCTGTGTAATAATTTCGTTTTTTGCTCATTCTATTCTCCTCTTATACTGGAAGAATAGCTCTTAAAAATACCTTTTTTTCGTCCAAAAATCCGCGCCTACATCAGTTTTTGCTTTTAGTGGACTACCAAAAAGTGAAAGTTTAGAAGAGCATAGTGGCGTATAAACCTCTGTCGACTCTGTGACAGTTCTTGCTTCTAATGGGCCACCAAAAAGTGAAAGTTTAGAAGAGGATGGTGGCGTATAAACCTCTGTCGACTCTGTTGCATTTTGATGAAAAAACATTTTACTTTTTATCACGGTACAAGAGTGCGCCATACAATCGTCGGGCAAATGTTTGGATAAAGGGATAACAATTGCATCCTCGAAGTGCTCTTGAGGAATGATGAGGCTTCTAAAGGGCTGATCATTATCATGCTTCGGCTTGAAACGTGTGAGTTTTGTTCCATCAGGATAGGTTCTTGGTAATAAATGAAGATATTTTTCTTCTACGTAGTTTTGTGGATTGGACAAATATGTCTTGATGATTTCTTTTTCAGACGAGGTGATATTGACATACATGCTTAGGCCCCCAGTAGATAATGCTCGAATCTAGATTAAGCGAACACATTCGACAAATATTAGAACACTTTGTTTATTATGTCTATTCAATTTTTGGCATGCTTCACTTCTGGCGCATTGGCGCTGGACAAATAGCGTGTAATCGGGTACATTTTCTCCATTTATTTAAGAGTTCCTCTATGCGTATTGCCTTAATGGTTGAATATGATGGGAGTCAATATCATGGTTGGCAATCTCAGACAGGACTCCGCACGGTACAGGACGCATTAGAGCAAGCGCTCAGCCACGTTGCCAATCATCCTGTGAGTCTTACTTGTGCCGGTCGAACGGATACCGGTGTTCATGCAACACACCAAATTGTGCATTTCGATACGGAAAAAGAGCGTAACATGCGCTCTTGGATTTTTGGTGCAAATTCTCAATTGCCAAAAGATGTGTGCGTGCGTTGGGCGAAGGAAGTTCCCGAGCAATTTCATGCGCGATATTCGGCGCTTTCTCGTAGTTATCGCTATGTAATTTATAATACACCTATCAGACCCGCAATTATGCGTAGCAGTGTGACCTGGCAATACCAGCCACTAAATCATTCGTTGATGCACGACGGGGCTCAGCTTTTGCTTGGAGAGCAGGATTTTACTTCTTTTCGTTCTGTAGAATGTCAGTCCAAAACGCCGATGCGAAAAATTGAGCGTATTGAAGTTAAGCGACGTGATGATTTAGTGATAGTTGATGTGACGGCCAACGCTTTTTTACATCATATGGTGCGTAATATTGTGGGTGTCTTAATGGCTGTGGGTAGCAATCGTCGCGAAGTCGGTTGGGTGAAAGAGGTTTTATTGGCCAAAGATAGGCGTATGGGGGCTGTGACCGCACCGCCATATGGTCTATATCTTGTGGGGGTACGTTATCCCAAGGCGTTTGGTATTTTACGACCAAGTTTAGGTCCAATTATTTTGTAGGAACAACGATGAGCGAACAATCTATAGCAGAAGGTCAGCAACATTTTATACGACAGTTAATCAAAGAAGATCTGGCATCGAAAAAGCACGATAGCATAGTCACACGATTTCCTCCCGAGCCGAATGGTTATTTGCATGTTGGGCATGCAAAATCTATCTGTTTGAATTTTGGTTTGGCAAAAGAGTTTTCTGGGCGCTGTTATTTGCGCTTTGATGATACGAATCCAATGAAAGAAGACGATGAATATGTTCGCGCTATCATTGATGACGTAAAATGGTTAGGATTTGAATGGTGTGCCATGACCCATTCTTCGGATTATTATCAAGAACTTTATGATTTCGCCTGTCTTTTAATTCAAAAAGGATTAGCCTATGTGGATAGCTTGAGCATAGACGAAATTCGTGCGTACCGTGGTACATTGCAAGAGCCTGGGCGTGATAGTCCGTATCGTACTCGTTCTGTTGAGGAAAATCTTGCTCTTTTTCAACGGATG
Organism: uncultured Legionella sp.; assembly: GCA_964471225.1. Lineage (GTDB taxonomy): Bacteria > Pseudomonadota > Gammaproteobacteria > Legionellales > Legionellaceae > JAGVJT01. The sequence goes on along the minus strand of CAYYEZ010000016.1, from coordinate 151,423 downwards.
AAAGCAGGGGAGTTCAACGAGGGTGAGCATGTATTGCGTGCGAAAATTGATATGCAGTCAGGCAACATTAACATGCGAGATCCTGTGCTATATCGGATTCGGCATGTTGCGCATCAGCGTACCGGTACAGATTGGTGTATTTATCCGATGTATGACTATGCGCACCCTATTTCTGATGCCTTAGAAAAAATTACTCATTCGTTGTGTACGCTTGAATTTCAAGATCATCGACCACTGTACGATTGGTTTATTGAGCATCTTCCTGTGCCGGCGAGACCTATACAAACTGAATTTGCACGCCTAAATTTGTCACATACGGTGACAAGTAAACGTAAGCTTCGTGAGCTCGTTGAGTCGGGTGTTGTTGATGGATGGGATGATCCACGATTACCCACATTAAGAGGCATGCGAAAACGTGGCTATCCACCACAGGCTTTACGCCAATTTTGTGAAGAAATTGGAATTTCACGTAGCGATTCGGTGATTGATATGTCTGTGCTTGAGGGCAGTGTTCGGAATGTACTGAATACGACCGCAAAGCGTGCAATGTGTGTGCTTGATCCTATAAAAGTTGTGATTGAAAATGTCGAAGAAGGGCATCGCGAAGATTTGCCTGTGCCTTTTCACCCGCAAAATCCTGAATTTGGACATCGCACAGTTCCTTTTACACGAGAGATTTATATTGAGCGTAGTGATTTTATGGAAAATCCACCGAAAGGCTATTTTCGTTTATCGAAAGGTGCTGAGGTACGCTTAAGACACGCTTATGTCATTTTGTGTCATGACGTTGTTTATGATGATGCTGGCGAAATTGTGATGTTGCGTTGTACTTATGATAAAGCCACTTTAGGGCAAAACCCGGTCGGTCGAAAAGTCAAAGGTGTGATTCATTGGGTTCCCGCATCTTTTGCTCATCCGATCGAGATATTGGAGTACGATCGTTTGTTTTTAGACGCAAATCCCGGGCGTGAAGATGATTTTATGCAGTTTTTGAATCAGGATTCGTTAAAAAAACGTCAAGGTTATCTCGAGCCTGCTTTAAAAAATGCATCAGCAGACACTGTATTTCAGTTTGAGCGCGTGGGATATTACGCTGTTAATGAAAGTGAGGACGGCGAGGTTCGAGTTTGTCATCGCGTGGTGGATTTGAAGGATACGTGGAGTAAAATCAATGAGAAATAGCTTAAAAGTCTATAACTCACTCTCAAGACAAAAAGAAATTTTTACACCTAAAGTACCTGGGAAAATTAGTCTGTATGTGTGTGGAATCACGGTGTATGATCACTGTCATCTTGGTCATGCTCGCTCTATGGTTTGCTTTGATGTGATTGTGCGTTTTATGCAAACAATGGGCTATGACGTGACTTATGTAAAAAATATTACAGACATTGATGATAAAATCATTGCAAGAGCGCTTGAAAAAGAGGTCTCGATTGATACTTTGACACAAACCTATATTGCATCTATGCATGATGATATGGCTGCGTTAGGATGTTTGCCGCCCTCTATTGAGCCACGAGCTACGACTTCAATTCAACCGATTATTCAGTTGATTGAGCGATTATTAGAAAAAAAAGTAGCTTACTTGACTGAAGAGGGTGATGTTTGCTTTGAAGTTTCTCGTTTTGAGAGCTACGGCAAGCTTGCGCATCAAGATCTTGAAGGACTGATGAGTGGTGTGCGTATTGATGTTGCAGAGAGCAAACGCTCGCCCCTCGATTTTGTACTTTGGAAACGTGCAAAACCAGGTGAGCCAAGCTGGCCTTCTCCTTTTGGCGCAGGTCGTCCTGGGTGGCATATTGAATGCTCTGCAATGGCGATAGAGGCTTTAGGTGAGCAGTTTGACATGCATGGTGGTGGGTTAGACTTACAATTTCCTCACCATGAAAATGAAATTGCACAAAGTGAATGTGCAACAGGTGTGACGTTTGCTAATTACTGGTTACATGTGGGGATGTTACAGCTCAATCATGAGAAAATGTCTAAATCCACAGGTAATTTTTTAACGATTCAAGATGCATTGAAAAAGCATCATCCGGAAGTGTTACGTTATTTTTTACTCAGCAGTCACTATCGTAGCCCATTGAATTATGCAGAAGAGACGATTCAAATGGCAGAAAAAGCTTTAACTAGGCTTTATCAGACATTACGCGATGTCGTGGTGAATGATGTTGCTGTGGATGAAACTTGGGTTTCAAAATTCAATCAGGCCATGTTAGATGATTTTAATACGCCGATTGCGCTCTCTGTTTTGTTTGAGTTGTCACATGAATTTAACAAGACAAAAGATATTCGACTTGCCGCAACGCTCAAATTTTTAGGCAATGAATTGGGGCTGTTAAAGCTCGATCCAGAAACGTTTTTACGGCTGGGTATTGGTGAGGCTGAGCGAGAACAAATTATGCAGCTAATCGACGCGCGTCTTGAGGCGAGGCTAAGTAAAAATTGGGCGCGTGCTGATGAAATTCGTGCACAATTAACAACGATGGGGATTGAGGTCGAAGACAAACCAGACGGTAGTGTGTGGCGTAAAAAATCATAAAGATTAATTATTGTACTATAATATTGTAAAGAAAGCTTTTACATCGAGATAGTATGTTTTTTCAAAAGCGACGACTCTCTAAACCAAGAGATCAGCCTGTGTCTGTATTGTCGGATAGAATTCCCCCTGATCCTCGTCGCTTGCAAAAAAATCAGCGTCTTATTCATTTTTTTTCAAATTTACCCTTCAATATGACGAATCCACACGAACTTCCCTCTGGGACTGTGACCGGTGTAGAGCCATTTAATGATGGGATTTTTACTCAATCTGAGACCCTGCAGAGTACTCCTTGTGACTATTTTTTAGCAAATCCTGATAAAAAAAAACCGGGTTTACTTACACTTTATGAGTGGCTCGGGCAAATTTTTTCCAAAGAAGAGTGGGAAAGTGGGCGGCATAGGGATACGTTAGTGCGCGCTTTGACAGCAATTTTGCTTGAGGGTGACCCCAAAAAAGTAGCGTTGGTGAATCGATTTATTCAGAAAGTTGAACCTTACAGAAAAAAAGATCACTCGAATAAAACTCAAATTGAAAAAGAAAGTGAGCTTCATTTTCAGTGGATTCGAGCTATTTTTTATAGGATTTTGGGTGGTTTTGAGAAAGATGTTGATGATTTCACAACATGTATGTGGACAAGACTTTATTATCTTTCTAAGCGTTATCCAGAAAAAATACCATTAACGCAAGAAGCAAAGTCACATTTATTGCATCAGTTGATGAGGATCGAAGGTTCGGCTTATGAAGATACCATTGAAAAAACAGGCGAGCCTATTCGAACGTTTGCGTTACTAGCTGGTTTTCCTGTGACTACAAAGGGGATTTTAAACTCAGAGAATCATTTGTTGATGATCAATAGCTCTGCTTACCTTAAAAATCAGTTGATGGACCCTAAAATGAATGCTGGTTCTGAACTGGAGTCGGGTTTATGCTCGCATTTAGACAGAATCTATGAACACGGATTAACAGAGTTTAACTCTATCCCTTATGCTGGTTACACATTAGATGCATTATTTAATTTGCACGATTTTGCCGATGAGCCTGTAAAAAGTCGTGCAACACGCGTGCTGGATAAGATTTTTTATGATTATGCTATCCATACGACACATGATGGTAAGAGCTTTAGGCCATTTTCTCGTCAAGCTGTTAAGATTAAAAATCGAAGCTTCATGGTAGATGATGCTGTGAGAGCTTGTATGATAACCCTTTTGGGATTAGATACGCGTTATTATTGTCAGCGAGGAACCTCTAGAAATGCGATGTTTTCTTTTGTTTCAATGCTTTCAACGTATCGCCTACCTAAAATTGTTGCAAATCTCGCGCAACGCAACGAGCATGGGGTGCTTGGTTTAAATGGCTTACCTCATGGTAATGCTGAGGTGAGTTATAAGCGTGCTTTTGAGTCTCGTAATAAAGAGAATTGTGTAGTTCAACGTGAATACCTGTTAAGTGGCGGTGGTGTGAGTATGGTCCCTTTTAGTACAGACTATGTGCTAAGCTCGACTGCATCCAGACCAGGCCACCCTGACACCGCAAAAATGCGTAAAACTCAAAAGGCGGCAGAGGTGATTTCAAGAAACCCTGTCTTAATTTTAGATGGAGGTGAAGGGCCTTTTGAGTTAAAAGATGCGTTTTATTTAGGAACATCACGTGCGATATCTGGTGGAAAAGAGGAAAAATGGGGTCCTGGGATTGATTCAAGAGAAAAAAATAATACCGGTATCTATTACGATACAATGGTTGGACCTTATCCTGTTCATATACCAGAACAATATCGTGGAAAAGCCATTAAGCCTCAGAGTAGCGATGAAGTTTCGAAGCATTGGTCTTTATATGAGGTTGCCCCAGGGCTTCGTGTTGCTGTCTTTGATGGTGTGGTGCCAACCCAAGCTTCTGCCGATGGAAATATCACTGAAGTGAGGCAATTAGGGATCATCATGGTGTTACCGGGTGATTTTTCTGATTCTCAAATGCTGATCAATACAATCGCATATGAAAATAAATCAACGTGTGCGACACATCGATTACATATTGCAAATACAATACGCTTTCCCAACGATTGCAAGAGTGTGATGCGTGGAAAAACGGTGCATTTTGATGCTTATGCTCCTTTGGATAGATATGCTATTACAGGTGCAATGGGTGAATTTTGGTCAGAAAAATCTCGTATTTTTTCAAAGTCTACAATTCGAGATGGGCGCGGCGACATACCTGGCTGGTCTGCAATGTCAGTTATTCAGTCTCATCCTGGTGAGCATCCTCGTTGTTTTTTAGACTGTCATCAATCTTCATCTTATGAGTTTTTGATGATACAGAGTTTACAAAATACGACATCACTTGCCGAGCTACAAAGCTATTTATTAGCAAAAATGAAACGATCTTTATCCGAAAAATGTCAGATATTTTTAGACGAAGGTATCGATGGCAATGGAGTTCATGCCAATATGCTTTCTTTGATACGAAGCTTATTGACTGAAGTTGAGTCTTTTTCGGCAATCACTGCTCAAAATAAAGAGGTGAGTATTGTGGCATATGAGAAGTTTAAACAAGCGATCACGATACTTTTAAATGATGACGAGCGTGCAAAAAAAGCAAGACTACCTAATACAGTGCTTTATCCGTTTCATTGCGCTATTGTTGCTATATTTAGAGCTTTTTTTCGTATTTGGGACGTGTTACTCACTGCGATGAGCAATCGCATTCAAGGAAAAGAAGAACCTTATATTTATCAAAGCAGAGCGTCTTTTTTTAAATTTCCAGAAAACTCGACACAAAAAGATATGTTTCATCTTAAAAAAGAGTTTGATGTGCTGATTGAAAAGTTAGATGAGACATATACCCCTGATCTTTCAACAATGCTTGCATTGAGCTCTTAGGAAATCCTCCACTTTAATAGATTGGCATTATAGTTGGGGTTTGTTTGCAGTAAGGCTCTCTGATGCTTCCGATCTCAGTTTAATATGATTGAGTTTTCGTTCAAATATTGCATACTTATCAGACCGGCCGGAATTAATAATTGCGAATACAATATGCTCAAAAAAATCAGCTCTTTTTTCGATTTCTTCACGATATATCTCTGCAACTATTTCCGGATCATTTTTAAATACCCCGCAACCCCAAGCGCCAAGAATCACATTCTTTTGGCCTTCAAGGATTAAGGTGTCTAGTTGAGATTCAATACGTCGTCGTATCTCATCTCTATATTGGGCTTTTTCACTCAAAGCATCACGCGATGGTGCTGCAGATCTTAACTCGTAGAATGGGAAAATATCTTGTCTAGGAAGAAAAAAATAACTTTGATTGGTGTCTAAAACAGAGGGAATGTGTGACTCAGTAAAAACAAAACTAGATGACTCAACTTGCACTTCTGGTCCTCGAAAACATATTCTAGGCACTCTGCTAAAAAATGCTTTATATGTCACCGAACCTACTGAACCACAGATTTTTTTTAATTGCAAATGTTCCGCATTCGACATTTTTATTTTTGCCTCTAACATTTTTGTGGTCATTTCGTTATAGCAAAAAGATTGAGAACTCTCGTCAAAGATCACCTGTTCATCCAACAATGAGATAATACAGGTACTTCTATGCCATATATTCTCTTCTTGGGCATTCAGTCCTTCGAGGCAACCACCGCCTGGAAAAACTGAGTTTGCCATGTTGAGTACGGCGTATGACTTGCCGTATTTTTTTGTTGCCTGAAGCGTTGCAAGACCCCAGTCTTTCTTTATTACCTCAACCAGGTTTGCTGGAGATTTTCGCTCTTTCGCCCATTCATTTAAATTAAATGCTGCCTGGTGATGCATGGTTTGCAATTTCACTGTATCAGTGACGTAATCCAATGTTTTTCCCATGCTTTTATACCGCCATAAAAGGTCCATATGTAAGCCTTTACTTAATGTAGGCATCTGTTCTGCATATACTTTTTTTATTAAATCAAATGACTTTTCTAATGAAGAGCCTAACAGTCGCCTTGTAAACATATCTACACCCTTATTTATAAATCGCTTCGCTGATGAATTTCATCGTAAACTGATATAATTTAATCAAAAAGAAAATATACTTCCAGTATAACTTTTTAAGTCCTGTTACATTGGTCTTCGAGGACCATTCTTAGGACTGTTCTCAAGGTCTAAAAGAATTTTGGAACTTAATAAACTCTGTAAGTATGGGATAAGGTCCTCACCCTGAATTTCTTTCGGAACGGACCTCAGTATAATGGGGCCATCTGGACCTGCTATGCTGGTGAGGTAGCAACTCAGCTCTTCATCACTCTGAATGAGGGCCGCATCATTTGGTGTTAGTAATCGTTGTTCTTTATCAATTGTCCCCGCATGAATCATCTGTTCCACAAGGATCTCTAAGTGCTCGGGATTGCTGGTTAACGTGAGCTCAACACTCAGTGCGCGTTGGGAAAAATCAGGATTCTCATAGGTTTCGATTATACATGTTTGGCAGTCTGCAAGTAGACTGCGCCCACCGCCCACCACATGAGAGATGCTGTATACGTTGGTATTGACATCTAATAGTGTACTAGAGAAGTCAACACCGTTGTGATGGCCTACCACAACGGCTGTCTCATTTGCCCCAATCGTAAGACCTACGAAATCAGGCATCGATACTGCCGCCGGGACCTCATTAATAAGTGACCCACGGGCAATATTCACTGTTTTTTCTATATGTACAAGACACAGTTGTGGACATAGTCTTGCGTGCTCACTGATGGGCACGTAAAAAGCTGGCATACCTATAGTGATGATCGCTCCATCTTGAGGTACAAAAGAACGATTTGCACCATACATATTGGCAGTTGAAAATGAGCTAGATACTGAGAGCAGCCCGCCTTGGCCCTGCAAAACCTGTTTGAGATATTCACAGTCACCAATATCTACATCCGAACTGCTCCTGAAAGTTTGAATCCTATTAGTGATAAGCATTCTATCAAGCTCAGCCCTGGTTATACCACGACAAAAAGTATGACTTGGTTTAACTAGCTTATCTAGGTCGAAACGGCCGGATGGCTCCTTTGGGGATAGAAGCGCTTTTGCAAAAGCACCTGTAGTCGTACGTATCTTATTCGCCACAAATTTATTAAACATCACACATCACCTATTAATAATACTCATATATATTTAATAAAAAATATGATCATCTTGAGTAATTATTAATCTATTTGTGGGTTTTGTCAAATCAAGAAAAAAATATGTTACAGAAAAATGAAAATATCCCATTAAATAAAGTAACGCTCGTGTTGATAGTCGTTGATAATACAAGTCAAACGATGGACTCGAAAAAGAAAGGATGCTTTGGTTAATATTTTAAATCCAAAATGGGATGACCTGTATCAATCTTTATGCTGAGTAATAAAAAGATTGTGCCACATTCAGGAGATCCTAAAAGCGGCTACGCCGCTTTTAGGATGATGTGCTCGGGAGACGCCTAAAATTTATAAATTAACGCCAACTGACCCACCAGCGAGTTAAATTGATTTTTGTAGGTTTGGCGTGCAGGGGGCGTGACCCACAGTCCTGTCGTACTGTTGCCAGCATATAAATTGTAAATCATATCGAGCCTGGTCATGAAATGCTCTGTGAAGGATGTCGTGAAACCAAGACCAGTTTGAAATCCGCTGCTATTAAATGAGTTAGAAACTGTACCGTAAACACCATTATCAGAAATGGAAAAATTGCCATTGATATATCCTAGCATGATATGAACAACAGTGCTGTCATTGATGCTGTATTCAGGGAGAATCCGAACGCCGATGTCATAACGTTGATTCATTGCATAAGTCTTCGGTGAGTGGCTGATGGAAGTATTCACCCCCGTGGCGTCAGCAAAAAGCTCGAGTGCAATAGTAGTTTGTCGACCCAAACTGTAATCATAACCAATAAAGCCACCACCAATCACGCCGAGGGCACCTAGTTGATGATGTTCTGGGTAAAGCGTGTGCGATTCGCTGTCGAAAAGATTTTCAATTCCGACATTTCCGGCCAGATAAAGTCCGTTAGTGTTTGTAGGCATCGCGTCGTAATCACCCACCGTTCCTGCTTGTAAGTGCGGTGAAGTGATAATCAATAGACCAAAAATCGCATGTTGCAGTGGTTTGGTGAATGTCATGATGAGTCCCTTAAAGAGAGAAGGAGTAGACCAATGCCAAATTCGCTTCGAGCGTGGCCAAATTATTTTGGTAAGCCTGGAATCCTGTCAGTGTTCTACCATAAGTAGTTTCTGAGCCGTAGTACGTATAAATGACATCAAAACGTAACGACAAAGGTACCATTAGTTCTGTCTTCAGACCTAATCCTGCTTCTAAACCATTTCCTGAAAAACTATCGTTTACATACCCGTAATTTCCATTGTCTTGGATATGAAACTGCGCATAACTGTATCCTAATATGAGATAACCTAGTGCATTAGGTGTGACCAGATAGCTCGGTAGGGCCCGTACGCCTGCATTATAAGACATATCAATTTGATATTGTGGTTGGGTTCCATAGTTTTGTGTTGCTGTTGCATTGGCACTGATTCCGTTGCCAAAGCCTTCAAAACCTAAAACTACGCGTTCACTGATTGGCAGTGCGTAACCCACAAACCCACCACCAAGTAATCCGGTTGCGCTCAGACGATGCGTGCTAGGCGAAGGCAGGAGTGATGATTGTTTATCTGCTAAACCCATGAGACCAATTTGACCACCTAAGTATGCATAGTTACTTTGATAAGATGCATCATTTCCCATCACACCAGCATAGAGTCCTGTTGTATGTATCCACAACAGACCCAAAAAAGATATCTTGAGGCTACGAATCATAAGTGTCCCTTTATGAAATTTACCGGATATTCTGCATATTATCCGAGGTGTGTCAAATTATCTCCTTGATGCGATTGGTTTATTTACATATAATGTGAAAAATTAATGAACAACAGACTCTCGATGACTCGTAAAAAGCATAAAAAAGATTCAATTTTACAAGTATTAAGTCAAGTGACAGTTGACTTATTTCGAGCTTTGTTAACTTTATCAGTTATTCGACAGATATCCTCTTGGATAATCGTGTCTAATTCAGAAATTGTTGATGTAAAAAAAACGCATAAACGTAAGAAAAAAAAGAAACGCGATATCGAAATATTAGATAATCTACCATCTTCTTTGGTGACGCAAGAAAGCGATAACTTAGTGCAACTAGATGTCGCTAGAGTAGATGATGCGTTAGTTGATTTATCTATAAAGCAACTGGCTAATTCTGGAGTGGTAGACTTGGAGCATTCATCCGTGCAAGATGTACTTTTTGAGGTTGGGTTTCAGTTACAAGAGGTTCCTGTTGATGCGACTTCTCATGAAGCAAGCTCGATTTCTCCTGTTATTCAAACATTCTCTTTTGATGACGCGAGTCTAAAATGTTGTACAGATAGTGCTTCATCAATATCCTCTATTTCGATGGGCTCAGATATTTCACCAGACTTGAGATTAGTACCGAATACAAGCGATTTGGTGTCATCTTATTTCTTGAGCGACCGAGAGTACTCTGATGAGACAAGTTGTCAATCGACCTCGACCTTTGTCGAGTGTTCATCGGTATTTCCTAGACCTTTAAGCTATGAACGATATCCTTTTTTTGAAGGCGCTACTTTAAAATTGGTGAGCATACTTCATCGGCATGGTTATCCGTGTTTTGTTTTTGGTGGGGTCATTTATCGGCGCTATTCTAAGCCAGGGGATATCGACATCGTGATTCCGAACTTTATGAGCGTTACTGCGTTAAAAACTTTAGAAACATCCTCACCTGATGCTGTACTTTTTGACAATATAAAGACATTGCTTGGTCAATTAGCTGCAGAAGGAGTCAATGCAATTGGTTTCAATGAGCATTTAAAAATACCAGGCTATCAAAGAGAAAATCGCTATATGCTGCCTTTAGTGTTCATTTTGGCAGACGGCACTGTAATGAATGCAGATCTGACATTGTTTTCTGAAAACATAGAGCGTCACGCAGAGCGAGATCTTTCGCTTAGTACTTTATATTATGACCCCATCTATAAAAAAATGTATAACCATAGCTCTTTTTCGGCGATAGAAGATTTAAATGCACGCTTAATCAGACCTATTTTGGAGCCTGTTTCCCTTATCCAAGGCTCGCCCAGACTAATTTTTAATTTCTTAAAATTGCATGTGACAGAAGGCATGATGTTTGATTCTACCTTATTTTCAGCCTTTCACACGTTAGGGCAATTACAGCCGAATGTTTTTTTGAAGCTGTCCGATAAGAGTCTTCAAAATGAATTAATACACTTGACGGTACTACTCCAGCATCGACATCAGTTCTGTTTGTTTTTTAGCCTTGGTTTATTTGGTGCTTTGTACGAACGTTTGCAATTGAGACGTTTAGATAAATTGGTCTCTTATGGAATGGATATGGCTGATTTTCAAATAGAGATTCAATACCAACGACAATATTATTACGCAATCGCTACGCAACAAGCTCAATTTTATGCTCAATACTTTCAAGGAGTTTATTCAAATTCGACACAGCCTCGTATATATGAGGGTGCGTCTTCAAAGAGCCCCCCAAAAGAGCGTAAAAAAATCAATAATCGATCTCATTATGAGCATTCGATGTTTAATCAAAAAGTTGAATCAAGATCCCCCAATACACATCCTTTTCAGGAGAGCAAAGACTCAGCTAAAAAAGTGTATGTATCGGCTGTGTCTTCTAGCATATGCTCAACAATCCGATGAGGATGTATCACGTATTCATCGTTCTTAATAGAAGCCTTAATGAGTGATATTTTGGTTTCTAGTGTGGTCTTTGTTTGTAAAACTTTGCTATGAAGCTCTCCTAGCTCTAAGAGAAGCTCAGTGTGTGCTGCGGTATTTTTTTCAGACATGGAATATTCCTTTAACGAAAGTCATTCGTGTATCGGCAGATTTAAAAAATTCTTTAGAAAAAGCACTGACAGAAAACACTGTAAGCGTTGAATTTTGTTTTAGTTGATTGAAATTCAAGATCAAACCATACAGAATGGTTTGATGAAAATAATCTTAAGGAAAGAGAAATGAGAAGAAAATGGTATCTTGGTTTCGCTGTTTTTTTGGTTTTACTTTTTCATTTCATTATTTTTTCACATGATTGGCGACTTTTTATTTTAGCTGCAACAATCATTATTTCCATGGGCCTTTATGATTTTTTTCAAACGCGGCATTCCATTACCAGAAATTTTCCAATATTGGGTCGAATAAGATTTCTTTTTGAATTTATTCGTCCAGAAATAAGACAGTATTTTATTGCAAGTGATAAAGATGAAAAACCCTTTAGCCGAGAGTTGCGCTCTATTGTTTATCAGCGTGCAAAAAATATGAATGATACCAGACCTTTTGGAACCTTAGAGGATACAGAGGCTGTGGGTTATAGCTTTTTAAAGCACTCGATTCACCCGATTCATCCTGAATCTGTTGATCCACGCATTTTGATCGGTGGTAAGCAATGTAAACATCCTTATTCATCATCCCATTTAAATGTTTCTGCGATGAGTTTTGGTGCTATTTCTCCGCGTGCAATCGAATCGTTGAACTTGGCGGCTAAAATTGGGTCATTTGCTCATAACACGGGTGAAGGTGGTATTAGCCAGTATCATCTTATGGGTGGTGATTTAATTTTTCAGGTGGGGACCGGATATTTTGGTTGCCGTGATGATCAAGGTAATTTTTCACCAGAAGAATTTAAAAAAGAAGCTGGTCGACCAGAAGTGAAAATGATTGAGCTTAAGCTTTCCCAAGGTGCTAAGCCAGCACATGGTGGTATTCTCCCTGCAGCGAAGCTTACACCAGAAATCGCAAAAGTTAGAAAGGTTAGTATGGGCAAAGATGTATTATCTCCTATTGCACATAAAGCGTTTAGCACACCCACTGGCTTACTTGAATTTTTACAAAATCTTCGAGATCTTTCTGATGGAAAGCCTGTTGGGTTTAAATTGTGTATTGGTAAAAGGCATGAATTTTTAGGCATTTGTAAAGCGATGCTTGCAACAGGCATTTTGCCTGATTTTATTACAGTTGACGGCGGCGAGGGCGGTACAGGGGCGGCGCCGTTTGAATACAGTAGTTATCTCGGTGAGCCATTGCAAGAATCTCTACTTTTTGTGCATAACGCATTGGTTGGTATCGGTGTGCGTGATGAAATTAAGATTATTGCAAGTGGTAAAATTATCACGGGATTTGACATGATTTATCACATTGCATTAGGTGCAGATCTGTTTAATTCTGCACGAGGGATGATGTTTGCACTTGGTTGTTTGCAATCTAGACAATGTAATGAAAATACATGTCCAACAGGAATTGCCACACAAAATAAACGATTGCAAAGGGGGCTTGTCGTTGAGGATAAAAAAATACGTGTGAAAAATTTCCATGAAAATACAACAAAAAGCTTTTTAGAAATCATTGGCGCAATGGGATTAAAATCTTCCTCAGAAATCACGCCAGAGGTCGTGATGAAGAGAGTTTCATTAAATCATATCGCACCACTTCAAGAGATATATGAGTTTGTAGAGCCTGGTGTTTTGTTGACAGAGCATTTGCCTGCTTATTTCAAACGTGATTGGGAAAAAGCTGATCCGCATGCGTTTTGATGATTTTGTTTTTTATATTAGAATCACGCTTTGATTGTTTATTTGTAACACCCAGATACGTCATCCTGAGCGTAGCGAAGGATCTGAACTTGAGTGAATTGCGCTAATTCTAGAGATCTTTCACTACGTTTAGGATGACATTTTTTTAGAAAATAGGGATGTTACGTTTACTTAAGGTGATTTATGTCTACTTCGCATCAATGGTTTGAACAAGCACAACACTTTATTCCTGGTGGTGTTAATTCGCCAGTACGCGCATTTAAAGGTGTCGGGGGTGAGCCGATTTTTATTGCGAAGGGAGAAGGCGCTTATTTGTATGATGTTGAAGGCAACGCCTACATTGATTATATAGGCTCATGGGGGCCTTTGATTTTGGGGCATAGCCATCCACACGTCGTTGAGGCTGTAATCAAAGTGCTTCATCAAGGGATGAGTTTTGGTGCACCGACGCCGATTGAAGTTCAGCTTGCTGAAAAAATTATTCAACTCATGCCAAGTATTGAAAAAGTTCGTATGGTGAATTCTGGTACGGAAGCCACTATGACGGCGATTCGTCTTGCTCGCGGATTTACTGGAAAAACTAAACTAATTAAGTTTGAAGGTTGTTACCATGGGCACAGTGACAGTCTTTTAGTGAAGGCTGGTTCTGGTTTATTGACGCTGGGTATTCCTTCTTGTTTAGGAATTTTACCCAGTACGGCTGAGCATACTTTGGTTGCATCATTTAATGATTTAGCCGGCACAGCCGAGCTTTTCAGAGAGCATCCAGGGGATGTAGCTGCCGTGATTGTCGAACCTGTTGCTGGAAATATGGGATTGGTGTTGCCCTCTCCTGAGTTTTTAACCGGTCTACGCAATCTTTGTGATGCGCACGGGGCCGTGCTTATTTTTGACGAAGTGATGACAGGCTTTCGCGTCGCATTGGGAGGTGCGCAGGCTCACTATAACGTTACGCCCGATTTAACGACTCTGGGCAAAGTCATTGGCGGTGGAATGCCTGTCGGGGCAGTGGGTGGTCGAGCTGAAATTATGGATAAATTAGCCCCATTAGGAGGGGTCTACCAAGCGGGGACACTCTCAGGTAATCCATTGGCGATGGCAGCAGGGCTTGCTACATTAACAGAGATAGAGAAGCCAGGGTTTTTTGATTCATTGACGAAAACGACCAAAGCCTTGGTGCAAGGCTTGTCGGTAGTTGCGACCGAGTTGCAAGTCCCTTTTGTCGCAGATTCATTAGGTGGGATGTTTGGTTTCTTTTTTAAAAGCGGTGGCATGCCCTGTAATTATCAGGAAGTTGCTTCTTCTGATGAGCAGTTTTTTAGACGATTTTATCGCGAGATGTTAAAGGAGGGCGTGTACTTTGCTCCCTCTGCGTTTGAGGCGGGTTTCGTTTCTGCAGCCCATCAACTCACCGAAATTGAAAAAACTTGTCATGCGTTTCGGCGTGCACTTAATCGAGTGTTAAGTGAGTAAGTGTTTTCAGCCCATTGTTCCTGCTGAGTTAATCTGGAAAGAAGGCCTTCCTTATTCGAAATATTTTGAGGATATTTATTTTAGTGAGGAAGGGCTTCATGAGTCTTCGCACGTGTTTATTGAAGGCAATAACCTTCGTACTCGCTTTGAAGCGTTTAGTCCGAAAGATCCTCAGTGGCCTTATTTTGTAATTGGTGAATGTGGTTTTGGCACAGGTTTAAATTTTTTATTAGCAGTGCAGTGCTTTCAACGTTACGCGCCTGTTGGCGCACAGTTGCATTTTTTTTCTGTTGAAAAGCATCCGCTGAGCCAGGAGGATCTGGCGCGCTCAGTTGCTTTGTGGCCGACACTCACGCGTGAGGCTGAGATGTTGTTGATGCACTATCCAAGTATTCATACACCTGGCTCTCACCATGCTGAATTACAACCTGAACGGATTTTTCTAAATCTTTTATTAGGTGATGCGGATGAGATGTGGCGTGGTCTTGTTGTGACTCGTGATCCACATCTTGAAGCTCGTTGCCGAGATTGGCATGTGGATGCGTGGTTTCTTGATGGATTTGCGCCCAACAAAAACGAAGCAATGTGGAGCACCAGTCTTTTAGAGCAGATTGCTTTGTTATCGAGACCCGGTACGACGTTAGCGACATTTACTGCGGCAGGTTGGGTAAGACGAGGGTTGAGCGATGTCGGCTTTCAGGTTCAAAAAGTGCAAGGGTATGGTCGAAAGCGAGAGATGTGTACCGGGATATTTGAATTAGCCAAGCTTTCCGCTCAAAAACGCCAAACGCCTTGGCATGTTTCAGTTAGCACTCGTCCAGTCGAAAGAAAAGCGATCGTACTTGGTGCGGGGTTAGCCGGTTCTTTTATAGCACATGCACTTGCAAAATCATCTTGGGAAGTGACCTTAATTGACGAGAGGCCGCGAGAAGCGTCGCAAGCATCAAATAATTCTCAAGCGGTATTATACCCTAATCTTTCCATATACTACGCACCTCTGACCAATCTTATGCTTCATGCTTATACGCATGCTGTACAGGTTTATCAATCTTGGATAAACGATGGATTCGTTGAGGGGGAGCTTCACGGTATGATGCAGCTCGCAATGAAAGAAAAAGTCGCACAATATCACGCATCGCTTGCACCCTGGTTAGCACATTATCCTCACTTAGCGCGACAGGTAAATGCCGATGAGGCTAGTCGTTTAACAGGTATCGGATGTCACTCTTCGGGTCTTTATTTACCGAACTCAGGCTGGGTGAATATGAAGAGTTTGTGTGCTTTTTTGATTGATTCCCCTCGAATTAATCGTGCTTTTAATCAATCTGTGACGGCACTCAAAAAAGAGCATGGCTTATGGAAACTAGGCGCACATGAAGCCCCAGTATTAGTGGTTGCGACAGGGCATCAAGCAGCTTTATTCGAACAAACCAGTGCTTTTTCGCTTTTCCCTTTTCAAGGGCAAATGACGGCGGTTGAGCCACTCTTATTGAGTCAAAATTTAAAAATACCCATATGTGCCGAAGGGCATATTACGCCGGTTCATGAGGGTGTACATTGGATAGGTGCAACATATCATCAGGGTAAAACAGATGCGATTTGTACTTTACAAGATGATGAGATGAATATGGCTCGCTATCACACTTTGACTTCATCTTCCGAAGATACTCATATTCGAGGGCATTGGAGTGGTGTCCGTGCATCAACACGAGATCATCTTCCACTTGTGGGAGCCGTCCCCGACGCGGCTCTATGGCGTACGACGTTTGAAGGGTTAAAGACGAATCGATTGCGTTTTATACCACATACTGCGAATTTTATTGAGGGTTTATATTTGTTTGCAGGATTTGGTTCTCGAGGTTTGACCACCATTCCCTGGTCCGCGGCTTATCTTGCCTCACTGATTGAGAAAAAGCCATTTTCTTGCTCGAAAGAAATAGCTCAATCTTTGTCTCCAGCGCGTCTTTTATTTTAACTTAAGATAAGCCTGTACAGTGTTATGTAGAAGCATACAAATCGTCATTGGTCCAATACCAAATGGTACTGGTGTAAGCCATGCGACAATTTCATTCGCAGCATGGAAGTCCACATCACCTCGAAGGCGACCATCATCTAATCGATGGATGCCAACATCGATCACTATCTGATGTGGTTTAAGCCATGTCACATCGACTACATCTTGTTGTCCGGCAGCGACAATTACAAGATCTGCGCGTTCTACATGTTCTTTTAAATTTTGAGTGGCGCGATGACACACCGTGGGGGTTGCTTTGGCATGAATTAACTCAAGTGCCATGGGTCGGCCGACAATGGTTGATGAGCCAATAATTACCGAATTTTTACCGGCAACGGAAAGGTCGTAATATTCAAGTAACTTCATGATACCGTAGGGTGTGCACGGTCTGAGTGCGGGGTGACCTTGAGCGAGTCTGCCAAAATTATAAGGATGAAATCCATCCACATCTTTATCTGGATGAATACGCTCAATGACTCGTTGTTTTTCGATATGCGCAGGTAGGGGGAGTTGAACTAAAATTCCATCGATTATATCAGATTGATTGAGTGTATCGATTAATTTTAAAAGTTCTGTTTCTGTGGTGATTGTTGGAAGAAAATAAGCTTCTGAATAAAATCCTAATGATTCACATGCTTTGCGTTTATGATTAACATAGACCGTGGACGCGGCATCGTCACCCACCAAAATCACGGCAAGTCCGGGAGCGCGTTCAGTTTGTTGTAGTTGCTGAATCAGCTGATGTCGATAGTGTGCGGCAACGAGTTTTCCATCAAGAAGGCGTGCGGTCATAAATTGAGGTGTGTTGTCGGCGTAAGTATGCGAAAATGTATGTCAAAAAAAGAACGATGTAAAGGACAAAAATGCTGAGTTATCAACATGGTTTTCACGCAGGCGGTTTCGCAGATGTGTTAAAACACACGATTCTTGGATTACTTCTTGAATATATGACAAAAAAAGAAAAGCCACTTTTCTATCTGGAAACGCATGCAGGGCGAGGTTTTTATGATTTGAAGAGTGCGAACTCAGAGAAAACTCAAGAATATAAAGCAGGGATTGCAACACTTTGGCCGCACCGAAAAGTTTTGCCAGATGTGTTTGAGTCTTATATCAAGACATGTGAGTTATTTAACACAGAAGAGCGTTTGCGTTATTATCCCGGCTCACCTGCGATAGCGATACAGCTTTTGCGTGAAATAGATAGATTGTATTGTTGTGAACTACATCCACAAGAATTTAATGCACTAAGTCGATTACCTAAAAATCAACACCGCGTTCATTTCGCTCACATTGATGGCATGACACAGTTACAAGCTTTATTGCCTCCACCAGAGCGTCGGGGGTTAATTTTTATCGATCCTTCTTTTGAAGTTAAAACAGAATATCGAACGATACCTCAAGCACTCCAACAAGCCTATCAGCGCTTTCAGACGGGTGTGTATGGCTTATGGTATCCTATTCTCGATGAACGTTTACATGCGCAATGGATTCGAGGGCTCTCAGCCATTAAAGCTCCCGCGCTTCAAATTGAGTGGTCTCTTCGAGGTCAGTCGGTTCATGCGATGCAGCGGTGTGGTGTCTGGATTGTGAATCCTCCTTTCTGTTTGCATGCTCAAGCTCAAACAGTATTAACGACACTTCAGCAATATTTTGATTCCGATGTTTTTCTCAAAGCGTACTCTTGATATTTGTGTAAGAGATCGTTACGCTTCGCTCAATCTCATTATGGGTGGAGTGGCGTGTGGACAGTATAGAAATATACCAAATAGATGCGTTCACTGACAAGGTGTTTCATGGTAATCCAGCTGCAGTCTGTTTGGTATCGCATTGGTTAAATGATGAGTTATTACAGGCGATTGCTGTTGAGAATAACCTTTCTGAAACCGCTTTTGTCATGGAAGATAAAGATGGTTATCAATTGCGATGGTTTACTCCAAAAGGAGAAATCAGTCTGTGTGGTCATGCTACGCTTGCTGCGGGTTTCGTGCTTTTTGAGCTTCAACGGACAAATGGTGATTTAGTTCGCTTTTCAAGTTTGAGTGGCGAACTTGTTGTGCAGCGAGATGGAGATAAATTAACCATGGATTTTCCATTGCTTAATTTTCATCATCTAGCGCATCAAGATATATGCTCTCGACTTGTCGATAAGCCTGTCGTTGCTGCGTTTGAAAGCGAACTAGATTATCTTTTTCTACTCGAAGATGAGCGTCAGGTAATGACAGCGCGTGTCGATTTAAAAGCACTCATGACCTTACCTACACGTGGATTGATTTTAACAGCTAAAAGTCAAGATGCTGATTTTTACTCACGTTGTTTTTATCCAAAACATAGTATCGCAGAAGATCCTGTCACAGGTAGCGCTCATTGTGTATTAGCACCTTTTTGGTCTGAACGCCTATCAAAACAAAAACTACATGGGATACAAGGTTCGGCAAGACGTGGCGAAGTGTTTTGTGAGGTTTACCAACAGCGAGTGCTTATTTCAGGAAGTTGTCGTTGGTATTCTAAAGGCTATTTAGTTATTTAACCCTATATAGATTGATGAGAAAGGTGGGCTAATTCAAAAAAGAAAAAACTTTTTTATCGCAAAGCTGTGAGTCAGGCACTGCCCTGAGCAAGTGATGTTTCGCCAGTGGAGTGATATTGTCGTGTGCTTGCTCTTCAAGCTTTTTTTCAGCAGAAATATGACCTAATGTAGTTAAAATTGAAAATATTGCGCCAGCAATGGGTGCCCATGGCATCATTATGGTAATAGTGGGCAAAAGAGTCATAATGGCAATGAATAATAGCGCATGATTGAGAATAGCCAGATACCCCACTTTTTTTTCGTAGTCGATACGTTTTTGTAACGCGTAAAAATAACCTAAATCCAATGAAATAGCCGAATTTTTACATCCCTCTTTATACTCGTTTTCTAATGTAATCAATCGATGAATTTCAATGGCGACGCGTAAGCATGTAAATAAAAGATCAAATAGCTGTAAGCCAATAGTAAAAAAAATTTCTGCTGATTCCCAAGCCCCAAAACAGAGAAAACAAGAGATTAAGTTGCCAACACACCATACAAAGTCACCGACTAATTCTATCCATCGACAATTTATCATCAAATGGACATGTAGCCGTGTTAACCAGGGAAGTGCATATTCTTGTTCGGACATCCACGGATTAGCGATGACATGCTTACACAATAAAATCATATTTATAGTGAGCCTGGGAATAAAAAAAATCCAATTTAAATGAATAAAAAGAGGGTTAATCATGAGTTCAATTGGCTCAATCCACTCACGAAGGACGACAAGCTCGTCGAGTAACATGACGCTATCAAACATTCGCCATACGCGATTAAATGTTTTTCTTGGTTGGTTCGTGTGATTTGTGAATGAACGAATTTTTTCGTTGAAATTAATTCGATTGCTTGTATGAGTCGATGCGGTGCGCCTAAATTGAGGATAGCGTATAGAAAGTATTTTTCGAAAAATGCCTTGTTCTTTGCGTAATTGTTCAAGATCGCTTTTTTCATCTAGACGATGATAAAGTTGTTCCAAAAGTATTGCCACGACAAGTGCTGTTTCGGTAGCACGAAGAATAGCGTCTGTGTTTTGATTATCTTTCTCGACGAGACTGATAATATATGAGCATTGGACATGATATTGTGTGAATAATAACGGATTTTTTATTATTAAAGACGAAAAAAAAAGATCTCCCTTTTTCTTGATTTCATCATCAAAAATCCAGACAGTGTGTGTATCATTAGTGAATGTTTTGGGAAAATCATCTAAGCGTGTCTGCAATTGTTGTAGGATAGCTGGCATAATTTAGAATTCAGCGCGACAGTTATAAGATCCATATAGTTGTAGATAAATCTATTGAAGTCAAATTTGAATTAAGTAAGCTAAATCATTATTTTTGGCTCTGTTGCAAAAATTTCCATTTCCTATACTTAACTAATCAAGCAATTGGAGAAAGTCATGGACAATTACCAACCAGCCGACTTCAAATGGCGTCATTTTCACGGTGAAATGATAACGCAATGTGTGCGTTGGTATTGCAAATATGGGATCAGTTATCGTGACTTGGAAGAAATGATGACAGAGCTCGGATTCAAAATTGACCATACAACGTTATATCGCTGGGTTCAATATTATGCGTCTGAACTGAGAAAGCGCATCGATTGGTATAAGAAGCATTAATCGAATCGGTGGCATTTAGATGAAACATACATCAAGATTAAGGGAGAATGGAAGTACTTGTACCGCGCAATTGATGAGCGTGGCAACACAATCGATTTTTATCTATCCGATCGGCGCAATGCCATTGCGGCCAAACGGTTTTTGAAGAAACTTATCAATAATATAACCCATCATGTGATTTTAGCGTTATTAATACCGATAAGAATCAAGCTATCTCTGAGTTGAAAAAAGAGGGGCTCTTGCCTTCTCACGTCAATCATTTGCAGATAAAATATCGCAATAATCACCTGGAGGCTGATCATGGCAAACTCAAGCGACTTATCCATCCAACCCGTGGATTCCAGTCTATGAAAACAGCCTATGCCACCATTAAAGGATTTGAGGTCATGCGCACGCTCAAAAAAGGACAATTTAAAATTTGGATGTATGGCAATCGTACTGAAGCGTCATTTATCAATGAGCAATTTGGGCTATACAGCTGAAGTCTGTCCAGAATTCATGATTTTGCAATTTTGAAATTATTTGTAATAGAGCCGGAAATAATGCATTGTACCAAGGTGAACTTGGTTTGCAATCAGGTAATACGGTGCGCTTGAGTACTAAGACAGCAATTGTTGATGAAACCGGTGGTATTACCACTCAGCACGCTGGATTTTTAGGCGTGCAGTACTTTTTTTAATAGGAATTTTAATAGAGGTAATTAATCATGATGAAAATGCTAAAAAATACTTTTGTAGTCGCTTCCTTGAGTTTACTATCCCCGTTTTCAATATGGGCAGGATCAAATCCTGCTTCTATAGACTATGTAGACAATGCTGTCCTGAGTGCTGCTCCGATTGCAGGTAATGGATTGCTTAAAACAGGCAATGAATTAAGTCTGACACCGTATTATCAGATTGGTGATTTGGCACAAGATGGTATTGTTTTTTTCTTGGACAACACAGGCAGACATGGTCTGGTAGCGGCTTTAACGGATTCAATAAATAGTCCGTTACCCTGGTGGCCTGTAAGTGGCGGTGGTGTTACAGTTGGAAGTCCTGTGCTAACGGGTGGTTATCAATATGGCCTTGGCAATGGCTATGTTAGTACTATATTGACTCTTGCAGCAGTTGCTAGACAAACAACGGCTGGTTTGCCTGTTTTTGCTGCAGAAGATGCTCTTGCTGTTTCTGCATCAACTGACGAACCCACTTGCGATAATAAAAGCTGTGTCGGAGGATGGTATTTGCCAAATCAAACAGAAATTGCATTGGCTATACAAAATTTATGTGGCATTACTGCAACGGGTTTTGTGCCGTTTCAAGCAAATACAACTTATTGGACATCGAAGCAACAGTCAACAGTTGCAACTTCTGCTGTGTCAGTAACCACTGATACGACGGCATGTGGATACGTGGCTAAATTTGCCTCTACGAGTAGTGTGTATGCTGTTCGGCCTATTCGACAGTTTTAAGAAAGTGTCCGGAAAAAGTAATATACCCACAGAATCAATTTTAGGAATTATTTGGCTACGTACTCTACTGCCTACGCCCCATGCTTTATGCACGGGGTCTAGGTGCACCAGGTATGGCGCGCAACTTACTTTGAAAATGTGACAGGCTTTGTCGCGTAACTATCCGTTCAGTTTTTCATCAATAAGATTAAGCGGATCGATAGCTTTGAGGACTCTGTCGCAAAATTTTCACAAAGCTAAAAACGAGATTATTTTGGACGAGGCTATGCGACGAGTCCATAGAACTATTCAAAAATAGGTAGTGCCTCAAATCGATTGTTAGTATAAACCACTGCCATTAAACCGATTCAAAGGATTGAAACAAATGGCGTACATATTTGTGAAATGTCCTCAGTGCAGGGGCGACGATGTGATTAAATTTGGCACAAATATATCTGGGAAACAAAGATATAAGTGCAAAAATTCTGAGTGTCAAAAGAACACTTTTTTGCTGGAATATTCACGTAATGGAGATCTTCCAGAGGTAAAAAAGAAGATCATTGAGATGGCATTAAATGGGAAAGGTATCCGTGATACAGCAAGAGTACTTGGTATCAGCATGAATACAGTGATGTCAGAATTAAAAAAAAGAAAGCGGCATCGAAACATTAAACAAAGCGCTGCTTGAACAAAGACGGTTGAAAAACGCCAGTATCCAAGTTGAGATTGTTAAAATTGAAGAAGTTGAACTTGATGAGATGTGGAGCTTGTGTGCCGTAGCAAAGCTACACCAAGGATGGCGGAAGACGCGCCGTAATCGGCTTACAGGAGCGGATTACAAACCACCTTAAGCTGCTGTTGTAAAGAGCAATGGTAGTGAGCGTTAAGGAAAGCCAGCAGGAGCTGTCGAGGTATGGATTAGGAAGGTGAATAACCCTGAACCATTGTTGAAGCACCGTTAATTTTAAACAACGTCAAAATCAAGGCCTAAACTCTGTCTTGAGATAAGTAAAGAATATACCTGTTTACTGTCTTTATGGCTTTCGGTGTAAAGATGGCACGATCCTAATCTAGGCGATGGTGTGGAACTACGGGAAACAGTGGCCTGGATGTAAAGAGAGAAACTCAAGAGGTAAAAGCTTAAGGGTGAGAGTATCGCGGTACGCCATCATACGGATAATCGATGTACATTGCTTTATAGAGCGATGGATAAAAGCGCCACTAGAAGTTCCAGATGGCAAGATAATAATTAGTGAGTCTGGGGTACCACAAGGTGGAGTAATTAGTCCTATTCTAAGTAACTTATATCTGCATTATGTGTTTGATAAATGGATGACAAGATTGTATTCCAAAGACTAAACCAGACGCTGGTAAAGTGGAGTATGAATAAGTATAAGAAGCTAGCAAACAGAAAGATTTATACCGATAAATGCATGAAAGAATTTGCGAGAAAACATACGAGTTTATTCGCCCACTGGAAAGCGGGTATAACAACAAGTGCGTTCACTTAATAGGAGCTGCATAACTTGAGAAAGTTTCGTACAGTTCTACGAGGGGCTAGTGGGGAAGTTCCGCTGGCCTACTCTCCTGTCGGTAAGAGGTCAAACCAACGTTGGTTATGGCACGCGATTGATCATCTACTCATGAAGTGCTTGCGCACCATGTTGGTCAACGAAAAGATAAGGCATTCAAAGCATTACATAAAAAATTAAGCTGTTTTATTTAATATCGATTTTTATTTCACTGATGATTGGGATCCATATGACAGACATTTATCTGCATCGAAGCATTTGCTTGGTAACTCAGCTCACGCTCCTTGCGTAAGGTGAGTTATTATTGATGCATAAGCAATAAAAAATATATGAGCTTAACCAAAAATGAGAGCGAGTTTATGCCAATTTTGAACCCAAATAAATGCTACGCACAACAACCTAAGACGCTAGTAATAACAGCGCCAGAAAGCCTTCCTGCTACATGGCTAACCGACTTTTATGAACTTCTAGCTGTGCAATTGAAACTCGATGATGATAAGACTACGCATGAAGTCTTTAATCATCGGACAAATCAAGTGGAGCTTTGGACAAGAAGAGAGATTTTTTTTAAAGAATTAAACCGGCACGCAGGGGAATATTCAGTTTACTCTAAAAAGTCACAACTGCTTGAGTCATTAAGCACGTTGTACGCTATCTTTACGTATCCTAAAACAAGCAATGAACAAAAGAGCCTCATTGCCTTAAGGATAGCGGAAGATGTGAAAGAATGCTCACCTGGGCTCCATGATCGCGTGAATTACGTCATTATCCTCTTCAACATGCCACAAAACCTAGCCCAATTAGCGGCTCAGGCACGCTTTAAGCTTGCGGATAGAATAGCGGGTATCTTGGCTTCAGAGAGTGCTCAAGGTGTTCATGTTCACAATCGTGTAATTCAGATTGCCTTTGAGGCAGGTTTTGGGGTCTGGCCTATTAATACGAATGACCTCTATTATAGCACTGGAAGCAACGACCTTTCTAATGAAGACATTAACCAAATATTACAAACAGGGTTTAACAATCACTTTCAATTATTTGGCCTATTGAATGCACTGTGTGAGCAAATAGAAGCCTTGATTGCAGTCCATGGATACCAGGGCAAGCGCGAATTGGATAATGAATATAAAAAAGAAGCGTATGAAAAGTTTTGTGAATGCTGCAACCGCTTTATCCCCAGCACAATGGAAGAATTATTAGAAATAGATACAACATCGAGCAAAGTCATCGACCTCAATTGGCAAACTGTCAAACGAGCATTGCTGCAACAATTAATAGATGAAGACTACGTCAGGCTCTCTCCAGAAGATGTTGCTTCTATATTAAATGAGGATGTAAAAACCCTCACGCCATTGATTTCGAACCATTATGAATTAGCAGCATGTTTGCAATTTTTCAGTGAGTGGAGCCTAGAACAAAAAGCGACCTTCGTACTGTCTTATCTGCAAAGCAAATCGTCTTCTGTGCAAAAAGAGATATTAACGATTCTCTATAACGAAGCACCTCAATTAACAGCTCAACTGAAAACAGAACCCCGTTTACAAGCGATATATTTTGAGATTGCCATTGCCGACAAGGATGTAGCAGCTGTCAGAATTTATGTAGAGCAAGGGGAAGATATCAATGCAGCCCTTCAGGTCTTGTTTAACGAGGAGCATAAAAGAGACACGCTATATTGGTTACATGAGCGGCAGGGACTCTTGCAAAAGCTCACTGCAACGGGCATGAATACCGTCATTGGTCAAGGCAAATACCAAGGAAAGACCATCGCAGAAACATTGCTCAGCACCAAGAAAGGCCGTCAGTTGGTGTTGGAGAATAACACATTACAAACCCTACTTTCTGAGGCCACGATGGCCCATACACCGTCTGAGCTCAGCACCAAGAAACGCCGTCGGTTGGTATGGGAGAATAACACATTACAAACCCTACTTTCTGAGACCACGATGGCCCATACACTGTTTGACCGTTTGCAACAGGCACAAGCTGAAAGAAGCACTGCACCCACAGCAGAAGGATTCTTCAAGAAATTCGACTCCCGGACTATTCAATTGGTTCAATCGATTGTTTATGGCGACCTCAAAAAAGCAGAAGACTTACTGAAAGCCAATTTCTTCTTATTAAGAACACTCCTCACAGAAAAAGTCACGGTCAAAGATTATTCAGGACGTAAGGTCAAGCAGACTGCATTTGGAGCAGCACTGTGCGCCATGGATGAAGGACTCTGTAAGATGCTAGCCAATTACATGACTCAAGAGGAAAAGAACAGTCAGTATCAAGCCATTTTTCCAGCAGGCCATGAAGCGTATTATCAAGCACAAACGGCGTTCGATTTCACTCAAATAGCTGATACGATTAGCAACAGCAATAATGCTGATGTCGAAAAAGCACTCTCCCTTGAGCGACCTAACACCACACCGCTCTGGGTAGCCCTCGAGCAATTTAGGACAGATTTCACTCAACGATCAAACCAGGAAGCGGTGTTTAACCCCCTGCATCTCATCAAGGCATTTGAGCTTTATAAAGTGAAATATAATAACTGGACGTCGAAGCAACAAGATTTATTTTGGCGACAGGTGGTAGGTTATGTACAGCGGTTCCTGCCTGCCAATATCGCGATGGATTTCGCGCAGGGGCTTTATGACCGGGTAGAAAAGAAAGTAAAATCTAAACGGTCCTTCAATTTTACATATGGCGGTGGTTCTATATTTCCTCTATCTCCTGATTCTTCTCTAGGTGGCTTAGGATATAATTATGCGGTGCGCGGGGTGAGCGGGATGGGTGAGAGTCTGCTTGCCGGGCATGTGAAGTGGGACACCATGATATTTCACAACTTATGTCAAGCAAAAACAGCAATCTTGGGAGAATTATACGGCCAGAGTTGCGCGACAGTCATCCGAGCTGATGTTTAATTCAGTAAAGTAGCGTGAGAGCACATATGCGGCAATGCTTGCCGTTTCGGGCTGCCAACACGTACTAATAAATTAGACCTTTTTCGAAACTAGCAAGTTAGTCGATTTTCTGTTAAAAGAGCTCCAGCATAAGGAGCTGTAATGAAATACCCACAAATACAAGGATTGGAAGACGAAAAATTCCGTCGACTTACTGGAGGAAAGCGCAGTACGTTTGAAAAGATGATAAGCATTTTAAAAGAGGCGGATATTAAGAACAAAGCCCAAGGGGGTCAGAATAAACTATGTATCGAGGATCAACTATTAATGGCTCTCGAGTATATCCGTGAATACCGCACTTATTTTCATACGAGCCAAAGTTATGGAGTGAGTGAAAGCAGTGCTTATAAAACGATTAAGTGGATAGAAGATACGCTGATAAAACATCCTGATTTTTCTTTGCCTGGCCGTAAGGCGCTTCTAAAAAGTGATATGGAATATGAGTTGGTTCTGATTGATGCCACAGAAAGCTCGATAGAACGCCCAAAAAAAGACAAAAAAGCTTCTATTCAGGAAAAAATAAAAGACATATATCTTCCACGAATCAATTTTAGGAATAAACGTCATGCTTGCAATATGGTTTTGCGTGATGAAAATAAATTTACGTGACCATTTTAATCAAAAGAAGTCTGTTTTAAAATAGATGCCAACAGAAATAATGAATGATTTAGACAGCATGCTATGAAAAAGCGATGGGACTTTACAGCAATGATGAGCATGGGTCAAAAATTGTTTGAGAGCATACACAGAAAAAAGCTTATGGCTCATGCGAATCATGATGTGCATCTTCTAGCCAGAACTATGCAGGAGTGGCTGCCACAAGGCATTCAATCTATTATTGAGGGCACCTACACGCCAAGGTTTTTAAAGCGTTATTACTTTAAAGAGGAAATGCTTGATCAACTTCATTTATCGGATAGAGTGCTGCAACATTTAATTCTCCAGCAATTAAAGCCTACTTTGTAAAACAAAACGCCAATTAGAACGTTGTAAAAGACGACTCATGAGCGTCTTACAAGAAAGACATTTACAACTGTCGCGCAAAAAAACGCGCATTGGCGCTATAAACAGTGGTTTTCATTTTCTAGGCATCCAATATTTGGAAACACAATCTCCAAATAACACCCATGTTTCACAGAATTTAACTCAAACGGCGGCAAATGATACTTTTGCTGATGAGTGTTTGTTATTTAAACAGACTGGGGGGTAACAACAGTTTACTCAGTACCGAACGAGAAAATTCAGGGCAAATCTCAATTATTCCGCATGCGAGAACATTAAGAAATGCACGTGAACAAGTAAAGCTTATGGTTATTGATAGGTTTTATGCCGCACAAATCAAACGCTACTTGAACGCTTGGCTAACATTGTGGGTGAGAACAAGTCAAAACTGGCACTATCAAACCGTCCTATCCCAATTTATTTATTACTGTCATGATCGTTACATCGCTGGAATCGCTATGGCATTGTTATTGACTAAAGACCGTGAGATTGGGACTCCTGTAGGTTTAGCGGCTGGCTTAGATTTAGTAGTGACTGCTCGCGGTCGTTAGTTCTCACTTTATCAATGGTCGCTAATGCGGCCGAATCAATTTCGACGGCACGCGACCGCGACCGCCGGCGCGGCCGCCCCCACACCGCACTACACGCGCCCGCCCCCGCGCCCCGTAATATTCCAAATGAAAAACCTAAACCAAAATCTATCAAATAAGAATTAGGCGAAAACCAAACATCATCATTACCCGTATCATAGTTATAGAATTTAAGCTGCCGTTTTAGGTTAGCAGGATTTGAGGCATCTAATAAGTTTTTGTTTTCATTGACCTCGTCAAAAGAACGCTCAGGATGACAATATTCATGCGCAATATGAGCAGGTACCCCTCGTTGGACGCGCCCAACTTCTTCTATCCAGATTTTTTCAAGTGCGTCCCAGTCTGCTGTCGTCTTATTCGATTTTTGATCGTATTCAGCCACATAATGGTTTAATACATTGATTAATGGCGCAAGGTCAAAACCTGCGTCTTGATGCTCTATCACAACGCCTTGTTTGTCTTGCGTCGTGTAGTGTAAGCCTCTGTCGTTGCTGGGTTGTCTGGACCAATGGCTAGTTCTTGATCCATGTAGTCTCTATTTATTGTTACAGCAGGCGCATAAAGACTTCCTTGGGTTTGCTCAAAACTGACTGTAATATCGAGGTAAGTTTTAATTTCATCTTTTAGTTGAGCCTTGATTTGGTCAAAATCAACGGGTAATCCTACACGCTTTGAGCGAATGAGCGCTATCAATCCTTCCGTTGATTTGGGCTTCAATGGTATCGTTTGGTAGATACCCCGCAAGGTATCAAATAAAGATGCTTTTGGGACAATTTCATCATTGACCATCTGATTGTGGTTGGCACTAAATGTTGGCTCTATGGCTGTCGTTCGTAAATAATTATCCTGTACTCTGGGTCTTAGAATGATGCTGTGCAGATTGGCGTCAACGGACTGCATTAATAAAACTAAGGCTTCAGGATATACTGGGAAATTCCTCATTAAAGGATTTGTAATCCGTGTATCAAGTTGTACTTGATTCAAAATACCCAAATAAGTATCGATTTGCGACAGACGATGCGCTTTCGCAGTCTTTGCGGCAGATTCAGGCATGTACTTTACATCAAATTCCAATACCGCTTTATAATGAGTGAGCACCCCGAGGGCCGATTTTTGTTTGTCAGCACCTGCAAGACCAAAAAAGTCTTGTAAGGAATACACCGATTTGCACGTATTATCTAATCCAATTTCAGTACCACTCATGATGGGCATTAATAAGTGAACGGTATTCGTTTCAGGGTTGATGTATACATACCTGGGTGTTATCGGTTCTTTGATGGCGAGTTTCATGTTGCGGTACTTTATTTGGCTATCTTGACTTACAGTGTAGCACTTTATCGACAACCGAGGTTTGATGTGGCATTGAGTAGATGAAAATGATGGGTCAGCAAAGAGGCTAACTCTGGCTTGTATTGCTGAATGTTTTCAAAAAATACTAATGTCAATGTCAATTCGAATCAGTTTGAAAGTGAATGGGGAAAGATGAAAAAAGTTGCTTAACCACGTCAATACGCTGAGAGTGATAGAAGAAGATTGATCTAAGTCATCTTATTTGAAAGATAAATTATGTATCATTCTATTGTTATTTTAAACATGTATTTATTGCCGAGGTCTTATGTTTGGTATTCGAAGATTTTCTAGTCATGCTTTAGCTCGTGCCATTGGGCTCTTAAAAGTTTATCCTAAAACTAAATTTTCTGAGAAAAATGTTTACATTTTGTATGGAAAAAAATTGAAAGAAAAATGTGGAGATGATACCCAGCTTTCTGAGGTCCTGTTTGAAATGCTGGATAAAGGCATATTTCCGAATACTATTTGTATCAACCAAATGATTCAGGCTACTTTAAAAACGCATTTAAACATTGCAATTGATTTGTGTGAAATTGCGATTCAACGAAAAATGGCAAATACCATGACTTATACTCTAATGATTGATGGGATTGCAAAAAGTCATTTAGCAGATAAAACATTGGCATGGTCTTTATTTCAAGATGCGAAAGCACGTTCTCTAGTGAATCATGTGACATATGGTACAATCATTGGTGCTATCGCGAGGGACAGGAAATTAAATCATTCCTCATTGGTTCTCCAAGTATTTGAAGAAGCAAAAAATAAGCATGGGGATAATCTGATTACTCATATGAATACTTTGGATGCTCTGGCATTAGCTGAATCCAGAAAAGATGAAATTGCGTTTAAAGTTTTGTCAGAGACTATAAGTAAATTTAAACTGACTGATCTTTCATCTGATTTATCTTTGCTTGATTTGCACGGGCTTTCTTATGGTGTTGTTTATTTTGGATTAAAAAAACGATGTATTGATGCGAGAGATAAGACTACTGAGCAAGCTACCACTCTGATTTGTGGCAAGGGGTTGCATTCTCGTTCTAGTCTTTTTAATCACCCCGTAAAGCATGCCATATTAAGGGTTGTTCAAGAAACACAGGGAGTGCATGGTTATGAAGACTTGAGCAACTCTGGTCGTTATCATTTTTTTATACGGTGTCCTCAACTATTTTATACCCAATCTTCATTGAAATTGGGTAGCCAGCCCATATCTAAGGCGAACAGACCACAGTAATTACGATAGCCCCCATTTAAAGTCCGTTCAAAACCGTGTAGTATTTTTTCATGATACGTTCATGGAAAAGAGCGATGCATTCTAAAGGGAAACGTTTTAAAACTGCTGTTCGAGAGTCAGCACCGCTGCCTGTGCTGGGTACAATCAATGCTTACGCTGCCATGCTTGCTGAGAGAGCAGGGGCTCAGGCTTTATATTTGTCAGGAGCCGGTGTTGCAAACGCCTCTTTTGGTTTACCTGATCTTGGCATGACAGGATTAAGTGATGTTGTTGAGGATGCAAGGCGGATCACGGATGCGACCAATCTTCCGCTTCTTGTGGATATCGACACGGGCTTCGGACATGAGTTATGTGTTGCTCGTACGGTGAAGACCATGGAGCGCGCAGGTGTTGCCGCGGTTCATATCGAAGATCAACGTGCCATGAAACGTTGTGGACATCGTCCTCACAAACAACTTGTTTCGCCCGAGATCATGGGTGATAAAATCAAAGCCGCGGTAGATGCGCGTGTTGATCCAAATTTTGTGATTATGGCGCGGACTGATGCGTACGCTGTTGAAGGGCTTCAATCAGCTTTAGAGCGTATCGAATATTATATCGAATTGGGTGCGGATATGATTTTTCCCGAGGCACTGACAACGCTTGAAGAATATCAGTGGTTTACAAAAGCTTCTCATGTGCCTGTTCTTGCAAATATTACTGAATTTGGTCGGACACCTTTATTTACTAGAGCTCAACTTCAAGAGGTTGGCATTGGCTTGATGCTTTATCCTTTAAGCGCTTTTCGTGCAATGTCCATGGCTGCCCTTGATGTTTACACCACAATTTTGGAAGAGGGCAGTCAAGCTTCTCTTTTACACACGATGCAAACAAGAGAGGCGTTGTATGATGTGCTAGATTACCATCGTTACGAAGAAACACTCGATAGAGAAAGGGAGCAAGAGGATGACGAATAACACAGAGGGATTAGCGGGTATAGTTGCTGGAAAGACAGCGATTTCAACGGTCGGAAAGGCAGGTGTTGGTCTGACCTATCGAGGTTATTCAATCGAAGATTTGAGCCTTCATGCTTCGTTTGAAGAGGTGGCGTATTTGCTATTGATGGGGCGTTTACCTAAGGCAGACGAGCTTCAAACGTATCAAAAGGAATTGCATGCAAAGCGTGCAATCCCTCAAGCAATGAAAGATTTTTTACAAAAAATTCCTAAAGATACCCATCCCATGGATGTGTTGAGAAGTGCTTGTTCTTTTTTAGGAAATTTAGAGCCGGAACGAGATTTTAGTGAGCAGTTGCAGCACGCAAATCGATTGCTTGCGATTACGCCCGGCTTGATGTGTTATTGGTATCGTTATCATTTTCATCAGCAAACGATTTCTGGGGAGAGTGACGAAATCAGTCTAGCCGGACATTTTTTAGCTTTACTGCAAGGGCAAAAACCAAGTGAATTAGCGCGTGATATGATGAATGTTTCACTGATTTTATACGCAGAGCATGAGTTTAATGCATCAACATTTGCTGCACGAGTGACTGCAGCTACTTTGTCTGATTTTTATTCTGCAATGACCAGTGCAATTGGTACCTTAAGAGGCCCATTGCATGGCGGGGCGAATGAGGCGGCGATGGCGTTGATTGAGCCTATGAAATCAGCCAGTGATGCTGAACAAACCCTCATGAATCTTTTAAAAAATAAAGCTAAAGTCATGGGATTCGGGCATCGTGTTTACACAACTTGCGATCCACGTTCAGATATTATCAAACTCTGGTCAAAACGTTTGGCTGAAGCAAGTCATAATTTACGTCTGTATGAAGTTTCAGAGCGTGTTGAGGAAGTGATGTGGCGTGAGAAAAAATTGTTTCCTAATCTCGATTTTTATAGTGCTTCGGCTTACGCTTATGCACATATTCCAACGTTCTTATTTACCCCAATTTTTGTTATGGCAAGAATTTCCGGCTGGTCCGCACATGTGTTTGAGCAGCGTGCAGATAATCGATTAATTCGACCCACAGCAGAATACATTGGGCCTGAGCCTCGGCCTTTTCCACCGATTCAAACACGAGGATAAAGCATGCATGTGATTGCGGAAGAAAATAATAAACCAAATTACGATGCGGTCATTCAAGATATTGTTGATTACGTGCTTAAGACGCCTGTAACAAGTATTGAAGCATTTGAGACAGCTCATCATTGTCTGATGGATACCTTAGGTTGCGGCATTTTAGCTTTGTCTTACCCTGCTTGTACAAAATTACTAGGGCCTGTAGTTTTGGGTGCAGAAATGCAAAATGGTGTACCCATCCCTGGCACACCATTTCGTTTAGAGCCGGTTCAAGCTGCCTTTAATATTGGTACAATGATTCGTTGGTTAGATTTTAATGACACGTGGCTTGCTGCCGAATGGGGGCATCCCTCGGACAATCTCGGGGCTATTTTGAGTGTGGCGGATTACGTCAATCGACATCGAGTGTCTAAGAAGTCTATCACGATGCATGACGTGTTGACGATGATGATCAAGGCCCACGAAATTCAGGGCGTATTGGCCTTAGAAAATAGTCTAAATCGTCGTGGTCTTGATCATGTTATGTTTGTCAAAATTGCAAGTACGGCTGTTGCTGGGGCCTTGTTAGGCTTGGATGAAGCAAAGCTTCTTTCTGCCGTGTCACATGCTTTTATTGATGGTCAAAGTTTAAGAACTTATCGCCATGCGCCTAATGCTGGGTCTCGAAAATCATGGGCTGCTGGGGATGCAACCTCGCGCGCCGTGCGCCTTGCCTTGATAGCTGAAACAGGTGAAATGGGCTACCCTAGTGCGTTGACGGCGAAGAGCTGGGGATTTTATGATGTGCTGTTTGGTGGAAAACCGTTCTCGTTTGAGCGGCCTTATGGCAGTTATGTGATGGAAAACGTACTGTTCAAGCTGTCTTATCCTGCTGAATTTCACGCGCAAACAGCTGTAGAATGTGCTGTTCAGCTCCATCCTTCTGTGATTCACCGTTTGGATGAGATACAACGTATTGAAATCACAACACATGAGTCTGCTATTCGCATCATCAGTAAGCAAGGTGTTTTACATAATCCTGCAGATAGAGATCATTGTTTACAGTATATGGTGGCAATTGGTTTGTTAAAAGGTCATCTTACCGCTGATGATTATGAAGATGAGGTTGCTAAAGATCCACGCATTGATCAATTGCGTGAAAAAATGCAGATTTCAGAATCTCTTAATTTTTCAAAAGACTACTTAGACCCTGAGAAGCGCTCAATTGCCAATCGTTTGCGAATTGTTTTTAATGATGGAACAAGTACCGATGAAGTGACTGTTGAATATCCGATTGGGCATCGTAGGCGTCGCGCTGAGGGCTTACCTGTCTTGCTTCTAAAATGCAAACAGAATCTTTTGACGCATTATTCAGCTGAAAAAGTTGAAGAAATATTAAATAAAATCATGAGGTTTGATGTGATTTCATCACTTAATATCTCTGATTTTATGGCGTTGTGGATTTAATTCAAAAAAATTGAAAAATTATGCTGGAAACCCATCCAAGATAGTACTATATTATCCCGTTATTAATTTGAAGGCCTCTATTTTTATCGAGGTTTCTCTTATTTTTTGAGGTATCAGTGATATATGGAAACATTAACTTCAACGCAGCGCTTAAAGTCTATTTTTCGGGGTTCAGTGGGAAATTTAATTGAATGGTATGATTGGTACGTTTACGCGGCTTTTTCTATTTATTTTGCTAAATCATTTTTTCCCAATGGCGACTTGACTGCTCAATTATTGAATACCTCTGCTATTTTTGCTGTTGGATTTTTTATGCGTCCGATTGGTGGATGGGTAATGGGAAGTTATGCAGACAGAAAAGGGCGAAAAAAAGCATTGATTGCTTCTGTATTTCTGATGTGTTTTGGATCACTCGTTATTGCTTGTACACCAAGTTATGATTCTATTGGTATCGCAGCCCCCATTTTGCTCGTGTTTGCCCGGTTATTGCAGGGATTGTCAGTAGGCGGAGAATACGCATCTTCAGCGACTTACTTGACCGAGATGGCGACGAAAGATCGACGTGGCTTTTATTCAAGTTTTCAATATGTCACCTTAATCGCAGGGCAATTGTTAGCATTGACTGTATTAATTTTATTACAACGTGTGTTTTTGACTAGTCAAGAATTAGAGGCTTGGGGTTGGCGTATTCCTTTTATTTTAGGGGCTTTATTTTCTTTGGTGGCATTGTACTTAAGATATGGCATGCAAGAAACGCAAACCTTTACTGCTCATGAAAAAACGCAACCTAAAGAAAACTTAATGTGTACTTTGTTACGTTATCCTAAAGAAATTTTCGTTGTGGTTGGTTTAACTATGGGCGGAACTTTAGCGTTTTATACTTACAGTACTTATATGCAAAAATATTTAGTGAACTCTGTAGGGATGAGTAAAGATGATTCAACACTGATTTCTGCGGCAACTCTGGTTGGATTTATGTTGTTACAGCCTTTAATTGGTGCCTTATCAGATAAGATTGGCCGACGTCCTATTTTGATTGCATTTGGTGTATTAGGTACGTTGTGTACTGTTCCGATTTTATCATCGTTAAATCACGCGACCACTTGGTGGGGCGCTTTTGGGTTAATTATGATTGCTCTAGTTGTTGTGAGTGGTTATACGTCTATTAATGCTGTTGTTAAAGCAGAATTGTTCCCTGTAGAAATTAGAACGCTGGGCGTCGGTTTGCCTTACGCGACAACCGTTTCTCTTTTTGGTGGAACCGCCGAATATATTGCGTTGTGGTTTAAAGAAATAGGCTATGAAAGCGGCTTTTATTGGTATGTGACCGCTTGTATCGCCTGCTCATTACTCGTGTATTTATTCATGAGAGATACAAAACAATTTTCAAAAATGGATAAAGATTAGATTTTTTAGGGCGGCAACGCCCTTTCTATTTTACCTAAACATATGTGCTGATCCTGGCTCGTCGTCCTCGCTTAATGGCGGTGTTGATTCAGGGCTTAGCGGTCTCCGTCTGGACGATTCGGAATACGTTCCGTTAATATTTTCTCGAAAAAATGTAATCATCTCTTCCTGTGATAATCTGTTGTGTTGAGCTTGATGAAATCGCAAACGTTGTAGTACAAACTCTGCTAGTGCAGTAAGAATGTCCTCCGGGATTGATTTTTTTTGGATTTTTTCATAAGTTGTTTGATATAAAGAGACATATCGATTTTTTTCGTCAGCGCTTCGATCATTGCTGTCGATTAGATTTATTGCGGCTAATACCAATGATTGTAGTGAGTTTTCTATTTCTTGTGGATTTCTGCGTGTTCTAAACATGATCCTCTCTATATTGTTGACATTGCCTAACTATTTTTCAATGATTTTTATGGTCTTAACCATTATTTAATTGTGATTAATATTTAGACAAAAGTCAATATATTGTAGTGATTCGACTCTGTGCTGGGGAGATACCAATAATGTAATGGATTGGCTTCAGTGTGTGGTTCATTACGTTTTTTTGATGCACTTTTCCACGTCAATTTCTTCATCCAATACCGGAAGGTGTTAATTCGATTTAATTCATTTAATGGTCTATAAGTACATTAAATAAATCAATTAAATCTTATTATGCAGAATAAAGACTCTTTACCTGATGGTAGTACTCGCGCTGATGAGCAATCCGAGGAAAGCGCCGATATTGCTTTACTTAGAGAGGAAGCAGAGTCATCCGCTCGTCTTTTTGAGGAAATGCAAAAAGAACTGAGTGACTTAGAGGGCGAGTTGCAGGATGCTGAAGAAGAGATAGAAGCTCTTCAAGATAAGCTAGACGCAAAGCGTGCATCTCTTGATGCCGTAGAGTCGCTTCCTCCGGAACCTAAACAATCTAAAAAATCTTGGTTTTCCCTTTCATCTGAATCTAAGCCTGTGATTGCAGATGAAGAGACGATGAAAACTATCATTCAACTTGGAAAAGAAATTGAGGATTTAGAACGAGAGATAGCAGAAAAAGAACAACGCTTAGAGGAAAGACAAAAAGTTGCTACTTCTCTTAAAGAGGATCTTAAAGAAGCTGAGAAACGAGCTAAAAAAGATCAACAGAACCTCCAACAAGCAATCAATCCAACGATTTTGGGTCAAGTAAAGAAGGGATTTAGTGATTATCAGGCCCAATCTGAGTTGGATAACTTGAATCTTGATGAGGATAAGGAAGAAGAAGAGGAAGAAGAGGATGTGTCAACGCTGTCAGATGAGTTGACAGATGTGGATGAATTTCAACCAGAGGTTAATGTAGAGCAATTTGATGGTCTTGAAAGCGTCGATTCTGGAAATTCTTCGACTGTAGTAGAATCCTATCAACAGCAAAAAAGTCGTACATCAAGTATAGCTACAGAAGAACTTTATATCCGTTCAGAATTAGATCGTAAAAATCAAGCCAATCAAGAAAGAATAGATGAAATTAGGCAAGAAAGAGCTGCTTTTAGGTCAATTATTTCAAAAATATCTGAGGCCGATGATGAGCTGGCTAGACGTGAAGAAATGCTTCAGTCTCAAAATATGACGATTGATTATTTGAGCGCAACATTTAATCAATATCCAAATTTTGATGATGTTACAGATATTAGAAGTGTACAAAATATGGTAGAAGAGTATGCTTCTTTGCCAAAGTCAATCGTAATTTTGGGCGCACAACCTGAGCCACAAATTGATAGAAAAGTAACCAACGTCGATGATCTTGAACCAGAGGAGCTGAGTGATACTTTTGATGATTTAAAAAAAGATGCAGATCGTCGAAAAAATCGTTTTAGAATAGCGCAAGAACAATATGATTTGATGACACCGAAAACAACGTTAGGAATTTTTTTGTATGCGATTAATCGATTTGTAGTACATTTATTTGGCGGGACAACCGCTTTTGAAAAAGCAGAAATACGCTTAAAAAAACGTAAAGAGGAGTTTACTGATGTCGTTTCCTCAATGCGATTACTGGTCGCATCGAGTCTTATTTATAAACAAGACGTGTTGTCTGGTAAGCGAAATAATCAAGAAGCTATCGAACGTTTAAACACAGATAAACAAAATCTAAGTCGAGAACTTAGTGTACTCATGACAAAATATCGTATTCCAAAAATAAAAAACCTAAGTGATCTAGAAGATCACGCCATGAGAGTATTTGATAAAGCTATATCAAAAGAAAATGTGACTTTTGATGAGGAAAAAACTAAAAAAGATTTGATTAGAAGGGCTCATGTTTATTTTGTCTATAGTGATGCTTCTTTAGTAAAGCTCGAGTTGAGAAAATTTTTAGAAAACCCAACAGATGTTAATTTGAGTTCACTCAAAGAAGCGATGGATAAATATCCAAATTATATTCGAGATCCTAGTCTTCTCATGCTAATGAAAGAAGCACAAGCGCTTTATCCTGATATCCCAAGAGTACCTCTTGTTGAAATGAATATTGAAAAAATTAATGCTCATTTTGACGAAAAAGTTGTTACTCTGACCGAAGAAATTTGGGTGTTAGAGACGGAGCGTGAAGCGATTCAGGCCGAACTCAGACAAGGAAACTCACAGCTTTTGCAGGCGAGAGAGGCTGTACAAAGTAATTTGATCGCTCTTGAGCAGTGTAAAAATCTCTTACTTTTAACTAGACAACGAGAGAAAGACTATCGTGAAACGAGGGATCCAAACGAGAAAATGCTGCTTGCTGAAGCATTAAAACTAGCGGCCTATCTTGAGTCAAAAATAGCTACTATTCTCGCTGAAATACCGACGCAAGCAAAAGGTAGAGCAGAAGAAATCATGCAACGTGATCGAAAAGTTTTTTCTGTCAATTATGATATTTGCCGAAAAGATATCAAAAACATTTTTGCAAAATATAAGATAGAAGTACCCAACAAACCAATCACTTTGAGTCAAATAAAATCTCTTTATGGTCATCTTGAGCCAGATGTTCAAGATAAAATTCTTTCAGAAATTAGTGCTCTTGACGCTATTCAATCTCAAGTCCCTTCTTTGCTACAAGAGGCTTTAGACGAGGAAAATAGTGTTTTTAAATCTATTGTTGCGTCGGGAAAACAATTTGAAAATTTATTAGAAGCGATGAGTAACTGTGAAAAAGCGATCGGTGATTCTGAGTTAGTTAATGATGATGATTGGGAAGTGTTTTCTACTTTATTTAAAGATTTTGAAGAAAATTATGTTATTGATCCTGCTGCGGCACTTAAAACATTTGAATCGAGCCTACTAAAGTATAAAGACAAGTATCCTGGTATATTTGATGATTTGCTAAAGCAAATTGAAAATAACCGTACTTTTTCCTATCCTGATGGTGTAGGTCAACTTTTTAAGCCGGTCGTCACCATTCAGTCTGATTTAGCCTCGATTGAAACAGAAGATCAGCGTGTTTTATCTGGGATACAACGTGTTGAGCAGCTTAATTTAGAAATCAGACAGTTAAATCTTGAAAGAGAGCAAATTAAGCAAATTCGAGATAGTTGCATTCAGAGCCAACTTCCTCCTCCTGAGATTCCGAGAGAAATTAAAGCCATAATTTCGGAATGTAATGCGAGGTTTAATGTTGATTATTTGACTGACTTTAGCGGTGAACGGACAAAATTGCGTACAGCACTTTCAAATTTTCTTACTATTCCTACCGCAGGACGATTAAAGGAGTTACAGCAAGTCATGCGAGCTAATCCTGCATTGGAAAAAGATCAAAAATTTAAAGTGCTGATTGAAAAGGCCAGTGAATATTACCCACAAATTACAAAAAGGCCGTCGCCGACTTTGGCTCCAGAGCAGAATAATGCAGCAACACAACAAGTGTACAAAGCACAGCTTCGAGGAATGAATGCCTCGCAAGATGCCACAGTGCAGGAGGAGCGTGTGCTTCAAAATTCATCCACGCATTCACCTCCTCGATTATAAAGCAGCTTTAGAAGGCAATGATATTGCGTTTATTTTTGAAATGCGTAAATTGACCCAAGATTTAAGATTTTGCTTAACTCATCGAGTGCTGTGTGAACCTCATCGATAAACAGCGGATCTCTCAGATCATCAGGATGAAGAGAGGTGCGATAATGTTGATAGACCCATTTTTCAAGTTGATCAAGCTTGTCATCTGTGGCAATCACACCAGAATGCATCGCATTGAACTCATGTTCGGTGAGAGGAACCCGAAGTCTTAAGCAAGCGGGTCCACCACCATTCTGCATGCTTTGTTTGAGATCAAAAAATACTACTTCGTCGATAGGATTGTGAGCCTCTGCCAAAAGGTGATCAATCCACGGACGAACATGTGGATGATGTGCACATTCTTGAGGCGCAAGTAAGAGCATCTTGTGTGTCGGAAGTGTGATGAGTTGCGAGTTAAACAAGTAGCTTTCTACCGCATCTTGCACACTAAAATCAGTTTTAGAAATTTCAATAAATTGAATCGGATAATCTACCATTGTGCGTAATTTATCCAGAACTTGTTGCTGATCTACCAGCGCATCTTCGTGAAGCAAGACGACATGTTCATTCGCAACACCGATCACGTCATGATGAAATACACCCAAATCAATCGTAGCAGGGTGTTGTCTTGCGAATAAAACACGGTTTTCTGGGAGTTGATGTAGTCTTGCAATAGATTGTGACGCTTCGAGTGTTTGTCTTGCTGGAAAAACAGTCGGAGAGGAAAATTCACCGAAAGCGGTTCGTCCATAAACGAACAAATGAATGCCGGGACCGCCATGATGCTTACAGATTCGATTATGGTTTGCAGCGCCCTCATCGCTTAAGGTATTCGTTCGCGGGAGTGGTTCATGATGTGCGAAATAATTTTGGTCTTGGAAAATAACACGTAAAAGTGTCGATGAAAAGTCAGCCTCTTGGGCACGATGTAGTTGGCTCACAAGATTTGCTGATGTGAAATGAACGCGCTGATCTAAGCTATCAGCACTTGGTGTGACGGTTGCTGTATTGGCGGCCCACATACTTGAGGCAGAAAAACAAGCGGTCAGAAGACGAGGATGCAAAGAGGCTTTTTCTAGTTGTTTAGCCGGTGAACCATCAAAGCCTAGTTGCGCTAGAAGGGTTAAATTTGGGCGTTCGTGGGGAGGTAGAATGGCTTGCTTAATCTGACGACGATGTAAAAAACGCATTTTCTCAATCCCTTGTAAAGCCGCTGCTTGAGGGTTTGCTGTATGATATGCGTGGCTTGTTGAAGCGACATTACCTTTGGCTAAACCTGCGTAATGATGGGTAGGGCCGACAAGTCCATCTAGATTAAGCTCATATACATTCATATCAGACGCGAACCCCAGGCAAAAGCGTTGTAGGTAGAGTCACCTTCGATTGTGTCATGTTTGCAATCGGATAAGCACAATAATCTGCGGCAAAAAATGCAGATGGTCGATGATTACCACTCTGTCCTAAGCCGCCAAAAGGCAATTGGCTTGAGGCCCCTGTCGTCGCACGATTCCAATATAGCAATCCCGCCCGAATATTCGCATAAAACATATCGTAGTGCTCTGGATCATCCGATAAAAGCCCCGCGGTTAAGCCATAGCGTGTGGCATTTGCGCGTGAGATAGCTTCCTCAAAATGTTCATAGCGATAGAGTTGAATAAGAGGTGCAAAGATTTCTTCATCGGGAGGCGAGAGGAGAGGGGTCATATCAATAATACCTGGTGTTAAAAATGCAAACCCTGGGCGTAAGCTGGTCATTGGGTGGATAGGCAGTGCGCCTTGCTGAATGAGTTGATATTGTGCACGAAGATGTGCTTCAGCATGTAATGGTCGTATGACTGGACCCAAAAAAGGCTCAGGTGAATCTCCTGGTGCACCGATGAGAAGTGAGCGCGTGGCGGCTTTTAGTGCCTCCAGGAAATGTTCTCCAAACGTATCATTAGGAATAAATACTCGTCGTGCGCAAGAGCAACGCTGACCTGCTGTAATAAAGCTTGATAATATGGTTTGATAAACCGCTGCTGGAATATCTTTGAGATGATCAACAATCAGAGGGTTATTTCCACCCATCTCTAATGCAAGGATGACTTCAGGTCTTGAGGCAAAGCGTCGATGAATTTCTAATCCTGCACGATAACTACCCGTAAAAAGGACACCTTGGATTTCTTCTTCAAGTAGCCATTGCGCACATTCTACATCGCCTTGAACCAGATTAAAAACACCGGCTGGTAGTCCACTTTTATCCCAACACCCAGTAATAAAAGCGGCAACGCCTGGTGTCAGCTCGCTAGGCTTATAAACGATGGTATTACCTGCCAGTAGGGCCGGAACAATATGGCCATTACTTAAGTGTGCAGGGAAATTAAATGGCCCTAACACAACCATGACACCATGAGGTTTATAGGTGACACCACTTTTGGATTGCGGTTCTTCAATCCATGTGTCTTGTGTACGTTCTTCATATGCGCGAATAGAAATATTGACTTTCGTGATGACGGCCTGCGCTTCAGTTCTGGCCTCCCAGACTGGTTTTCCGCTCTCATTGGAAATAAGTTGTGTGAGTGCATCCTGGTGAGTGGAGAGTGTTTCTGAGAAAGCTTTTAACACATTGATACGCTCATTCAGTGAGGTTCGAGCCCAAAGTGCTGCCGCATTTTTTGCGGCTTTTATTGCTGATTGCGCTTCTTCGTGTGATGCTTTGTGCCCTTCCCAAAGTGGTTCTAATGTGGCTGGGTTGATTGAGCGAAAAAGAGGACCTTGCCCCTCAATCCATCGTCCGTTGATGTAGTGTGAGGCTAAGAAGGCATTCATGAGACTGCCTCCATTTGCTCTGGACTCGCCTCTTTAAAAGCATCGAGTGTTAAGCAATAGTCATTAATTTCCGAGATTCTGGGATAAGGCTCCAAAGAAAACTCGAAACGCTTTGCATTGTAAACCTGAGGGATTAAGCAGATGTCTGCTAAACTGACATCGTGTCCGTAACATACGTTATGTTTACGAGGGAGTGTTTTAAGCCGCTCCTCAAAAGCATCAAAACTTAATTTTAACCAATGTTGGTACCAAAGATTGACTTCCGTATCCGGTGCATTGAATTGCCGGCGAAGCTGGTTTAAAACACGTAGATTATTGATAGGATGAAGATCACACGCAATCGAAAGTGCAAGACTTCTAACTTCGGCTCGTCCAAGCGGTGTTTGTGGAAGAAGCGGTGGCTCGGGATTAAGCTCCTCAAGATACTCGATAATGGCTAAAGATTGTGTCAAAATGTGACCATTTTCATCAAGAGTGGGGACCAGACCTTGCGGATTAAGTTGTAAATATTCTGGACGATGCTGTTCTCCACCTTGATTGATAAGATGGACAGGGACAGAAGTATAATTAATCTGCTTCAGATTTAAGGCAATCCTCACACGATAACTGCATGAGGATCGATAGTAATCATAAAGTTTCATGATGCTCCTTCAGTGTGCCACGTTTAATTTGATCTCGTTCAATCGCCTCAAATAATGCCTGAAAATTGCCTTCGCCAAATCCTTGATTACCTTGACGTTGAATGATTTCAAAAAATACGGGGCCAAAAAGATTTTCAGTAAAGATTTGTAGTAATAGCCCATGTGCTGGATCTTTTTCACCATCGATCAGAATACGCTCGCGTTGTAAGTCAGCAAGAGACTCATGATGCCAAGGAACACGAGCATCAATCATTTCATAATAGGTATCGGGGACATCCAGAAAGTTCACATCTTTTTTACGTAATTCCCCGACAGTTTTATAAATATTATCAGTCGTGAAAGCGATATGTTGAATGCCTTCACCATGGTAATCATGCAAAAACTCTTCGATTTGTGAGCGGTCATCTTTGGATTCGTTTAATGGGATTTTAATTTTTCCGCAAGGACTACCGAGTGCGCGGCTCAAAAGTCCGGTCATTTTACCTTCAATATTGAAGTAACGTATTTGTTTAAAATTAAACAATTCTTCATAAAAATTAGCCCACTTATCCATGTTACCGCGGTAGACATTATGTGTCAGATGGTCGATATGGATAAGGCCTTGTGATACGTCTCTTGGTGTGTCATGAAACTCCCATGCATTTTGAAAAGGTTGATGAGCGTTATCTGCAAAATAAATGACACTGCCACCAATTGCTTCGATAGCAGGTAATCCATGAGCGACGATGGGATCTTGAAATGCCTTCGCACCTTTTGAAAGTGCATAAGCATGTGCAGCCTTTGCATCATGCACACGAAATCCCATGGCACACGCACCTGCGCCGTGCATTTTTGCGTGGCGTTCTGCTTGTGAGTTGGGTGTGACATTGACAATGATCTGAATGTGTCCTTGCTCATATAAAAAAATAGGCTGAGCTTGATGTGTAGCACGACGATAAAATCCAAACTGCTCAAACATACTGTGGAGTTGCTTT
Source organism: uncultured Legionella sp. (assembly GCA_964471225.1). Classification (GTDB taxonomy): domain Bacteria; phylum Pseudomonadota; class Gammaproteobacteria; order Legionellales; family Legionellaceae; genus JAGVJT01. Next base: position 107,127 of record CAYYEZ010000016.1, on the reverse strand, counting down.
TCGTTTGGTCCCGAAAACTCAAGAAATGCGAATCCATCTAGCCCACAAGGATTATCCAGTATTGTGCTCATGAGAAAACTCCTTTTACATGATTTTTATTGTCTTCGAATTAAAAATAACCCATCACCTATGGGAATCAATGAAACATCTACACGAAGATCGGTTTTGATGAGTGTATTTAACGCTCGGATTTCTCGTGTTTGTGCATCGTTGTTTAAGGGATTGATGACATCTCCTTCCCAGAAAATATTATCAATAGCAATTAAGCCAGTTGGCTTGATGAATTGCAATGCATATTCATAATAAGCAATGTAATTTGTTTTATCTGCATCGATAAAGATAAAGTCAAAGCTCGACTGGTGGCCTTCTTTAAGGAGTCGTTCAAGTGTGTCCAACGCAGGGGCTAACACAAACTCTACTTTGTCACTGACGCCGGCCTCTTGCCAATAGTCTCGTGCGTTTTTTGTCCAGTTTTCATTGCGATCACAAGTAATAAGATGACCGTCTTCGGGTAAAGCAAGAGCCATTGCAAGCGCACTGTAACCTGTAAATGTACCGAGCTCGAGGACTTTTTTGGCGCTAAGCATACGAATCAAAAATTGTAAAAACTGCCCCTCTTCTGGGGCAACTTGCATACTACCGATGGGGAGCTCGGCTGTTTTTGCTCTGAGTTTGGCTAAAACCGGATGCTCGCGTAGCGAGATGTCCAGCATATAATCATAAAGCCCATGCGTCATTTGCAAATGTTTCATTTCAATTTCTCAAGCGCAAGCTCATCGGCGATTTGACTCGTGGGTTTATTTTGCTTTCGTGCAGACTCAAAAATAGTGGTTAATGAATCATCGATATGTTTGAGTTTGTCTTTATAGTCGGTATCTTGTCCGTGCAGATACTGTGATGCAGCAAAAATAAGGCCCCCTGCATTAATGACGTAATCTGGAGCGTATAAGATTCCTTTATCATGCAATTGTTGTCCGTGATAAGTGTGTGCTAGCTGATTGTTTGCAGCACCTGCAATGACTCGCGTGTTAAGTTCTGGGATAGTGTTATCATTCAAAATAGCACCTAAGGCGCAAGGTGAATAAACATCACAAGGTGTTTTATGAATGTCAGCAGCAGAAGAGGCTGTCGCGCCAAAAGTTTCGACCGCACGAAGAACAGCTTCTTGATTGGTATCAGCGACGGTGAGTTGTACACCTTGTTCGTGAAGAAGAGACGCAAGACGATAGCCTACATGTCCTAAGCCTTGAATTGCAACGTGAAGATTTTCAAGTGTCTGTTTGCCGTATTGGAAACGTACGGCGGCCTCAATACCATGAAAAATACCTTCTGCTGTTGCAGGAGAGGGATCCCCATGTTTTGAAAGACTCGCAACGTAAGGGGTTCGTAAGCCAATTCTATCCATATCACTTAATTCCGCACCACTATCCAAGGCCGTGATGTAGCGTCCTTGTTGCTCATGCACAAAATCTGCAAAGGCATCAAAATAAGCATTTCTATCAAAAGGTCCTTTAGGTTTAATGATAACAGCTTTCCCGCCACCTAGAGGTAGATTAACTAATGCTGCTTTATAGCTCATCCCTCTCGCAAGTCTCATTGCATCATATATTCCTGCGCTTGGATTATCATATTCGATAAAGCGGCATCCACCTAGGGCTGGGCCAAGCTTCGTGCTGTGGATAGCGATGATTGCTTGCATGCCTGTTTTGGGGTCTATTCTGACGTGAACGTCACCAAATCCGTGTGTGATCGCATATTCAAAAAGATCGCCTTGATAAGAAGGGCCTGATGATTGTTTCATAACTTACCTGTATCAGATTAAAAGGAGTGTTATAGACCTATTTTGATTTGAAATCAACGGGTACAATAGGGCATCAAATTGATACCCAGTGAGGATAATATGTTTAGTGAACATTTAATAGCACATCGTGGTGCTTCTGCTTATTCGCCAGAAAATACCCTATCAGCTTTTAAGAAAGCCGTATTGATGGGAGCTCGTTGGGTTGAATTTGATGTGATGCTTAGTAAAGATGGCGAGGCGTTTATATTTCATGACGAAACGCTGGAGCGTACAACGAATGGTAAAGGTAAGTTTGGTCATGTCAATGCCGAATATATTCGAACTTTAGATGCAGGAAGCTCGTTTTCGAAAAGCTTTGCTGGCGAGCCCGTTCCTGCATTAAGTACGGTACTCACTTGGCTTTCTGAAAATGATGTTCATGCTAATATTGAAATCAAGCCTTTCCCTGGGTTTTCTCAAGAAACAGCCTCTGCGACCTTGCAAGCCATTCACCGTTATTGGCCAAATCATGAGGGGCGATTGTTAGTTTCAAGCTTCGATCTTGAGGCGTTAAGATTGTGTCGTCAATTAGAGCCTGAAATGAAGCTTGGTCTTTTACTTAACAAATGGCAGGAAGATAGCTTGATCTGTGCAAAAGACCTAAATTGCATATCCATTCATTTGAATAGAAAAATAACAACTGCAGTGCGTGTTAAGCAACTAAAGAATTCAGATTTTTTAGTGTGTGCATTTACGGTAAATCGTAAGCGTGAAGCTGAGCGGTTTTTAGCATGGGGAGTGGATGCTGTCTTTACAAATTATCCTGATCTGTTCGAACTGACGTTAAAGCGTAAACTTTTTAAAAAAATTCTGGATAAAAAAACGATCGTCGCCTAAAATTCCTATTTGACTATGGCGTGAACTGGAGTATCGCTTTTATGCATGATGGAGCTGTTTTTTATACCATTTTTTTAGTTTTTACTGGGGCGGCAGTTTTCTCAACCTTTGTGCTTTATACACGTCAATCACTTTTGGTAGCTTATATTTTACTTGGAGCTGCACTGGGGCCATGGGGCCTCGCTTTAGTTTCTGATTTAAGTGCCGTGAGACAAGTAGGGGATGTGGGTATTGTCTTCTTGCTGTTCTTACTAGGATTGCATTTGCAACCACAAAATCTTTTGCATATGTTGAAAAAGGTCACCTGGATTGCAATGTTAAGTTCGATGTTCTTTGCTGTAATCGCTTATTTTATTGGTCGTTGGTTCGGTTTAAGCACGACTGAATCATTGATTTTAGGTGCATCGATGATGTTTTCGAGCACGATTATCGGATTAAAACTACTTCCCACAACGATTTTGCATCATCAGCATACAGGCGAGGTCATGATCAGCGTCTTGTTGATGCAGGATATTGTGGCGATTGTTGTGTTAATCCTTATCAATGGCGGGGCGCATCAGGCAAGTGGTTTGATGTGGAAAGATCTTGTTTCAGTATGTATCACTCTTCCGGCTTTGATTTTCTTTTCTTTCGCCATTGAGCGCTACATTCTTGTTAAATTATTAGCCCGATTTGACAGAACGCAAGAATACGTATTTTTGCTGTCTATTGGCTGGTGTTTGAGCCTTTCAATGCTTGCGAGTCGCTTGGGTTTATCTGAAGATATTGGTGCATTTGTGGCGGGCGTTGCCTTGGCATCCAGTCCGATTTCGTTGTTTATTGCTGAAAGTTTGAAGCCATTGCGTGACTTCTTTTTGGTGATGTTTTTCTTTTCAGTCGGCGCGACATTTAATTTCGGATTCGCGGCGCAAGTTGTGATTCCTGCGTGTATTTTGGCTTTATTAATGCTGGTTTTGAAGCCTTTGTGTTTTCATTTGTTGTTAGTGAAAGCTGGAGAAAAAAAATCCGTTGCTAAAGAGGTCAGTATTCGACTAGGGCAGGCCAGCGAATTTTCTTTATTGGTGGCAAGTATTGCTTGGGGGACGAAATTGATTTCTGATGTTGCTTCTAACTTGATTCAAGCGACAACGATTTTAACATTTATCGTTTCTTCTTACTTGGTCGTGTTAAAATATCCAACACCGATGTCTTTATCTGATAAAATGAGAAAAGATTAAACTCTAAGGGGTGTTATGCGTGTTGTGACAAAATTTTTTGTGTGCTTGTGGTTTTGTATGCTTTTTTGTTTGAGTGCATGTACGTCGCAGCATCAGCATGATCTAGACGCGCAGACTACGCGTGCTTGTATTGCGGACTGTCAAATAGAAATGAAACGATGCCAGGCACGTTGTGTGAACAACTGCAGTGCATGTGAAAAAGAGGCTGTTCGTGAAACTAAAAAGGACTACCAACGCTACCTAAAAGAGCGTTGCATCGAGGGCAAAAGCTTGATTCGGCGTTTGCAATCCTACCATGATCCACTACAATGTCGAAAGACGACATGTGACTGCCCTGCAGACTTGCGCGTGTGTGTTGAGTCTTGCCGAGGTTCTATTCATAAACAAATTCAGGTTGAAAAATCCTGCTGCTAGAGAGGCTACTGTAAATGACGTCTATTGAAAAAAAGGCTGATATTGATCCTATTGAAACGCGCGAATGGCTTGATTCGCTTAGCGCTGTTGTTGCGGCTGACGGTGTGTCGCGCGCGAGTTTTATTATTCAAGCACTACTCAATCAAGCAAATCTTTTAGGTGTTCCTGTTTTAGATGCGATACATAGCCCTTATCGAAACACGATTAAACCAGAAGATGAAAAGTTAATGCCTCCCGATCAGGGTTTGCAGAAACGTATCGCCGCGCTGATTCGCTGGAATGCAGTAGCAATGGTTTTACGTGCGGGAAAATATGCGCCCGAGTTAGGGGGGCATATCGCGACTTACGCTTCGGCTGCCACTTTGTACGAAACAGGATTTAATCATTTCTTTAAAGGCCCAGCAGCACCCGGAGGTGGTGATCTTCTTTATATTCAAGGACATAGTTCGCCTGGTATCTACGCACGTGCTTTTTTGGAAGGGCGTTTGACAGAAGAGCAATTAGGATATTTTAGACAAGAGGTCGAGGTCGATGGTTTATCTTCTTATCCTCATCCTTGGTTGATGGGTGATTTTTGGCAATTCCCTACAGTATCGATGGGCTTGGGGCCTATCCAAGCGATTTATCAGGCAAGATTTTTGAAGTATCTCGAAAATCGAGGACTCATTGAACCAAACGCGCGAAAAGTTTGGGCATTTCTCGGTGATGGGGAAATGGATGAGCCAGAATCTGTTGGGGCGTTGTCAATTGCTGCACGTGAAAAGCTTGATAATCTTATCTTTGTTGTGAATTGTAATTTGCAGCGACTAGATGGTCCTGTGCGTGGCAATGGTAAAATTATTCAAGAGTTGGAAGGTGTTTTCAAAGGCGCAGGTTGGAAAGTCCTGAAAGTGATTTGGGGGGGGCGTTGGGATCCTTTATTCACTAAAGATACGCAAGGCATCATGGAAAAACGTATGCAAGAGTGTGTGGATGGCGATTTTCAAGCTTATAAAGCCAATAATGGTGCTTATGTTCGCGAACATTTCTTTGGGCAGTATCCAGAGCTGAAAAAAATGGTCGAGCATATGTCTGATGATGAAATTTGGCGTTTAAATCGTGGTGGACATGACTCTCAAAAAGTTTATGCAGCCTATGCAGATGCAGTCGCTCATACAGGAAGTCCTGTGGTGATTTTGGCAAAAACCATTAAAGGTTATGGTATGGGTGCTGCCGGTGAAGGGATGAACATCACGCACCAACAAAAGAAAATGACCATCGAGCAACTGCGTGCGTTTCGTGATCGTTTTAGTATTCCTATCTCAGACGATCATATCAACGATATTCCTTTTTATCGTCCACCAGAAAATAGCCCTGAAATTCAGTATTTAAAGAAACAACGCGAGGCATTAGGTGGATACCTTCCTTCTCGTACAGTGACTTCACCCGCACTTAAAGCCCCTTCGTTAGAAGCTTTTGCACAAGTGACGCATGGTTTGGGTGAGCGTGAGTTATCGACGACGATGGCGTTTGTTCGTATTTTATCTGCACTTTTAAAAGATAAAGAATTAAGTCGCTTTATTGTCCCAATTATTCCTGATGAATGTCGCACATTTGGTATGGAAGGTTTGTTCCGTCAAATTGCAATTTATTCGCCAGTGGGTCAGCTTTATACGCCTGTTGATCATGAGCAAGTCATGTATTACCGCGAGGCGCGTGAAGGTCAAATTTTGGAAGAGGGCTTAAACGAAGCGGGTGCATTCTGTTCGTGGATGGCTGCAGCGACGTCTTATAGTACAAATCATTTACCAATGATTCCTTTTTATATTTATTACTCTATGTTTGGATTTCAGCGTATTGGAGATTTAGCCTGGGCTGCCGGTGACATGCAAGCAAGAGGCTTTTTGTTAGGCGGTACAGCTGGTCGGACAACGTTAGCTGGAGAAGGCTTACAGCACCAAGATGGTCATAGTCATATTCTTGCTTCTACTATCCCAAACTGTGTGACTTACGATCCTACTTATGCTTATGAACTTGCTGTAATCATCCGGGAAGGCTTGTATCGTATGTATGAGAAACAAGAAAATGTGTTTTATTACATCACGGTAATGAATGAAAACTATACTCATCCTGATATGCCAAAAGGTGTTGAGGATGGTATTTTGAAGGGCATGTATTTGCTTGATGAAGCAAAAAAACCTGCAAAACAGCACGTACAACTTCTCGGATCTGGAACAATTTTACGTGAAGTGATTGAAGCTGCGCGTATGCTTCTAGAAGATTTTGGCGTGACTGCGGATATATGGAGTGTGACAAGTTTCAATGAGTTAAGACGAGATGCGCTCAAGGTTGAGCGTCATAATCGTATGCATGCTGATAAAAAACCATTAGAAAGTTATGTAAGCCAGCAGTTAAATACGCGCCAAGGCCCTGTGATTGCTGCAACTGACTATATGCGTTTGTACGCGGATCAAATCTGTAAAGAAGTGAAAGCACCCTTCGTAGCGTTAGGTACGGATGGTTATGGGCGTAGTGATACTCGACAAAAACTGCGACATTTCTTTGAAGTAGATGCTAAATTTATTGTGATTGCGGCACTCGAAGCTTTAGTTAAAACGAAAGCTTGCAATGCTACTGTATTAAAGGATGCCATGAAGCGTTATGCGATTGATCCGAATAAAGTAGACCCCGCAACACATTGATGAGGAGAACATATGTCTTTAGAGCAAGAAATTAAAGTTCCTGATATCGGCGGAGCGGCAAATGTAGATGTGATTGAAATCTTAGTCAAAGTCGGCGATGCCATTGATAAAGATACATCATTAGTCACACTGGAATCAGATAAAGCCAGCATGGAAATCCCTTCTCCTGCTGCAGGCGTTGTCAAAGCGTTGCGTATTAAAGTCGGTGATAAAGTCTCGGAAGGAGATGTGATTTTAATGCTCTCTCTTGAAGAAAACGCATCGAATGTAGAAAAAAAATCAGAGGTAACAGCGCCAGAAGAGTCAGTCAAAGAAGACTCAAAAACGATTACTCCCGCGGTGGTTGTGCCAGAAATAGTCGCGCCAGCTCCTTCTCCTGTGACTTCTTCCATACACGAGCCACGCGATGCAGGAGGGAATGTGTTTGCAGGCCCCGCGGTGCGTCGACTCGCACATCAATTGGGGGTGAACTTGACTGAGGTGCGCGGTAGTGGTCGTAAAGAGCGTATCAGTAAAGAGGATGTAGAAGCTTACGTGAAGCAGCGTTTAGCAGAGCCGAGAGGCGGGCTTGCTGTTGCGCCGATAAATCCGATTGATTTTAGCCAGTTTGGGGAAATTGAAAAAAAACCACTGAATAAAATTAAGCGACTGACAGGCGTGAATGTGCATCGCTCATGGGTGACAATCCCTCATGTGACACAGTTTGATGAAGTTGACATCACGGCTTTAGAAGCATTTCGTGTGCAAGAAAATCAAGCTGCTCAAGCAAATGGCTATAAATTGACCATGCTCGCTTTTGTGTGCAAAGTAGTCAGCAAAGCTTTGACGGTCTTTCCTTCATTTAATGCCTCTTTAGATGAGCGTGCTGAGCAGTTGATTTATAAAAAATATGTCCATATTGGTATTGCTGTGGAAACACCTAATGGCTTGGTTGTTCCTGTTGTTCGGGATGTGAATCTTTTGTCAGTCAGTGATATTGCGCGTGAAATGGGTCGACTTTCGAAAAAAGCACGTGAAAAAGGCCTTATGCCAAATGACATGTCAGGTGGATGCTTTACTATTTCGAGTTTAGGTGGTATTGGAGGAACGGCGTTTACACCAATTGTAAATGCGCCAGAGGTCGCAATCTTAGGATTATCAAAAAGCACAATGAAGCCTGTTTATCAAAATGGTGGCTTTGAACCTAGGCTGATGCTGCCGCTCTCTTTATCTTATGACCATCGTGTGATTGACGGCGCAGAGGCTGCTCGATTTACACGCTTTATAAGCGAATGCTTAAGTGATGTTCGACGAATTTTATTGTAATTGAGGCAATTCATGACAAAACAAATCAAAACAGAAGTGGTTGTTATTGGTAGTGGTCCTGGTGGCTATACAGCAGCCTTTAGAGCAGCTGACTTAGGTAAAAAAGTACTGTTAGTCGAGCAGTTCGAGGGCTTAGGCGGTGTGTGTTTAAATGTGGGTTGTATTCCTTCTAAAGCATTACTACATCTTGCTGAAGTCATTGAGGAAAGTCAGGTTGCCAAATCTCATGGCATTGACTTTGGAAATATGCAACTTGATCGTGAAAAAATGGTGGCATGGAAGAACAGTGTTGTTAAAAAGCTGACAGGGGGATTGTCTGCGTTAGCAAAACAGCGTCAAGTCGAACGTCTGACAGGTTTTGCAAAATTCGCTTCGCCACATCAATTAAAAGTGCAAACGGAAGAAGGTGAAGTTCTGGTTGATTTTGAATATGCAATTATTGCGGTAGGGAGTGAATCTGTCCGGTTACCGTTTATTCCTGAAGACAAGCGTATTTTTAGCTCTACTGGTGCCTTAGAACTTCATGATATCAAAGGTGATTTGTTGGTTCTAGGTGGGGGCATTATTGGCCTTGAGATGGCTACAGTCTATAGCGCGCTCGGTGTTAAAGTGACTGTGGTAGAGTTTGCAGATCAATTAATTCCAGGTGCAGATGCAGATCTTGTGAATGTGTTACAAAAACGTCTTACAAAACAAGGTGTGACTTGTTGGTTAAAGACGAAAGTTACCGCAATGGACGCAAAAAATGATGGCATTGAGGTCACAATGGAAGGTGAGCATGCAACTGATAAGCCACTTCTCTTTAAGCAAGTCCTTGTCGCCGTTGGTCGTCGACCCAATGGTGGAAAAATTGATGCGTCATTGGCTGGTGTCGCAGTGGATGAGCGCGGATTTATTGCGGTAGATAAGCAAATGAGAACAAATGTTTCCCATATTTTTGCAATCGGTGATGTGGTTGGTCAACCGATGTTAGCGCACAAAGCGATCCCTGAGGGTAAAGTTGCTGCTGAAGTCATAGCGGGTAAAAAGCATTACTTTGAACCTAAATGTATCGCGAGTGTGGCTTACACTCATCCTGAAATCGCTTGGGTCGGCTTAACTGAAAAAGAAGCGAAGTCCAAAAATGTTGCTTACGAGAAAGCTGTTTTTCCATGGGCTGCAAGTGGTCGCGCACTAAGTATGGGATGCGAAGAGGGAATCACAAAATTACTTTTTTGTCCCAATACGAAGCGTATTATTGGTGCGGGTATTGTTGGTAAAAATGCAGGGGATTTGATTGCTGAAGCAGCGCTTGCGATAGAAATGATGTGTGATGTAGAGGATATTGCATTGACAATTCACCCTCATCCAACATTGTCAGAAACGATCGCGCAATCTGCTGAAATTTTCGAAGGCTCGATTACAGATTTATATTTGCCTAAAAAAAAGAAAAAAGAATAAAGAGTTCTTAAAATTTATTGACAGTTGAGACGCGAGGAAAAAAATTGAAAGATTTTTTTCCTCGCGTCTTTTTATGGCTTGACCATAAGATTATTTGTTGCAAATAGATCTTTTTGTGTGTAAAATGATTAAAAACTAATCATTTAATATTATTACATGGTGACCTAATGCCTAAACTGACAGACAAACCACATACTCTTTATATCACTCATGGGGGGCTTCTGACGCTCAAGATATTAACAAGACAATTAAATCCTCATGATTATCATTGGGTTGTTGTCTACGATACTTCAGCATGCGAATACCACTTCGACCGTTTAACGACAGTGAAGTTGCACGGTGAGAATGGGCTTGAAATTTCTGATTTATCTCAACTCCGTTTTTCTTCTCATCATGAATTGATGAAATTTATTTCGAGTTATGCAGAAAAAGTTCATAGTATTGCTCTTGACGCAAATTTGAGCGAAGTAGGGGGCGAATTTTTTTCTCGAGTTACACATGAAATTGCAATACTGGCCGAGTGTGAAGAGGCGATATTTTTTACCGATACACCACTTTGTTATCAAGATGCTGAAAATTACATTAATCATCAACACATGGAGTTTAAACCTCCTGTGACGTTAAGGAGAGCGTTAGTTTGTAATCGTGCAGGACTTTCAGTAGTGAAAAATGTCATTTTTATGGAAATTAATCATCCTAAAGTAGTAGATTGTGAGTTGGAAAATACGGCGATTTTAATGAATTTTAGGCCCAAGCCTCGGGGACATCATTCTCTTTTTATTACGCATGGAGATATTTCTACCCTTAAAGGGTTAATACCTAAATTAATCTCAAGCGAGCATCATTGGTTCGTTTTTTATAACAGAGAATCCAAACAATATCACTTGCATAGCTCAACTACGGTAGCCGTATATGATCATAATGGCCTTTTAGTTCATGATGTATCAGTACTGCGATTTCCTTCCCATCATAGTTTAATAGAATTTATTGGAAGTTATTCTGAAGGTATCCGAAGTCTTATTATTGATGCGAATTTATCTAACGCGACGGAAGATCTTTTTTCTGAAGCTGTTCATGACATACTTGCTCTGACTGAATGCGAAGAGGCTATTTTTTTAACAGACTCAGTGTCTTGCCACAGTGATACTGAAAAATATCTAGATCACCGACACGATACATTGAAACCTCCTTTGCCGCTAAAACGAGCTCAACTTTCTATACAGATATCAGCCTGCTCGGTTCGAGAGACTGTGTTTATACAGGTTAATCCATTGAATATATCCAAAGATTATGAGACCGAAGTAGTCAAGGCCCCGATTAAGAATAAACCAAAAGCAGGTCATTTTTTCTGGCGCTCATCTACCTCTCCTGAGGGATCTAAAAAAAGATGGTGTTGTTTTCCTGACGGCTTTTCTTGTATAAATCATGGAGCTGTGCGTAATTCTCAAGTTGAGCCGACACCTCTTGTGGCTGAAAGCAATTCAATTACCTCTCGTGTCTTGTATTCCAATACAGGTTCATTGATGAGAGAGCGTATTGTTGCTACAAACGTTGAGGGTGATTCTTTAACTTTTAAGATTTAAATAAAATTCAATCAGGTGAGATTGACCGCTGTCGAAAAGCATTTGTTTTAATGATTGTATTTTGTGTTGATAACTTTGCTCTGAAAGACGTCCTCGCATCATCTCAAAGCGAAGATAAACGCAGTAAGTGTTGAGCACATCTGTTTCACAATAGTTGCGAATGCTTCGAATCTCGCCTGCCAAATAGTTTTTCCAGACATGTTTTCCACTCATGCCCATTTTTCCTGGAAACCCTAAGAGCATCGCTATTTCGTCAAGAGGGGCAAATGCTTTGTTTTGATAGGCGCTTAACACATCCATGAGATCAAGATGTCGGTAATGAAAACGATTTAAGTAATTATTCCATCGAAATTCTGATTGAGTTTCCCCGTATTCCCAGTATTGGGTGGCTGCGATACCATGTAATAGAGCACGGTAATGTAGTACAGGGAGATCAAATCCACTTCCATTCCAGCTGACTAGTGTTGGGATATGTTTTTTTAGTCCGGCAAAAAATCGGGTAATAATTTCTGCCTCGCTGCTGTCTTCTTGTCCTACTGACCAAACTTTTAGTGTATTGTCAGATGCAAGGACACAAGAGATGGTGACAATTTTTTGAAGGTGATGCGGGAGGAAATCATGTCCTGTTTTTTGTCGTCTTAGTGCGAAAAGTGCGTGAACCACATCCTCATCAGATAATCCTTCTAAATCATATAATTTTTTACCTGCATCGATGTCAGGGATAGTTTCGATATCAAAGACTAAAATCATAGAGTCGTTTCTCTTTTGTTGCTGTGCTAAGTAAAAGAAATTATACTCGGTTGTTGATGATATAAAACTATTTATTGGAATGAATGGATGCGATTATTAATACGCTATGCGACTTTTTGTGTGATAATTGCTGGATTATCAGGATGTGTGACACCACCTCCGCGAGATATGAATAATGTTTGTAATATTTTCAAGCAATATCCTCAATGGTATCGTGACAGCAAAGATGTAGAGCGTCGTTGGCGTGTTCCAGTGCATGTTCAGATGGCGATTATGCATCAAGAATCGCGTTTTGACGCGCAAGCGAAACCTCCTCGCACGAAACTACTCTGGATTATTCCTTGGAAGCGTCCATCGACTGCTTACGGATATGCACAAGCGCTAGATTCAACTTGGGATTTATATAGACACTCTGCCGGTGGAATGTTTGCTTCGCGCGAGCGTTTTTCTGATGGTGTTGATTTTATTGGTTGGTATGCTAATCAGGCAAATCGTCGAGCGGGGATTTCACGAAGTGATCCTTACTCGTTGTATCTTGCATACCATGAAGGTGTCGGGGGATATATGAATAAAACCTACCTTCAGAAGCCTTGGTTATTGCATGTTGCGCGCAAAGTAGAGGCGCGTGCACAAATTTATCAAGCTCAGTTACTGCGTTGCCAGGATGCGCTGAAGCGTGTTTGGTACAAGCGTTGGTTTTAGCATAGAAGTTTTTTTGGAGAGGATGTAATGACAATGATGCGTATGATGTTGCTTGGTGGACCGGGCGCCGGAAAAGGTACACAGGCGGGGCGTTTAACTGCTCACTTTAAAATACCACAGATTTCTACTGGTGATATGTTAAGAGCTGCTGTAGCCGCTGGTACACCTCTTGGTTTGAGTGCTAAAAAAATTATGGAAAGTGGCGAATTGGTCTCTGACGATATCATCATTGCGTTAGTGAAAGAACGTCTTTTGCAAGAAGATTGCCGTCAAGGATTTTTGTTGGATGGTTTTCCAAGAACGATTGCACAAGCACAATCTCTCAGAGAAGCGCATATCCCGTTAGAGCATGTTGTCGAGATTGCTGTCGATGATCAAGAAATTATACGCCGTATTACCGGGAGAAGGACTCATCCTGCTTCTGGCCGAGTTTATCATTTAGAATATCACCCACCCCAAATAGCAGGTTGTGATGATATCACGGGCGAGCCATTAATTTTACGTGACGATGATAGAGAAGAAATTATTCGAAACCGCCTGCAAGTTTATCATCAGCAAACAAGTCCCTTGATTGCCTATTATCAAGAGTGGGTGAAAGAAGATCCTCTGCATGCACCACAATTTCATCGCGTTGAGGGTGTAGGTGATGTTGACGCGATATTTGAGCATATTTTGCAATCTTTAACAGGGGAAGTAGATGGCAAGTCAGGGTAAAGTTCAGGTATTGAACGCAGCTAATTTGGAGACCCTATTGAATCAGGGGGGGATTGTTTTTGTTGATTTTTGGGCAAAATGGTGTGGACCATGCCGCCAGTTTGCCCCGGTTTTTGAGCGTGTAGCGGCACAATACGACACGATTGTGTTTGCCTCAGTTGATGTGGAGCAAGAGGTCTCACTCGCTGAGTTATTTCAAATTCGATCAATTCCACATCTGATGGTGTTTAAATCTGGTATTGCAATTTATTCTGAGTCTGGCACAGTACCTGAGTCTGTGTTGCATGAGTTAGCCACGCAAGCGCTAAATGTTGATGTTAGTGGCGTTTTGAAGGAGCTTGACCAAGAGTAAAGATGATAAAGCCTCCCATTTAAAAAACGATTTTATCTTGATAATGTGATTTTAAGCGTTCAATATTTTCGCGTGATAAGGTTAGGCCTATTTTTGTTCTTCGCCAAAGGATATCTTCGATGTGAGTGACCCATTCCTCACGAATTAAGTAATCTATTTCTATTTGATAAACTGTTGGTCCAAAAGCAACTCCTAGATCTTCGGTGCTTGCGGCATGCCGAAGAAAGTCCTCCGTTCGTGTTCCGTATGTATAGAGGTAGCGCTGCCTTGTTTCAGCGGCTAACCAAGCATATTTTTTCTCAGCATATGCTTTATATTCATCAAAACTTAGGTTCTCATACGTTGAGCCTGGCAGGGGAGTGTGAGCTGTCGCTGAAGGCTGAATGTTTGGAAAGTGAGGCGCGAGGTGTGCTAAAACTATCTCTGATAATTTACGATAAGTGGTTAATTTCCCACTATAAATACTGACATAAGGCAAAGGAGTTACGGCATAATCATAAGCCCAGTCTCGACTCATTTGGCGTGGATTTTTCGCTTGAGAAACTAAGGTTCTGACGCCTGAGGTAACGTGTAAAATATCTTTTTTACACAACGCGTGATTAAAAAAATGCTGAATTGTCTGAAGTAAATAATCAACTTCTGACGGCTGCGCTTGAATTGCTAATGGATCGCCTGTAAATGTTGTTTCGGTAGTGCCGATGAGTGTGTAGTCTGTTTGATAGGGAATCACAAAAATAACGCGTTTGTCGAGATGTTGAAGTAGATAAGCTTGCTCGCCAGAATACCACCGCGGGACGATGATGTGTGTTCCTTGAATCAGTGTGGTTTGATAGCGAGCAGGAAGACCTGCGAGTTGATTGATGTGTTGTACGCATGCCCCAGCTGCATTAATCAACGCTTTTGCTCGAATTGTTTGCGTCTGATTATCCTTCGAGCGTAAGGTGAGCTCCCAAAAATTTTGATGCGCTTCAATGTTTATTACTTCCGTCTGAGTCAAGATTGTTGCGCCATGTTTTTTAGCTTGAAGCGCGTTGACGAGTACTAAACGACTATCTTCTGTGTGCGCATCATAATAAGAAAATCCTTTTTGGTAGGCGGCTTTCAGTGGTAAAAAATCATTAGGATATTTGAGACGTGTGAGTGTCTGGTGATGCGGAAGCTGATTTTTAAAGCTCAAATAGTCATATATAAATAATCCGAGCCTAATGAGCCATGAAGGTCGAGTGCTTGGGGTCTGTGGTATAATAAATTTTAAAGGCTTGACTAAATAAGGCGCTAGGTTAAGTAAGCGTTGACGCTCATCAAGTGCATGTTTTACCAATAAAAAATCGCATTGCTCAAGATATCTTAATCCGCCATGAATGAGTTTACTGCTTGCTGACGATGTTTGGCTGCCTAAGTCGCCTCGTTCACATAACACAACCGATAGCCCTCGAAGTGATGCTTCGGCGGCACAACCGCTGCCATTGATTCCTCCGCCGATGATGGCGAGATCTAATATTTCTGTGGGCTTAAGATGTGGCATGATGAGGTTGATGAAGGTGTGTGTTCAAGTTAGCATTTTTTATATTTACATGGAGTTTGTTCAAGATCCAGTAAAAAATGATATCGTTATATTTAATCTAATTTTGAGTTTTATAAAATGTCTCATAAAATAAACAGGTGTCCTATATGTAATAAAGAGAGCGATGATCATGCGCATAGTCGTGATAGACCATTTTGCTCTGCGCGATGTAAATTAATAGATCTAGGTGAGTGGGTAAGCGAAACAAGACGTATTCCAACTGATGAGTTCGAGTTTATACAGAACGACGTAGATTTTTAGATTAGGGTTTCAACAGGCGTTAAAATAAAAAATAATTTTAGAGACGTTGCGAGGAAATATTTAAATGCTCATCAAAGATAAAAGTCTTACCCCTCATGTCCTGCAGGTCCTTCGCGATCAGATGACAGAAAAACCAGCGCCGATCTCCAACATATTAAACCATGCTGGCACTTATTTATGTCGAGCTTGTGGATTAGCCTTGTTTCGATCTCATATGCAGTTTCAGTCATTTTGTGGTTGGCCAAGTTTTGATGAAATCATCGAAAACACCGTGACGAGACAACCCGACCAAGATGGCGTACGTGTTGAAATTCATTGTGCTCGTTGTCATGGACATTTAGGGCATGTTTTTATTGGAGAGGGTTTTACAGAAAAAAACACGCGTTATTGTGTAAATGCTTCAAGCATGGATTTTGTAGAAGATTCGAATGTCTTAGACACGGAAGAGGCGATTGTCGCGGCTGGATGTTTCTGGGGCGCACAACATTACTTTGATCAATTGCCTGGAGTTGTAAAGACGGAAGTCGGCTATATTGGTGGTATGAAAAATGCACCAAATTATAGTGAGGTGTGTACAGGGACGACAGGTCATTTCGAAGGCTTACGAGTGGTCTATGATTGCTCAAAGATAGATTATAAAATGATCATCCAGTATTTCTTTGAAATACACGATCCAACACAAAAAAATGGCCAAGGTCCGGATATAGGTACACAATATCAAAGCGCTGTCTTTTGTTATGACTCGAATCAAAATAAAATTGTGCAAGAATTAATCTCTATATTGAGCCAACAGAGCTATAAAATTGCCACAAAAATACTTCCTGTAATGATTTTTTGGCCAGCGGAAGATTATCATCAGCATTATTATTTAAAAAATCATCAAACACCTTATTGCCATCGCTACACTAAGCGTTTTTCATAAGTCCTGTTGAAAACTGACATCATGCCGGAAACAATGTGCACGACGCAGCTCGAGAAAGCCTTGCGTTTTGTCTTTGGCTGTTTTGAGTGCACTTGTCTCCTTTGAGGGGTCATAGTGCTTCAGCCAGTTGTCTTCTAGAGAATAATGCTTATCAGAGACGAGACTCACTGGAGAGTAGGCCGATATTTGATGAGGGAGGGATTGTCCAACGTGTGTGTGTAATTTTATCATCAAATCAATGATTGCATTCTTTTTTGCTTCGATACTGTGTCCTGCAATATGTGGTGTACACAGTTTTGCATAATCGATAATCGCGGCTGCAATCTGCGGCTCATGCGCATAAACGTCGGTACAGTATATGATAGAGGATGACAAAAGGGCGTGCTCGTCCACAATATCACCTCGTGAGGCATTGATAAGCACGGTGTTGGGTGCGAGATCTTTTAAAAATGCTTCGTTGATGAGTTTGCGGGTGGCAAAAGGTTGAGTATCATGTAAATTCGCATGAAGCGAAATTAGATCACAGCTTTTTATTTCATCAAGTGTACAAGTTTCAAAATCAGACTGAGTTTGGGCGCGTAAGGGATCATAATGATATACAGTGAGTCCAAAATCCTTTAGTCGTGTTGCAACTTTTTGTCCCACATGGCCAAGGCCCACCACCCCCGCTGTTTTATTCTGAATTAACTGATGTTTTAATAACCATGAAAGTGTGCTTGTGACATAGTCGGCTACGGCATGTGCATTACATCCTTTGGCATCAAAAAGCGAAATCTGTCTTTGCTCGAGATAAGCAATGTCGATATGATCAACACCACTACTTGCTGTGGCCACAGATTGAATCGCTGTATCCGCAAGAAGCGGCTCATCCACCGTCAATGTTGAGCGGCAAAGTAGAATATCATGCGAAGGCAAATGTGTTTGTAGTGAGTTTTTGTCAGAATAGCGTGTGACAATAAAAGGTGGCTCAAAGAGATCGAGCAGTGGAAGCGTCGCATCAGCGAGTATTTTAAACATAAGTCGTATTTTTCTTGATAGATTAAAGAAGAAGAGTATAATCGACCCTCCTGATATTTTCGAGATCAACATGGCACAGCCACTTATTCCAATTACTCGAAAGCAGGCACTGCTTTTTGCTGCGTTTCTAGTGCTGTACGAGTTCCTCACTTATATTGCTAACGATATGATTATGCCTGGTATGATCAATGTCGTCAGTACATTTCACGGTAAAGAATCTGACATTGCCAGCTCTTTGAGCCTTTATATTTTAGGCGGAGCGTCTTTGCAATTGTTCTTAGGTCCGCTCTCAGATGCTTACGGTCGCCGACCCGTGATGTTGACTGGAGCGTTGGTTTTTCTTCTATTTACCATTACGATTGCGTGTTCTGGCTCGATGCAACAATTTCTTATAGCCCGATTTTTTGAGGGTATGGGATTATGTTTTATTTCTGTGATTGGCTACGCTACGTTGCAAGAAATTTTTGAGGAAATGGATGCTGTAAGATTGATGGCTATGATGGCAAATATTTCCATTTTAGCCCCATTATTGGGTCCTTTAGCGGGTGCGCTCTTCGTTCATTATTTTAACTGGCGTTTAATGTTTGTCATGATCGCTGTATTTTCTTTTGTTTCAACGGTGGGCTTGTGGTGGCGGATGCCTGAGTCTGTTGGACAAAAAAAACGTGATGGAGAGGTGATTCCTCGAGTACCTTTGTCACCGAAAATAATTTTGAGTAATTATAAGCAGTTGTTGAAAAATCCTGCTTTTGTCTTTGGTTCGATAGGGCTAGGGTTAGTTGGCTTGCCCTGTGTGGCATGGATTGGTCTTGCCCCAATTATTTTAGTCACTGTCGGAAAGCTTTCTCTTGTCGGTTATGGTGCATGGCAAATACCCATATTTGGTGCAATCATCGCAGGCAATATGACTCTACGCCGCTTAACACACTCACTTTCTATTGAAAAACTGCTAAAAATAGGCTCATTGATTGTTGGTTTTGGGTTGTCTCTAATGCTTGTTCTACATGCACTAGGTGGCGAATCTTTTGTATGGTTGATTCCAGGTTTAATTGTCTACTTTTTTGGATTAGGCATTGTTGGCTCACCGCTCAGTCGATTTATTTTATTTTCCACTGAGATTGCAAAAGGCACAGCCTCGGCGTTGATGAGTATGATTTTGATGTCTGTGCAAGCTGTGGGTGTTCAAGTTGCGAATCTTCTTTATGCTAAACATTCGAACTTAACATTAAGTTGTTATTGTTTAGGTGTCGGGTTGTTATATTTACTAGTGATGTATGCTGCCACTAAGACAAAGAAACAGCATACCGGGGACGCCAAGGAAAATATCTAAGCTTACTTTTTAGAACATTTTAAAAAGATATTGTATAGTGAGGCGATTAAAAGGCCGATGATTAAGCCATCGACGAACCCCATTACGCCTCCAATTGCACTGCCTAAAATAGAAGGCTCATAGCCGACATACATTATTCCCATCGATGTCACAAATGCTGTCCCGTATTCAAAAAAATGCGCTAACAAACCCATCAAAAAAACCATCCCACCCCAAATGATACCCATAGACAACCCCAACGACATCGGACTTAGTCTTGATGCAGTCATATATGCTCCTTATTATGGTTTGCACTTTAAAATTAAAAGTGCGTGATTCAATGTAACGAATCGTTTATCCTCTTGTCTACGATTTTTTAGGGTTTTTTATTGATGAAAATTGCAGGAATTGATGAAGTTGGACGAGGTCCATTGGCAGGGCCGGTCATTGCTTGTGCTGTTATTTTAGAGACGACGATTCCGGGTGTCACCGATTCTAAGAAGCTCAGTGAAGCGAAACGTTATCGTCTTGCAAAAGAAATTGCAGCGCAAGCGACTTGTTATGCTTACGGGCGTGCTGAAGTGCATGAAATTGACGCATTAAATATTCATCAAGCAACGCTATTGGCAATGAAGCGCGCTCTTCAGGGGCTCTCTGTACGTCCAGAAAAAATTTTTGTTGATGGATTATACGTCCCAGAGACTGATATTCCGGCGAAAGCTGTCGTGAATGGTGATGCTTTGATTGAGGTGATTGGTGCTGCTTCTATTTTAGCGAAAGTGTATCGTGATCAAGAAATGATAGCCCTGGCAGAGCGATATCCTGGTTATGGATTTGAAAAGCATAAGGGATATCCAACAGCATTACACCGAGAGGCGTTAACGCGACTCGGTGTCACTGAGATTCATCGTCGAAGCTTTGGACCTGTAGCGAAGCTTCTTTAAACTGAACAAGTGGCCTCAAGAGGTGTGTTGCTTAGATTTTGAATATTGACTTTGGATCCTGGCTCAGCATGGACACTGAGAGATTTCTGACCTTGAATGACGACAGACGTTGATTGTCCTTTATCAAGCTTTCTACCATTGACTGTACCATTATTCTCTAACACATGGAGTCGAATCGTGTTTTTACCTGCTTCTTTCGCATGTACGACGCAATTCGCGTCTAATGAGAAAGAAAAATTATTTTCAATCATTTTTGAGCCGTGAGGTGCGAGTGTAATATCCATTGTTTGTGCTCGCGCAGGTTGAATCAAGATAGCAACTAAAATGATCATACTCATAAGACCGATGGCGACTTGCTTCATAGACACTCCGTTGTTTTAAAAATATCAAACTAGGTTGTATTTTATACAATTAAGATTAAGAGAACCTTAAGGCGTTTTAGCCACGTAGTGTGTCAAATAAAATACGATGAGAGTGAATAGACATCAAGACTCCAAAATTGGCCATGAATGTGACGAGTGCGGTTCCGCCGTAGCTCACCAATGGTAAGGGGATGCCCACAACAGGTAAAATGCCCATGACCATACCAATATTGACAAAGGCTGAGAAGAAGAACGTCATGCCTAAGCTGGCTGCAAGTAAACGTGTATAGGTTGATTGTGCTTCTCGTGCAATATGTAGACTGCGAAATGTAATGGCTATAATTAGAAAAATAACGAGTATACATCCGATAAATCCGAATTCCTCACCCGTCACAGCAAAAATAAAATCTGTGGCGTGCTCAGGCAGAAAATTAAGATGAGCTTGACTCCCCATAAGCCAGCCTTTACCCCACAAGCCACCAGAGCCAATCGCAATTTTGGATTGTATAATGTGGTATCCCGTGCCTAATGGATCGTGTTCTGGGTGAATCAGCGTAATAAGGCGTTGTTTTTGATACTCATGTAATGCACTCCATAGAAAAGGCGCTGCAATAGCCGCTCCTGTGGCTAAAGTTAGTAAAATTCTAAACGAAATTCCGGCTAAAAAAATCACACAAAAACCACTGATACTTACCATAATGGCAGTACCAAGGTCGGGTTGTTTAGCAATCAGTGCAGCAGGTAAAAAAATAAAAATCGAGACAACCAATAGCGATTTTAAATCAAGGGGGAGTGTTTTTCTATCGAGATACCAAGAAGCCATCATTGGCACTGCGAGCTTCATAATTTCAGAAGGTTGAAAGCGAAAGACGCCTAGATCAAGCCAGCGTTGAGCACCCTTACCAATTTTCCCGATGATCATCACGGCAAACAACAAAAGCAAGCCAGAAAAATAAAGCGTGGGTGTCCAACGTTTGTATTTATGTGGTGGGATAAATGCTAAAACAGTCATAATCATGAGCGCAAGCATGAGCCGCATTCCTTGCCTAAAGAGCATGCTGTAATTTTCATTCGAGGCGCTATAGAGAATAACTAACCCAAAAGCGATGAGCGCAAAAAGCAGACCTAAAAGCGGAAGATCAATGTAGAGCGAACGACCTGTTAAGCGGTACATTGGATTTGTCGTGGATCTATTCATGCGGATTTTTTTCATCCTTGGTTTTAAAATAAGCATCAAAAACTTTTCTTGCGATTTGAGGTGCGTTGTTTTCATGCTCAACGACAACAGCAACAACAATTTCAGGATGATCAACCGGTGCAAATGCGATAAATAGAGAGTGATCTCGCAATTTTTCAGAAACCTGTTGATTGCGTTTCTTTTCATCCTGACTCATCGTAAATACTTGTGCCGTTCCTGTTTTTCCTGCGACAGTGTAAGGGGTATCTCGACCAAATCGCCCACCCGCAGTTCCTTCTTGTCCCATGACAACATCCTGCATGCTACTAATCACAAAATCCCAGGTTGCGGTATTTTTTATGTGAACGGGATACTCTTCGATTGTTGTGAATGCGATACTGTGATGGTGATCATCCTTTAAATACGACATTAAGTGGGGCCGATATCGACGGCCGTGTTGACTTAATGAAGCTGTTGCATTGGCCAACTGTAGCGGCGTTGTTAGCATGAAACCTTGCCCGATAGATGTAATCAATGTATCACCTGGATACCAAGGCAAGTGTTTGGTTTGTTGTTTCCATTGCGGACTGGGTACTAAACCTGAGGTTTCTTCTTTCAAATCGATTTGTGTGAGATGTCCAAAGCCAAATTTGACGAGAATGTCCTGGATAGCATGAATTCCTAGGCGCCGTCCTAATTGATAAAAGTAAGTATCACAAGACACTGTAATGGCACGTCTTAAATTGACGAAGCCATGTCCACCGCGTTTCCAATCTCGATAAGCATGTTCGACGTTTGGTAAACGATACCAGCCTGGATCATAAATCCGTGTTTCTGGAGTTACGATCCCTCGATCAAGTCCTGCGATTGAAATAAATGGTTTGACTGGAGAGGCCGGAGGGTACAAACCACGTACTGCGCGATTATAGAGAGGGCGATCTTCGGATTGTAATAATTGTTGGTAATCGCGTTGATTGATGCCTTTCACAAATAAATTGGGATCAAAGCTTGGTGCGCTGACCATTGCTAAAATATCACCTTGTTCTGCGCGCATTGCAACAACAGCACCGCGTTTTCCTTGCATTGCCTCATAAGCGACCTGTTGAATACGCACATCGAGTGTCAAATGTAGCCCTTGACCTGAAATCGGTGGAGTTTTATCAATGACTCGTAATGTTCGACCGCGAACATCGGTTTCAACTTGCTGGTAACCTACGCTACCATGCAAAGCTTCTTCGTAATATTTTTCAAGACCAGATTTCCCAATAAAATTTGTCCCGCGATATTGGGTAGGGTCGACTTGTTTCAGTTCTTCCAGATTGATGCGCCCTACATATCCAAGAACATGTGCGGTGAGTTCTTTAAAAGGATAATAACGTAAGAGTCTTGCTGTAATGTTAACGCCAGGAAACTGATATTGATGACTTGCAAAGATAGCAACCTCTTCTGTTGTAAGCTGTAATTTAATCGGGATAGGCACAAAAGAGCGGTTTTGCATGCGCATGCGCTTGAAATTATCAAGATCATCTTCCGTGATGCTAGGTAGAAGCGCCTGCAGTTGTTTGAGCGTTTGAGGTAAATCATGTACTCGTTCTGGTACGATTTCCAAAGCGTATACCGGAATATTATCAGCAAGAATCACGCCAGTGGCATCATAAATAATTCCGCGAGGAGGAGGAAGCGGGATGATGCTCATCTGATTTTTTAAAGAGAGTGTGGTGAATTTTTGGTATTCTAAAAACTGGAGATAGGCCAATCTTAAGATGAGAACGAGAGAGCAGATGATGGACATCGCAAACAATAAGCTTAATCGTAAGTGATGAAGCTCGTACTCTTGACGACGATGGAATGCATCATTGTGAAAACGCATGGTGTCTGGTGAAAAATGCAGGATGGTGGATTATATCAAATTCTAAGGAACGTGCACGTTCCTTATTTATGATAAGGGTGATGGTGTAAAATAGACCACGAACGGTAGAGTGTTTCTACTAGAATGACCCGTGCTAGAGCGTGCGGAAAAGTGAGTAGTGAAAGCGACCATTTTTCGTGACACTCTTTTAATAGCGTCGGCTGTAGCCCCTCGGGGCCACCAATGATAAAGCAAAGATGAGAGTGATGCTGCTGGAGCTTTTCAAGATGAAGAGCAAGTGACTCACTGGAAAATTGTTTCCCTGATTTGTCTAAAGCGATGAGTCGAGATCCATTGGGAATCATCTCGCGCATACTTTGCTCTTCTTTTTCTAAGATCCGGGATAAATCGCTTGTTTTATTCCGTTTTTGTAACGGAATTTCGATGCACTGGAGTGTGGCGTGCTCTTGGAGTCGTTTAGCAAACTCGTCTTTGGCCTCGATAGCCCACTCAGGCATTTTATTGCCTAGTGTAATCAGTGTAATTTTTATCATGCGGCGTTATTGGGTTGCCATAACTCTTCTAGATTATAAAAATCACGTATAGCAGGTTGCATGATATGTACAACAAAATCAGCAAAATCGACAAGTGCCCATTCACCTTCTGCAATACCGTGTTGGCTGAGCGCAGGCAATCCCTGATGTTTCATTTGTTGTACCAGGCTCTCTGCAATTGCGCGCACTTGTCGTGAAGATTTCGCGCTACAAATAATCATATAATCTGTCACACTAGTTTGTTGTCGCACATCGATTACAGTGATATCAATAGCATGGCCTTCGTCTAAAATATGAAGAAGTTGTTGAAGCTGAGGATTTTGTTCTGTCATGTGTCTCTTATTACAATTAAAAAAACGTTAAAGTATAACAGATAAGTGATTAATGACGCAATTTATTATTTTTTTTAGCCTGCTTGTCAGGTTGGCATTCGAAACTAATCACTCAAGACACTAGGGCATATGACGATGTTCGCTTATTTTTTCCTCATCGTGTTGGTCATCTTTTTTCTGGGTTGCTTGTTCAGCCGATAGGCCTATCTGTCTAATCACTTCGATTTGTTTTTTGAAGTCTAACAATCGATTTTTAAGCTCTTTGTCTTGGTTTAAAAATGAATCAACCACGGCTTTTCGCTCTTTTTGATGGGCTGTGTAGTATGCTGGCGCGAAGCGGGATGCACCAGCTCCTAGGATAATAAGTATCACACTAGCAAGTAAAGCTCTAAAGACTGGCTTGACCTGTTTCTCCCAAAATGATTTTTTCGTTTCGCATGTGGTTTGTACTGATGCGATGCAACTGTCAACTTTAGTCATTAAGCGATTAAAATTTTCGTCACTTCTATCTACTTCATAAGCACTTTTTAAGCTGATAATACTTTCCAATGTCGTGTGCAATTCTTTATAAGATAAATTCGTAAAGACGGGGTTCGAAACCGCAATTTCGCTTAGTCTTTCAATGCTCGTATTAAGCATTTCATTTCCAACGTCTGGTAGTTTTTTCGGATCTTGTTCATGAGCGATTTTGTAGCATTGTATAGCCTGACTAATTTGTCCTCTGGCAACATAATCTTTGGCCATTGCTATGAGCGTGTCAGTGTCTGGCACGGTATCTCTGATTCTCCCTAGTGAGAAATCATTCTGATACTGATCTATCATTTTTTGAATCATTGAAAAATGCTGAGTATATGCAATTGCTTCGTTTGTCATTCTTCTTTTAGGACCATGAGACCCAACCATCACAGCGGATTTTGCTGATTGAACAGAGGCAGTTGCTTGAGAAAAAATCGCAAAAATGGAAGAGTAGAGGCCGACAATTAATTTTTCTTTGTCGATACTTAATCTTTGGTAGTTCGTAGCTAAGGCGGTTTGAATAGGAGCACCTAATTCGGATCGGTCGCTATCCAAAAGCTCTAAAGATATCATAAAGGTCATTTTATCAAAATAAGGCTTTAAGAGTTTGCTGATTTCCTGGTAGCGTTCAAATACTTCTTGATGATTGGGGTGCGTATCATCTCCGTAAGCCTCCATATCTAGCAAGGGTGGATTAAAGATCTCTTGTGGAAGCTCGCTCATCATCATTTTGCAAAGTTGCTCATCGACAATATGGTCGTTCAAGATTCGAGAGGCATCACCCTCGCTTAGTGTTGGGCTGTCAAATGTCTCCTTAAACTCCCCTTGAAGCATCCTGCTTTCGATGTTCGCGAGAAGTTCCATAAAGCCTTTCATTTTCATGATTTCATCTGATCGAGAACCTACATTTGCAGTATAGCTCACTTTTTTGTTCTTGATTTAAGTATTTTGATTAATTTTTTATAGGTTGGTCTATTAATTCTTCCTTAGATAACTCAGAGGGAGCCCATCCAGTGAGTAAAATGCCTTTATTTAACATATCACACAGTGTGAACACTCTCATGATGAGTGTGCTAGCGAGAACTATTTCCTTTCCCCCCAAAAAAAGACCGATAAGAATGGCTGTTTGTATGCTAGAAAGGAGAAGTTGTGATAATTGAATTAATTGCTCATGTGTCTTTAAATTTTGACTAAAAAGACTAAAGCCAAGCAAAAGAGATTGTGAAAATTTGATAGGTATCTGAACTGGAAAAGAAAAAGTTGCAATACTGCTGTTCAATATCTCTGTCATTCCTGTGGCTCGCATTGTATTACGGTGCGCTTTTGTCGATTTGTTATCAATCGTCGGAGGGGCTTGTTTCTTTGGCATGATATTTATTCCATTTATGAATCACAATCGGACATTATCATATCGAAAAAAATTGTAAAATATGCTTTAATGAGTTCGCTTATGATCCATTGTTTGACCGAGGATAAGACATGACTTTTGTAGTGACTGAAAAATGCATTCGTTGCAAATACACCGATTGCGTAGAGGTTTGTCCAGTAGATTGTTTTTATGAAGGCCCTAATTTTCTTGTAATTAATCCGGATGAATGTATCGACTGCGCGTTATGCGAACCGGAGTGTCCGGTCAATGCAATTAAGTCAGAGGACGATTTAACAGAGCATGACCGACAATTTTTAGCGATTAATGCAGATAGATCGGTTGTATGGCCAAATATTACTGCTAAAAAAGATTCACTTCCTGATGCCAAAAATTGGGAGGCTGTTGATGACAAGTTACAGTATCTCGAGAAAGAGTGGGATAAAAAAGATTGAGCGCTCCTTTTCAAAATGTACTTGCACTAGATGCCTCTACTTCTCGAGCCACTGTTGCTTTATGCTCGAATAACTTGTGGTATGAAGAGCATATCGATGCTACGGCACTTCAGGCTCAGTCTTTATTACCCGTGATTGAAAGTTTGCTCTCGCAGGCAGGGCTTGTGCCTCAGCAGCTAGATGCAATTTCTTTTGGTCGAGGGCCAGGGAGTTTTACTGGGCTACGTATCGCGTGTAGTATTGCTAAAGGACTGGCTTATGCGCACGACTTGCCTCTTTATCCTGTGAGTAGTCTTGCGGTGATTGCTCAGCAAGTCTTTGAAAAAGAAGGCTCAGCACATCCTGTGCTTGCTGGGATTGATGCACGTATGAACCAACTTTATTGGGCATACTATGCTGATATGAATGACATACTCGCGCCCGAGTTCGTCACTGATGCACAAGAAATAACACCTATCAATACACCTTTTATTTTTGCTGGTGTGGGGCTTCAGTCTTATGAAAGATTAATTTCTGAGGACCTGTTGGCGCAAATGTGTATGTGTACTGAAGTTTATCCTTCTGCACGCACACTGATCTCTATAGTGCAAACAATGCGTATTGATGCTGTGGATGTGAAGGATGCCGCGCCAGTTTATGTTCGTAACAATGTGACACACGGAGAAGCGCGTGGATAAAAAACTGATAAGTCTTTTAGTTTGCCCAATCTGTAAAGGCCAGCTTATTTTAAAAGAAAATGAGCTGATTTGTGGCTTCGATAGGTTAGCTTATCCGGTGCGTGATGGGATTCCTGTGATGCTCGAAGAGGAAGCGCGCTCGATTTCGCTTGAAGAAAAAGACGCACTATGAGCGAACCATTTTATGTCGTGATTCCCGCACGTTATCAATCAACACGATTTCCAGGTAAATTATTAAAAGATTTAGGTGGAAAGACCGTATTGGAGCGTGTTTACCATCAAGCATGTCTTGCGAGTCCTCAAGATATTTGGATTGCGGCTGATCATGAAGAGATTGCTGCTGAAGCTTTGCGTTTCGGTGCCAATGTCGTGATGACTAAACCTAATCATGAAACAGGAACAGACCGAATCGCGGAGGTTGTTGAAAAATTAAGTCTTCCCAAAGATGCAGTGATTGTGAATGTACAAGGTGATGAGCCCTTTATTGACCCTGCATTGATAGCGCAAGTAGCACACCCAAAAGCTTTAGCGCATGCGTCAATATCAACACTCTGTTGGCCGGTGTCTTCGCGAGAAGATTATGAAAATCCACATGTAGTTAAAGTAGTTCGAAACCATTTAAATCAAGCATTGTATTTTTCAAGAAGTCCGATTCCGATGTTTCGTGATGGAGAGATCATCCTCTCGCAAGTGTTTCGTCACATTGGTCTTTATGCGTATCGTGCCTCGTTTTTACTTGACTACGTCCGCTGGCCTGTCTGCGCACTTGAGTCTTACGAGTGTCTGGAGCAGCTTCGTGTGCTTTGGCAAGGACATTGCATTCAAGTGGAAGAAGCTTGTGTAAAGCCTATGCAAGATATTAACACGCCCGAGGATCTCGAGCGTGCTCGTGGTTTGATTGAGACTCGTTGATGTTTCCAGCGCTAATTTAGTGCTTTTTGTATCAACTCAACGACATTATCAAAAGCGACCAACGAAACTTCGTGGCTTTGGCGTGCTTTGTACTCTGCTTGATGATTATCAAGCAGCTTATCACTGATGACCAATCGATGAGGAATACCAATCAATTCATGGTCGGCAAATAGTACACCAGGACGTTCGTCTCTGTCGTCCAATAATACATCAATGCCTACTTGAGAGAAGCGCTCATAAAGTGCCAAAGCGGCTTGTCGTGTTTTTTCTGAGCGATGAAAGCCAATGGGGATTAAGCTGACTTGAAATGGTGCAATTGCCTGTGGCCAAAGAATACCTTTTTCATCATGATGTTGCTCGATGCTGGCCGCGACCAGTCGTGATACGCCAATCCCATAACATCCCATCAAAAGTGTTTGTAGCTGACCGGTTTCGTTTGTAACTTTGGCGCCCATCGCTTCGGCATATTTTGAGCCTAATTGAAATACGTGCCCAACCTCGATACCTCGGCACAACTGAAGTGTCCCGTGACCATCAGGACTGATATCGCCTGATTGTACTTGGCGTAGATCAAACACTTCAGTTGCTTTTGTATCTCTCGCCCATTGCGCATGTTGATAGTGGTAATCATTTTCATTCGCGCCACAAACAAAACTGGGCATGGCAAACGCATGTGTATCGACAATGATAGGTAAATTAAGGTCAACAGGCCCTAAAAATCCGACTTGTACACCTAATGTTTTTTGGATTATCTCTTCAGAGACGAATTTTAATGGTGATTTAACCCAAGGATGTTTGCTGGCTTTGATCTCGTTTAATGTATCCTGTCCGCGAATCACCAGGGCAACCATGGGATGTTCTTTTCCTTCTACAATCAATGTTTTGACTGTTTCTTCGATAGGAATATTCAGAAAAGTAGCTATCTCTTGTATTGTTTTTTGATTGGGTGTTTCTACGCGAGTAAGAGAGGCTTTAGGAAACGCTGTGGGTGGCTTCGGCGGCATCGATGTCGCTTGTTCGATATTTGCAGCATATGTGCTCTCGTCACTATAGCATAAAATATCTTCACCGGAATCAGCTAATACTTGAAATTCATGGGAAACAGCGCCGCCAATTGCGCCGGTATCTGCCTCTACTGCGCGAAACTTTAAGCCTATTCGGCTCAAAATACGCGTGTAAGCATCGTACATTTTTTCATAAGTCTCTTGTAAGCATTGCTCGCTGAGGTGGAATGAATAAGCATCTTTCATCAAAAATTCACGAGCACGCATCACGCCAAAACGCGGACGAATCTCATCTCTAAATTTAGTCTGAATTTGATAAAGATTGAGTGGTAGTTGTTTATAAGATTTTAATTCTTGTCGGATGAGATCGGTGATCACCTCTTCATGCGTGGGACCAAAGCAATAAGCACGTTTATTGCTATCCTGCATGGTGAGTAATTGGCCGCCAAAAGTTTCCCAACGACCTGTTTCCTGCCAGAGCTCTGCTGGTTGTATTGCGGGCATTAAAAGCTCAAGTGCACCTGCGCGATTCATTTCTTCACGTACAATTGTTTCAATTTTACGCAAAACTCGCAAGCCCATAGGTAGCCAAGTGTATAAGCCAGAGCCAAGTTTGCGAATCAATCCCGCACGTAACATATATTGATGTGAAATGATTTCAGCATCGTGGGGGACTTCTTTTAAAGTGGGCATAAACCAAAGGGATGCACGCATAATTAACCTCTATGGACAAAGGAGGGGGGTAACCCTCCGTGAAATCGAAAAACAGTATCTTGTGAGAGAATAAGCTCTCGCTCTAGCGCTAAAAATTTCTGTAGTTGCGTATCAAAATCAACCGGGCAATAATCTTTTGCCAGCATTAAATAATTTTCAAAATGCCTTGCCTCGGCTTTAAATAGTGATGCATAAAATCGCTTTAACTCTGTGTCCTCTAGATAAGGCAGTAAAGCATGAAATCGTTCGCACGAGCGTGCTTCAATGATCGCGCCTACAATGAGCTCATGTGTGAGATGAAGTAAATAGTCATTTCTCGCTACTTTTTGGTGTAATTTCTGAGCGTATTGAGCGGGTTTTAGGGGGCCAAATGCGATATTTCGCTTTTTAATCAATTGTAGGACTTTTTCGAAATGTAACAATTCTTCACGTGCAAGTGGAGACATCAACTCAACAAGGGCCTCTTTTTCTGAGTATTTGCTTATGAAATTTAAGGCTGTTAGTGCGGCTTTTCGTTCACAATGCGCGTGATCGACGAGTAATACATCGATATTTTGTGCGGCAAAACCAAGCCACTCGCTCGGGGTTTCAGCAAGAAGAAATTGTTTGATGAGTTCAATATCAGACTGCATAACAAAACAAGGCTCGATAAAACGGCAACTATATCATAAGCGTGTTGAGTCTAGTAAGGGCCTTTTATTAGCGGACTCTTAAAATTTGCCCTGGTTTCAATTGTACTGTCTTGAGTCTCGGGTTGAGTTGCTGCAGTTTTTTCATGGTTACATGGTGATTGAGTGCGATTTGACTCAAGGTGTCTCCGGCTTTTACACGATAGTAGGGGGAGGATTTTACTTTCCACAAAATCAAAGCTTTGCCTGGCGTGAGTGTGTTATTGGTGAGTTTATTCCACTGTTTAATTCTTATTTCAGAAACATCATAACGTTTTGCAACAGAAGTTAAACTGTCGTTTTTTTGTACGACATGAATCACCTTGTATTGTTGTGGTGAAGCCTGAGAGCTTATTTTTTGTGGTGACGCTTTCTTCTTAACTGGAATCAAGACATACTGATCTTTTTTAACCTCGTTCGATTTTAAGCGATTCAGTTCTTTAATGAGTTCAATGCTTGTGTGGTATTTTTTAGCGATCAGATTTAAATTATCTCCTGCACTAACCTTGTGGCGTTGCCAGATCACACGACCATTGGTCGGTAGGTTCGCGAGATTTCTACTAAAATGCTCCACTTTATCGGCTGGAATAAGTAATTTATAAGGGCGATAAGGGGCTGTCGTCCAGTGGTTAAATCCTGGATTTAGCTTGATTAAATCTTGATAAGAAATGCCTGCTAATTTTGCTGCATCATTGAGGTTGATTTGACTGCCAATATTCACCTCTTCAAAATAAGGCACATGTGGAATATCAGGTAGTTCGACGTGATAGCGCTGAGGGTTTTGCACAATTTCCGCTAATGCTAGTAATCGTGGAATATAAGCTTTAGTTTCCTGAGGAACACGTAAGGACCAAAATGATATGGGGCGATTGATGTCTTGACCACTATTTTTAATGATATGTAAGATTGTTCCTTCGCCTGCATTGTAAGCCGCGAAAGCTAAATTCCAATTGCCATGAAAAAATTTATTCAGATAGGTGAGATAAGTCAGTGCTGCTTGAGTTGATGGGCCAATACTGCGTCGAGCATCAAACCACCAGTCACGTTTTAGCCCGTAGTCTGAGCCTGTTTCCGGCATAATTTGCCAAAGACCCGCAGCCCCCGCGTGAGAGTATGCAAATGGATCAAAGGAACTTTCGATGAGTGGTATCAGCGCTATCTCACCGGGTAGTCGTCGTTGTTTAATTTCGCTAATAATATGATAAATGTAAGGTTCGGCGCTGGATAATTGCTCAAGATAACCTGGATGCGTAATCAACCATCTTAATTGTGTTTGTACCTCAGGGCGATTGGTTTCATGATTAAGCATGAATTGTTGACGCAATACGCTCCATACATCTGGGGTTGTATCAGCGTACGTAGGTAGGCAAAAGCAACTGAAGAATGTGAGCATCAACAAAAAAATAAAGTGTAACACGTTCATTTTTTTGGGTTTAAGCAAAGAATATGCTCCAAATTTTATGAAAGGTATTGCAGTTTACTAAAAAAAACGTTAAGAATAAACTATTGTAGTCCAATATTAATTCAATAAGAGCAACATTACATTTAATTGTTGGCTATAATAAAAATGAGCGTAAAACGGGAGCTAAGATATGGGGTTGCACAAGGATAACGATTACCGAGATGATTATAGTTTGAATGATGCCGATAGAGAGGAGGATCCAGAAAGCCGGCATCATCGTAAGCGTATTCGTCAAATGCTTGAAGAGAGACTGGAGCGTAAGCGCTTGCGAGCCGAGCTTGATGATTATGATGCTATGTTTGAAGACGAATTTGAGTGGGACCAACATCCTATTAAAGACGAATGAGGCGACAAATTTAATAGAGAGCGGTCATTGTATTTCGTTTTGAGTCTTGATAACATCTCACCGCTTTTGGTGAGTTTGATGCCGTCGATGACGAGCGTCTTATACCTTGACTCTTGAGGAGTGTCGTTTGATCAAAATACTAATTGTAGATGATCATACTTTGGTGCGAAGAGGTGTTCGGCGTTTATTGGAAGATTTTCCTGATTTGGATGTTATTGGTGAAGCCGACTGCGGTGATTCAGCACTCGCTCTTGTTAAAACATCGTCTCCAGATATCATTCTTCTTGATATTAAAATGCCTGGTATGGATGGTTGGGAAGTCACTAGACGTCTTAAAAAAACAAACTCTAAAGCCCATATCATTGTATTAAGCTCTGTTTCTGTTGATCCTTTGCCTGAGCGTGTCCTGCAGTTGGGTGCCATGGGATTCTTATCCAAAGAGTCAGGTATCGATGAAATGGTTTTAGCTATTCGAAAAGTTGCAAAGGGTGAGCGTTATGTCAGTTCTGAGATTGCTCAAAAAATGGCGCTAAACCGTATTCAATCTCTCGATCATAATCCTTTTGATAAACTGTCTGAGCGCGAGATGCAAGTCATGCTTATGATTGCACAAGGCCTATCAGTGCCTGAAATTTCAAAAACGCTTTTTTTAAGTACTAAAACGGTGAATGGTTATCGTTACCGTATGTTTGAAAAATTGAACGTTAAAAATGATGTTGAATTACTTTATCTTGGTATGAAACATCGCGTGATCGAACAACCCATAGATGCTGACGCCTAAACTACGCCTTATTCTAAAAACACTGCCGACTGAACCAGGCGTTTACCGTATGCGAGATGCTGGCGGTACTGTGATTTATGTGGGTAAAGCAATCAATTTAAAAAAAAGAGTTTCGAGTTATTTTCAAAAACAGCATCACGCACCGAAAACTACACATCTTGTTGCTCAAATCGAGTCTATTGATATTACCGTAACTCGAAGTGAAAAAGAGGCGTTGCTGCTTGAAAATAGCTTAATTAAAGCGTTAAAACCTAAATACAATGTGTTGATGCGGGATGACAAATCGTATCCTTATCTTCACATGCGTCTTGATCATCCTTTTCCAAGTCTGAAGATGGTGCGATGCAAAGAAAAGCCCTCTGCAAAAATGTATTTTGGTCCATATCCTAATGTACAGGCGGTCAAAGAGGCACTCCAACTTATTCAAAAAGTATTTAAACTTAGAAATTGTAGTGATGTTGATTTTAATTCACGTACTCGACCTTGTTTACAATATCAATTAAAACGATGCACTGCCCCATGTACGCAATTGATTACCGAGGAGGCATATCGGCAGTCGGTTAGAGATGCTAGCGCATTTTTAGAAGGAAAATCCCAAGAAATGTTGTTGGCTTTACAAACACGCATGAACGTGGCTGCAACAGCAATGCATTATGAAGAAGCCGCTGTATTACGCGATCAAATTCAGCAACTTAGGATTGTTCAAGAGCAACAGGCTATTTATTCACACGAAGGGTGTTTGGATGTCGTTGTCATGGAAACTGAGCCAGCTTGTATACAGTGGGTGAGTATTCGAAAAGGACAAATGATAGATAGCCAAGTTTTTTTCCCTCAGGCGCCTGAAAACAGTGTGTTTGATACGTTGCGCGAGTCGTTATTTAAGGCTTTTTTAATGCACTATTACGGCGATTCTCCTACGCGTATTCCTGAGTTGATTTTGACTGATGTTGTGTTAAGTGAGCAACATGTTTTAGAAGATATTTTGAGTGAGTGGCGGCAAAAGCGCTGTCGAATTCAAACTAACGCACGCGGAGCCAAAGCACGCTGGTTAGATTTTGCAAAAAACAATCTTCAGGTGACTGTTTCCACAAGACAAGTTTCACAAACATTACTGAAGCAGCGCTACGAAGCACTGCGTCTTTTTCTTCAACGAGAGTTACCGATTCAGCGCTTGGTTTGTTTTGATATTAGTCATACGCAAGGTCAAGAAACGGTGGCTTCTTGTGTTGTGTTTGATGCATCAGGGCCTTTAAAACGAGCTTATCGACGTTTTAATCTTCATCTTGCCACACCTGGTGATGATTATGCTGCAATGTTAGAGGTTGTGTCTCGTTATTTTAGTGGTTTGTCACAGGAAGAGTGGCCGGATATCATTTTGATAGATGGTGGACGTGGACAAGTTGCAGAAGCTAAAAAAGCTTTAGAAGGATTTGGTGCGCATGATCATACGTTAATAGGGATTGTAAAAGGCCCTGATCGCAAAGCGGCTCAAGATCATCTTTGGCTCGCACAGGAAGAGGCTGCGCGCGCCTTGCCGCAACATCATCCCGCACTTCATCTTTTACAACATTTACGTGACGAAGCACATCGATTTGCGATTAGTGCGCATCGTAAAAAACGTGCTCGAGCGAGCCTGAGCTCATCGTTGACGACTATCCCTGGAGTGGGTGCAAAAAGACGATATGCTTTGCTGCAATATTTCGGGGGAATTCAATCTCTCGCAAAGGCTTCTATTGAAGAGATTTCAAAAGTTAGTGGAATTAGCGAAAAACTTGCAAAAGAAATCTACCAACATTTTCATCAGTAGTCTAAACTTCTAATTAAGACAGATGAAGGATTATCGACAATGAAAAAACTAGCGACAGTTTTAATGCTGTATCTCCCCCTTGCGTTTGCCGAACCTAACAATACTTCTCCTTATTACGGTACTGGATTGTGTGTTCATCCTCAGTTCCAATGTGTCAAAGTAGGTCGGGGTGAAACCTGGGAGAAATTATTCCCTAACCCAGAGCAACGGGATATCGTTCAAAAGTTAAATCGTACTTATAACTATCTATGGGCAGGTAAGGAAATTGTAATCCCTCGCGACTTAGAGCATCTCACAATTTTGGATGTGGCACCTTTCCCTCAGCGGATTGATGAGCGTGAGCGACAGATTATTGTTGATCAGGAGAAATTGGCGTGGGGAGCGTATGATCAAAATGGACAATTAGTAGGATGGGGACCTATTTCTTCAGGTCGGGATAAGTGTTCTGATAGTAATCATTCTTGCCGCACGATGACCGGTATTTTCAGAGTATTTAGTAAAGAAAACCAAAACTGCAAATCGGATGTTTATCCAATTGGTAAAGGCGGCGCGAAGATGCCTTACTGTATGTATTTTCATAAAGGATTCGCGTTACATGGTTCAGATGATATTCCTGGATATCGTGCAAGTCATGGTTGTGTGCGTATGTTTGTTCAGGATGCAAAATGGTTGAATGAGCATTTCACTGAAATTTCAACAGAGAGCAATCAGTACACGGGTACCAAAGTCGTTGTTCGTCCACTTAATACAGTCGAGAAACTATGATGAATAAGACCTCAAAAATGATGTTGGGCTCTTTATTGAGCTTGGTGATGTTATCCCAAAGTTATGCAGAAGATAAAGATGCAAAGCGGCCACTCGGATGTAAGGATCTTGGGTATCAATTTGAGCTTAAAATCTTGCGTTTGCTTCCTCTTGAAACAGCAGATAAACAATCGCTCTATTTTATCTTTAATAGCCTTGCAAAGCCGGTGAATCTCTATCAAATGCGACAAGAGGATAGCACGCGTAGCATTTATATGAATCATGTGATTCGTCCACGCCAATGGGCTATTTTATCGACCAGCGAGCCTGAAGTGCGTTATATTTGCACAGTAAATGATGGACAATCCAATTATGGTAAGGTGATAGACTGTGGTCAAAGCTTACAAGTATGTGAGTATGCTCGTGTGAAATATGGCATGAATAATCGTGGTAATTTTTGGTTGGAAGATAATAGCTCGAGTACAGGCGCTGTGTTTGAGGTTTTACATTACGGCATCATCCCACGATAATTTGGGATGCAAATAAGAATAAGAGGGACCGTATGAAAAAATTAATACCGAGTATTTGTTTGGTGGTTGCCGCTCAAAGTGTCCATGCAACAGGCGATGGTAGTGGCATTGATGCTTATCGACAAGGTAATTATTGGCAAGCTGCAAGTCAGCTTAATAAAGACGCAACACGTGATCCTGTCGCGCTCTATTATTTAGGGCGAATGAAATTATATGGATACGGCGAGCTTAAAAATAATACACAGGCACTTCAGTACATTCAAACTGCCGCCACCAAAGGCTACGTTCCGGCTATGTTACTTTTAGGTCGGATTGCATTAAATCTTGATAAAAATCCAACACAGGCATTGTCTTGGTTTAAGAAAGCAGCAGAAGCACATCATCTTTTTGCAGAACTATATTGTATCGGCGCTTATAAATTTGGATTTGGTACAGCGAAAAATATAGATACGGTAGAAAGATACGCTATTAGTGCTGCAAAATCAGGCAACGTATTAGCTCAGTTTACGTTAGCAGAAGTTTTTTTAAAAAATAAAAATATCTCGACTCGACGCGCGGGATTAGCCTGGCTAGACAAAGCCGCGGATAAAGATTTTCCAGAAGCACTCTTAAAGCTCGGACAACTTTATGCTTCAGGTGAACTAGTCAAGAAGGATTTAAATCGCGCAGAGGGATTGTATGATGCAGCTCTAAAAAGAGGTTTACAACAAGCATGGCGGGGTAAGGGTGATATCGCGCTAAGCAGTGGTGATTACACAACAGCGAAGGAAGATTATACAAAAGCATTGAATGCGGGAGATAAAGCGGCTCAAGTTTCACTTGCGTTGTTATATTTTGATAAAAAATCTCCTGATTATCGTCCAGATTTAGGTCTGTCTTTGCTGACAAAAGCCGCCGATGAACAGATCCCTAGTGCGGCTTTTGCACTTGCTAATATTTACGCCAACGGCAGGGCAGAAGACAAACTCAAATCAAAAGAGTGGTTAAAACGAGGACAAGCACTTGAGCAAAAAGCCAGCACCCATCCTGAAAAAGAAATGGCGCTCTGGTTAACGAATCAACGAGAAACTACTTTGGCTGCGAGTGGATACGGATTATACGGTATACTGACAAATTGGCAGAATAAAGATGCTTTGAGCGATCAAGTCTATAACCCATCCCCACAAATGGAGAGTACAACAAAGCAAGCGATTTATAATCCTTCGTTTGCCCTGGTCATGCCTAATGATGTGCCTTTAGAAGATTTTTATACCGCCTATGTTCAATCTATGCATGAACGTGAGGTCAGCTATGATTTTCCAAAATATGATTTAGTTATGCCTGAGGTCAATGATCATTTGATTGCGAAAGCAATTTTAGGTGACTCTACTGCCCAGTTTGCGTTGGGACAATTGTATCAACAGGGGGTGAGTGTTCCTAAAAATATTGATGAAGCCATTAAGTATTATGGTCAATCGGTCGCACAGTTTGATTTACGTGCTGAGTATAATTTAGGCTTGTTGTATTTAGAAGGACAAACAGGGAAGCCTGATTATCAACAAGCCCTAGGCTGGTTGACTGATGCTGCTTTTAAAGGAAGTGCCGATGCTCAATATGTGCTTGGTCAACTCTTCTCAAAAGGATATCGGGATGCATCGGGTGCTTTAGTTATAGAGCCTGATCTTGAGCAAGCGACAGCGATGTATTATTTAGGTGCAGCTAATCGTCATGCGCGCTCACAATTTAGATTGGCTGAACTTTTATCGAGAGAGTCGACCGCGTCTTTTACGGTGACACAAAAAGAAGAGCGTTTCAAGTTGCTACAGTCGCTCTATAGTCATGCGAGTGAGGCTGGTGTTGAAGATGCACGTGTTCCTTTAGCTTTCTTCCAAGCGATGAGTCGTGACTCAAAAGCTCAGCAACAAGCGTTTCAAGTTGCTTCTGAAAATGAAGGTAAAAATAGCTTGGCTTCTTTTTTACTTGGATTGTTGTATGACCGAGGGATTGGCACCGATGCGTCTCGCACTAAAGCAACAAAATATTATGAGCGCGCCGAGCAATTACCGGTAACCTCGTTTATTTTAGGGACTTATGCGGCATCAGAAAATGATTTAGAAAAGGCGCAATCCTTATTATCTGAGGCTGATCAAGCGAAATTTTCTTATGCGCCAATGAACCTTGCGATTTTACTAAAAAAACAAGGTCAAGATTTTCTACCTAAGTTGATTGAAGCTCGAGGTTTGGGTAATAACCGAGCCAGTTTATTGTTAGCAGATTATTACCTCACACAGAATACAAACGACGCGCAATTATTAGAAGCACGCGATATTTATCAGCAAGTGGCTGATAAAGGAGACAAAGATGCGCAGTTAAAACTTGCTTACATGTATGAGAATGGCCTAGGTGGTCCTGTCGATATGAGAGAGGCGGCACAATGGTTTGAGAAATCTGCGCGCAGTGGTCAAGCGATTGCTCAATATCGTTTGGGTCGTATTCATCAATTGGGTCGCTTAAATAGCCAGCCTAATTATGTTCAGGCGAAATATTGGTATCAACAAGCTATGCAACAATACGTGCCTGCCGCTGTTGCGCTTGGATTTGTCTACGATACAGTGAACGATAATTATCGCAGTGCGCTAGGTGCATATGAAGTTGCTGCGACGAAAGGGGACAGTATCGCGCAGTTTAATGCCGGCTTAATTTTCGAAAAAGGAAAAGGGATCCCTGTGGACTATAATAAGGCTAAATCTTATTATACCTCTGCCGCAGAGAAGGGGCATACCCAAGCCATGGTGCAGCTCGCTGGTTTATACTTCAATGGTGTTTTGGGTTCACGGGATGAGAAAGAAGCGCTACGCTGGTATCAAAAGGCAGCCGATGCCAAAGATCGTGAGGCATTGTATTACCTTGGACTATTTTCAGAAACAGGTATCGGCATGGATTTAGATTACAAAGCCGCACAAAAATATTATCAAGCGTCGGCCAGTCATGGTGACGCGCAAGCGATGCTGGCATTAGCAAGGCTTTATCAGTATGGTCAGGGTGTGGATAAGAATTATCAAGAAGCAGAGATCCTTTACAAAGAACTCGCCAATAATGGTAATGCTTATGCTGCCTATCAGTTAGCAGTCATGTCGCATGAAGGTGCGCTCGGTGATCAAAATAAATCTCAAGCGTTGCAATGGCTACAACTCGCCGTTGCGAATGGCAGCAAAGAAGCAGAGCAGATGCTACTTTGGTTAAAAGCGCAAGCTGACGAGCATGCAAGTTTTATTGAACCGATTCTTTGGAGCACGTCCACCACTGTATCAAATGATGAGCCTGTGAGCTGGCGTTATTTAGGTGCGGTAGATGCGTGGAATAAAGGAAACGAAGTCAATTCACGTCGTATGCTTGATCAATTATTGAAAGATTATCCGAATTATAGCCCTGCGATAGAAGCTTATCAACGCATCCAGTCTGCGGATGTATGGAGCCTTTCTCCTGAGCGTCAAAGTTAACAAAAGAGGCCACCCTTGATTTTTCAAAGGTGGCTTTTAACGCGTAACTTGATAAATAGAATCAGCTCTATTTTTTTAAACAAATTTTGCTATAATGCCCCGGCACTTTATGGAAAAGTGGATTTAAGTTCAACATAACAAGGAGCGTTTCATGCAAAATTTGCGTTTGGTTGTTGTTTTTTTAGTTGTATCTTGTGTGCTTACCCCTATAAAAATGGTTTCTGCTGCGGAAATAGGCGTTGTTGCAAACCAGCTTTCAAAAATCGATCTTAATACAGCGAATGCTGAGGCTTTAAAGCACTCATTTAAGGGAATTGGTGCGAGGCGAGCTGAGGCGATTATACAGTATCGAGACGCACATGGCCCGTTTAAGTCTGTGCGTGAATTAGCTGAAGTCAAAGGCTTAGGCAGATCGTTTGTGGATAGAAACGAGGCCGATTTAGAAAAGACTTTTGAGGTGAAGTAAGATTATTTCCCGCGGACAGATGTCCGCGGGAAATTTGTTTAAGATCTTAGGGGATTGTGACTGCTTGGTGACGCTATATTTTCGAGTGCATCAAGAGCCGCCTCAAATTCTCGTTTGAGTTGTATTGAGCGGTGTGATGGATATCGACTGAAAAAATCAGGACGAGGCCTCTGAAAATCAAACCAGTGAAAAAAAGTATTGAGCAAAGAAACGACATAATTGTATATCTTTTCACCTATGGTATGCGGTTTTGCAAAGCTTTTGAATTCATCGCTTTGAAGTTGTGTTCGAATTTCACCTTTAAAAGCGGCAAAATTTTTATCGTTTTTGAATGTCTCAACTGTTTGACACAACTCAGCACACCACTGATACAACTGTTTTTCTCGAGTATTGTTAAGGTTAGCTAAACAAGAGGTTAATCCTGTCATGAGTTGATCTAATGCTTGATATTGGATCGGGGTAAATGTCAAAACAGGCATTGTAATAATTGTACTAGGCTCTGATGTTTTATCCGCTGTCGGTTGTGTTTGTTGAATTGGTGTACCAACCTGTGGCGGTTGTATTTGTACAATTTCTGGGGTTGCAGCAAAACGAACTTTTTTTCGAGGACGTTCTTTTTTATCTTCATGATGTAACTTTTCTTCTTCCGGAAGAGACGGTGTTGATATAGATGCCAGAGGTGTTTTAGGTTGACTAGTATCTTTTTTTCTTGCAATTTTCTGTCTTATTTCTTGAATGAGCAGGTCTTCTTCATCGAGCAGGTCTTCTTCATCGAGATACTCTCGAAATTTTTCCTTGATCATTTCTACACTTTGCTCTGAAAAATCAGGAGATGGTTTGAGTTTTTTAAATGCCTCAATTAAAAAAGCCTGGTTGGCGCAGGTTAGATGTTCATGATTAAATTCTGCGTCTTCTGGTATTGCTAGGAGCTGAGACTCTATCAGTTGATGCACTAGTTCAATTCGTTGTAATTGACGGAAAGAAACCCCCCTGTCTCTTATATGACTAATCCAGTTTATCAGATTACCATTGGCGGCTTTCAATCCTGAGATAAATACATCTTGAGAGCTCGTGTCTAAGTGATCAAAATAAGAAAGGATACGTGATTGGTAGTGTTCGTATAGTTCGTAAATGAGATCAAATTCATGCTGTTCTAGATGTTCAAGACGTGTGGCAATCGTTGTCAAAAAAGAGAATAATGCTTCATTATTCTTAATTTGAAGGGCTTTGTATAAAGGGATTTTTATAAGTTGCTTTAGTACTAAGATTTGTCCTGGATTCACTTTATAGTGCACGAGTCGAGGGTTTCTTGCTTGGATGTAGCTAGACAGGTATATTTCTGGTTTTTCGTTGTTGTGAGGATTTCTCAATAATAAAGTACCATTTTCATTGAGTCTATCAAAAACATAAGAATGTCGACTATGTGTATCATGATATTTCATGCTCAAATAAAAAGGAAAGTTTGGTGCTATTCGTTTGAGCTTGATAGCCTCATCGACTGTCATGCTTTCATCTGTGGTTGTACCAAAAATTTGGGCAAGAAACTCTGTTTGTTTTTGTTCTGTCGATATTCTTACTATCGGTTTACCGTGGGCCACAACACTATGACACACTTCATGCAGATCCGCTGCTTCAGCACCTTTATAGTAATAAGGAATCAGATGTTCGACTATTTGAATAGCAGGAGTTTCTGTAGCGACACCTACAGCGTGTTCTTGTATCTTGCATAAATACTCGTCTTTAACTAAAAATACATCTTCTCCTGTTGCTGTATCATGATAATATGAGTATTTTTCGCTCAGAGCCTTCGCGTGTTTTTCAAGCTCTTTGCTTAGTGCTGTATGTTTTAATCGAACAACAATGCCATCTTTGGTAGCTGTGAACAAATTTTCAATGAAGGCACGACCCTCTTCGCATCCGAAAAAATAATCTAAAGAGGCTAACAGATAACAGTCACCCAATCTGTTGCTTTGTCTGAATACAGCGCGCTGTCCTTTTGGGGGAAACAGTCTCTCTTTTTTCTCTTTTAGTTTGAGTGCGTCTATTTGCGTTAACTTTTCTTCAGCATGCTTCATTTATAATCCAATCAGTTTTTATTTGACTGTATTATACTTAAATTTGTCTTTTGATTCAAATTAAGATCAATTTTGATATTTTGTATTTCTCCAGTAGTAGATTCTTCGAGCGGCTACGCCGCTTTCAGGATGACGTTCTGGCGTGTTACTTACGATATCTTAGCTCATTTCTTTGAGCATGAGTTCGATAGTCCGTTTTGCAATAGAAGTCTTGAATTCAGGCGTTAAGTTGCAAGAAATAACCAGATATGGTTTTTTCGAAGCATCATCACGCATGAAACAGACGTCTAAAATAAAATCAATGGTTAAGAGCTCGTACTGAGACATCGGACAAGATATGACAGGCATACCAAACAGAATAGGTTCTTGTGCGTCGTTAACGAAATTATTCCATAAATTTAGATTGATTAAGAAAAGATTTTTACGTTTGAATGAAGCAAGACGCCAACATAATTCAAACATCTTATAGCTTTCATACTGCACTTGGAAAAATTGAATAAGTTTAATATAAAGTGGCATCATTAAACGTGTGACGCCTGCTTTAATCCAAGATTTTTTGTCAAAACAATTCATGAAGCAAGCAAATTTGAGTAGGCTTGAAAAGCGTTGATTTTCTGCTGTATCTAGCATGCTATGATGGATTTGTTGAGATAGCGTTTTTAGGTCACTTTCTTTATTAACGTGAATTTTGAGTGGGTCCACGCGCACAAAACAACCGATAGTTCTGTCGTATTCTAATGTTTCGCGTGTTGATTTAATCAAATTAATGAGTATGGGCTTTGCTTTGTTTTGCTCAGTAGTGGCTTGATGCTCTACAAGTGCTTTAGATAAAGCGGACGTCACGGCATCACTGATAGTGATGCGCTGCTTGGCACAGAACGTTTTGAGTTGAGTGATAGCTGCCTCAGGTATTTCAACATAAGTAGAATAGGCAAGCTTTTGCTTTCGCATTGACGAAACAATATGTTGTTTCGGAAACACGAGTAGCCGAGCATTTTCTAGATAATTTTCCCAAAACTTTATTTTTGTTTCAGCATGTTGATTGCTAATTAGTTGCTCTTCATGCAAATAATGCCTAAAAGAAGTTGGAAGCGAATGTTGCTTCTCATCTTGATTATGCTGTTTTTGATGCGCTAGATATTCTGTTGATAATTCTTCGCATAAAATTTCCATAGATCGCTCATCAGCGATTAAATGAGGCATACAGAGCTGTAGCTCACTTTGTTTTTGATCAAGATAAAAAACGCGAGCGAGTACGAATGGATATTTTTTGGGCCAGGGGTAAAGCTCTAATAGTTCTGAAAAAGAGGCGGACAACGTGTCTTCCGGAGCGCTTAAATGTGCTATGTTTTCGATGCGATCGATAACAAACGAAAGTGTTGTATGAGATTTTTGCGTGGGCAAAATCTTTGAAATCCGGTAATAAAGCGCCTCATGTTTTTTGAAGGTGGCATTGAAAGCCGCATATAAAGTTTCAATGTCCAAATGGCCTTGCAAGCGTTTTCGCATCAAAATATTCATTTTTTTTGCTTTGGGCTCAAAAATATGAGAAAGCCAAAGCATGAGCTGAAAGTCAGTCAAAGGTAGTTTTTTCAAAGTCTGGGGTTGTCTGCTCAGAAGTTCTTTTGTTTCAGTGGGGAGCGTGTCTAAAAGCAAGGCAAGTTGTTCGACATTGCCTGATCGATAAAACTCAGCGAAGGAAATTGTTTTATGGAGCGAATTTTTGATCATTGAAATAATGCGTGCGGCAATCAATGAGTGTCCGCCTAAGCTAAAAAAATGATCTGTAATACCAATGTTGTCTAGACTTAAAGCTGTAGCCCAAATCGTCACCAGTTTTTCTTCGAGAGGTGTGCGAGGTTTTTCTGAAGTATTTACTTTAGCAAAATCGTGTTTAGGGAGTAGACTTCTGTCTAATTTTCCATTACTCGTCAATGGAAATGCTGGGAGCGCAATAAAGGCACTCGGGATCATGTATTCAGGTAAATGTAATTGCAAGAAACTAATCAGTGGTTCAGTTTCAATATGATGATCAGAGGTAAAGTAAGCCACTAAATAACTATTTTTACCCGA
Source organism: uncultured Legionella sp. (assembly GCA_964471225.1). Lineage (GTDB taxonomy): Bacteria > Pseudomonadota > Gammaproteobacteria > Legionellales > Legionellaceae > JAGVJT01. The sequence goes on along the minus strand of CAYYEZ010000016.1, from coordinate 62,926 downwards.
GAGGGTTTGTTGTTCTTGAGCTAAAACGATGCTTTGGTGGATACCTGAGTATTGAGTAAGGACGTGCTCAATTTCTCCTAATTCAATTCTAAAACCGCGGATTTTAACTTGAAAATCGTTTCGACCTAAATACTCAATATTGCCCTCTGTTGTCCATTTTGCTAAATCTCCTGTTTTATAGAGAACAGCGCTCGTGTGGGCTTCATTTTGAAAAAAAGGATTTTTAACAAAACGTTCTGCTGTGAGTTCTGGTTTATTCCAATATTCACGTGCTAAGCCAACACCACCAATATAAAGCTCTCCTGCCTCATCAATTGCAGTAGGGTGCATTTGTGCGTCAAGAATATAAATTTGTGTATTTTGAATCGGTTTGCCAATATAGACTTTATCGATGTGACGAGTGCAGGCGAAATAAGTCACATCAATAGAGGCCTCTGTTGGGCCGTATAAGTTGTGTACCTCAACATCCTGTTGTGCTATATCATAAAAAGCATCAACCTGAGCCTTAGTTAAGGCCTCACCACTACAGAATACATAACGCAAAGATTCGGGCGCTTGCTCGTTGGAGTCTGTGAGTGCTTGGGTAAAAACCGTAAGCATACTGGGTACAAAGTGCAGTGTTGTAATGTGTTGTTCTTTAATCAAAGCGTTTAAATATAATGGATCTTGATGCCCATTCGGTTTTGCGATGATAAGTTTCGCCCCAACTTGATGTGCCCAAAAGAGCTCCCACACAGACACATCAAAGCAATAAGGTGTTTTTTGTAATACGACGTCTGTTGATGTTAAGGGATAAGCACGTTGCATCCAATCGAGACGATTGACAATGCCTCGATGAGGGATAGCCACACCTTTCGGTTTTCCTGTTGTACCAGAAGTATATAAAATGTAGGCTAAGTGATGTGGCTGATGTTCACGAACAACAGGATTGATGCTGTGCTGACGATAGGGTTGATCATCCAAGCATAAGACGTGTTGTTGCGTTAAATGCAAAAAGGGACGCGCTGACTGTTGTGTGAGAATCAGCTTTGTATCGGTATCTTCTAAAATATATTGTATTCGCTCTACTGGATATTTAGGATCAATAGGGACGTAAGCTCCACCTGCTTTTAATATACCTAAAATGCCAATCATCATCTCAAAGGAGCGATCAAGAAATAGTGCAATCGGTGTGTCTGGTTTAAATGTGCCAAATTCTTTCGTGTAATGCTCACGAATCAGATGCGCTAGTTGATTAGATGCTTGGTCTAGGGCCTGATAGCTTAAATAATCATCGTCAAAGATGATTGCAGCGGCGAGAGGGGTTTTTTCCGCTTGAGCGGCGAATAACGCATCAAGTGTTGTGTCCGGAAAATCGCAAGCAGTATCATTCCATTTATTGTCAGGTTGCAGGGAACCGTGTTCGCTTATCGCGTAATCGTTAGACAATAATGTGTTTTTATTCGTCAAAAGCAAGTTTTAATATCCATTAATGGCCGTGAATTGAAGGTGATTAGTCTAACGAAGAAAGTCGGTAGCTGCAAGAATTCAATCGCTTAGACTATGCAAACGAGATATTTTTTTGTTTAAATAATCGTTGAAGATAAAAAGCTAAAACAAGCATGATGAATGCTGAAATCAGTGTGACAATACCAATCGAAAAATAATAATGGCCGAATAAAGAAATACTTTCTAAAGGAGGGGTTTTTTTCGAAGGAAGTGCGACAAAATGTGCGATTTTTCCAGAAAGTATATTGGAGATGGAACTTCCAAGATACCAGGCCCCCATTGCAAAACCAAGTGTTTGAGGATGACAATAAAGACCAATCATACTCAAACCAATGGCGCTGACAAAAAGTTCTGCAAGCGTAATAAAAATATAAGTAAGTGCAATTAAATTGCCATTAATCAGCCCAGTAGTGGTATTAAAACTAGCGAAAGCAAGAATAAGTAGAGAAAACCCTGCCAAGAATGTGCCTATTGAAAACTGATATGGAATATAAAAATTGGGAAAGCGGTGATAAAACTTGGAAAGTTGTGATCCAATAATCGTAATCAGTAGTGGATTTAGCAGTTGGTACTGCGCTGGTGAAATAGTAAAGCCCAAAAAATTTGCATCTGAATTTTGTTGTGCAAATAAAATCAGAGTACTATTCATTTGGTTATAGATAATAAAAAACACAATCGCTTCAAAAATAAGAAAACAGGCAACAAACTGTTTCAAGCGCGCTTCAGCCTCTAGCAAAAAGCTCTGTGCTAAAAACCAACCGATAGCTGAGAGACAACCTATAGAAATAATGACACTGAAGAGATTGACAAAATTGTAAGCACACAAAGTAAAAATATAGATAGAAATCAAATAGGTAAAAAGTTTTAAGACGGCTGATTTTGTCATGGGCTGGTGATCAAGAGGGGTCGCAATAGAGTCGTAAATGTTGTAACGATACGCGAAATTGAGTGCTGCAATCGATTTTCCAATAAATGTAATAGCAAGTACTGAAAGCGGTCCAAAGCGACTATCAAGTAAACTAGGTGCGATAAAAATAGAGAGCAATGCGCCAATATTGATAGCCATATAATAATAAGTCATCGCAGTTTTAGCGTGAGCGACGTCATCACCGTAGATGCGTGTAACCATCCCTGATGCCGTTCCCATCAGGAGTGATCCACAAGCAGGGACTAGGGCATAAGTCGCGACAAATGCACCTCGACCGTATATTGGGATAAAATAGCCGCTTAGCATAATCAGTAGGTAGACGATAGCCAATAACAAACCACCAATTAAGATACTGCGTCTTAATCCGAGCAAACGATCAGCAACATAACCTCCTAATACAGGCATCAGATAGCCTGTGGCATTTGAGATTCCCATAAATGAATAAGCATCGGCTTGTGAAAAACCGAGGCCTTGCTCTAGCAGCGGTCTCGTTAAGAAAAGGATCAGAATTGCATTGAGTGCGTAGGATGAAAACTGACTCCAAAATGTAATCATCACAATGTTAAGCGTTTGTTTTTGCTGAATATTTAGCGACATGTTTAGTGATGTTAATCAAATGCGGTAGGTATATCATGCGGGATGAGTTCGTATAAACGCAAGATCTGTTTTTCTGTCACACGAGGTGTTGAGAGCGGAGGGAGCTTGTCGATTGGAAAAAAATCAATTTCAGAAATTTCAATATTGGGCTTAGGCATTCCAGAGAGTATTTCGCAATGGAAAAAATATTTATGAATATGAGGCCACTGCGGGGGGTGATCATGTTTTTGTTTATCCCAGACGGCAAGTAATTTTACTACTTGAACTTGAAATCCGGTTTCCTCCAAAGTTTCTTTGATGGCAGATTCTGCGGGAGAGTGATTGATATCTACCCAGCCTCCAGGGAGTGACCAACAATTATCTGCTCGTTCTCTAGCAAGAAGTAATTGGTTGTTACGTAACACAAAGGCGCGAACATCTAATTTGGGCGTAGGGTAGCCTTTTTCAAAGCTAAAAAGAGATTCAATTTCTTTGGCAGGATGATGTACCACTTCTGCAGTCAGCTCAGCGAGCATCGCTCGTAATCGATTGTAGCGCTCAGTGTCAAATTCGTTTTCAGTGTAAGTAAGCCCCGCTTGTACGAGTGCTGAGGCTTCAGAAATCCAGTCTAACCATAAAAACGGTTTTTTATCCATGTGCTTACATTGCAATCTAGAGCATCAGATCATCATCTTCAATTAGACACGTTGTGTCAAGCGAAGGATTTAATAGCTCTTTTTCGAGCTGTCTAAAAGACCACAAATCCTGGTCCATCAGCTGGCTAGGCTTAACAGATTGTAATGCATGTAAAATATTGCTTGGGACTTTTGGATTTTCTTCGGCCAGTTGGTCTATTAATCTTCCAACACGTTTTCTAGCTAGATTTTCTTGTGATCCACATAAGTTGCAAGGGATGATAGGGAAGGCTTGCTCTTTTGCAAAAGCGATAATGTCATTTTCTTGTACATAGCATAATGGGCGTATCACAATATGCTTTTTGTTATCGCTAAGTAGTTTTGGAGGCATTGAGCGAATATCGCCATTATATAAAATGGACATGAGCAAAGTCCGAATGAGGTCATCGCGGTGATGACCGAGTGCTATTTTGGTATAACCATGCTCTTCGGCATAACGATAGATAATACCTCGTCTTAATCGTGAGCAAAGTGAGCAGTAGGTTTGCCCCTCTGGGATTTTTTCTTTCACGATACTATAAGTATCTCGTGTCAAAACCTCATAAGGAATATTTCGCTCTTTAAGCCACGCATGCAAAGAGCGGTCATCCCAGCCTGGTTGAGCTTGGTCCAAAGTAAAAGCGAATAAATCAAATTGAAAATTAAAGCGTTTTCTTAAGGTGGTCAGCAGCGTGAGTAGCGTAAAGGAGTCTTTGCCTCCAGATAAGCACACCATGACCCGATCGCCTTTCTGGATCATATTGAAATCAGCGATAGCTTTTCCAGTGTAATGTAAAAGTTTTTTTTCAATAGTAGTGGGGGTATATGACATGACAAACAGCCTATGAAACGTTTTTAGGATGGGGTTTAACTTGATCTAATTGTGGTGTGGCAAGCCACGCGTTCAATTCCGATAAATCATCCACATTGAGTGAACCGGAAAGGTATTTGAGTTGGAGTATTGTGTTCATATAATTGTATTGATCATTTGATAGTTGTAACTGTGCTTCAAACAAGTGCTGCTGAGCATTGACAACATCGACCATGGTGCGTGTGCCAACTAGAAATTGTGTTTCTGTACTTTGAACAGTATTTTCTTGGGACATCAAAGTTTGTCTGTCTGCTTTTATTTTACTGATTTGAGACAAAATAGAATTGTAAGTGACACGTGTGTCTACGAGTAGTGAGCGATGTATCATTTCCATCTGATCGCTTGAAGTTTGAAAGTCATACTGGGCTTGACGAGTCTGAGATTGGACCAGGCCCCCTTGAAATACAGGGAAATTTACAGTGACCGCAATATTCGATAATTGTTGGGCTGCTGGAACAAAAAAACTATTAACATTCTTGCTCAGTGGACCTTTGTCTTGTGATGGACTTGATGTGATATTGCCTGAAGTTGAATTGTGCGTTTGTGTAGAACCTCCCTGTAAGCTAAATACAGGATAGTTTCCTGCCGACATCGCCTTAATATTCTCACGAGCTGCTTGAAGATTAAAACGTGCGGAAAGTAATTTGTAATTTTGTTTCAAACTGGCAGAAACCCAATCTTCAATGTCATTGGGCTCAGGTGAAATCAATGGTACATATTTATTTCGAAGAGGTGCTAAGTGATCGTAAACATGGTTAGTAAGTTTACGTAACTCTTCACTTTTTGTGACAACGTCATTTGTTGCTTTAATCACATCTGCTGTCGATTGGTCATAAGCTGATTGCGCGTTATAAACGGATGTAATTGGCTCGAGGCCCACATTGTAGCGTTGTGTTGCTTGGTCTAGCTGGCGCTTATTTGCGCGTTTTTTTGCTTCGGAAAATTTCAGGCTATCTTGCGCATAAAGTACATTTAAATAGGCAGTACATGTTCGCATGATTAGCTCTTGTGCGGCATCATTGAATGTTGCATGCGCTGCTTTAACAGAGGCTTTGGCCTGTAAAACTTTTGACCATGCTTGATAGTTGAAAATAGTTTGTGAAGCAAGTAATTGCCATTGATGGCTGCGATAAGCATCTTTGATACTAAAGGCTCCAGCGGTGACATTTTGTTGATTCGCACTGCTCTGTGCTTTGGCTGTAAGCTGAGGAAGTAATGCCGCACGAGCTTGTGGGAGCATCTCAGTGTTCGACATAAATGTACTATAGGCCATCTTAAATTGCGTATCATTCTCTAACGCTTGATGGTAAACCTCTATTAAATCGACTGCGCCTGCGCTTGGAGCTAAGCAGACAAAAAGCAAGGCGTGAAAAAGAGGTTTTATGGTCACGGCGATGTCCTAAAGCTTTAAAAAATGAATGAATGCTTTGATTCAGCATGTACTAAATAAGGTAGTGCTGTTTCAAATAAAATATGATCTTCCCAATGTCCTTCATGAGAAAGACGATAGAGTCGACCTTGAATGGCATTTAATGCTCCAACCAATGCGAAAAGCTGGCCACCTGGCAGTACTTGAAGTTGGTGTGTTTCACACAGTCTAGGTAAGCTGCCTGTAAAGATGATTGCATCATAAGGCGCAAGATCGGCCCATCCCATCGCTGCATCGCCAGTGAGAAGCTCTACGTTATGGCAATTAAAAGCGTCCAGATTTATGCGTGCTTGTGCTGTAAAATCCGCGTAATAGTCAATACTGATAACTTTTTTACAGAGCCGGCTTAATAATGCTGTTAAATAGCCCGTTCCCGTGCCTACTTCAAGAACAGTTTCATGACCTTGTAATTCAAGCGCTTGAAGAAGTGTGGCTTCCTCTAAGGGGGTCATCATTTTCTCATGATGTGATAACGGAATTTGTAGATCTGAATAAGCGAAAGGACGCATATTTTCTGGGACAAAATGCGCGCGTGGAAATTCAGAAAATAGAGAGATAATTTTCTCGTCAATCACATGTCCTGTACGTAACTGTTGACTGATCATATTACTATGTGAAATGGAGGTATCCATGCGTTGTTCACCATCGTTTAGCGATAAAAGACATTAGGTTAAATTGTTGCCGTCATTTTAGCAAGAATTCGCATAAATAAGATAGTCTGTGATACCATGAGCGCGTTTATTTCAAGGGGATGCTATGAGTGATAAGTTTACGAAATTTTTCGAGAAGGAACTTGAGTCAATCCGTAATGATGGCCTTTATAAACCAGAACGTGTGATTTCAGGCCCACAGCAAGCCGTTGTCTTGGTGAACGATAAGCCGTTGATTAATCTTTGTGCTAATAATTATTTGGGTCTTGCGAATCACCCCTCATTAGTGAAGTCGGCTGAAAAAGCGTTGCATAATTATGGTTACGGAATGGCATCAGTGCGGTTTATTTGTGGTACGCAAACACCTCACAAATTACTTGAAAAAAAGATTAGCCAGTTTTTGGGTAAAGAAGATACAATTTTATATTCTTCTTGCTTTGATGCGAACACTGGACTGTTTGAAACATTGCTCGGCCCGGAGGATGCGATTATTAGTGATGCGCTGAATCATGCGAGTATTATTGACGGTATCAGGCTTTGCAAAGCTGCGCGTTATCGTTATGCAAACAACGATATGCAGGATTTAGAAGCACAACTTATTGCGGCAAAGAATGCGAGATTTAGGTTAATTGCTACCGATGGTGTTTTTTCAATGGATGGTATTTTAGCCAATTTACCAGCGATTTGTGATTTAGCTGAGAAATATGACGCTCAAGTGATGGTCGATGATTCACATGCTGTTGGATTCATCGGAAAAACAGGCCGTGGTACACCTGAGCATTTTGGTGTAGCTGATAGAGTTGCAATTATGACAGGTACATTAGGTAAGGCTTTGGGGGGCGCATCTGGAGGCTATGTTTCGGCAAATGCGACGCTTGTGGCTTGGCTGCGTCAACGCTCTCGCCCATACTTGTTTTCTAATAGTTTGGCGCCAATGATTGCTGAAACTTCGATCACAGCGCTCGATTTGATTTCTGAAAATAATAGTTTGTCGGAAAAAGTAAAACGGAATAGTGCCTATTTTCGTCGTGGGTTAACACAGCTCGGTTTTGATCTTATCCCCGGTGAGCATGCTATTATTCCTGTCATGTTAAAAGATGCGGTACTTGCAGGACGTATGGCAAACGATTTACTGGACGAGGGTGTTTATGTCGTCGGTTTTTCTTTTCCTGTTGTACCCAAAGGGCTTGCTCGAATTCGAACACAAATGTCAGCTGCACTTGAAGAGCATCACTTAGATAGCGCGTTAGAGGCTTTTGAAAAAGTGGGTCGTGCGCTGAAGATTATTTAAGGAGTAGAAAAAATGAAGTCATTGGTAAAAGCAAAAGCTGAGCCCGGTATCTGGATGGAGGACGTGCCAGTACCAGAGTGTGGCGCAAATGATGTCTTAATTAAGATCAAAAAAACAGCTATTTGTGGCACAGATATTCATATTTACTCTTGGGATGAGTGGGCTCAAAAAACAGTTCCTGTTCCGATGACCATTGGTCACGAATATTCTGGCGAAATCGTTGAGCTTGGGCGAGAGGTGCGAGGTCTTCAAGTCGGGCAGCGTGTGTCTGGTGAAGGGCATATCACATGTGGTTTGTGCAGAAATTGCCGTGCAGGCAGGCAGCATCTTTGTCGAAAAACACTGGGGGTCGGTGTGAATCGTCCTGGTTGTTTTGGTGAGTTTTTAGCTGTCCCTGCAAGTAATGTCATTGTTTTGCCTGACAACGTCACGGACGAGCAAGCTGCGATTCTTGATCCTTTTGGAAATGCAACTCATTGTGCGTTATCTTTTGATATGGTTGGTGAAGATGTGTTGATTACTGGAGCAGGTCCTATAGGAATTATGGCGGTAGCTATTGCCAAGCATGTAGGTGCAAGGCATGTTGTGATTACGGATGTCAATGATTACCGACTGGATTTAGCGAGAAAAATGGGTGCTACACGTGCGGTGAATATCAAATATGAGTCATTACAAGATGTTCAAAATGAGCTACAGATGGAGGAAGGCTTTGATGTAGGTCTTGAAATGTCAGGAAATCCTCTAGCGCTCAGCACCATGATGAAGATGATGAATCATGGTGGGCATGTTGCACTTTTAGGTATTCCTCCACAAGAAACACCTATTGATTGGGATCAGGTCATATTCAAGGGATTGATATTGAAAGGTATCTATGGTCGTGAAATGTATGAAACATGGTATAAAATGATTGCTATGCTTCAAAGTGGATTGAATATTTCTTCTGTTATTACTCATCGTTTTCATGTGGATGATTATCAAAACGCATTTCAGATTATGGCATCAGGTCAGTCGGGTAAAGTTATTTTAGATTGGTCTTAAGTAGAGGGTGCAGAGCGAGTTAGCTTTGCATCACCGGGTCTCTAACTAAGGCTGTTATTATTATTTTGGAGTTGTTATGGCGCAGTATGTTTATACAATGAACCGTGTTGGTAAAATGGTCGAAAATCAACGCATGATTCTCAAAGATATTTCTTTAAGTTTTTACCCTGGTGCGAAAATTGGTGTGTTAGGACTTAATGGTTCAGGAAAATCAACGTTACTGCGTATCATGGCAGGCATCGATCAGCAGCATGAGGGTGAGGCTCGTCCACAACCTGGGATCAAAATCGGTTATCTCGCGCAAGAGCCTGAAATTGATTTAAATAAAACAGTTAAAGAAGTGATCGAAGAAGCTGTCATTGATATGAAAGATAAATTAGCGCGCTTCGATGAAATCAGCATGAAGTTTGCAGAGCCGATGTCTGATGACGAAATGAATACTTTGCTGACCGAGCAAGGCGAGTTGCAGCATGAAATTGAAGCGGGTCTTGGATGGGATTTAGATAGACGCCTTGATATTGCTGCAGATGCATTGCGTTTGCCTGATTGGGAAACCAAGGTGAGTTTACTCTCAGGAGGAGAGCGTCGCAGAGTGGCCTTGTGTCGTTTACTTTTGTCTAATCCTGATATGCTTTTATTGGATGAACCGACTAACCATTTAGATGCAGAAAGCGTGGCATGGCTTGAGCATTATTTAGAGTCCTTTCCTGGCACAGTTGTGGCTATCACGCATGATCGATATTTCTTGGACAATGCTGCAAAATGGATATTAGAGCTTGATAGAGGGGAGGGGATTCCTTATGAAGGTAATTATACTTCTTGGCTTGAGCAAAAAAACAAACGCCTAGAAATTGAGCAAAAACAGGAAGCGGCTCATTTAAGAAATATCAAGGCTGAGCTTGAGTGGGTTCGTACTTCTCCTAAAGGTCGACATGCAAAAAATAAAGCCCGTTTAGCTCGATTTGAAGAATTAAACTCGAAAGAGTTTCAAAAGCGAAATGAAACGAATGAAATTTACATCCCGCCAGGTGAGCGCTTGGGTGATTTAGTGATTGAGGCTGAAGGATTAAAGAAAGCCTTTGGTGATAGATTATTATTCGATAATTTGAGTTTTAGATTACCTAAAGGAGGGATTCTCGGTATTCTCGGTCCAAATGGTGCTGGTAAATCTACTTTCTTAAAAATGTTGCTTGGTAAAGAAAATGCTGATGCAGGTGTGATACGAATTGGCGATACTGTGCAGATGGTCTCTGTTGAGCAAATGCGTGATTCACTGGATAGTAACAAGACTGTTTGGGAAGAAATCTCTGAAGGGCATGATATGATGCAAGTCGGTTCATTTCAAATGCCTTCTCGTGCTTATGTAGGACGATTTAATTTTAAAGGTGCTGATCAGCAGAAAAAAATGATGCATTTATCTGGTGGTGAACGTAATCGTGTGCATTTAGCCAAACTGCTTAAAAGTGGTGGAAATGTCTTGTTATTAGATGAGCCTTCAAACGATTTAGATGTTGAGACATTACGTGCTTTGGAAGAGGCATTGCTCAATTTCCCTGGTTCCGCAATTGTTGTGTCGCACGATCGGTGGTTTTTAAATCGTATCTGTACACATATTTTAGCTTTTGAAGGCAACTCCTCTGTTGCTTTTGTAGAGGGGAATTATGCTGATTACGAAGAAGATTATAAACGTCGTTTCGGTGATAAAGCAGGTAAGCCTTCTCGTATTAAATATCGAAAAATAGAAAATTAAGACCTGTTCCCAAGGAATATGATTATGCAAAAATATTTATTTTTAAGTGTGCTGCTGAGTGCTTTTTTATCTGGGTGTGTTGAACCGCCTAATATTAATGATGGTTCAACTTTAATTACAGATGATCAAGGACGAGTTCATCAGACGTTACATTATCGTTTAGACAAGCGTGGCCGAAACTATTTCCCAATGAAAATTGCTGGGACTGGCGAGCGAGTATTTATGTTTGATCCAAAAATATTCGCCTGGGCTGCCTACGATGAAAATGGCCAGCGTATTATGACTGGGAGCGCTTCAGGCGGTAAAGATTTTTGCGAAGATGTTGGCGTGCCTTGTCGTACAGTGACAGGAACATTTCGAGTCTACAATAAGCGTGGCATTAATTGCCGCTCAGGAGAGTATCCTGTTGAAACCTTCGGTGGAGCTAAAATGCCTTATTGTATGTATTTTAATCGTGGGTATACGATTCATGCAGCATTTGAAGTTCCTCTCGCGAACTCTAGTCACGGATGCATACGAGTATTGCCAAGTGCGGCGAAGTGGCTAAACGAAGAGTTTATGACCATTGGGACCAAAGTGATTGTTTTGTCTTACGCGGATGAGGATGGTGATGGTGATTGGCTTAAAAACCAGCCAAGACCAGAAGCTTATCAAGCTCGACGGTAGATTTCCACAAAGTTATCCACATAATATGTGGATAACTTTTTTCAAAAAATATAGGCAAAAGTCCACGCAGAATGCAGCTTGTGTGTAAATATGAAAAGGAAGGGGTGATTGTTTTTCACAAAGTTATCCACAGCTCGATGTATCCCTTTTTCAAGCCTGTAGCATGATAAGCAAAATAAAATAAAAAAAACAGTCTTGACATCTAATTAAAATAAATCAATTTTATATTGAATAATAAAAAAAGCAGATTCATTATTTCAAATGAAATAATAGGGGGCATTTTTATGGCATCAGTGTCTAATTCAGAGCAGCCTGTCCATGATGAGGTTTTGACGAAAGCTATATTAAATTTGGCGAAATCCTATGGGCTTTCGGGAAGAGAGCTGAGTGAGATTATTGGTATTAGTGAAGCGAGCGCGTCGCGTTTGCATCAAGGGAAAAAATATATTACGGCACATACCAAAGAAGGAGAGCTCTCGCTATTGTTATTACGGGTTTATAGAGGGTTATACGCTTTGATTGGTCCGCAACACGAAAAAGCTCAAGCTTGGCTAAGAGAGAGGCATCACTATTTTAATTGCCCTCCTCTTGAGTCGATGAAATCGGTACAAGGATTGGTGAGTGTAGTGCAATATTTAGATGCAATGCGTGAAAAAATATGAATATTTGGAATCTTTATAAAGGCGAGCGTTTTGTTAAGCCACTCCATGTGATGCCTTGGCGAATTGCTCTTGAAGGAGCTTCACACTGTCTGCGAACTTTAGTTGATACCAGCGAAGAGCACGCTATTTTAAACAAGTTACTTTCAAATCATTCTCAAAAAAAAGCAACGCATGATGCTTTTTCTTCTTTTTATTGCCATCCGCTCAAGATAGGCAGCCGTTTTGCAAAAATCACTGAGACTCCTTTATGGTATGCTTCTTTGACGCAACAAGGTGCATTTGAAGAAGCGGCGTACTATTTAAAACAGTTTCATCGAGATACCACAGCAAAATTAGGTTTGACTACTATTACTTTATCCACATATCAATCTGTGGTCGATACATCGTTTGGAATCGATTTGACAAGCTCTCCATTTGATTTATATCAAGATAAAATTTCCTCGAAAGAAACTTACGTGTATAGTCAAACTCTAGGGCAGTCCCTTAGAAAAGCTGGCGTATGTGCAGCTTTGTATTATTCGGCGCGTGCAGCGTCGCTTGAAAAAAATGTGGTTGTTTTTTCAGAAATGGCCTGGAAAAATGACGCTCGAGAACGCGTTTTCAATCAGCATTTTTGGAGTTGCGTGAGTGGACGTGATCACGTCGAAATAGAGCGTTTAGGTTTTGAAAAAACAACTTACGTCGATCAAAGCTCAGTATACGACAAAAAGTAACGAGCTTAAAATTTGTCGTGTACAAGGCAATCAGATATAGCTTTATGAATTAAAGAAGAGTAACATGGCAAATTATGGAGCATGATTATGACTAAAATTCAACGTGATATTACGCTTACACTCATTGTGAAGCTTTGTCTGCTCGCAATACTCTGGTATGTTTGTTTTAGTGGCCCTCGTCACAAACATGATATTTATCAACTTTTGTTTGACTCGACCCAATCTCAAACCAGTTTTGTAACATCATAAATTTATTTACTTTTTTAGGAATAACCTATGTTACCCGTGCATGAAGTCGTTGATTTATCAAGATTACAGTTTGCATTAACTGCACTGTATCATTTTTTATTTGTTCCTTTGACACTAGGTCTTTCTGTGTTACTTGCCATTATGGAGACGACGTATGTCATGACTGGCAAAGTTATTTGGCAGAAAATGGTTAAATATTGGGGAACGCTATTTGGAATTAATTTTGTTTTGGGGGTCGCTACCGGGCTCACCATGGAGTTTCAGTTTGGTACAAACTGGGCTTATTATTCTCATTATATCGGAGATATTTTTGGTGCTCCACTAGCCATTGAAGGTTTGATGGCGTTTTTCTTAGAAGCGACCTTTGTGGGACTCTTCTTTTTTGGCTGGCAACGTTTAACACCAGCTAAGCATCTATGCTGTACTTGGCTACTTGCTTTAGGAACTAATTTTTCAGCTCTATGGATATTGATAGCCAATGGCTGGATGCAAAATCCTGTAGGTGCTGCTTTTAACTATCATACCATGCGAATGGAGGTTGAGCATTTTTCCGATGTTATTTTTAATCCTGTGGCTCAAGCTAAATTCGTACATACAATTAGTGCCGGTTATGTTACAGGCTCGGTATTTGTACTTGCTGTGAGTGCGTATTTTCTCCTTAGACATCGTAATCAAGCTTTTGCGTTGCGATCAATGAGTGTTGCTGTCGCTTTTGGATTAGCTTCCTCACTTTCTGTTGCAGTGCTCGGTGATGAAAGTGGTTATTTGGCGAATCATGATCAAAAAATGAAAGTCGCCGCATTGGAAGCGATGTGGGAAACCGAAAAAGCGCCTGCTAGTTTAACGCTTTTTGGTTTGCCAAACGAAGAAACAAGAACGACTGATTATGCGATCAAATTACCTTTTGTCTTAGGACTAATTGCTACACGCAGTATTAATGAGCCGCTTTGGGGTATCAATGAGTTAATTGAAGAAGGTAAAGAAAAAATACGAGAGGGAATGCTTGCTTACGCAGCTTTAGATAAACTGCGACGCAAACCTGAAGACAAAGAGCTTCAAGCTAAATTTTCTACGCATCAGCAGGCTTTAGGGTATGGTTTATTACTGAAGCGTTATACAGAAAAAGTTGTGGATGCGACTGAGGCGCAAATCAATCAAGCTGCACGTGATCTACAGCCTAAAGTTGCACCCTTATTTTTCTCATTCCGTGCGATGGTTGCCTGTGCATTTTGGCTCATTGCTTTGTTTATAGTTGGGTTTTATCTAAATGTGAAACATAAACTTCATCAAGCGCGTTGGTATTGGAAATGGGCTTTGATTTCCTTGCCTCTTCCTTGGGTTGCAGCAGAGTTAGGTTGGGTTGTTGCAGAATACGGCAGACAACCTTGGGTTGTGCAAGGTATTTTACCTACATTCATGGGAACATCATCTGTCAGTGTTTCACAATTACTAACCTCATTGGCTGGGTTTGTTATTTTTTACACGGTACTTGCAGTGATAGAAATTTACCTGATGATTAAGTATATCCGCTTGGGGCCTGAGGGTGTTGTTGACCACGCTGGAATTTAAAGGAGCTCAATATGCTTTTAGATTATGAAGTATTACGTGTAATTTGGTGGGTTTTACTTGGTGTGCTGTTAATAGGCTTTGCTGTGATGGATGGTTTTGATCTTGGTGCTGCGATGTGGCTACCGTGGTTAGGCCGAACCGATAATGAAAGGCGAATGATTATTACGAGTGTTGCGCCTACTTGGGAAGGCAATCAAGTTTGGTTTATTTTGGGTGGCGGTGCTATTTTTGCCGCTTGGCCACCTTTGTACGCACTTTCTTTTTCTGGGTTTTACACGGCAATGTTAATTATTTTATTAGCATTGATTATGAGGCCTGTTGCTTTTAAATATCGATCTAAATTAGCTGGAAAAGCTTGGCGAAATACCTGGGATATGCTGTTATTTATTAGTGCTTTTGTGCCCGCGCTTGTGTTTGGTGTGGCCGTGGGAAATACGTTACAAGGGGTGCCATTTCATTTTGATGAATATCTCCGTGTGTTTTATACAGGCAGTTTCTTCATGCTATTAAATCCTTTCGCTTTGCTTTGTGGTGTGTTGTCTGTGCTTATGTTAGCAATGCATGGCGCATTTTTTCTGCGTGTGAAGCTTTCTGGGAAACTCCACAATCGAGCAACAACTGCTGCACAATACACTGCATTACTGGTGAGTTGCGTGGTTTTTTGTGGGGGAGTTTGGCTTTACTATGGTGTAGAGGGGTTTGCTCTCACCTCTATTGTATTACACACAGGTCCGTCGAACCCGCTATATAAAACTGTGGCAAAAGAGGCGCATGCTTGGTTTTCAAATTACCAGACGTATCCTGTGTTGTGGTTAATCCCGGCTTTAAGCATGATAGGGCCACTCTTAGCGATCTCTTTTAAGAGATGGGCTAAGCTTTCTTTTGTATGGAGTGGCGTGACCGTTAGTGCTATTATTTCGATGGTTGGTGTGAGTATGTTCCCATTTATTTTACCATCCTCAACACACCCCAGCCAAAGTTTACTGGTGTGGGATAGTTCTTCAAGCGAGCTGACGCTGATGATTATGCTAGGCGCAACAGTGATTTTTTTACCCATTATTTTGCTTTATACCGCGTGGGTCTATCGGGTATTACGTGGAAAAATCACAGACAAGCGTTTAGCTGAAACCGAAGAAATGGGTTATTGAGAGGAGAGAGAGCATGTGGTATTTCGCATGGATTTTAGGAACTGGGTTAGCCTGCACGCTAGCAATTATGAATGCCGTTTGGTTTGAGCTTCGTGAGGAGTAATCACGAAGCTCATCATCACTCACGACAAGAGCGCTCATTAAAGGGCGCTCTTCTTTTGACCTTGGTATTTTTTTTAGTCGAGCTTTTTGGTGGATTATTTACTCAAAGTTTAGCACTGATTTCAGATGCGGCCCACATGTTTACCGACGTCACCGCATTAGCTATTTCTTATGCCTCAATTAAAATTGGCCAGAAAAAAGCCGATCATTTAAGAACATTTGGGTATTATCGGTTCGAGATACTTGCAGCAGCCTTTAATGCAGGTTTGCTTTTTATTGTGGCATTTTATATTGCTTTTGAGGCTTATCTACGTATCAGTACACCAAAAGATATTCAATCGATGACGATGTTGATTATTGCTGTTGTTGGCTTACTTGTGAATCTTTTTTCTATGAGACTTTTGCATCAAGAGCAACATAGTAGTATCAACTTGAAGAGTGCCTATCTTGAGGTCTGGAGTGATGCATTGGGCTCTATTGGTGTTATTTTGGGTGCTTTGTTGATTCAACAATGGGGATGGTATTGGGTCGACTCAGTTATTGCTATCGCGATTGGGCTTTGGATTTTACCGCGAACATGGGTGCTCTTGAAGACAAGTATCCATATTTTATTAGAGGGTGTTCCTGAGAAAATTGATATTTATCAATTACAGCAAGCTTTTTTAAAAGTAGACGGTGTTGTTGGCGTACACGAATTGCATGTGTGGGCATTGAATCACAACAAAATTAGCCTGACAGCGCATATCGTGATAGACGAAGCTTACCACACAGAGCAAATGATTATGAGATTGAACGATATGCTTTTTAAAGAATATGGAATTTTACATACAACTTTGCAGCTCGAATATCAACCCTGTAACGCATCCTTAGAGTGTTCATTTTAATTGCATTTTATCATTTAAAAGACTATTATTTTCCCTTTTTTAACAAAAGAGGGTGACTTATGAGAAAAGAAATAGAGCCTTCAGCCTCCTGTACTGCAGAAACAGAAAAAGCACGAGCACTTAAAAAGTTATCATCTCTAGCGACAAGAGCTGCTTTATTACAACTCCTGCTCGATAGGTTATCTTCGTTTATACAGCAAGATCATGTTTCACCACATGATCTTGTTGATATTCAACAGAAAGTTTTTGCTCTAAAAACCTTTGAGCCAGGATTTATTGCGACAACATTATGTCATAGCAATGGTTTGTTGAAATCGAAAGAAGAGATAGTTAATTCGGATGTGTTGAGTCATCTAGAAAAGAAAGCTTCTATTGTAAAAAAAGCGTATAAAGCAGCTTTTTCTGCTTTTATCAGAACGTATACGCCTCAATTTTTGCTTTTTTTGAATGCGTTTCAGATTGAAGTCAAGCATGTATTTGAAGAAATGCTTTGCTATCCAGAAGAGGCTAATAATCATTTAAATCGGTATTACACTTTAAAATTTTCAGATTTTTCAGAGCAGAAAGATGATGATATTGAAGAGCTGATCTTAAGAATTCAAATGAATTACGAGGTTAAAAAAAGAAAAATTAATCCAGACGCGAGTGCTTTGGCTACTTATAGTTTACATGCTGATACTCAAAAAAAATCAGGATTCACAGTTCCGATAGAATCCAGGCAATCAAAGTTTTCTTAAGTGTCGGGTATACAGATTAATTTAACGACAAGATTGTTTTTTTATGAGGATTTTTCTTGACACAAGCTCGAGAAAAAGACAAAATCAGCCTTCCAAAAGGCTACGTAGCTCAGCCGGTTAGAGCGCGGCACTCATAATGCTGAGGTCGGTGGTTCGAGTCCACCCGTAGCCACCATATTCACTTCCAAAGCCGGGCTCTTTCCCATTTGCGGGGGAACTTTCTAATCAAGCACATAGCACTCTAACTCTCACCCTATAATTCTCAAAGTTTCGGGTTTTTCCCAAATCTGGGGGCATTTAATCAAGCGCATAGTACTTTAACTCTGATTCGATAATTTTCAAAATTTCTTGACTAAATATTATCAATGAATTTTATTTTTAGTCAAATATATCCTAAAATTACGTATATGATCAAAACAATAACATGGAATGAACTTCATGAAGTTGATAAAATTACTGTCGCTTATTTTGGCGCTCTTGGTGGGAGCCGTTCATGCATCCAGTTATCTTTACGTAAGTGGTAACTCTCCTAGAGGAGAGACGACACTGATTGAACTTAATCCATCAACAGGTGAATTGATTGGCTCTCCTCTTTTTGTCGGCGAAGACTCATTTTTTCACGGCGCTTCTGATTTTGCTATAAATAATGGATATTTCTATGCGACAAATGCAGGTGGAGTTGCAAAATGTGTGTTGATGCCAGATAAAAGCATAAGAAACTGTGTATATACTGGGAACGGTTTCAGTTACCCTGCAGCCATTAAATTTAATGCGGTTTCAAGCAACCATACGTTATATGCCTATATTGCCAACAAACCTTATAAAAAAGTAAAAAGCAGTGTTTCAAAATGTGCTGTCAATACGACTAATGGGGAGCTTGTCAACTGTGCTTTAACCGGTGCTCTTTTTGATACACCGATATCCATCGCTTTTTATAATGATAGTTACGCCTATATTACAAATGCAGAAGGGGAAAAATCTATTATTCGGTGCAAGGCGTCCTCCTCTGGCGAGCTAGTGAATTGCGAGGTCATGAAAAATACAGGGATAACCCAACCTCGTTCAATTGCTATCAGTGATAATCATGCTTACATTGCTGATGGCGAACAAAACTCTATCAGTCTCTGTATCATTAATAGTAAAGCTGGGGTTTTTGAAAATTGTAAACCCACAGGCAGCGGCTTTGTTTATCCAACCGCTACCCTCATTTATCATGAGCGCCTGTACGTCACCAATCTCAATGACGATACATTGTCTTCTTGCCAAATTCAAAACGGAGACGGTTTGTTAAGTGATTGTGTTAAATCGTCTTATTATTTTAATTCTCCATACAGAATGGTTGTTTATGAAACACCTTAACTGCTACTAATATTCTCCGTTGTATCATGAAAAAATTCTGGCACTTTCCCAAATGCGGGGGCATTTAATCAAGCGCATAGTACTTTAACTCTGATTCGATAATTTTCAAAATTTCTAAATCCATAAGCTCTTCGTTGTATTAATTTCATCTTTCGATGAAACCCTTCAGTTATTCCATTGTTCTTCGTAAATCGAAGCATCCTTACAATCTCATCTCTCCATTTAAATAACGTATACCCTAATGTTCTAAGATGCTCAAATGGGCTATCTCTTAATGCTTTAACCATTTCTAAAAAGCGAGGTAACAACTGTTTACACTTTTTTGCAGTACAATGCTTATTCATGAGTAATTGATGAAGCTCTTGCTTGAACTCATAAATCGCAGCAATGGCTGGCTGCTGTTCTAAATAGCTATTGCGCTTACTTAATCGTGTTGGTGTAAGATTCTCGGGCTTCGTTTTAAGAGCCGTGAGTAATCCACGTTGGTATTTGATAGTAGGGTCAATTCGATGAAGGGTCTGCATGCAAAGCTGATTCATCAAACGAATCACATGAAATCTATCAGCCACGACTTTAGCATTTGGGAAGTGGCGTTTGACCAAAGCTTTATAACTACTACTTAAATCAATACATACAACCTTCACACGCTCCTTGCCTTCTAAGCTTTTAAAATAAGCGTCTAAATCGCGTCCTGAACGACCTTTAACCACATCAAATACTTTTGTGCTTACCTAAATCACACAGCGTTGTTGCATAACCCTGTTTTCTTGTAAACGAATGCTCATCGATGCCCAATACCCGAGGACATACTCTATTTTGTAATTCCCGATGCTCATTTTCATACACTTCTTTATACCAACGCTCTATCGTCGCTTTTCCTCGCTTTGTTCTTCTTGATAAGTCCTTTTGAGATATACCCTCGGTATGATTATAAAATACCTCTTTCTTCAAACGCTCTGTTGAACGTTGATATCTACCTATCCCAGGAAAGCGTTGATTTCCATAGCGTTTACAATCGTTGCAATAAAGCTTATAGCCCTTGAATCTCAACAGGCTTCTTCTATGACCTATTGATTCATGCTGAACTTCCCTAATATAGCTCGATTTCTTACGTACTCGCTTGCTTTTGCAATGCGAACATCGCAATACCCATATGTATTTCAACTCAAATATTACACGCTCTATTCCAAGCGTTTTTACTATAGAAAATCCAGGTAAATTTAGGATATTATTATTCTTGGGCATTTTAATCCTCTTTTGATTGCGGAATCAAAGACTTAGATTACTATAATCTGATTAAAATGCCCCCTTATTTGGGGTAGAGCCGAAACACCTCTCTCTTCAGTCTTTCTGTCACTCGCTGATGCTTATTTATCCCAGGAAAACGCTGATTACCATAGCGCTTATAATCATTGCAATAAAGAGAGAGTCCCTTGCTTAGATGAGAATGATGCGATAGATTGATCTTTTAAATCATTCTACAAAAAATATGAATCGTTCTGTTACAGTTGCCGCTAATTTAATCATTGTGATGCTTGTCGGTTATCTTTTAATTATAGGACAGAGTGTGTTAGTCCCGATCGTGCTTGCCATTTTCGTTTGGAATATTCTAAATAGTATTCAGCGGTTGATTGTGCGTCTTCCTGTTGTCGGTGCGTGTTTACCAAAACCAATTTCAATGTTGTTGTCGTTTGTTGTTGTTTTCGGCTTCATGATGATTGTTGGGAATATTTTAGAAAATAATCTTGATGAGGTGATGCATGCCTCCGCTCGTTATCAAGCCAATTTTAAGCGTATGATCTCGCATGTTGATCAACAAAGCATGACAAAAATTATTCAAAGTGTAGATAGCTTTGTAAAAGAGTTGGATCTTCAAGATTTATTTTTGCGCTTTTATACGGTGTTTACTTCTTTAGCAAGCTCAGCAATATTAATTGCGCTATATGTCGCTTTTTTGTTTATCGAACAGGAGGTTTTTCCTCAAAAGATAGCGAATCTATTTCCTAAAGCGCAAAGTAAGCAGTTAGTGATACAAGTGCTTCATTGTATCGCTCACGATATCCAGGCTTATTTGGGCTTAAAAACGTTACTTGGCTTGACCACGTCATTATTGAGTTGGCTAATTATGCTTTATGTTGGGCTGGATTTCTCGGCTTTTTGGGCGCTTTTGATTTTCTTTTTGAATTATATTCCAAACATTGGTGCCATTATTGCAACATTATTTCCGGCATTGCTTGCTTTGATTCAATTTTCTGATCCGTGGCTTATTATGCTCATGATTTCAGGATTAGTGGTTGTTCAATTTGTCATGGGAAATATTGTCGAGCCGAGGTTTTTGAGCCGTTCTTTGAATTTAAGTGCGCTGGTGATCTTAATCGCGTTGGCTTTATGGGGGGCGATATGGGGAGTTTTGGGTATGTTTTTGTCCGTGCCGATTACAGTGATGATGATGATTGTTTTTTCTCAATTCTCTATCACACGGCCAATCGCAATCTTACTCTCTCAAAATGGCTCAATTCAAAAAATTACTGAGGATGCAGCCTAACTTGTCAACATTTATCTCTTTTAAAACACTTTATCAAGAACCATTACGTGATTTTGAGCTAGAGGTTCTGAAGCAGTTTTCAGAAATCGAGGGTTGGTTTAGAGAACAATGGAAAGAAACACCTGCGGTGTTAACAACCTCTGTAGATTTGCGTGTTTCTGGAGACCAAATTGTTCCAATTGATACAAATATTTTTCCTGCCGGATTTAATAATCTCTCGCAGGAGATGAAAAAGTATGCAACAGAGGCCATCAAGTTGACGTTATCACGATTAGCGTCTCAAGCAACCTCGATTTTAATTTTAACTGAAAATCACACGCGAAATCCTTTTTACTCGGAGAGTATCAGCGTTCTTTCCTCGTGTTTTTCTGCCGCAGGATTGACTGTTTCAGTGAGTCCGCTGGATCAATTTAAAACAGAGCAACTCTCATCTGATGTGATTGTTTTAAATCATGACCTTTCTACAGGTCTGGTTGCTTCTCTCACGCAGTTAAATCGCCCGATTTATCCTTCTCCAAATCTTGGTTGGTGGAATCGCTCTAAATTTCAGCATTTTTCGATATATTTAGAGTTAATTACCGATTTTTGCCAACGATTTTCATTCGATAAAAAAACGTTTTTTACACCATTCATGAAAGTTGAGTCGGTGGATTTTATGAAGCAAACAGGTTTCGATGCTCTCGCAAAAGCTGTCGATACGATAGCTCAAACAAAAGTACCTTTTGTAACAATTAAGGCCGATCAGGGGACTTATGGAATGAGTGTGATGATGGTGCAAAGTGGACAAGAGGTTTTGGCCATGAATCGTCGTCAGCGATCGCATATGGCCGCTCGAAAGGGTGGGGAGAAAGTCAGCTCTCTTTTAGTTCAAGCAGGGGTTGAAACAATTGAAAAAAGTGAAGAAAATCATGCTGCAGAGCCTGTGGTTTACTTGATTGGTTCAACGATTGTCGGGAGTTTTTATCGTGTGCATCCTGCTCAATCTGCGCGGGAAAGTTTGAATTCGCCCGGCATGTATTTTAGACCCTGCTCGCTTGAAGAGCGGCAAATTGAGTTCACGGTGGCTGATCGTTTTTATGCTTATGGTGTTGCAGCACGGCTTGCAGCACTCGCTGCTGCTAAGGAAAGCCAAGTCCTAAATCAATCACAAAACGATATTTAACCTCTCCTTTCAGCATCCTTTCATAAGCTTGATTGATTTGATTGATGTGAATCAGCTCAATGTCTGAGCTGATTTGATGCTGACCACAAAAATTCAACATTTCCTGTGTTTCTTGAAGACCTCCAATCAGTGAGCCACTCAAATTCTTTTGTCGAATTAAGTTAAAGGATTGGACTGTATGTGATTTGGGTGAGAGTCCCACCATGCAGAGTGTTTTTTGACGTTTGAGAAGATTAAGGTACATATCAAGATCATGCGCAGCGGATACTGTATCGAGAATAAAATCAAAGGAGTTTTGATGTTTTGTCAGATTTTTAATATCGGATGAGACGATCACCTCGTGTGCTCCGAGTCGTTTTGCATCCGAAATCTTATGTGGCGAAGTTGTGAACACAACCACATAAGCTCCCATCGCATTTGCTATCTTAACAGCCATGTGCCCTAATCCGCCCAATCCTACGATACCCACTTTATCTTGAGCTTGAATATTCCAGTGCTTGAGTGGTGAATATGTTGTGATTCCTGCACATAATAGTGGTGCTGCCTGTGCTTTATTAAGCGAAGAGGGGATAGAAAGTACAAATTTTTCATCGACGACAATATTATTAGAATATCCTCCTTTGGTGGTTTGTCCATCGGTGTCAACTGAATTATAAGTGTAAGTAGTACCTTGTATACAAAATTGCTCTTGATGATCTAAGCATTCGTGACAATGGCCGCATGAGTTGACCATACATCCAACCCCAACGGTGTCCCCAACACGATGTCGCGAGACTTGCGTGCCAACTTTTTCTACAACGCCAATGATCTCATGTCCTGGTACCATTGGATAAGTTGCACCATGCCATTCATTACGTACATGATGAATATCAGAATGACAAATACCACAATATTCTATGCGAATAAGCACATCATTTTCGCCGACATCACGGCGCGTGAATGTATAAGATTGAAGAGGACTATCAGCACTAAATCCCGCATAACCATAAGATGTGATCATATATCCTTTACCTGTGAAGAGAGTTCATTCTACTATATAGAGATATGTCAAAAAAATAAAATAAGAAAAAAATGAAAATTGCAGCTTTGATGGATTCTTTTGAGCAATTACATGTGAATATTGACACAACGCTCACTTTATTACGCTCTGCGTTCTCTTTAGGTTGGACATGTCACTACTTCACACCACAAGAAATCATTTGTCGTGGTGAAGATGTTTACGCTAATGTTCATTTATTGACTTCTTTTGAAGAAGTGACGCCGAAAACGCGAATGCTTGGTCAAATCAACTTAGCTGAGTTTGATATTATTCTAATGCGTCAAGATCCACCAGTTAACGCATCGTATCTTTATGCTTCGTATGCGCTTGAGCTTGCTGAAAAAAAAGGTGTGCTTGTTGCGAATAAACCTCAAAGTGTGCGTGATTTTAATGAAAAAATGGCCATACTGCATTTTCCTTCATGTATCCCAGAAACATTGGTGAGTGCTGATGTGGAAGTGCTACGTGAATTCTGGAAAACACATCGAGAAGTGATTTATAAATCTCTAGATAGTTTAGGGGGGCGTGCTGTTTTTTATGTGGGAGAGGATAGTCGTAATCTTTCGGTCATTCTGGAGACACTGACTCAGTATGGTGAAGTGCCTATCATGGCGCAGCGATATTTGCCTGAAATTAAGACCCAAGGTGACAAGCGAATTTTATTATTTGGCGGAGAGCCTGTGTCTTATGCTTTATTGAGATGCCCTCAGCCAGGCGAGCTACGCGGTAATATTGTGGCGGGTGCAGAAGCTTCTGTTGTACCACTCACTGAGCGCGATCGGTTTTTATGTCATGAAATCGGCCCGGTACTTCGAGAAAAGGGACTTTCTTTTGTTGGATTAGATGTGATTGGCGAATTTGTCACCGAAATCAATGTGACAAGTCCCTCCTGTATTGTTGAAATTCAAGCGGAAACGGGTATCGATATCGCACAGCAATATTTGCTTTATCTTGCTGCGGGAATGAGATGAGTCTAGGACTTAAAAAATCAAACCTAAAACAACTCGTCTCGATTCACTCAATAGAATGTTAAAAGTGCGGCTTGCAGCACCCAAAGACATGCACTCTAGGCCGAGTCGAGCTCGTAATGCCCAATCAATTTGTATAGGTGTGACGCTGCCAATAAGAATAACTTCTGGATGGAGTGCGAATAAAGGCTCTAATTCCAGCTCAGTAAGTGGGTGATGCTTGTCCACATCCCAGGCTGGCAAGATCACATCAGCGCTTACAATAAGAGATTGATTGTAGTGTTTTTGATTAATTCTAACCTCTGAATCGCTATAAGCTTCGATGGTGTGAATTTCTGATTTTTCTTGATGTATATCCATACTAAATAGCACTTAACTTCATGAACTTCGAAGATATTATCACACAATCGATTTTAACGCGATTTTGCATCTCATGATACGAGTCCCACTATGTCATGATAGCATGAACTGGAGTATACTCTAGACTACGCGCTAGTTAATAAAAGGATAGGTGTGTTTAGATCAAAATTGGAAGTCATTGTACGAGCTTCGCTCGCAAATCCGACACATACTTCTGAACAAGTTACTGCACATCAAAGTTATTGTGATCTACTACACCGCTTTGGTTATGAGCATGACTATCCTGTAGCAGATTTTTTAAAGCGTTATTATGGATTAACTGGCCACTGGCATGTTGTTTCACCGATACACTGGGAAGCAACTCATACCGATGCCACAATTCGTTACGCAGATGGATTATTAGAGATCTCAGACGAGGAGTCTAAGCGTTTATTCAATGAATTTTCAGCTTTCGCAGCCCAAGACGAAATTCGCTTATTTTACCATGATGCCGTGACTTGGCTAATGGAAACACCGAGACCCATCGCTAAAACAAAAGCTGTGCATGAGTTGATAGATCGTTCTCTCGGACATGCTTTAAAAGATTTAGAGTCCACCCCTTTTTGGTTGCGTTTTATGACGGAGAGTCAGATGTTTTTCTCCAGTTTTAAGAGTGTGGTTAATGGTATTTGGATTTGGGGCGGGACGGCTGAAATTGAGTCGAGAAAACGATCAAATCGACCACTTGTGATCTGTGGTGATGAGCATTGGCTAGGCGTTGTGAGTGCATTATCGAGTCGCGCTAGTTGCTTTAACGAAAAACGACCTCCAGCTGCGAATACTATCTATTTTGTACCTAACGCACACTGGCTTAAGGTCAGTCGCCTCGAAGAGTATCTTTCTCGTGTAACTGCTCGTTGGTATTGGCAGAATGGTGCATATAAGACTAGACCTAAGAATTGGTTTTACCGATTATTTCGCTGAGAGGATTAATGTATGCTGATTCAGCGCCGCCCAATTCGAGAAATTTCTCCGTCATTATCTTCGCTTCCTGACGTGATACAGCGAGTTTATGCTGCGCGTGGCGTGGATGATCTTTCTTCTGTTGATAAAACTTTACGGGCTCTGCTTCCTTTCGAAAATATGAAGGGCATTTTTGATGCAGCAAAACGCTTGAGTCATGCGATTCATCAGGATGAATCAATCCTGATTATTGGTGATTTTGATGCGGATGGTGCAACCTCAACGGCGCTTGCTGTTTCAGCATTACGCGCGTTGGGTGCGAAAAAAGTTAATTTTTTGGTTCCCAATCGTTTTAAATTTGGTTATGGCTTAACTCCTGCGATTGTCGAGCTTGCTGTGTCTTTTTCGCCTGCCTTGATTGTTACTGTCGACAATGGAATTAGCAGTATGGATGGTGTTGCTACCGCAAAATCTCATGGAATCGATGTGTTGATTACCGACCATCACTTGCCTGGAGAAAGCCTTCCGGCGGCTGTAGCTATTGTTAATCCGAATCAGCCTGGATGTGCGTTCCCGAGTAAATCTATAGCCGGTGTTGGGGTCATTTTCTACGTGATGCTTGCTTTGCGTCGTCAGCTCAAAGCCGATGGATGGTTTACTGTGCATCGCCCTGAACCCAACATGGCACAATTTTTGGATTTAGTCGCTTTAGGCACTGTTGCAGATGTGGTCGGGCTGGATCAAAATAATCGTGTCTTGGTCAGCCAGGGGCTTGCACGTGTACGACAGGGAATGACTCGCCCTGGTATCGAAGCTTTGATTAGTGTTTCTGGACGAGTGCAAGGTCATTTACGTGAAATGGACTTAGGTTTTGCAATTGCTCCTAGGCTTAACGCTGCGGGTCGATTGGATGATATGTCTATCGGTATCGCGTGCCTTTTATCCGAAACACCTGCTGAAGCACAATCTTTAGCGCAGCGCTTAGATGCTTTAAATGACGAGCGCCGAAAAATTGAAGCAGAAATGAAAGAGCAGGCTTTCCATGCACTCGAAGCGATGGCATTGGATGATTTTTCTGAGCTGACACTACCTTTGGGACTATGTCTAACACACGAGTCTTGGCATCAAGGTGTCATTGGTGTCTTGGCTGGACGTTTAAAAGAGCGTTATCATCGTCCTGTGATTATTTTTTCACCGATTAGCCCGAGTGAGATGAAGGGCTCTGCTCGTTCGATTGTCGGTCTTAATATCCGTGATGTTTTGGCGGCGATTGATGTGCATCATCCTGGTCTATTATTAAAGTTTGGTGGGCACGCTATGGCTGCAGGCTTAAGTATTCATCCAGATTCATTTTCATTATTTAAAAATGCTTTTTTGGTCGAAATTGCAAAACATATCGATCTTTCTGCCTGCCAGGGCGAGCGGTGGAGCGATGGTCCCTTATCTGAAGATGAGCTTTCGCTTGATGTTGCTTTGCAATTACGAGAGGCGGGACCGTGGGGCGCTCAGTTTCCTGAGCCAGCATTTCATAACTGTTTTGAGCTTGTTGACCAACGCATCGTTGGTCAACAACATCTAAAATTAGTTTTACGACACGAAGAAGGGCAAGAATGTTTTGATGCAATTTTATTTAACGCAGATCTTTCTCTTTGGCCAAATCACAGAACGCGTTATGTCGAGGCCCTCTATACGCTTGACGTTAATACGTTTCGAAATCGGACCTCTTTACAACTCAATATCCTTGCATTAGAAGCGACTTCTGTACGCTTACCAGAAACCATGCATGTGTGATTGTTCTCTGTTGTCTTCGTTTTCCCCAAAAAATGTACTTAGCGCATTGAATATCAGTGCGCTGACATCAAGTTCTAGTGGATGTATGCCTGTTCGCGCTCTTCCTATGGCTTGATCTGTTCTTCTATGAGGCATAATGACATCATTATTTTCTGTTACACCAATAGGTGTTAGCGTGGGCTCTTCGGTGATGATCGAACTTGCTCTGGTTGCGTAACGAATCATTGCCTCGCGTGCCTCTGGCGTGTGAGTGATAGGAGATGGTGCTCTTGCTGCTTCTACTACTGTTGCTGGAGGCGGGATGAATGTTAGAGCCAGCGATTGGATTTGATCTTGAGAGGTGTCTACTTTAATCTCTAAGGGGGTGAGAAGTGCGATTTGAATTTCTATTTCAATGATTGAGAAAGAGCGGAAAAGACTTTGAATACGATAGTCTTGCTCATTAAAAGTGATATTTATGTATTCGCCTTCATGTTGAAAAAGAAGCGTTTGTAGTTGCGTGAAAAAAGCCACTAAGACATGACTAGGAATAGTACTCGGATGAGCGAGCTTAGCGAGAACGTCCTTGAGGTATCTTAATAGCTCAGGTTCTGCTTCACCACCTCTTTCTAAATTTAAAATATCTGTTAAGGCTTGCTTTAGACTTTCAAGATTCATGATTTGTCTCGTAAGGAAATATCCATGCACTATATACTTAACAAACTAAAAAATGCAATTTTTGTCTTCGGAAGCTCTAGTTGAGGTTTGCAATTTCTCCAAGTTACGTTAATATCTCATGCTGGAACAAAAATATGGTATCGAGGTTCCCAAGTCTCGAGTGAGTTTGCATATAACACAGAGGTATGTGATTAAAAATGAGTATTGTGAAAGTCCGGAATATATTTCTTATTGGTCCAATGGGTGCTGGAAAGAGTACGATTGGCCGTGCACTCGCAAAAGAAGTTAAGCTTGAATTTTTTGATTCGGACGAGGTAATTGAGGAACGTGCTGGTGCCGATATTGCTTGGATATTTGATGTTGAGGGCGAAGAAGGTTTTCGTCGTAGAGAGCAAAAAGTGATTGATGAGTTAACCCAACGAACCAATATCGTTTTGGCAACAGGCGGTGGGGTGGTGATGACCCCAGAAAATCGAAATGCTTTAGCGGGCCGTGGCACGGTGATTTATTTGAAAACGTCGTTGCAACAGCAATACGAGCGTACTAAAAGAGACACGAAACGTCCGCTTTTGCAAACAGATGACCTCGAAAATCGGTTAATTTCATTGCGTGATGAGCGAGAGCCATTTTACGAAGAGTTAGCTGATGTGAGCTTTGAGACCGACAAGCTGACTGTGAAGGCTGTGGCTAATAACATCGTTAAGTATTTGTACGGAGAAAGATAAGTTTTACTAAGTAGGACTCAGTAAGCGCAACAATCTTCGTCTCATCAAACATCTAGCCTGTCGCTCCTATCTTCTCAGAAGGAGCGACATTTAAGCTCCTCTTAGATAATCAGAATATACAGCGCTCCAGGGCCGCGTAGCACTTGAACTAAAAGCTGCTTCTTTTGTTTTCTGGCGATATTTTGCAGCGCATCAGTGCTGTTTACCGAGGTGTTATTCGCACTAATAATCACATCTCCTGGTCTTAATCCTGCACGCCATCCTGCACTATTCTCTGATGCCGCCACCACTTGAACACCTTCGATATGACCATGTAATGGTGAGTCTTGTGTAAAGGTTTGTAGTGCTAATCCGTAGAGAAAAGGGTTGGCTGATTGCAGGCGTTGCTCATGTTTTTTAAGATCTGTGACCACGGTGTGTAATGTGAGGGTTTTACCGTTTCGTGCAATCACAATTTTTGCCTCGCTGCCTGCGCGAAGCAAACTAATGGTGGTCTTGACCTGCGTTGCTTGAGTAATTTTAGTCTCATTAATCTGAGTGATGATGTCTCCTGGTTTTAAGCCAGCTTCTTCAGCAGGTGAGCCCTGATTCACTTGTGCGATTAATGCACCTTGAAAATTTTGTGAGTAGCCCATCGCTTGTGCAAGCTCAGGGGTGAGATGCTGGACAAAAATACCCATTAAACCACGGTGTACTGAGCCAAATTTAATGATTTGTTGTGCGACATCACGTGCCATATTGATAGGAATAGCAAAACCAATACCGACATTACCACCATAGAGCGAAATGATAGCCGTATTAATTCCAATAAGCTCACCTTTAACATTAATGAGTGCTCCACCTGAATTTCCCGGATTAATTGCGGCATCAGTTTGAATAAAGTTTTCAATGCCTTCAATATTAAGATCACTGCGCTTCATGGCACTGACAATACCAAAGGTTGCGGACTGACTATTGCCAAAGCTATTCAAGCCAAAAGGGTTCCCAATCGCTACGACAAAATCACCAACGTCGATTTTATCAGAGTCGCCAATCGGGAGTGTTTTAAGCTCTCCGGCATCTATTTTTAGTACGGCAATATCTGTATCACTGTCTGAGCCTATTACTTTGGCCTTTAATCTTCGGCCATCAAATAAAGTGATCGTGATTAAAGATGCATTTCTAATCACATGATCATTCGTCAAAATAAAACCATTTTTAGGATCGATGATCACGCCTGAGCCAATACTTTGAAATTTTTTAGGTTTTTCAGGCAGGACTTGTTGTTGTGGATTTTTATTATCATTGTCGTCATCGTCGTCCATGACCATACCTGCAGGGATGACGCCCTGTACGGCTACATTGACAATGGCGGGCATCACTGCTTTTAAAACAGGAGCTAATGTGGGGAGCGTTAATGCTGAGGAGTTTGTGCCGGCGGCAGCTGAGGATATCAAAAACACGGAGTAGAGTATTGCGATAAAGTGTCTCATAATGCGTCTCGAAACCAGATGAATGTTCCCATTCTACCTGTTTGTGTTGCTCTTCGATAGGAATAGCATCGATTTTTTTCTTCAAAAGTACAAAGATGAGAGGGATAAACTTGCGTCACCCCATGTTGCTTTAAAATTTCTTCAGCCATACCAGAAAGAGAGGCGTTGCGATCTGTGAAGGTATGAGCAAGATAAGGATATTTTTCGATAAACTGTGTTTTAATTTCAAGACTCGTTTCATAACAATTTTTACAAATAGCAGGGCCTATCCATGCCATGAGTGTGTGAGATGGAGCCTTCATTTTTTGAATGGTGTGTTGAATAATGCCATGAAAAAGACCACGCCATCCCGCGTGAACCGCTGCAATTTCCGTACCTTCTTGATTGCATAAAACGATCGGCAGACAATCTGCAGTCAGAATAACCAGCGGTATTGTTTTTGAGCGTGTAATACTCGCATCAACATTTCGTCGAGGGTCGTCTTCAACGATAGCGACATCGGCCGTATGTGTTTGCTGAAGCCAAGCTGGCTCACCTGGCAGTGCGAGCATCGATTTAACTTGCTGACGGTTACGGAGGACGTGCTCAGGACAATCTTCTACATGTAAGCCTAAATTATTGCTTGCATAAGCACCTTGACTGTATCCCGGTGACAATGTTGTGGTGACCGCGCGAATCGTTTTGGGAGCAGGCCAGTGTGCTTCAATGAAATTACTCATGGGGTAGTTTCTCAATTAATGCGATAAAGTCAGCAGGTAATGGCGCAGAAAGACTCATCCATTCGCATGTTTTAGGATGTGCAAACGAAAGTTGGTAGGCATGTAGCGCTTGTCTTGTGAAGCCGAGTGTAGCACTCAGCGCACGAACTCGTCCGCCGTAAAGTGTATCACCAAGAATTGGATGATTGATATGAGCCATATGCACACGAATTTGGTGTGTTCGTCCTGTTTCAAGCTTGACGTCGAGCAGTGTTGCTTTTTCAAAGCGTTGTTTTACCGTGTAAGTAGTAATTGCCTGGCGTTCGTAATTACCAACAGCCATTTTGAGTCTATTTTTAGGATCTCGACCGTAGCCTGTTTGAAGATGTCCGCCTGAGATCACCGTACCAAAGACTAAGGCCAGATAGCGTCGCTCTATTTCCCGAGCTTGCATTTGACGTGTCAGAGCAGTATAGGCTTGTTCATTTTTAGCAACTAGAAGTAGGCCCGTGGTTTCTTTATCCAGTCGATGAACAATACCTGCTCGTGGTAGTGTGTCTAGCGTTTGATCATGATGTAAAAGTGCCTGTACTAGCGTGCCAGTAGGATTGCCTGCACCAGGATGCACGACAAGCCCCGCAGGTTTATTCACAACCAAACAGTCGTCATCCTCATAAATGATA
Organism: uncultured Legionella sp.; assembly: GCA_964471225.1. Lineage (GTDB taxonomy): Bacteria > Pseudomonadota > Gammaproteobacteria > Legionellales > Legionellaceae > JAGVJT01. Next base: position 31,100 of record CAYYEZ010000016.1, on the reverse strand, counting down.
TCTAAAGGAATGGCTTCTGGTGTGAGTGTAGAGGTTGCGCGTTGAAATGCAGTTTGTTCATACTGAATAAGCTCGCCGCCGTAAATTTTATCTTTAGGCTGAAGAAAGGCACCATTTATGGTGATTTTCTGATCTTTTAGTAAAGTTGTTAGTTGGGCCCGAGAATACTCTGGAAAAAGTAAGGCCAGCGCTTTGTCGATGCGCAGGCCGTGATAATCAGAGGGTATTATTTTTTCCAAAGCACTAATACCTCAAGCTTCGACTATATGTCCACGTAAAGAGTTTGGAAGTGCTTCCGTAATTTTGATTTGAACAAATTGTCCTTGAAGATCAGCGGGACCATCAAAATTAACAACACGATTGCACTCTGTTCTACCAGCTAACTGCTGACTATCTTTTTTGGAAGGGCCTGTGACTAAAACACGTTGCTCAGTGTCAAGCATGGCTTGACTAAAGCGAGAAGCTTGTAATAAAAGTCGGTCTTGTAAAATCTTAAGACGTCGTTTTTTGACTTCCATTGGCGTGTCATCTTTTAGATTTGCTGCAGGTGTGCCTGGTCTTGGACTGTAAATAAAACTGAAAGAGAGATCAAAGCCCATTTCATGAACGAGATTCATCGTATCTTCAAAGTCTTTATCTGTTTCGCCAGGAAATCCAACGATAATATCTGTGGATAAACGGATATCTGGACGTATTTTTTTCAACTTTCGAATTTTAGATTTATATTCAAGCGCAGTATAACCTCGCTTCATTAGGCTTAAAATTCTATCTGAGCCACTTTGTACGGGAAGATGAAGATGATTCGCGAGCTCAGGAACGTTTTGATAAGCTTCGATCAAATTATCTGAAAAAGCGATAGGATGTGATGTTGTAAAGCGAATCCTATCGATGCCATCAATCGCGGCAACATAGTGAATAAGTAAAGCCAGATCAGCAATTTCACCGCTATTCATTAGGCCGCGATAATCATTGACGTTTTGCCCGAGAAGGTTAATCTCGCGCACACCTTGTTGTGAAAGTGCGTAGCATTCCGCTAAGACATCATCAAAAGGGCGGCTGATCTCTTCGCCACGTGTGTAAGGTACGACACAATAACTGCAGTATTTACTACAGCCTTCCATAATCGACACAAACGCGATAGGGCCTTCGGCACGCGGGGCTGGGAGATTGTCAAATTTTTCAATTTCGGGAAAACTAATGTCGACAACAGATTTTTTCGTACTGAGTCGTTCATTAATCATCGCAGGAAGACGATGTAAAGTTTGAGGTCCAAATACTAAATCGACGAAAGGAGCTCGCTTTAAAAGCCCGTCGCCTTCTTGAGATGCAACGCATCCGCCTACGCCAATAATAACGTGAGGATTGGCATTTTTATAAGCACGCCACTGGCCTAATTGAGAAAAAACTTTTTCTTGAGCCTTCTCTCTAATCGAGCAAGTATTAAGCAAAATAACATCCGCTTCTTCGACATTTTGTGTTTGCTCTAACCCATGTGATTCATGCAAAACGTCTGCCATTTTAGATGAATCATATTCATTCATCTGACAGCCATTTGTTTTAATATACAGCTTCTTAGCCATTGAGTTTTAGTACCAGGACGCTTAAATCGGCGAATTTTATCAGAATAATTTCATTTTGTCAGTATGATGCTTTGGTCCATAGATGATGTGGTGGGCAGTGATTAGGTTTTTTGCTATGTAAAAAGAATTCAAAATAAAGAAAGTTTAAATGTTTGCCAGTATTTGTTATACAAGCCCAGTGTAGTTTCACCTGTGTCTTTTTGAATGACAGCACGCTTTAGTGTATTTTCGTTTGGGTAAATCGTGTTATCTTCTCGTATGGTTTTGGGAAGTTGTGCTTTTCCAGCCTCATTAGTAATGGCGTGTCCTTCAATCATTGCAATCGTCGCAGCATTTTCAGGTGCCAACAAAAAATTAATAAATTTGTGAGCCTCATCAAGATGAGGTGCATTTTTGGGAATTGCCAAGCAATCGATCCAAAGTACATAGCCTTCTTCTGGATAAACAAATTGGATATTTGGATTTTCTTGACGCGCTTTATAAACATCACCGTTCCACGCAGCACCAATGGCTGCGTCACCATCAATCAGAATAGCTTGGATGCCTTCGCTTGCAAAAAATTTAACATTGGGTGCAAGTTTTAATAACATCTCAAACGCTTTAGTAAGATGTGTCGGGGTTGTATCATTGGGCGAATAATGTGCTCGTAGCATCGCGATAGCAAAGGTATCACGCATATCATCGAGTAGCATTAGCGACTCTTTGAACCGTGTTTTCCACAAGTCTTGCCAGGCGCGCGGAGGAATTTTGATGTGCTGTCGATCGTAAAAAATTCCAGTAGCGCCCCAGGTTAATGGAACGCTATATCGGTTATGCGGATCATATTGATTGTTCTCAAAAGTTTGGCTCAAATATTTTAGATGAGGCAATTTGGTATGATCTAAACGCATTAATAGTTTTAAGTGCCGCATTCTATCAACATAGTAAGCCGAGGGTAAAATAACATCATAGATGCCATGTTGATTGGCGCGAATTTTTGCAAGCATCGTCTCATTGCTATCATAAGTTGAAAAATTAACGTGAATTTGCGTTTCTTTTTCGAATTTCTGAATCAATTGTTTGGGGATTTCACCACCCCATACATAAACGTTAATTGATGTTGCCTGTGCTGTGAGGGTTGTGAGAGAGATGAATAAGCTTAGTAAGATTTTCATGGTGTCTCGCGTGAAAAATAATGTGAAAGCATGACGAGAGGGATTGATAAAAGTAGGGTAATACTGCAGAGCGCATTAAGCTCTGGTGTGACGCCTGCGCGTACAAGTGAATATATTGTGAGTGGTAGGATATTAAAATCTGGGCCCGCAACAAAGTAGCTGATGATCACATCATCAAAAGAGAGTGTGAAGCCTAATAAAAAAGCGCTAAGTAAAGCAGGCCATAGAAGTGGGAAAAGAATCTTTTGTAAAGCCTCGCGATGTGTTGCGCCGAGATCAAGTGCGCTAAAATAGATATTAACGTCCAGATGATGCATCCGGCTATTGAGTGTAATCACGGTAAATGGAATGCAAAAAGTGATGTGTGCGATGAGTAAACTCCAAAATCCGAGAGGAATTTTGGCGTAATTGAAAAATACTAATAAAGACACACCTAAAACAAGATCAGGTAAAATGACTAGTAGTAATAATAATGTGTTTAGAGATCGTTTTTGATCATTGTTGTGAATAAAAAAGTGAACCGAAATAATCAACCCAAGCCCGCATGCAATCAATGATGCTGAGACACCCAGAAAAAGTGAATGTAAAAACGCAATCCATAAATCTGTATCGTGAAGCAATTCTTGATACCATCGAAGTGAAAATCCATGCCAAGTGAGCGAAAATCGTGCGTCATTGAATGAATATAACACCAAAATAGAGATCGGAAGATAGAGTAAAATGTAGATAAAGGTGAGATAGCTTTTTCTCAACATTAAAGCTCCCTCGCTCGCCTAAAAAAGATAAAGAAACTCAAGAGAAGCAGGGTAAGAAGCACACTAGTTGCTGCACCTTGAGGCCAGTTTTCTGCGGCGAAAAATTGATTTTGAATTAAATTGCCTATTAAAACAGAACGTGCTCCGCCTAAAATATTAGGAATATAAAAAAGCGTCATTGCGGGCAAAAAGACGAGTGTGACGCCTGCAATGATACCGCGCTTTGTGTTTGGTAAAAAAATATGGAAAAAAAGTCTGAGACCGCCAGCGCCCAAATCTCGCCCTGCATCTAATAACCGAAAATCAAAGCGTTCCATCTGGGTGTAAAGTGGAAGCACCATGAAAGGAAATAAAGTGTAGACGAGACCAACAATTACCGCTGTATTTGTATAAAGTAACGATAAAGGCTGCTCTGTGAGATGTAGGTTTTGCAGCATCAAATTTAAGAGGCCATTCATTTTTAAAATGGCAAGCAATGCATAAGTTCTAACTAGTGAGCTGGTCCAAAATGGAATAATAATAAGTAGTAAAAGTATGGATTGATGTTTAGATTTGACCATCAGGTAGCTCATCGGGTAAGCAATCAATAAGCAAAGAAGAGTTGTGAGCGTACCTACACCGAGTGAGCGTAAAAAGACTTTGAGAAATAGTGGAGAAAATAAAGTTTGATAATGCTCTAGTGTGAAAGGGAGCGCCGCAAAATGATAGGGTGTTCGAGACAGAAAGCTTGTAAGGGTGATGAGTATAATCGGAAAAGCACCAAAAATCATGAGCCAGAAATAGACAAGATAAAGTCGCTTATTGGACATGATATTTCTCGTCTAAAGGTAGGAGGACCTCCCAACCCGTGAACCATTGTACCCAAACAGGCTCGTTAATGGTGTACTCTAGTGCATCATCGTCTTCGTCAAAAAATTCCGATGCATTAATGAGTTGACCCGAAGGCAGTTGGACTGTGACATCAACTGTCGATCCTTTATAAATAATGTCGACAATTTTTCCTGGCAACATGCCGCTTGCATCATCAACCTCGCCGATGCTCCATACGCGGATATCTTCAGGGCGGACGATGAGATGGATAGTTTGATTTAAGCGAATATTTTCATGATGCTGACATTGAATTTCAACGCCTTCAATCATCACAGTGAGTTTATCTTGTTGGCGAGAGGCGACAGTGACCGTGAAAATATTGGCTTCCCCGATAAACATGGCGACGGCAAGATTTTTAGGTGTTTCGTAGACTTCGCGTGGCGTTCCGATTTGCTCGATTTGCCCTTGATTAAAGATAGCGATACGATCTGACATGGAAAGCGCTTCTTCTTGATCATGTGTGACGAAAATAAAGGTCATGTTGAGTTTTTTTTGTAATTGCTTGAGTTCATATTGCATCGATTTTCGTAAACGATAATCTAAAGAACTGAGGGGCTCATCAAGGAGTAATACCTTGGGACGATTGATAATCGCGCGTGCAATCGCAACACGTTGCTGTTGTCCACCGCTGAGTTGTTTGATGGAGCGATCGCCGTATTCTCTGAGTTGTACAAGTTGTAGCGCATCGAGGACGCGTGTTTTGATTTCTCTTTCCCCCATTTTTTGACAGCGCAGCGCGAAAGCGACATTTTCATAGACCGATAAGTGTGGAAAAAGAGCATAGCTTTGAAAAATAGTATGTACATCGCGTTTTTGAGGAGGGAGAGTGTTGATACACTGACCGTCAAATAGAATTTCACCTGAATCCGGGGTATCGAATCCTGAGATTAGGCGCAATAATGTGGTTTTACCACAACCCGAAGGGCCGAGTAAGGTGAGAAATTCGCCCGAGTATATGGGTAGAGAGATATCGTCGAGGATAAGGTTTGCACCGTAAAATTTACGAATGTGTTTTAGCTCGATCAGAGGCTCGGTCATAGCTCGTATCAGAAAAACCCCTATTATGAAACTTGATTTCATATTTGTCTATAAAAACACGCCGGCTTTACGATTGCCTACTGCATGAGAGTGGAAATCTGTATCGACCTCAGATACAATTCCTGACTTTATCAAAGAGTAATTCATTATGCCTATTTACGAGTATCAGTGTATGCACTGTAATGCGCAGTTTGAAGTGATTCAAAAAGTGAATGATGCGCCTTTGACGCATTGTGAGAGTTGTGGTCAAGATAAAGCCAAGCGTTTAGTTTCTGCCCCAGGATTTCAGCTCAAAGGTACTGGTTGGTATGTGACAGATTTTAAAAATAAACCTAATGGACCTCAGGCTTCTTCAGACTCATCTCAAAAAACACAACCCACTTCCACGGCAAAAGAGAGCACAAAAAAGGAATCTTAAGATGAAGATCAAGCCAGTCAGACATTATTTACTTGCAGGTCTTGTCGTATGGCTGCCTATTTTAGTCACGATCGGTGTGGTACGTTTTATAGTAGAGCTTCTTGATCAATCTATTGCGCTTCTACCCAAAGTTTATCAACCTGAGACATGGCTTGGTCATGCTGTTCCTGGTTTAGGCGTGCTTTTTTCGTTTGTGATTTTGCTTATCACCGGGATCATCGCGACCAATTTCATTGGTCAACGCTTAGTGAGCTGGAGTGAGCTGTTACTCGGGCGGATTCCTCTTGTTCGCTCGATTTATAATGCAACCAAACAAATTATACAAACTCTTTTCTCGACAGACAGTGATGCATTTCGAAAAGTACTTTTAGTAGAATACCCACGACAGGGTATTTGGACATTGGCTTTTCAGACTAGCCATGTTTCTTCTCATCTTGCTGATTATGTCGGTAAAGAAATGCTATCTGTTTTTGTGCCAACGACACCAAATCCAACGAGTGGATTTCTGATTATGGTGCCGAAAAATGATGTCATTGAAGTGGATATGTCGGTCGATGAAGCGTTTAAACTGATTGTTTCTTTGGGTGTTGTGCAGCTACCACACATAAAACCTAAATGAGCACAGTTTCACCCGCCTCTGAGGAAGAACTGATGGCGCGCTGTCAAGGGCTAGTTGGGCTGACTATCGGTCAATTAGCTGCTCAATTCGCTTTTAAAATACCCGATGATCCATTACATGCAAAAGGATTTCTGGGAAGTTTACTAGAACAAGCATTAGTTACCTCTGCAAAAAATCAAGCACTGCCTGACTTCGTATCGCTAGGCGTTGAGTTGAAAACTTTACCTATAGATGAACAAAGGCGGCCTGCTGAGTCTACTTTTGTAACGAGTATTTCTTTACTCAATATTCATCGTGAACATTGGGAAACGTCAAGTTGTTATTTGAAATTGCGGCGTGTTCTTTGGGTGCCACTGGAGTCAAGCAAACATATTCCTATTAAGCAGCGTCGGATTGGCGAGGCTTTTTTATGGTCTCCTGATGCAGCGGATTTAAAAATTTTAGAGCAAGATTGGTCTTTGCTGACTTCGATGATTGTTTTGGGTCAGCTAGAACACTTGGATGCGAGTTTAGGCAAATATCTGCAAGTACGACCTAAAGCTGCTCATAGTCATGTGCTGTGCGACGCATATGGTCATCTTGGTGAAAAAATTAGAACATTACCGCGCGGATTTTATTTAAGACGAAGTTTTACAACAAAAATTTGGCAAGAAAAAATCAAATAAACTCTAAATTTTGCACGAACCATTCAAATTATTTCTTGACATCTTTTTATCTTATACTGCATAGTCTAGTGGAAAAAATAATTATAAAAAACTTGGAGGGATCCTGATGATCAAGAGAAGTCACCTAATATCACTCGGATGCTGTTTGTCGTTTTCTGCATTAGCTGGAACGATGGGCACACCAGCTCCTGTCGTGGATATGCATCCATGGTCAGTGGTAGGTAGCATCGGCTACACTTATTACAACAATACAAATGCTGGTGGTGGTACGCCAGTGGGCCGTTTAGGTATCGCAAAGGATATTTACAATCTTGGTGATGCTGGTCTAAACAACGATGTTGTTGACATGTCTAACATGAACCTCGGCTTAGAGTTTGCTGTTCAGAACGGCAACCGTATGTCGCTTGGTGCATCGCAAGCAACGTTGAATGAAATGGGTGGTCTTCCAATTTGGACTGAAGTAAAGCCTATGCTTGATTTGTTGGGTACATTGAAATTTGCACCGATGACGGATACTGCGGCATTTGTATCAATTAAAGGTGGTGTGGCGTGGCGTCAATGGATGCTTGAGCGTGATACACTGAACAATCTTTCTCAAGCGGCTGGTGAAGTACAGGCGGGCGTTGGTATTCCTGTGGCAGATGCGGCAACTGTAAGCGTCATGTATCAGGGTATTTTTGGATCAAGCGCAGGCTTCACTGTAAATCCTGCTACAGGAACTGGAAGCGTTTCTAATATCCCAGTTCAGAACGGGGTTTTGCTTAGTTTAAGCATGACGCTATAAGGCTCAATGAACTATCTTATTGGTTGCCTTAATTCGCCAAAATTTAGACAAGGAAAAAAGTATGAAACCAGTGTATAAATTACTTGCCATGACAGTGGTCTCCATGACAGCAGTCGGCGCTATGGCTGCTCCTGGAAATAATCCTGCTTCAGTGCAATATGTTCAACAATATGTAAATAACGCAATCGCAAATAATCCAGGGCCCCGTGGTTTTACAGGTGTTACAGGTGCTGTCGGTGCTAAGGGTGCCATCGGTGCTACAGGCTTTACCGGTGCTGTCGGTGCTCAAGGTGTTACAGGTGCTGTAGGTGCTGTCGGTGCTAAGGGTGCCACGGGTGCTCAAGGTGCTCAAGGTATGACGGGTGCTCAAGGTGCTGTTGGTTTTACGGGTGCTACGGGCTTTACCGGTGCTGCTGGTGCTAACGGTGCTCAAGGTTTTACCGGTTCTACGGGTGCTACCGGCCCTCTGGGTATTTATGCGCCCCTTGATCTCGCTCAAGGTGGTGTCGTGTTTTGGGTGGATGGCTCTGGTCAGCACGGTCTTGTTGCAGCACTTTCGAATGTGGGCTCGTCTACAGCGAACACAAGTCAGTGGTTAGCGGATGGCGTGAATACCAACACGGTAGCCTACGCATTTGGAAATGGAGTTGGTGCTGGATATCAAAATACTGCCACTATGGCAGCAATAAATTCTGCTGTTGGCTCAGTATCAGGTTCTACAGTTTTAACACCAGTTTTGGAGTTAGTGACAACGTATCAGGGTGCCGCAAACCCTGACTGTGGTGTGAACACATTCCCTCCTTCTCAAGAGTGCTACTCTGGTTGGTATATCCCTTCGCCTGTTGAGTTTAACCTCATGGTGGCAGCACTGTGTAATCAGACAATATCTGGTTATATCAACATTGCTTCGGGGGATTATTGGACGTCTTATTCGAGTGGTCAGACTGACCAGGCTACTTATGCGACAGTAACAAATTCTGCCTCTGGTAATTGTAGTGTGACTGAGCAACCGGTTACCGCAACAACTAGTATGCCTGTTAGGCCGATACGTCAGTTTTGATTTAGTTTATTGTTGCTATGAAAAAGACACCTTTGGGTGCCTTTTTCATATTTTTTTAAATTTTTATTTCGAGAAATCAATTAGATTTGCTACACTGTCTAATACTATGTGGAGTTTTGCCTCATATGCTCTCTGTTTTAATTGGTCTTCGCTATACGCGTTCTCGTCATAAAAATCATTTTGTTTCTTTTATCTCTTTAAGCTCTATGCTTGGGATAGCGCTAGGCGTGATGGTCTTGATTACCGTACTTTCTGTGATGAACGGATTTGATTTAGAAATTCATAAGCGATTTTTTGGTATGGCGCCTGAAATTACAGTCAATGCGTCGAGTGGGCGTATTCTGGATTGGGAAAATACCGAGCGCATGCTTTTAACTACACCGGGTGTCAAAGCGGTTTCGCCTTTTGTGGGGAGTCAGGGCTTACTTACTTTTGAAGGACAGATTTCTCCTGTGGTATTAATGGGAGTTGATTTTGAAAAAGAAGAAGCAATTACACACTTACGTGACAAGCTAATTTTAGGTCGCTTAGATGATTTTCCTCCTTTTAGTCTGGTGATTGGACGTACACTTGCTGAAAATTTAGGCTTAATGTTGGGTGATCAAGTGACACTGATGATTCCTGAGGCGAGTGTAACTCCTGCCGGGATGATTCCTCGATTTAAGCGTTTTACTGTGCGTGGTATTTTTTCTGCAGGTTCAGGATTTGGGTTTGAAAACAAGCTTGCTTTTGTGAATTTAAAAGATGCACAAAAGCTATTGCAAATGGGAGAGGCTGTGTCTGGATTTAAATTAAAAATCCATGCGGTCTACGATGCCCCGAAAATTTCTAATGAGCTAAGTGGATTGTTGGGTGAAAGTTATCAAGTCGGTAATTGGACGAATGATTTTGGTGCCTTTTTTCAGGCGGTGAAAATGGAAAAAAGCATGATGTTTTTGATTTTGACTTTGATTATTGCAGTGGCGGCTTTTAACTTGGTGTCCTCTTTGGTCATGGTGGTCAATGATAAGCAAGCCGATATTGCTATTTTGCGAACAATAGGTGCAACACCTGGTTTAATCTTACGTATATTTATTGTACAGGGTATGATGGTCGGTGTGATTGGCACGCTCTTAGGTTTATTGTTAGGCCTACTGTTGGCGCATAATGCGACTGAAATTGTCGCTTGGCTACAAGCACTTTTGCATGTCGATCTCTTTTCATCCAACTTGTATTGGGTTGATTATCTCCCTTCAAAAATTATGATCGCTGATTTATTCAAGGTATGTGGTATGGCTTTATGTATGAGTTTTTTAGCGACGATTTATCCCGCTTGGCGTGCTTCACGCACAGTGATTGCGGAGGCTTTGCATTATGAGTGACGTCATTATAACTTGTGATGCATTGACGAAGTCTTACTTCGACGTAAAAAATCGTATTGATGTGTTGAAAAAAATTGATCTTACGATTCATCGCGGTGATTTGATTTCGATTATGGGGCCTTCTGGCTCGGGTAAAAGTACGTTACTCCATCTTTTAGGTGGATTAGATCTCGCGACTGCCGGGCGTGTTTTAGCAAAAGGGCAAGATTGGCAAAAATTAACGGAAAAAAAACGCTGCCAATTACGCAATCGTACTTTAGGTTTTGTCTACCAATTTCATCATCTTTTACCTGAATTTACTGCGCTTGAAAATGTTGCTTTTCCTTTACTTATTGCCGGGAAAAAAAATACAGAAGCCTACGAAAGAGCCGAAGCGATGTTAAAAGAGGTCGAACTTGAAAAGCGTCTACAGCACAAACCTTCCCAGCTTTCCGGTGGAGAACGGCAACGTGTAGCTATCGCCCGAGCATTAGTGCACCAGCCTGAATGCGTTTTTGCAGATGAGCCAACAGGCAATCTAGACGAAGCTACTGCAGCACATGTATTTGATCTGATGATGCAGTTAAACCTACGTTATGGCACAGCACTTGTCATTGTCACCCATGATATTAAATTAGCATGCCGTATGCAGCGCCAATTTCTATTGAGTAATGGAACCTTGACCTAAAAAAATGTCGATTTTTATCTCAATTTGCGGTAAAGTTGCGGAAAAATCTATATTCAATGCTAACGAGGGATGATTTTTCATGTTCAGGAAACTCAGAGGCGCGTTTTCAAACGATTTGTCAATTGATTTGGGAACAGCCAATACGCTTATTTATGTTCGTGATAAGGGTATCGTCCTTAACGAACCATCTGTGGTTGCTTTACGAAATGAAGCAGGTCAAAAACGTGTTGCGGCAGTCGGTCTAGAAGCGAAGCGCATGTTAGGACGTACCCCAGGAAACATCAGCGCGATTCGTCCGATGAAGGATGGTGTCATTGCTGATTTTTTTGTGACCGAAAAGATGCTACAGCACTTTATTCATAAAGTTCATGAAAATCGCTTTTTAAGACCAAGCCCTCGTGTTTTGGTTTGCGTGCCTTGTGGTTCAACACAGGTTGAGCGTCGTGCAATTCGTGAATCTGCAATGGGTGCGGGTGCACGAGAAGTCTTTTTAATCGAAGAACCGATGGCTGCGGCACTCGGGTCGGGTATGCCTGTGGAAGATGCAACAGGCTCTATGGTTGTAGATATTGGTGGTGGGACCACAGAGGTCGCGATTATTTCTTTAAGTGGTGTGGTTTATCATCAGTCCGTTCGGATTGGTGGAGATAAGTTTGACGATGCGATTATTTCATATGTACGTCGAAATTATGGCACCTTGATCGGCGAAACGACTGCTGAGCGCATTAAACACGAAATTGGTTTCGCATTCCCAAGCAGAGATTTATTTGAAATTGAGGTACGAGGTCGTAACTTAGCAGAGGGTATTCCGCGTAGTTTTACATTGACAAGCGCTGAAATTTTAGAGGCGTTACAAGAGCCTCTGTCTGGTATCGTAGGTGCTGTGAGGGCTGCTCTTGAATTAGCACCTCCTGAGCTTGCGGCAGATATCGCCGAACGTGGTATGGTCCTGACGGGTGGTGGTGCATTGCTCAAAAATATGGATACACTCCTGATGGAAGAAACAGGATTACCGGTGCTTGTGGCCGAAGATCCGCTCACTTGTGTAGCGCGCGGTGGTGGAAAAGCGCTTGAAACCATGGATCTTCGCGGTGGTGATTTCTTATCAACTGAATAATAATCCAACGAGGACACGCTCCTTATTTGCCAAAACAACCGGTGACTTGCCTCGCTGTTTGATTGTTTTGCTTTTTTCTGTGGCGTTGATGGTTGTTGATACGCGTTATAGTCATTTGACGGTAGCGCGTTCTTTCTTATCTTTTGGACTTTCTCCTTTACGCACACTTTCGATGCTTCCTGCAAGACTTCTGCAAGACTCTCGTGCGTTGTGGACGTCAAAGCAAGCTTTAGTTCGTGAAAATCAGGCGTTAGCGTATCAACACCTCCTGCTTCGAGAAGAATTACAACATGCTGAGATTTTACGCCAAGAAAATCAGAGATTAAAATCGCTTCTCAAACTCTCAGAAGTCACCGGCAGAAAAACAATGGCTGCGCGTGTTTTATCTGCTGAAGTTAATCCGGTAAGACATGTCATGATTTTAGATAAAGGCTCCAATGATCATGTTCTTATCGGGCAGCCGGTTCTTTCTCAGCATGGTCTTGTTGGACAGATTATCGAGGTTACCCAAAACGCTAGCACAGTGTTACTTATTTCAGATGGTTTATCCGCAGTTCCGGTGAAAAATAATCGTACTGGTGAAATGGGGATTTTAGCTGGTAATGATAATGATCACGAGCTGACATTATTACATTTACCTAAAACCTCATCAGTCATGGTGAATGATTTATTAGTGACGTCAGGACTGGGCGGGCTTTACCCGGAAGGGTATCCAGTCGGGCGCGTCTCCCAGATTTTGAATAAGCCAGGAGAGCATTTTATTGAGGTTCGTGTTTCTCCCATGGCGCTACTTAGACAAAGTCACTTGGTATTATTGGTTTGGCCAAAAACTCACCGATCTTTGATGAGTCGCAGCTGTTATTGGCCAGGAAAATGCGTAGGGGTTCAGGGATGAGTGTTTCTTATTTTCGTTTGATGCTCTTATTTTTACTCGTGCTCACGCTAACGATTTTTCCGATTCCAGTTGGTTATGAAATATTTCGTCCGCTTTGGGCATTGCTTTTTCTTTTGTATATTCAATTCAAACTCCCTGATCTTTTCAGCTATCTTTGGGTGATTGTTTTGGGGTTAATTTTAGATGTATTTGGTGTTGTGCCTCTTGGCGAACATATTTTTTCACTTTGTTTTGTGGTTGGCATTGCAAGTAGTCGGGCTCGACGGTTTAAGTTTTTTTCGCCTATACAGCAAATGATCTGGGTATTTTTTTTAACGCTAGTTTATCAAATATCACAGGTTGTGATTGATTACATCTGCGGACATCCCGTGATGTTTATACGCTTGATTTTTCCGCCTGTTATCAGCACGCTCGTCTGGCCATTTTTTGTCATGTTGACAGAAAATTACGTGCCATATCTAAAAACACGGTCTAATCATTGTCTATAATTAAAGCAGTTCGTCATCGAGAGAAGTAGGAGGGCGTATGCGCTCTTTCAACAAGGTCATTGCATTTACTCTGTGTTGTTTAAGTTTAAGTAGTTATGCCGGTTGGGGTGTTGATAGTCATTGGAATGATCCTGGCGTGACAGTAAGAGAGCCGGATGTCTGGTCTACACCAAACGTGATGGTTACAGACACGCTCGGTCGACCGATGCCTTCGTCAAATGCAACATGCCAAATTACGAGGGTATGCTATCCTAACGGAAATTGTGTACTGCAGCAAATATGCAAATAGTGTACTAAAATATCTATAAGTAAACAAAATGAATATTTATTATGATAGTTTGGACGCTAGTTTTTTTCATCTGCTCGGTCTTACTCGCTCTACTTGCTTATCGTAAAGAAAAAAATGCGACCACTTATATCGCCAAGTTGTTGTTTTTTATTTGTCTACTTTGCTTTTTGTTCCTTTTAGTAAGCTCTGCCTTGAGAAGTGGGCCTCCTCCGTTGCGGGAGCCTACACCGATTTCATTGCGACTTGCCCCGCATATCAATCTCCCAAACATCGATGACGTGGCCGTGTTGCGTGATGTAGAAACGGTCGTATAAGTTAATTGTAGGGTCGCAATGAGGTACGACCAACTCAAGTACATCACCTAGCACTGGAAGCGTCGCGCCCGACGTTGCAGTAATTTTACCGTGCTCATCTCCGAATCCGCCCCAGTCGTAGGATAGCTCTGGTTGGTTGATGATTCGTGGTTGATGGACTGTGTCGATATAAATCCCTTTTGTGCCTGCATCTACGGTGACGTGTGTTGATTGATTAGCACTGATGACACTAGTCAGTAATGTCATTGAGGGTTGAAAAGCTGTGAAAGCGGTTTGATTTTCCTTTGACCCAAGGGTTGTGTACTCGACATCCATCACGGTATAAGAGCCAGGTTGAATTTCCGTAACGCCCGAAACAAGGCTATCGATATCATAAGTGCCGGTCCCGCCACCGGTCAGGATCGTCACAGGAAGTCCTTTGTTTTTGCAAGTTTCTAATAGCTGACTCGCTTTTTCCATGATTTCAGTGGATTGGGCTTTGCGTACTTTATAAGTTTGTATGTGCTGTAAATTTCCGGCATAACACTGGATCCCGACAAGCTCTAGCCAAGGTGTATTGTGAACATATTGCGCGAGCTCAAGTGCGTGCTCGATTTGAACGCCCGTCCTACCAATGCCTGAGTTGACGTCCACAAGGACTTTTATTTTTTGTTGTTGCTGTGACGCTGCCATATTTAGCGTATCGCAATTGAATTTATTGTCTACGACAATCATAAGCTCTGGCGCAAGATTTAAGAGCTCCATGAGTTTTTTAATTTTATAAGGCGTCACAATTGGTGAGGTGATGAGAATAGAGGAGATGCCTTGATGCACTAGAACTTCTGCCTCACTTAGTTTCGCCACAGAAATACCTATCGCTCCATACTTGAGTTGTAGCTTTGCGAGCGTCGAGCATTTGTGCGTTTTGCTGTGAGGTCGTAAATTGATACCCGCTATATTAGCGTGTTGTTGCATCGTGTTTAAATTTTGGAGGAGTAACTCGATATCGAGTAGAAGACAAGGTGTATCTAGTTGATATTTGTGCATTCCTAAGACGGGTGTCGTGGGCATAAAATGTTGGCATTCCTTAACTTAAGGGTTAGGATACGCGTATCTGATGTAAAAGGATAGAGGATCAAATGACAAAATTATCAGTGAATATTAACAAAATTGCGACGCTGAGAAATTCCAGAGGCGGGAATACGCCCGATGTGGTCAAAGCTGCGATTGCGATTCAGGAATACGGCGCTGATGGCATTACGGTACATCCAAGACCTGATGAACGGCATATTCGGTACCGTGATGTTTACCTTCTCAAAGAAGTGGTGACGACTGAGTTGAATATTGAAGGTAATCCACGCGAACAAAAGTTTATTGATTTAGTCTTAGCTATCAAACCAACTCAAGTGACGTTAGTGCCGGACTCACTGTCTCAACTGACATCCAATCATGGTTGGGATACAAAAATGCATTTGAGTTATCTTCAAGAGTGTGTGGCATTGTTTAAAGAGGCCGGAATTCGTGTTTCTATTTTTCTCGACCCTGATGAAGAAAAAGTTCAATATGCGGCAAAAACAGGGACAGACCGAATAGAGCTCTATACAGAAGCTTATGCCAAAGGTTATGTTTTGCATGCGGATGATGCAATCGCACCTTATCGTAAAGCGGCTTTGTATGCAAAGCAATTAGGTCTCGAAGTAAATGCCGGGCATGATTTAGACGCAAATAACTTAAAATATTTTATAGACAATATTCCTTGGGTTGCTGAGGTGAGTATTGGTCATGCACTGATAAGTGATGCTTTATACTGGGGATTAAAGGACACTGTGGCAAAGTATCTCTGTTGTCTGAAATAGGAGTAATCAATGGAAAAAGGCCAGGTTATTTATGAAGTGAGCCTCATGATTGATGAAGATATATTGACTGAGTTCCAGTACTGGTTGACCACGCATATTAAAGAAATGCTCACCTTTCCAGGGTTCATCAAAGCGAATATTCTAAGACCAGAAAATGAAAAGCTGCTTGGTAAAGAGAAATTAACGATTCAATATCAACTGAAAGACAGTTTGTCTCTCGAGCATTATTTTGAACAGTATGCTGATCAAATGAGAAATAAAGGCATTGCTCGTTTTAAAGATAAATTTTCCGCACAGAGGCGTATTTTTCTTTGCGTAAATTAGATCTTTAGTGTCTTAGTCTAAATTCAACCAATGTTTTGCAATATCAATGCGCCTTGCGATCCAAATATCCGGAAAATTTTTTAGGTAGTTAATAAATTTTTTCAGAGCAAGACAGCGACCAGGATGACCCGTGATGCGGGTATGTAAACCAATACTCATTAGCGTTGAGCGATTTTCTTCATATAGGTAATCAAACGTATTTTTTAAATGCTGGAAAAAATCATCTGCAGTACTAAACCCTGGTGATGTGGTATAGCGAAAATCATTGCAATCTAGCGTATAAGGTATGATGAGATGCTCTTGCTCAAAATAAGGCACATCATCGGCATAACTGTCTGAATCATATAAAAAATCCCCAATTTCTAGCAATAACGCCCGCGTGTGTTCACTTTTTCGTCCTGTGTACCAACCTTTGGGGTGCTTGCCTGTTAGTGTAGTGATTGTCTCGATGCATTGAATAATATGTTTTTTTTCTTCTTCTTTGCTAAGAGATGCATAATCTATCCAGCGCCAACCGTGTCCTGCAATCTCATGAGGTGTTGATTTGAGATAAGTACAAAATACTGGGTTTAAATAGAGCGCATATCCGGTGATAAAAAAGGTTAAAGGAATTTTTTCTTCATCAAATAAGCGGAGTAATCTCCAGAGACCTGCGCGACTTCCATATTCAAAAATAGACTCTTGACTGGTATTTCGTATCCCTTTCGGTTTGGCAGATAATGGAAATTCGCCACCATAAGTTTCTGAAAACGCATCACCATTTAAGGGGGTTAATTCAGCGCCTTCTTCGTAGTTAATGACAAAACTAATCGCGACTCTGGCATTTTTAGGCCAATTCACGGGTGATTTTTCTGGACCGTAACCGACCATGTTTCTTAGTACCATTTTATTCATCATCCTAATTCATAGGTTGTAATACCGTAAATTTGATCCATAGGTAGCTCCGGCATTGCTTTTAAATACATCCGTGAGGTTTCAAATACTTTGTTTAGTTGATATCGATTGATTAATTCGCGTGCGTGAGGGTTATTTTCTGGGATATCGAGGTAAAATTGTTGGCCATTTGCTTTAGATGCCAAATGTAAAAATAAACTATCCGCTATTTGGGGTGTATCTGCAAACAATGGGCCAATTTTAAATCCTTCTCGACAAGGACGAATCACGCCATATCCGCGTAGTATACCCTCTTGTACGTATCCGACGCCATCGCCGTGCCTTATCCAACAACGTAAAAAAGAGGCACGCACCGCTGGAAAATGTTTGCGATCGTAAGTCAGAAGGTCATTAAAGTTGATTTTTGATAACGGTATAATTTGATTATCTTTAGGCTCAATCAATGACAATTCTTTTGTGCCATATCGCGCATTATGATGCGCCACTTTATAACCCAATCTGGCGTATTTATCGAGCATATCCGTAACACCATCTAAACCAGCATTGCGATTTCCAATGTAAGCCAGACGCTCTTTAGTGAGTGCTAAACCATAACCTTGATCACGATAATGCTCATCAACCATATACAATCCACAAAAAGCAAATGTATCATCGTATATGACTGCAGCCCCCATTGCGACGATTTTGTTATTGATTCTGCCTGCAAAAAAACCGTGTGGATCAGCTTGATAAAAACATTCTGCGTCATGGAGGCCCGGATTCCAACCTAGCTTGGCCGCCCAGTCAATTGCCAACGAAATTTCATCTCTTGTCATTCGAGATACAGTGTAAGCATTTTGCATACTAATCCCTTAGCGTGTGTTGTGCATGACTTTTGTTATCTTATCACAATCAATTTGAGGCGCTAGGCATAAATCTTTGCTTATCGGTCTCATTAGTGCCATCAGAAGCTGTGGGCCCTGAGAGAATACTTATGAGAGGTACACCTGCGAAATTTATTCGAGATTTATTGGGTATATTTTTCCCAAAGTGTTTTTACAGGATTATCTTCTGTGAGCAATTTTTCAGTAGGGCCATCTGCTTCGATTTTTCCATCTTGTAGCATAATAATACGAGAGAATTTAGGTAAAAGATGGAGGCGATGCAGCGATACCATGAGGGTCGCCTCAGGATATGCATCAATCACACCCGATAATATGGCTTTTTCTGTAAGTAAATCCACACTAGAGGTCGGCTCATCCATTAAGATGAACGAACTAAAGCGTGCTGCAAATAAACCACGAGCGAGTGCGAGTCTTTGTTTTTGGCCAACAGATAAATTGAGTCCTTTTTCACGAATATCTGTTAATAAGCCATTTTTAAGAGTCTCGAGCACAGGATAAAACCCGGCCAATTGCATAAATTTTTGTAACTCTTCAGGTCTTGCCTCTAAATCCATGGTGATGTTAAATGCAATCGTATTTTCAAAAATCTCTGGCTCTTGAGGAATGAGTGTGGTCATTGCATGTAGGGGGCTCAGAGACTTAAAATGATGGCCATCAATGTTAAGTGTGGCCGTATCTGGCGTGTATAAGCCAGATAGTAAATTTAATAAAGTGCTTTTTCCTGCGCCACTTGCACCAATTAAAGCAATTTTTTCACCGCGAGTGATGTTCAGTGAGAGATTACGAATCACATTTTTCTCATGTGTTTGTGGGTGCTGATAATTGAGGTCATCAATTACCAATTTTTTCCAGTGTTGAGCGATTTTTTCTCCAGGTGTTTTATGAGCATATTTTTCAATATCGTTAATAATGGGGTGGATGCTTTGAATATTCGTATTCATTTTGACCAGCTCACTGTAATGCATACTAAATGAAAAAAAGACCTCGCTTAATTCCCATTGGTAGCGAAAAATCATCACAATTGTTCCTATCAAAATGCCATTCATTTCTTTTAATTGAAATAAGATAAATCCAATTAAGATGACAGCTTGTAATACTGTGACAATGGTGTTCATCACAAACCATTTGGCTTCATTTAACACAACTTCGGATTTGTAAGAGGCCCAAATGCTTGCAAGTCGCTTTACCAAATTTGATTCTGTGAGTTTGGCTAGGCGTAGTGTGAGTATGGTGGTCATATTACTGATATAGTCAAATAGACCTGACCCAATGTGGTTTTCTGCCTCATTTTCTCGCTCGTAAAGCGTAATCAGCTTTTTGTCGTATAAGATAACGGCGATGGTTGCGAGTCCACAAGTGAATAAGCTTAAACAACCTACTGGAATTGAAATCCAAAAGAGAAAGCTCATGGATATCAAAAACCGAATCAGTGTTTCAATGTAAATAAATTGATCTTCGGCGAATCTTTTGAGTGCGGTGCAAGCTCGGTTGATTCTTGTAATGGTGTCGCCAGAATGATGGTCTTGATGCCACTTTAACGGGAGTTGCGTTAATTTTTGATATAGCATCCGCATAAAAGACTGCTGGATTTTAAGCGCAACATTACGCTCCACCACTCGTGCTGGTCCATGAAATAACCAAAATAGGGGATGCAATAAGACGCCAAAGATTAACCAAAAGAGGAGCTGGCTTAATTTATCTTCAGAAAAATGTTGCAGTATATCGATACTTTTGCCAAAAGCATAAGGACTCAAACTTAAAAATCCTTGCGCTACAATGTAAGCGAGGTAGTAGTAAATAATATGCTTGTGCCATGGTTTTCCATTTTTCCAAACTGTTTGGACAAGCTTGATATAGGGTATATTCATGAACAACCTATCTTAAATATATGCCATTTAAATTTTGAAATTTGACTAGCGGGGTCAGTGACCCCAATTCCTGTAAGTATGACGCTAAAAAGGATAAATAACTATGTATATCGAGTATTAAACTCGCATGGCGGGTTGGTTTTCATCTGGGTTTTCAGCGCTTATTCGTTGCGCCAATTGATTAGCAGTCTTGCTTTTATTTTTCAGATTAGCTAAAAAACGCATCGCAGCCCCTGTGGTTTCTTGCATATATGTTAGCCCCATGGTTAAGGAGCACTTCGTTGGATTTTGACGCGTCAGAATACGAAGCAATCATATGCGTTTACGAACCTGTTCTATATCTCCTATTTTTACAGCGTGTAGGAATTTCGATTCTAAGTTCATGTGACCCTCCTTGATATTATTTGGTCAATTTTATCAAAAATTAAGCTAATATACAGCATTCAGAAAGCCTCTGTAACGGCAATTTAGAAATTTTCTTGGATCATAAAAGTACCCACTGTTTTTGTATTAGGAAATCAATGGAGTTTCAAGGGCAAGACTAGATTCTGGGTTAAACCATGAGTTGTGCTATTATTTTTTTAACCAAATTGGAAAATAACTGATAACTTTCTTGTTTATGAGATGTGGTTCTCCACGCTATTCCAATTTCGCGATATGCATTAGCGGGTAAAGAATGCGTGATTAAATTCGAACCTGTTAGAATCCCACTGCTAATTGCCAGTTGAGGAAATATAGTAACACCAAGCCCTGAGATAACCATTTGCATGAGAGTATGGAGACTACTTGCAAAAAATGGATTTATTTTTTTTACTATTTTTTAATGCTCAAGCCTGTAGTGCATGGCCTGTTAAACAATGCTCCTTTTCTAAAAAGAAAATACTCTCATCGGGTCATAAATCGATGGATTTTCCAATTTTGGATGGTTGTCTAAGGATTAACAATCGATTTGAGGCACTACCCAATGTTTATAAAATTATTATAGAATAATTCGACTTGGGCTTAACTGAGATATTCTAAATGGAACTAACATTTGATGGCGCGTTGATACATACTTGTGGTGAATTACCTGCTATTGGGCAAAAAGCACCCGAATTTTCGCTGATTGACGAAAAACTACAATCTGTCTCACTTGCAGATTATGCGGGAAAAAGGATCATTTTAAATGTGTTTCCGAGTATTGATACAAAAGTTTGCTCTTCTTCTGTGATGCATTTTAATCAAAAAATTGCTGATTATGGTGATGTGGTTGTTTTATGTGTTTCTATTGATACACCGTTTGCTTTGAAACGACACTGCTCAAGTTTTGATTTTTCCCATGTACGGTTATTATCGGATTTTCGTCAGCGTGCTTTTGGTAAAGCATATGGTTTAACAATTATTGATGGGCCTGTAGCAGGCGTGCTTGCACGGGCAGCGTTGCTTTTGGACGAAAATCATATTATTTCCTATCGAGAAGTATCTGCAGATATTACCCTGCCCATTGATTATCAGAGACTACAAACTGCTCTTGAAACCTTAAATAAAGTATAAGTTTAGTCAATAACTTGAGTTGTTACCTTTTTAACCAAATCAGCAAATAACTGATAACTATTTTGCTTATGAGATGTGGTCCGCCATACCATTCCAATTTCGCGATATGCATTAGCGGGTAAAGAATGAGTAATTAAATTCGAACCTGCTAGAATCCCACTGTTAATTGCCAGTTGAGGAAAAATAGTAACCCCAAGCTCTGAAATGACCATTTGCATGAGGGTATGGAGACTGCTTGCAAAAAATGGATTTATTTTTTTACTATTTTTTAATGCACAAGCCTGTAGTGTATGGCCTGTTAAACAGTGCTCTTTTTCTAAAAAGAAAATGCATTCATCTGGCCATAAGTCGACTGGTTTCCCTTGAATTTTATCTACCCACGTGACGGGTAAAACTAATTGAAAAGGATCTTGGCATAAAATTTGTGTATATAAATCTTTTGTTGGATAAGGCAATGCCAAAATAACGATATCGATTTCACCGATTTCTAGCGAATGAAGCAAACTGTCAGTCGTATCTTCTCGGATTAATAATTTTAATTCTGGATATGTTTTACGACTCAGGGATACCAATGAACTCATTATAAAAGGAGCAATCGTAGGGATACATCCCAATCTTAATGTGCCATGCATTAATTTACCTTCATGTTTAGCATATTCGATTAACTCTACTGCATTTTCAATGAGCGATCGGCTCTTTTCTACGATATTCTGACCTATAGATGTAAAGATAAAAGTTTTATGTTCTCGTTCTAACAGTTGTACTCCTAATATCTCTTCAAGCTGCGCTATTGAGGCACTCATGGTGGATTGACTAATGAAGCAGGCTTCAGCCGCCTTACCAAAGTGTTGGTAATCAAAAAGTGTCACTAAATGTTGCAGTTGTTTTAAAGTAGGGAGTTTTTTCATCGCTTTTCTCGATTAATATAATAAATTTAATTCATTTTAACTGATTATACACTATCGCTATACTGACACTGAAATCATACTTAACGAGGAAAAAATCATGCTAACCATAGGCCAAAAAATACCAAGCTTCAGCGTCATTGCCGTGAAACCAGGCTTTAATCATCCTGAGGAAAATACGCAATCTGCTTTTGAAGTTATTACAGAAAAAAGCTTTCCAACAAAATGGAAGGTGCTGTTTTTTTACCCTAAAGATTTCACGTTTGTATGCCCTACAGAAATTGTGGAATTTGCAAAATTAGCAAACGAATTTGCTGAGCGAGATGCCATTGTATTAGGTGGAAGTTTGGATAACGAATTTGTAAAGCTTGCCTGGCGTCGTGATCACACTGACTTGCAGGGACTCAATCAATATAGCTTTGCTGATATCAAAGGGCAATTAACAGATGGCTTTGGTATTCGCGACCAAGAAAGTGGGGTCCCTTTACGAGCTACTTTTATTATTGATCCTGAAAATACGATTCAGCACGTTAGTGTTAATGGGTTACAAGTGGGGCGTAACCCACAAGAAGTATTGCGTATTTTAGATGGTTTGCAAACTGATGAACTGTGCCCATGTAACCGCGCCATTGGTGGCGAAACACTTTAGGAGAGGCATCATGAGACTAGAACAATTAAAAGAAAGTTTGCCAGACTATGCAAAAGATATCCGTTTAAATCTTAGCAATCTATTTGGCAATATCGAGTCATCTGGATTAACACTCGCCCAATTTTATGGGAGTGCATTAGCTATAGCTTATAGTCTTAAAAATAAAATGCTTATTCGTACACTCAAAATTGAAAGCCAACATGTCGGTTTATCAGACTTATACCCTGCTGCAAAAACCGCTGCAACTTTAATGGCCATGAATAATATTTATTATCGAGCAATCCACTTGGCAGAAAATAAAGAGCTATCTGCAATGCCCGCAAATTTGCGCATGAATGGTTTGATTCATCACGGTATAGATAAAGTCGATTTTGAGTTATTTGCTTTAGCTGTATCAGCCATCAATGGTTGTGGATTATGCGTTCATTCACACGTAAGTCAGTTATTAAAGCATTCTGTTACAAAAATTGCAATTCAGTCTGTTTTACGTCTTGCTGCTACACTTAATGCATTAGTCACTGCTTACGGTTGCGCCGACGATGATCTTAACTTGGAGATTTGAAATGAAAAAATATCAAGTTATTTTAGGCAGCTTATTCCTATGGGCTTGCGCGAGTCACGCAGATACAGCTTCTGCAACTGTATATTCTACTCAAGATAATCAAAGTGCAGCACTGGGTCGAGTTGTTTTTACTGATACTCGCTACGGCTTGCTCATTCAACCCGAACTAGGGAATTTAACACCTGGTTTGCACGGTCTGCATTTGCATCAGCATCCAGATTGTGGAAATATGGGAAACCATGCTGGTGGGCATTTTGATCCACAAGATACTAAAAGCCATCAAGGGCCTTATGGAGAAGGGCATTTAGGTGATTTACCCGCTTTGTATGTTGATATGAATGGCAAAGCAACTCTTGTAACTTTAGCCCCGAGACTTCATGTGAGCGATTTGCAAGGACTAACACTCATGATTCATGCAAATGGTGATAATTACTCTGATAATCCTCCTTTAGGTGGAGGAGGCTCGCGCATAGCCTGCGGCGTAATTTCGAATTTATAGTTATTTAGTTTTCAGATTTATAACCGTTATCTGGGCTTTCCGGATAACGGTTATAAATCAAAAATATTGAATCTCTATTGAAAAGATAGTAAGGAGTGAGCAATGAAACAAGCGTTGGTTCTTGCGAATGCATTAGCAATCGAGCGTTATCGAAAAAAAATGCTCAGGCCAGGGTATCCGCAAACAATTCATGATTTACAACATCATCCATTCAATGCCGAAGAGCAATTAGATCTATTTATGGCGGAAATCCAAGCATCAAGAAATGATCTTGAAGCATTTAACATTTTGACTGATCGACTTACTGATATTCACGCAGATTGGTCCCCGTATGGCTTTAATAGCTATCTTATTGATAGTTTAAAAGCCATTAGCCGTCAATCTGAGTCTAAGATTGCACCCATTGATTGGGATTGCTTTACACCCTCTGCTGTAAAATTGTTTGAAGGCGTTGTGTACCGAGGAACATCTAGCGAACCGAATAAAGTTTTTAAGCAAGGATTTACAGATTACAATCCATCTCACGATGTCTCTGATTATTTAAAACCAAAGAATCTTGATGTCGGTGTATCGACTTCTCGAAGCTTTAAGGTAGCTGAAAAATATACACGTGTCTCTTCACGTCAAGGCAAGCGCCGCTTCGTTTATACAATCATATATCGAGGTATTGGGGGTGTTGATATTATTGAAACGGCTAAAGCTAAAGGGCTGCTTTTGAGAGATTTAACGAATCCACAACTCACAAGGGCGCTTGGAAAAGATGAAATTAACATCATCGAAAAAATTGCTCCAGAACAAATTTATTGTGTTACAGAGTTTTTACCGAATGGCACAGAAAAAACCACCTATAATCCAAATTATAATGGCCAATATATCGCAAATATAGCTAATCTTAGCTCTAAAAAATCCAATAAAACCAAAAGTATCACACGATATTTTTATGAGCTATTGGGTAATTTTTTCAGTTTTATCGGAGATTTACGTTGGGCATTATTTCATCGAAAAGAAATTGACGCTTACGGTCATCAATTTCGTACAGACGAAATAGCGAATTCACCTCAAATGCAAGAGGCTGAAGCACTCTATAATCAAATTCAAAATAAACAAAGCTATGAGCTTTTGAATGCTTTCTTACATCCAAGTATAAACTCAAATGTATTGATCACACCTCAACCATTAGATATTTTGCAAATGAAAGAATATTCTACCTCTGGAGTTGATGTCTCAAATGTATTTAAGCCAGCTCCAAAACTAGAAGAAGAACCTCTAGAATTAACAATGGAATTTATGAAAACATGATATTGTCGGTAGTACCTCAAATTGATTGTTATTCATTATAAAACCACTCCAACCTCATATCGATTAATGAACAATCCGATAACAATGTCATGCATTTTTTCCAATTTCGAGAAGCAGATTGTCCTTCTTGCCAAACGTTTGATACGTGTTCGTAAGGTTAGGTGTTTTCTCTCAATTGCCTGCGTATTACGTTTGCCAAGCAAGTGCTTCGATGCAGGCAAATTTCTGTCATATGCACCCCAATCATCGGTGAAATAAAAATCGATATCAACGCAACTTAATTTTTTCTGTAATGCTTTGAATGCCTTATCTTTTCGTTGACCAAAATGGTACGCAAGCACTTCATGAGTATGATGATCAATCACATGCCATAACCAACGTTGGTTTGACTTCTTACCGACAAAACTCCATATTTCGTCAAGCTCGACCTCCTCGACTTTAACAATATCGACTTGCATTGAGGTCTGCTCTAATTGTCTTTGAGCAAGCAATGGTGATGATGCTGTTTTCTTTAAATTTGCACCCTGTGCGCACCCTTAAAGGACTGTTTGCTTGATATTGATTTGCTTTGTTGTGACATTTACTGGCGTCCCAGGCAAGATTCGAACTTGCGACTTGCCTCTTAGGAGAGAGAATTTAACATTTCTCCAGTGCATCTCCATGTATTTCTATAAATGAAAAACTCATATTGGATATAGGGTTGTGATTTATTTGTCATATACAGAGATACATCGTCATGCTACACTTTACAATAAATTAGCACTCTAATGCCAATCCAAAGCTTAAAAATTAAGCAGTCAAAGTTTGCGCCATAAAGTGGAATAATATTATTTTTCTGAAGCTACTTTGAAAAGATTCGTGTTTTCTTCTAGATCTTTGGAGGCAGCAATATATGTGTTTTCATCTGAAGGATGAACAAATAGCCCCATTTGGCAGGCGGCCAAAGCTCTAATTATTTGATTTGAATTTTCATCAAAAGTTTTTGTTTTCATATCCGGCGTCGTGCATATTTGTACCCCAGCTGAACCTAATACCATTTGAGGTAAGAGCGATCCGCGATTCTCTTGTATATTTTGTTTCGGTGGTACTGATAATAATTGATATAAGCGTGCACACCCTGAAATTGGTTTTGTTAATGTTTGGCTCTCTGTTTTATTTTTCATATCACACCCCACAGCTAGATTTTCTCAAAACATATATCATTAATTAATAAGTTGAAAGATAAGCCAGCCCACATATAATCGAAATCTTTTTTCACCGACCAAGGTTAATAAGGATATCGACGTGGACTGGGAAGTTGAATTAATATCATTATATCTGTTTTTGTGCAAACACTATCAATCTGAACTTTCAAATTACTGCGCCAGAATGACGCGTTTTGCTGATTTGAGATTTAGCGATGAAGAGGCAATTACTCTGTATTTATATGGCGTAATTGAGGGGCATCGAACGATAGAGGCCATTCACCGATATGCACAAAAGCATCTGAAAGCTTAGTTTCCCCCATTTGCCTGGGTACAAGGCGTTTGATCATCGTATGAACCAATTACATGATGTTTTTGTACCTTTTGTTCATTTACTTTGTGACGAATTACTCCATACACAACATGGTGAACAGCTTACAGGTCTTACCGATTCTATGCCAATCATTATGGCTCAACGCGGAAGGCGATTTCATACAAAAGTAGCTCCAGAAATTGCGACTAAAAAGTTGCATTATTATGGTGTTAAATTACATGTGGTGGCTAACCGACAAAAAGGTTCATTACCTATTCCTCTCTGCCTCGGATTAACTGACGCGGGTATGCATGACCGGAAAGCATTTGAGCAAATTTTACCTGCGTTACCTGAGAGTATGCTCGAGTGTTACGCTGATAAAGCTTATCAAGTAAAGGCTGAAGAAATTCATCAAGAACAACATGTAACCTTATTGACTCCTGTTAAAACACGAGTTTCGCACTTAGCTCACGCAGCTTGAAGCATTAATATTTTGATCTGCTCATGAATAGCGTTTTTGATTACATCCCAATTTTGTTGATAAAGAGTTGTTTTTTGAGTGATGCGTAATTTATGTTGCTCAAACCAAGCCGCAATGTCAAGAAAGATATGGTTCCTTTGCGCTCGGCCTGTGCGTGCCCGACAACGCTCTATTCCACAAGTTTGTTTGACCTCTCGATGATAGACCTCGACTGACCAACGTGCATCCGTGATATGTTTTACCTGCTCACGTGTTGGATTTTCCATATTTGTTGTCACGTAATCAATGCGGCCATTTTTTGCCACAAACTTGAATACAAAAACCCAACCATAACCACGTAAATGAACCGAAAGTCCTTCTTCGGGAATCTCCAGTGTTTCTAATTGAACACCTCGATTTACAATACGATTTTTTCTTAATGTTGTGACCCATATCCACCCATGTGAACGAATGGCTTTCAAATTATCTAAGCTTGAATACCAAGCGTCCATAACCACTGCCGATGGAGTAATGCCGCGTGATTTTGCCAGTTTTAACATATCACAAAAATGGGTGTTCTTTGTTTTTCCATCGGTATCTTTATCATATATGCGATAATCAATTGGAATTGATTCTTCACTATCTAAACCATGCCAAAGCATATTGATGAGGCCAATTCCTGCTATCACATCATGCGCATTGCCTGAATATTGATAATTAACAAGCTCTATTTTTTGACTGCGTGTCTTAGACAAAACCGTATTATCTGCTATTAACAAACAGAGTTCCGATGGACGTATATAATCCTTTGCTATTGACCATATCTCGCGGGGTCTGAAATTTTTATCTGCTAACCAACGGCTAATACTATCGTGAGATAAAGGGATAGGGCTTACTTCTGATAAAAGCTAAACCTGAATAGCGCATGCTGCTTGCTTGTAAAAATGCTTTATACAATTCTTTTGTACATCGATGACGCGACATCCTGACACAACTTCTAAATTAAAATCATGCCGGCAATTCTAATGCATTTATTTCAAAGTGCGAAACTCGTGTAAAAAAGAAAAAGGACAAAAATTTCTTGATGCAGCAGATCAATGGTTATCGACAGCAATTTCACAAATTCGTCAACCTATTGAATCATTGTTCAATTGGATTAACGAAAAAACAGGCATTCAAATCGCAAGCAAAGTCAGATCTTATCAGGGGTTGATGGTGCATGTCTTTGGAAAATTGGCTTCGGCTTTGTTTGTTATGCGGCAGAGAGTAAATTAGATTGCGTAATTTTTAAGCTTTGGATTGGCATTTAAATTAACTGACTCACCTTACGCAGCAGCTTTCAGTAATTGCAGTTCATTGAACATAATTTGATTGGCCTTCAGCAGAAGTTTTTGCTTGATAGCAAAGTGATTCATGGATGTTTTTACTTTCAGCAATTCAAGTTTGCAGTTTGCAATGGTAGATGCGAACAGATGATTGCATTGTGTTCGAATGGTCTTAGTTGGTGATTTAGACAGGCTTGCATTTTGCTTAATCGATTTATGATACTCTTCAATTCTCCACCGTTTTTGGTAGACTTCATAAATGCGGTCAGCGTCAATGTATAAATCATTCGTGACAAGATAACGCGTCCCGGTCGAGCCGTCTTCGTTTGTGAAGACTTTTTTGAGTAGTTGGACGGGAAAGCTCATATCCTTGAGATAAACGGTGTTTGCCGCACCATCATTCCACTCGAGTGTATACACTTGTTGATATTGACCGCTATCAGCATCATGCTTTGTGAGAGCAACACAACGGTTTGATTTGATGCCGATAATAAAGAGTTTTTCTAAAGTTTGGTGAATAAAGGTCATATTTGCTTTGGAGCCAAACCAATTATCCGATAGGATGTAGTCAAAAAGCACATGATTGTTAACAGCCTGCTGGATAAGAGCTCGAAACATTTCATTCTTGCTGATCGTAGCTTTTCGCTTCTTCTGACGTGTCTTGATATCAGAAAAAATAATATCTTTTTCGACAATTTCATAGCCTATTGGTAACGCAATGTCGCCATAACGCACGAGGCAAGACAGCAAATTAATGCCCTTTACGTGGCGTCCTTTAGCATGTGAGAAATGCCAGCAATTGACAGCATTTTCATCGGTGTATGTCTTCTCAGATATCGTATCGTCTAGCAATAAAACACCGCCTGATGGGTCCTCATGACGCCGTACATCTGGCTTAATGTATCCCCATAGTTCTTTTGACCCATGATTACCAGACCTTAGATGCCTACTCACCTGATCATGGCAAATTTCACCATCGAACATCGCAGCTAAACCTGTGGCTGTAGCATAGTGATTTTGACTGATTAGATAATCGCTGTAGATGTCTAAAAGATCCGTTTTCATTTTCTTTTGTCCTTAAAAAACAACCGACAAAAGATATGGGTTTTTATGAATTAATCAATGACTGTTGCGTAAGGTGAGTGAATTAGAACGGGGGGCGTGATGCGAAGATTAACCATATCCATTCCAGAGAATTTATATCAACGTTTGCGTTTGAGAGCATTAGAAAAAAATGAGTCGTTGTCTCAAGTGATTAATGAGCTTGTGATACTTGGTGATCAAGTGTGTGATGAGAGACCCATCCATGTATCCGCTATAGAGCAGCACTGTCAACAGCTCATCATGCAAATGAATGTGTTGATTAAAAACCTAGCTGCTGAGATTTTGAAATTTGAGTCTTCTGATTTCGCGACTTTAATGAGTAAAGTGGTCAAGAGGCATCAGGATTTGCTGAGTTCGTCTTGAGTATTCACAATTTTACTCACAGATTTTGTGGATAAACCAATTTTGGTTATAATTTGTTCACAATAGATTTTTTGTGCTATCATTTTAAATATGGTTGGGGAAGATTATGACAATAAATGCGTTCTTAGATTATTTGAGAAGAAAATTTCCAGATAAGGAATTTGAGTTTGGGTTTATTTTTTCATCATTAAAAGAGCATCAAACGCTTAATTTAGAGGATCTGGCACCAATTACTCTGACTGATGCAGATATAGAGCAATTTTCTGAGGCGATCAGAGAAGATTTATATGTAACAGATTTAGTTCTTAGCGACCTTCATTTTACTTCCAATCATTATGAAAGTTTAACAAAAGCGATTGCTCTCAGTAAAAAATTAACTTACGTTGTTTTACCAGAATTAGATAATGAAAGTGTTGAGATGTCTTATGTGATTGATGCTATGAAATGCAATAAAATGATACAAGATGTAATATTGGGAGATAGGTTTAGCGTTAGATGTGACACATGTGAATATCCATTTCATCTTTACATACACAGAAATATGCTTTTGGCAGCACTAAGAGCTTTTCATGAAAATAAAAAGGTTAATCGTATTCTTCTTCGAAGTAGTTTTAACGGTAGATGGATTCAAAACGAGAAAATCAAATTTGGTTCTTTGTTAAATTTAGATGGGCAATCAAATGGTTATTTAAATGAAATACAGCGAATCGTTGAAGGACTAAATTATTTATTGATTCGCAATGATGCAGCTATGGCATTACAGTCCATTGAAGGATTTTTTACAGATCCAGAGTTGCAATCTATTGCAGTAAAAATACAAACACAGGCTCTAGAATTGAATCCCGCCTTGCGAGCCACGTCCGATCTTTTAGATCGATTGGATTTATTAAGATTAGATGTTGAGATCATAAAAAACGAATTGGAACGTATGCGTGCTGAGCATCCTCAAATCGCGCACCCACAATCACATCATGGTGATCCAGGAGTCATCATTGAGCGCTACCGCTTACTCAATTGTTTACTGG
>CAYYEZ010000015.1:0-2172 GCA_964471225.1 uncultured Legionella sp. | reverse complement strand
AAGATGCCACCGAAACAATCTGCTTGGGTGAGATATCCATGTAGTTAATTTTATCAGGAGTAGTCAATGAAAACTCATTTTCGTGTCGACAAGGCACCAGATCAGCAAGAATTTTACCTTTTTTATCGAGCTCAATATTAGATTGAGCTATATATTGCTCAACCTCTTCAATTGCTGATAAGTATTCTACCTCATCAGTCACATGACCATCGATTACTTTACGGCAAGGCGTCTCGATAAAACCGTATTGGTTGGTCCGTGCATAAATAGAAAGTGAGTTAATCAAACCAATGTTCGGTCCTTCTGGTGTTTCAATTGGGCAAACACGACCATAGTGAGTTGTATGTACGTCACGTACCTCAAACCCTGCACGCTCTCTAGTCAATCCACCTGGCCCTAATGCAGAAACACGACGCTTATGCGTCACACCAGATAAAGGATTCACTTGGTCCATAAATTGCGACAATTGACTTGAACCAAAAAACTCTTTGATTGCAGCAGAAACAGGTTTAGCGTTGATCAGATCTTGTGGCATTAAATTTTCAGATTCAGCTAAGCTCAAGCGTTCCTTCACTGCACGCTCAACACGCACCAAACCGACCCTGAATTGGTTTTCAGTCATCTCGCCAACACTACGCACACGACGATTTCCAAGGTGGTCAATGTCATCCACCATACCGTGTCCATTACGAATATCAATCAACGTTTTAATCACAGCTAAAACATCTTCTTTCGTCAGAACACCCGGGCCAGTATCTTCTTTTCGGCCAACACGACGGTTAAATTTCATACGACCAACAGAAGATAAATCGTAGCGCTCTTCTGTGAAGAACAAGTTCTTAAACAAAGCTTCAGCGGCTTCTTTTGTTGGTGGCTCGCCAGGACGCATCATTCGATAAATCTCAACCAACGCATCAAGCTGATTTGTTGAAGGATCGACGCGAATCGTATCTGAAATATAAGAGCCGTGATCAAGATCATTCGTATAAATTAATTCGAAACCTTGGACTCCATGCTCAAGCAATTTCGATAATAAATCATCAGTAATTTCATCATTTGCTAAAGCGAGTGCTTCTCCGGTTAACGTATCGACGATATCTTTTGCCAAGACCTTACCTGCAAGATAATCACGAGGAACTGCCAAATCTTTCATTTTGGCCTTTTCCATCATGTTGATGTGACGAGTTGTAATACGTCGACCTTGGTCAACAATCATTTCTCCTGTCGAAGGATTGATGATGTCGAACAACGCAATTTCACCACGCAAGCGCGCAGGAATTAAATCGATATGAAATTCATTTTTTTTCACGTGACAAGCAGTAGTTTCAAAAAACTCTGCCAAAATAGATTGTGTGTCGTAGCCTAATGCTCGCAAAAGAATGGTCACAGGAAGCTTACGTCGTCTGTCGATACGCGCATATAAACAATCTTTGGGGTCAAACTCAAAGTCTAACCAGGAGCCACGATAAGGAATCACGCGAGCAAAATATAAGAGCTTACCAGAAGAGTGTGTTTTACCCTTGTCGTGCTCGAATATTACACCAGGAGATCGGTGCAACTGAGAAACCACAACACGCTCTGTACCATTCACAACGAAAGTACCGACATCAGTCATAAGTGGAATTTCTCCCATGAACACATCTTGTTCACGGATATCTTTAACTGGCTTTTTCTCTCCGGGGGCATCTTTATCAAGTACAACCAGTCTTATTTTAACACGCAAAGGCGCAGAGTAGGTCAGTCCGCGAAGCTTACACTCTCGAACATCAAATCCAGGCTCACCAAGGCTATAACTTACATACTCTAGACGTGCATAGCCAGAAAAACTCTGAATAGGAAAAACAGAATCAAAAGCAGCATGCAACCCGGTATCTGTTTGCGCTTCAAAAGGTGCATTTTGCTTTAAAAAATCATCGTAGGATTTTAATTGTATCTCAAGTAAATTTGGGAGAGCCATCCTCTCAGCGAGTTGACCAAAGCTCTTGCGGAATCGTTTTTTCTCAGCATGAGTATATTGAGGGTTAGCAACTGCTTCAGCCATGGTATTTCCTCTATAAAATTATCGGTAATCTTGAAACAAGTAAACCCAGCCATGAGCCATGGCTGGGTTAACAAGAGTTAAATAGCTTATTTTACTTCTACTGCGCCACCAGCTTCTTCTAATTGCTTTTT
>CAYYEZ010000014.1:0-34551 GCA_964471225.1 uncultured Legionella sp. | reverse complement strand
ATACCACAGGATTTTTCGTTTGAATATAAATAGATTTATTATAAGACTGTATGTTGCTTAAGTTATCTTCTTGATTTTTATTTATTCATTTGTTGATTGATTGCTTTTTCAATGGTTTTGAATGATGTAAATGGTAAAAATTGACGTAAAACCTGCCCCTGTTGGTCGACTAAAATTTTTGTGAAATTCCAAGGTATAAAAAACCAAGGTTTTTTGCGCATATGCTTTTCTAAATACTGATAGAGCGGGCATTGCTCTCTTCCTTTAACGTCAATTTTTCCAAAAAGAGGAAAGGTGACTCTGAAACAAGAAGTTGCAAAATGTATGATTTCTTCGTTACTTCCTGGTTCTTGAGCCCCAAATTGATTACATGGAAACCCTAGGACTACAACATTTTTATCTTGATAAGTTTGATGCAATCTTTCAAGTGCCTCATATTGTGGAGTAAAACCACATTGGCTCGCCACATTAACGATGAGAAGAACCTTTCCTCGATAAGCGCTTAAGTTGGTGAGCTCGCCATTTGCTTTAGTTATCGGGATCTCATACAGCGTGTCTGTGGGCATCACGTTCTCCTCGCTTGCCTGCTTAGCTAAATCATACCATGACTTTTGAGTAATGCCTCTACGCGTGGTGCTCGCCCACGGAAGGAAGTGAACGCATCGCTTGCTTTTGTCGAGCCCCCAACTTCCAGGATGCAATGTAAGAAATCTCGTCCTGTTTTTTCATTAAAAAGCCCTTCTTCTTCAAAACGAGAAAAAGCATCTGAAGATAGAACCTCTGCCCAAAGGTAGCTATAGTATCCTGCGGTATATCCGCCTGAGAAAATATGGCTAAAGCTATTTTGAAAGCGATTGAAAAGTGCGACCGGAACAACACTAATCTCCTGTCTAACAGCATTAAGTATGTTCTCAACACGCCCAGGGATGTCTTCTGTGGTTTGATGGAGCTCAAAATCAAATCGTGCAAATTCAATTTGACGAATCAAACTCAATGCGGCTTGAAAATTTTTAGATTGAATTAACTGATCAATGATTGTGTCTGGAAGTGGCTCATGTGTGTCAACGTGTGAAGATAATGTCTGTAAAATATGCCTTTCCCAGCCCCAGTTTTCAAAAAACTGACTTGGGAGCTCGACTGCATCCCATTCTACACCATGAATGCCTGCAGCACTGTGTGTTTCTACACGTGTTAAAGTATGGTGTAGGCAATGTCCCAATTCATGTAATAACGTGAGAACTTCGTCGTGTGTGAGTGTCGGTGATTGAGTTGTCTCAGATTTTGCAAAATTGCACGTCAAAGTGGCGATTGGGTATTGTATTGCCCCATTTTGCAATTTACGTCGGGACTGCAAACTATCCATCCAAGCGCCATTGCGTTTGTTTGGCCTTGCAAAAAGATCGAGATACAAGTAACCGCGAACTTGTTGATTTTCATCAATGAGTTCATAGCATTCAACGTCTGCGTGCCAAGTTTCTAAACTGATTTTCTGAAAAGAGATGCCGAAAAGTTTGAGGAGCAGTTTTCGAATTTCCTCTAAAACATGGTGTAGAGGAAAATAAGGACGTAATGCCTCGTCAGAGAGCGAAAATAGGCGCTCTTTCATTTTTTGAGAAATATAGGCAATATCCCATGGCATAAGCGGTTCGCTATGCCCAATGCTTTTTGCATAGTCTTGAAGGGATTGAAATTCTTTTTGTGCTTTTTGATAGGCGTGTCCTGATAGCTCTCGTAAAAAATCGAGGACAATTTCAGAAGACGATGCCATTTTGGTTGCTAAAGAATATTCGGCATAGTTGTGAAATCCGACAAGCTGTGCCTCTTCTGTTCTAAGATTTAAAAGTTGGCCTATAATGGGGGTATTGTCTAATAATTTGTCGTGTGGTCCAATCTCTGCTGCCCGTGTTTGGAAGGCGTAATATAATGCCTCTCTTAGTGCGCGATCTTCTGCGTAGGTTAGGACTGCAAGATAACACGGATAGGCTAGCGTAAAACACCATCCTGAGCGGCCTTTTGTTTTGGCTATATCTGCAGCAGCTTGTATTGCATGTTGTGGCAGACCCTGGAGTCGTTGTTCTTCTTCG
Organism: uncultured Legionella sp.; assembly: GCA_964471225.1. Taxonomy (GTDB): domain Bacteria; phylum Pseudomonadota; class Gammaproteobacteria; order Legionellales; family Legionellaceae; genus JAGVJT01. Next base: position 32,467 of record CAYYEZ010000014.1, on the reverse strand, counting down.
ACCCAATATTCATATTGATTTTCACAATCTAAAATATGCGTTTCAAAGATATTTGTTAGTGTTGCCAGTTCTTCTTGAATGAATTCGAAACGTTCTTGTTTCTCTTTTGTGAGGAAGACACCGGCGAGTTTAAATTGAAGGAGCATATCTTCAATAACTTTTTTTTGAGTCGTGTTGAGTGGCACTAAGTCAATAGACTGTATCGCTTCGCACAATGCTTTATCATGTCCAATAGCTGTTTGGTAGCGAGTGAGGATAGGCAGACAGGACTGATAACAGTCACGTAATGCTTGATTATTCATTACCGTATGCAGGTGTGATACGGGAGCCCAAAGTCGCTCGACTTGATCTTCCATGATTTCCAGAGGCTCAATAAGATTTTCCCATGTTCTTTGTTGTGGCGTGGCAAGAAGTTGCTGAATCTGTGCCAGATTCTCTGACAGTTGTGATTCAAGTTGTTTCGGAAACATTTGAATATTCAGCGAATGAAATTTAGGGAATGACTGCATATCCTTCGTCCTTATCGTGTGCGTGTCACTGTATTCGATTTTTCAGGTTCGCACGGTTTATCAATGGCTCGCTCAGCTTTGAAAAAGTGGTGATTCATGACAGTTTCATAATTCTTTCTACTTTGCTGAACTGTGCTAGGTTGTTGTGTTTTTCGAGCCGCCATAACGACTAGGTTAACACATAAAAGTCCTGTGAGTATTGGGTTGATTGCACATCCCATGAAAATGAGAGGGGTGAGTATCACGACCGCAGGTACGACTAATCGACTGAGTAACAAATTTGGCGGGACCGAAGCCGGTGTTGTTGCAGCTTGTGGAGCATAATTTTTGAGAATGAGATTGAGATTGGTTTTGGGTTGCTGTGATTCATTTGTGGCGTTATATGTGTAAAAACGTAGTGTGGTCAAGACACCTAATGTTGCGCCTAAAATCGGTATGAGTGGATTGATTACAAGGATGGATGGAATAATAGCGAGCAACGCAATAGTCATTAGTAAATTATTAGTAATCGCGAGGTAACTGACTTTTTTTTCAAAGGCAATACGTTCTTCTAGTGCTTGCAGATATCCTAAATTTCTTTCAGATACACCCTTTTTAATACCTTCTTGGTATTCATTTTTTAGAATGAGTAGACGGCGTAATTCGAAAAAACTCCGTGTGAACATCATGACGGTATCGGAAACCTGAACAGCAAAGATCGCAATCGGTCGCCATACTGCCAATGGGCCAAATAAAACAAAGCAAAGCAAAATACCACTGGTGAACCATGCGGCATCTGTCCACAGCTCGTAAAGACGTCGATGTAGATTTAGGTAGGTCTCTAATTTTAGATACCAGGGGAATTGGTTTTTTCCAGAAGATAGGCTTTTTCTTAACAGTGTTGCGAGATTTAAAGCGAGACGAGGTAAGAAAAAAAGCCATCCTAAATAAAGAAAAAAAGGTGCTGTAAAGTACTCGATTTGCGCAACTGTAGGTCCCCATGATAAAAACGCTTGCAAAGCAACAGAGGCTAAAATAAAGCGACGAATTCGGATAGCTGTTAAACGTGAAAGATTCGCCCCAATATGAATTGCTCGTAAGCGATTGCTTATGCCGAGATTACAGGCGGGGACATTTAATATATGTTGAGCTTCTTGGCTTTTAATTCGATGTAAAATACTCTCCAAAATAGCGATATCAATTTCTGCGCGCATTACATCATCAGGTTCATCAAGATGGAGATAGATTTTTTTTAGCAACACAGTCATTCGCAATGCTTTTTCTATTTCTCGTTTGAGCGTGCGATCGTATTTGTCGACTTTACCGCTCAATCGCACAAGATAGGCCGTTTGGACTCGGTATTGTGCCATTAAAAAAGGGCGCTCTTTGACAAGTGTTTCAAATTTCGTTTGATTTTTTTCTATGGAGTGAACGGTGTTCCAATCTAAATTTTGTAGTAGTTCTGAAATAGCTGATTTTGCTAGCTTTGATTGCAACCAGTTTAGCGGATCAACTTGATTTATTTTTTGTGAATCTGGAATGTATATGTAAGTTGCGCTCATATTTTTGTCAAAAATAAGTTGAAAAATAAAGAAAGCTCACTCGCTGCATAGTTCAGGAGAGTTTTATGCTCGATTAGATCTTAAACAGTCTATTAATTGAGCTTTTTTTAAAGACAATAGGAAATCCTACCAATAAAATAAGCACAATGATACTATTTTTTAGTAGGTTGGGCGAAATCGCTTCATTTTGTTGGCGCGGGGGCGCAGAAAACGAGCTTGATGCAAAAGAGTATCTGAGCGACAATAGATGCCCATCGCCAACAAAAGAGAGGTTCGGGTGTATTCCCAGGCATTGGCAGACGCCATAAGATTTTTAAGTATAGATGCGGTCGAGGCCGCTCAATCGGGTCACCCAGGCATGCCATTGGGTATGGCTGAGATTGCAACAGTCTTATGGAAGGGCTTTTTAAGACATAATCCGGTAAATCCACATTGGTTTAATCGAGATCGTTTTGTGTTGTCAAATGGTCACGGTTCGTCGCTCTATTATGCTTTACTGCACCTGACAGGTTATGCGATGAGCACTGATGATTTGAAACAATTCAGACAGTTGCATTCTAAAACACCAGGGCATCCTGAATGTACCGAAACACCTGGTGTTGAGACAACCACCGGTCCGCTCGGACAAGGTTTTGCAAATGCAGTCGGTATGGCGATCGCAGAAAAGGTACTTGCTACTCGATTTAATCGACCAGGATATTCGATAGTCGATCACCATACGTATGTTTTTGTCGGAGATGGTTGCTTGATGGAAGGGATTTCGCATGAAGCGGCTTCTTTTGCTGGAACTTTGGGATTAAATAAACTCATTGCGATTTATGATGACAACGCTATTTCTATTGACGGGCCCGTTTCCTCCTGGTTTCGAGATGATACTGCAGCGCGGTTTAAAGCTTATCATTGGCATGTGATCGAAGCTGTCGATGGACATGATATGGCTGCGATTGAGCGCGCAATAACTCAGGCTAAAAATGAGAACGAGCGCCCAAGTTTAATCATTTGTAAAACGATAATTGGTCATGGATCGCTGCTTGAAGGTACAGAAAAAGTTCATGGCGCCCCACTAGGAAAAGAAGACATTAGTCAACTACGCGAAAAAAGAGCATGGCATTACGCACCTTTTGAGATTCCTACCTCAATTTATGAGGCTTGGAACGCTCGAGAAGCCGGACAATCTGCTGAAGAAGAATGGTTAACGCTCTGCCAAGCGTATCAAAAACATTTCCCAGAAGATTATGTTGAATTTTTAAGGCGAATTAACGGCGATCTACCTGATGAGTGGCTGGCGAAGAGCCAGCAATTTATTGTGCAATGCCGTGAACAATCAAAGCCTATGGCAACTCGAAAAGCGTCGCAGCACTGCATTGAGTTTTTTGCATCTTTTCAGCCGGAGCTATTGGGCGGTTCGGCTGATTTAAGTGGTTCAAATAACACTCAATGGTCTAAATCGGTTCAAATCACACATCAAGAGTTTTTAGGTAATTATCTTCATTATGGTGTGCGTGAATTTGGGATGTCTGCCATGATGAATGGTCTAGCGCTACATGGCGGCTTGATTCCATATGGTGGTACTTTTTTAGTCTTTAGCGATTATGCGCGCAATGCGGTGCGAATGTCGGCTTTGATGCAAAAACGCGTGATATATATTTATTCCCACGATTCTATCGGACTTGGTGAGGATGGGCCGACACATCAGCCTGTTGAGCATGCGGCAAGGCTACGTATGACACCAGGAATGCGAGTTTGGCGACCTGCTGATTTAGTCGAAACCGCGATTGCTTGGCAGCAGGCTTTATTGAGGCATGAGGGACCGTCTGCGATTTTATTATCGAGACAGACGCTGCCTGCATTGCCACATGAAAAAGTATCATCAGAAACGATGGCACAAGGAGCCTATATTCTATATGAGCCATCAGGTCTGGTTGAGGCGATTATTATCGCAACAGGCTCTGAAGTACAACTTGCTTTAGAGGCTGCGAATTATTTTGCTAAAAAGAACGTCAATGTTCGTGTTGTGTCGATGCTGTGCGCCGAGCAGTTTTTGGCGACTGATAAGGCTTACCAAGCTTTTGTATTGCCGCAAACGATTCGAAAGCGCGTTGCAATTGAGGCGTTAGCTAGTGGTTATTGGTACCGTTTTGTTGGTTTAGATGGCTCAGTGGTTGGTCTAGACCAGTTCGGTGTTTCAGCGCCTGCTGAAGATGCTTACCAATATTTTGGAATCACTGTGGAAAAAGTGATTGCCGAGTTAAACCGACTTTTTGAAGTCAATTGATTTTTATTCGGAGATATACAAATGACGTTACGTGTTGCAATTAATGGTTATGGTCGTATTGGCCGCTCTATTTTACGCGCAATTTTTGAGTACGGGCGACAAAATGAGTTTACTGTTGTGGCCATTAATGACTTATCGGGTATTCAGACCACCGCACACTTAACGCGCTACGATTCTACTCATGGGCGCTTTAAAAGTCAGGTTTTGGTGGATGGTAAATATTTAGTCGTGGATGGGCATCCCATTGAAATTACAGCTGACCGTAATCCTGCATTGTTGCCTTGGGAGGCATTGGATGTTGATTTAGTATTTGAATGTACCGGTCGATTTACACAGCGTGAAGCGGCAATGCAACATATTGTTGCTGGTGCAAAAAAAGTTTTAATTTCGGCACCAGGTACGGATGTTGATGCAACGATTGTCTATGGTGTTAACCATCATACGCTCAAAAGTGAGGATTTAGTTGTTTCTAATGCTTCTTGTACAACAAATTGTCTCGCCCCTGTTGTCAAACCTTTGCATGATGCCATTGGTATCGAGAGTGGCTTATTGAATACAATACATGCATTCACTAAAGACCAGGTGCTCTTGGACGGCAGTCACGCTGATTTACATCGTGCACGTGCTGCAACATTATCCATTATTCCAACTAAAACCGGTGCGGCTAAAGCAGTTGGATTGGTGTTGCCTGAGTTGGCGGGTAAATTGGATGGATTTGCGATGCGCGTCCCTACAGCTAATGTGTCTGTCGTTGATTTTACTTTTGTGCCTAAGCGTCCGACCACGGTTGAAGAGGTCAATGCAGTGATGGTCAAAGCCCAAAGTCATGTTTTACATGTGAATCATGAGCCACTTGTTTCTTGTGATTTTAATCACTATCCTGCATCGGCAGTTTTTGACACCACACAAACAAAAGTTCTGGGCTCTCTCGTTAAAGTGGTTGCATGGTATGATAACGAGTGGGGATTCGCGAATCGTATGCTGGATACTGCGTCTTATATGATGAAGATTTAAGGAGCTGTCATGAAATTAATGAAAATGAGCGATTTGAATCTAAATAATCAACGTGTGCTGATTAGAGAAGACTTTAATGTGCCTATTAAAGACGGTTTAATCACAAGTGACCAACGTCTGAGAGCGGGTTTGCCGACATTGATTCAAGCGCTAGAGGCAAATGCTGCTGTTTTAGTGACGTCTCATTTAGGTCGTCCTACAGAGGGTGTCTGTGACCTTCGTTTTTCGCTGAAGCCAGTTGCAGATTATTTGGAAATGCATCTTGATTATCCAGTTCGTTTTGTTACAGATTACTTGGATGGTGTGGACGTTCGTCCAGGCGAGCTTGTGGTTTGTGAAAATGTACGCTTTAATGTTGGCGAGAAAGCGAATGATGAGACGCTATCGAAAAAACTAGCTGCGCTCTGCGATATTTTCATAATGGATGCTTTTGGAACAGCACATCGTGCACATGCATCCACTTGTGGCGTTGCAAAATATGCATCGATTGCTGCGGCAGGGCCATTACTCATCCGGGAGTTAGAGGCTTTACAACAAGTATTAAAATCACCAGAAAAACCAATACTAGCGATTGTTGGTGGTGGTAAGGTATCGTCTAAGCTTTCGTTGCTTAAGCAATTGGTGACACGTGTAGATATGTTGATTCCTGGGGGCGGAATTGCCAATACTTTTCTGAAAGCGCAGGGACATGAAATCGGGGTTTCTTTGTGTGAGAATGATCTTCTGGATGAAGCTCGTGAAATTCTAGCACTTGCGGCTCAGTCTGGATGCCGAGTCCCTCTTCCCTCTGATGTTGTTGTGAGTAAATCTTTTAACGGCACTTGTCCTGCTTTTAACAAAGGATTAAACCAAATCGCGAAAGACGATATGATTTTAGATATCGGACCCGAAACCGTGACGCGTTACATTGGTATGCTTGATATCGCTAAAACTATTATTTGGAATGGACCGGTCGGTGTTTTTGAATTTCCTCAATTTGCGTATGGAACACGTGCATTAGCTATTGCTATTGCAAATTGTGATGCGGTAAGCATTGCTGGAGGTGGTGATACACTCGCGGCAATCGATCAGTATGATTTAACTGATCAAATCACTTATATTTCGACAGGTGGTGGTGCTTTTTTAGAGTATTTAGAAGGTAAGACACTGCCTGCTGTAGCGGTTCTAGAAGAGCGCTCGCACTAGAGATAGTCTGTGAATCACTTTAATGTTAAGAGATGGTTATTGCAGATTGAATGCTGACAAACTCATACCCTAATTCTTTGAGTCCTTGGATAAGTGTTTTCAAGGGCTCAAGTCCAAGGTAGGGGTGGTAATAAAATGATGCCCACGCATCTCGAACAACAAGATTTTTTCTAGCTGTATTCAGTAAGTCAGTTAAGTCTCGCTTCGGGTGGTTATACCACGGAGTTGGGCTGTAGCAACCTAAATTTTCAGGTATGATGATTTGTCCATATGAATCTTTATAGATAACATAGGGAAAAAATTGATTCGCGTGATGTGCGTTTTCGTCATAGTATTCAATTCGGCCGCTATTCGCGTGAAAGTGTTGAGCAAAGAACTGATGGTCGGTTGCTGATGCGACATAATGAGGCGTCTCCCAGTAAGGAGCATGCAAGCCAGTTTGTTGGAGCAATCCTTCGGCAAGGGCGATACGCTCAGTTACCCATGAAAGAGAGTCTTCTTCCAGTGTCTCCATTTTTGTCTGCTCAAAGCTAATTGGGTCAATTGTGACTCGCATAAATTCAAAATCAGCACCAGAGATCCCTAAGTATGGGTTAGCCTGCGCATCAAATTGATGAGTATAGCCGTGCAAAATAAGCTCCCCCCCTTGGTTGAGCATTTGCTTCAATGTTTCAACAAAAATTGGAGCTGCTGTGATGGGAAGATCTGTAGAAATTTGGGGGTAGATGTTTAATGGATCTTTATAGTAGGGAATGAGACTGATACTGAAAGGAATATGTTCTTGCGCAAGATAATCCGAAAAAGTTTTTAATAATGCTAGGTTATAATTAGGTGTAATATCTTCGAGGCGGATGAGCGCGCGTTTTTTCGGTGTACTTTGTATTTTCAAGATGTCATACAATACGTCAGCAAAAGCAAGATAACGGTCATCCTCATCAATATATGAAAAAGGAATATCTGCGACGTACCAAAAGTTACTACTGCGAATAATGTAAGGAATGCTGTCTTGGGTCCCAGGCTTTTCGGCAGTTGCTAAAATTTGAGTTTTTTCAGGGCGAGTAATGCTTATTATACCAAGCTCTTTGTCGAGTGGATTTTTAGTAAGGAGTGTGTCTTTATAGCGAACTGTATTAAATCCACTATGATCTAATTTTAAGAAATGAAAACCATAGCGTTCAGATAAGCTGGACTTGATTGTATCCAGTTGCCAAAGATTATATTTAAACCAAACGACAGTGTGTGATGTCGTGAGTACAAAATTTAAAAACTCGACTGGAAGTGTTTGATTGTATTGGGTACCGAAATAGAAAACAGTGTCATATTGTTCGATAAGTGCTTTATTGAATTCACTGACAGGCAGTGTGGTCTGTGTTTTATTAAAATGTCCCAATAAATTAGTCAAAAAAAGGCGAGGTAGCTCAGGACCTTGGGTGTCATAAAGAATTAATACAGTAGGTTGAGCGGTGGCAGATAGAGAAAAGCCAAGCAATGTAAGACTAAAAAATACCACAAAAATGAGAGCTTTTATTCTCACTGTAGCCTAAGATTCCTGTATTAGTTCCTGTTTTTGTGCAGATAGGCCTAATTTTTCTTTTAGACGGGCAACTGCTTTTGGATCGTAGGTCCGTGTAGATTTGACAGTGATAGATGGACTCGGACGCTTGGGTATTGTTGTGTGTTGATGTAGAAGCGCTGGCTCAGGATAATAGTGGGGTGTGAGTTTCGGTGCGGCAGTTGCGGGGGGTGTTTTGATGCTGTTTACTGTAGTTTTATGCGTATTTTTGATTGTTTTTTCAATTCGTTTTTTAATTTTTGCCGCGGCTTTTTCAGCTTCTTCAATAGTGACTTGTACGGTTGGGTTGCCCATCAAATCAATGCGCATTTCTTGTGCTTTCAAACATGCTAAATAATCAATGCGGCGAGTAAAAACGACCACTGCTTCTCGAAGTTTACTTTTAGAGATACCTGCCTGCGCTGCTTTTTCTGCGTGACTTAAAATATCTTCCATGATCCCATGTTTTAAGGGACGAATACACTCTTCATTATTAAAAACTTGAGGGAATTGTTGAATCAACCATTGCAGTGCAGAGTGGCGAGCGTTTTTTGACGCTATTTTTTGTTTGTTATTAACGCTGGCTGTTGTCGGGTGTAACGCCTGCTTTCTCATGCCATACCTACTGTTGGTGTCAAAAATTAAAAAAATAATAATAACAAATATTTAGAGACTCTAATAGCAAATTTGTGACTATTGCTTATAATGGTTGGTGAGCAGCATCTATTTCAGGGAGAATGTGATGAAAAAATTTGGCTATTTTTTACTTGCATTAGCTTGTCCGTGGCTTGTGTTATTAATGAGCGGAGAGTCTTGGAAAGCATTTATCGCATTTATACTTCAGGCTTCAATTTTAGGTTGGCCTTTTGTGACTGCTTGGGCATGGCGTGTTGCGCGAGAAGATTTTCTAACTCCTGAAAAAAAATCTGACACAACACTAGCAAAGCAACCCAACAAAAAGGAATAACGACATGGAACCTTGTCGAATTATTGTAAATGGTGCCCATGGGAAAATGGGACGCTTGGCTGTCGCAACGTTGAGTGTTCAACCTGATTTTAAAGTGGTTGCGACATTAGGTCGAGAAGATAATTTAGCCCAAACCATCAAAGCCACCTCAGCAGAAATTGTCGTTGATTTAACAAGTGCTACTGCTGTTTACAAGAACACTCGAGAGATCATTGAGGCAGGAAGTTGTCCTGTGATTGGCACGACAGGATTATTGCCAGATCAATATATCAATTTAAAGGCTTTTTGTGATGAAAAAAAATTAGGAGGCATGATTATCCCGAATTTTTCAATCGGTGGTGTACTGATGATGCACTTTGCATCGATTGCTGCGAAATATATGTCAGATGTTGAAATTATCGAAGCGCATCACCCACAAAAGCAGGAGGCTCCATCGGGAACAGCGATGAAGACTGCGGAGCTGATAGCTCAAACTAGAAAGGAGCATACAACTTACTCTTGTCATGAGTTACTTCCGGGCGCTCGTGGGGCTGTGAGCCGAGAAGTACCAATACACTCACTGCGAGTGTCGGGTATTTTAGCTGAGCAGGAAGTCCTTTTTGGGCAAACAGGTGAGACATTGAGTATTGTACATCGTACGTTAGACAGAGTTTCTTTCATGCCGGGTTTATTGTTAGCTTGTCAAAAAGTGAGGTCGTTAACTTCGTTGCATTATGGTCTAGAGCATTTACTTTTAGGAATCTAAAAAATGACTTATACGGTACCTCATTGTATTGGCCAGCAAAAAATTATAGACCATCACGCGCCACGGCTACCTATTCATAATCCTGCCGATGGTCAAATAATAGGTGAAATTTGCATTGCAAATAGCGAGTTATGCGATCAAGCCGTTTTAAAAGCAGAAGCAGCTTTTCAGCAATGGTCTCAAACGACGCCTTCCAAGAGGATGCAAATTTTATTTGATTTTCGAGAGATTTTAATCAAAGAACGAGCCATTTTAGCTGAGATTGTGACTCGCGAGCATGGAAAAACCATCGAGGATGCGAAAGGTTCTATCGCGAGGGGAATTGAGCTTGTTGAATTTCATTGCGGTCTGCTCAATCAAGTTCAGGGTACATGGACGGCTAATGTGTCTCAACACATTGATTGCGCCACTATGCGTCAGCCTTTGGGTGTTTGTGCAGGGGCCTCTCCGTTTAATTTTCCGGTTATGGTCCCGCTTTGGATGATGATTCCAGCAATTGCGTATGGTAATACATTTATTTTGAAGCCTTCAGAGCAAACACCTTCCGCGACAAACCAATTACTTGAATATTTATTGCAAGCTGGATTGCCCGAAGGAGTTGTAAATATTATTCATGGTGATAAGACAACCGTTGATTATCTGCTGAAGCATCCCAAGATTAGGGCATTTACCGCAGTTGCATCGACACCGGTTGCACAATCTATTTATGAAACGGCGATACAACAAGGTAAGCGGTCTATGACATTTGGTGGAGCTAAAAATCACGCTGTCATTATGCCTGATACCAATTTAGAACAAACAGCAAAGGCTCTTGTGGGCGCTGCTTTTGGATCTGCGGGTGAGCGTTGTATGGCGATTTCAGTGGCTGTCGCTGTGACCGATTCACTTGCTGATGCCTTAGTTGCGCGCTTAGTTCCGCTTATCCAGGCGATACGGGTAGATTCTGGTGTCCAGGCATCCTGTGATATGGGGCCTTTGATCAGTGCAAAACAGCGAGCCCGTGTCTTAAGTTTGATTGAAGAGGGCGTAAACGCTGGTGCAGAACTGATTGTAGATGGACGTGCATTTACGCATCCAATTTCTCCGCAAGGTTTTTATTTAGGCCCTTCTTTATTTGATAAAGTTTCAGAAGAGATGTCTATTTATCAAGAAGAAATTTTTGGTCCCGTTTTATTGATTAAACGTGTGCAATCTTTTGAAGAGGCACTTCAGGTAGTGAATCATAATCCTTATGGTAACGGAACCGCAATTTTCACCGAAAGTGGTTATTATGCTCATGAATTCTCACGTCTGGTTACTGTGGGAATGGTGGGCGTGAATGTGCCTATTCCCGTGCCTATCGCGAGTCACCCTTTTGGTGGATGGAAGCGCTCGTCTTTTGGTGATAATGGGATGCATGGTAGCGAAAGTATTCATTTTTATACCAAGTTGAAAACCATAACTAGTCGATGGACGGAATGCCAAAGCACCTCTCAAAAAGAGGATACAAGTCAATTGTTTAGTATGCCGACACATCAAGGAGAGGGGTCATGACAAAAGTTGGATTTGTTGGGTTAGGTCATATGGGTTTGCCCATGGCAGTAAATTTGCTTAAAAAAGGCTATGAGGTTGTAGGCTACGATATATCTGAGCAATCAAAACAATCATTTTTAGCTCAAGGTGGTAGCGTTGTTGATAATCTTCAAGATCTTGCTCGTGATAAAGCGGTGGTCATTACGATGTTACAGACACCCGCTCAAGTGCTAGATGTGTGCGTGGGTGTCGAAGGAATTTTTAAAATCATGCAGCCAGGCGCCTTGTTTATGGATTGCTCCACGATAGGTGTTGAAACTGCATGCCGATTTCATGATGAGGCTGTAAAGCATCAACTATTGAGTCTCGATGCGCCTGTGTCTGGCGGTGTTCGTGGTGCAGTATTGGGTACGCTCACATTAATGGTGGGTGGCGAGTCTTCGGTGTTCGAAACGTACCAGCCTTTATTATCTTGTCTTGGTAAGACCATTGTTCATACTGGTGCGGCTGGAACCGGTCAGGCGGCGAAATTATGTAATAATATGTTGCTGGGTATTTCAATGATTGCAGTTTCAGAAGCATTCTTGTTAGCCGAGCGATTGGGATTAAGTCATCAAAAACTGCATGAGATTGTGAGTCAGTCTTCTGGACAGTGTTGGGCTATGAGTGTTCATGCGCCCGTACCATCGGTGGTGCCTCAGTCGCCTGCAAATTATGGTTATCAACCGGGTTTTACTACCAAAATGATGCTGAAAGATTTGCGTTTGAGTCAAGAAGCAGCAAAGGCCGTCGGTATTTCGACGACATTAGGTGCGTTAGCCACAGAAATTTATACAAAAAAAGAGGCGCGTATCAGTGATCTTGATTTTTCTGCAATCATTACCTGTATTGCTTGACAATCGTAGTCGCCTCGCAAAACAATATGTGCATTTCATTTTTAAGGAATAATGATGCGCATTGCGAATATTGTAGGACGTGAAATTCTTGATTCACGAGGAAATCCCACGGTAGAAGCGGATGTCATCCTGGAGAGTGGTGTTTTAGGGCAGGCAAGTGTACCTTCGGGTGCATCGACAGGATGTTTCGAGGCTTGTGAACTCCGTGATCATGACGCATCGCGTTACGCAGGCAAGGGTGTGCGAAAAGCTGTTGCGCATATTAACCAAGAAATTCGGCAAGCACTATTGCATGAGTCTGTCTCTGATCAAACAGCAATTGATTCATTATTGTGTCGCTTGGATGGTACAGAAAATAAATCTAGATTAGGTGCAAATGCAATTTTAGCTGTCTCGATTGCATGCGCTCGAGCGCATGCAATCGCATCAAATCGACCTTTATTCGAAGTTTTGAATCAAGGTGAATCGATGCGATTGCCTGTGCCGATGATGAACGTCTTGAACGGCGGCATGCACGCAGATAATAATGTTGATATTCAAGAATTCATGATTATGCCTGTAGGTGCTTCTGATTTTCAGACCGCCATACAAATGGGAACAGAGGTATTTCACGTCTTACGCAGCGTATTAAAAAAACAAGGTTTGAACACTGCAGTCGGAGATGAGGGCGGATTTGCGCCAGATTTAAAATCGAACCGACAAGCGCTAGATTTATTGTCTGATGCTGTCGCTCGTGCTGGTTTCTCGCTGGGACAAGACATTGTCTTTTCTTTGGATGTGGCTGCCTCATCTTTATTTAGTGAGGGTGAGTATCATTTACGTTCTGAAGGTGCTAGTTTGGCTAGTGATGCCTTGATTGCTTATTATCAAGAACTGATTCGTCATTATCCTATTGTGAGTATTGAAGATGGGTTAGACGAGCATGATTGGCAAGGATGGTCATTGATGACAGAAGCCCTTGGGCGAACAGTCCAGTTGGTTGGTGATGATTTATTTGTAACAAATTCTGCCATTTTGAAAAAAGGCATTGAAAGGCATGTGGCAAATGCCGTGCTAATTAAGCCTAATCAAATCGGAACCTTAAGCGAAGCTCGCGAGACAATGCGTATCGCTAGCCGTAACGGTTATCAATGCGTGATGTCTCATCGCTCGGGTGAAACAGAGGATACCCTTATTGCAGATTTAGCTGTCGCGACAGGTTGTGGTCAAATTAAAACAGGCTCAATGTGTCGAACAGATCGTATTGCGAAGTATAATCAGTTACTAAGGATTGCCTCTATGACTACTTTACCTTATGCGGGCAAAGACATTTTAAGGAGTGCTGTATGACGAAACGAAGTTTTCGTTTACTGCAAAATGCGATTGCTTTTTCCACTCTTGTTGTCATTTTTTTTGCATTTTATCTTGAATATGGGTTAGGATTCCAGCCTTGCCCGCTGTGCTTGATGCAGCGTGCGTGCGCCTTTGCATTTTTGTTTTTATGTCTCGTCGGGTTATTTTTAGGAAGTCTTGCTCGCGCGAAGCATGTGGTTGTATCGCAGATGGTGTTTACAGCACTTGGCTTATTTTTCGCCTCTCGTCAATTGTGGTTAGAGTCAATTGCAACGCCTGAGTCGGCGGCTTGTTTGCCAGGTATTGAAATGTTGATTCGTTACTTTCCTTGGCGTGATTTGGTGCATCTATTTTTATGGGGCTCAAATAGCTGTGGTGAAGTTGCCTGGCGTGCTTATGGGTTATCAATGGCGGCATGGTCTGCTTTTTATTTTGGTGCAATGTTTCTTGTTTCAGGTATTATATTTTGTCGACTTCTATTCACCCCGATCCAACGATAGTATTTTCAGCCGCACTTGCTGCACAGCATAAACACTCACGTGCGCGGGTCATGCGCATGTGCACACCTCACGGCGAGTGCTTAACACCAATGTTTATGCCAGTAGGAACGCGTGCTGGAGTGAACAATGTGATGCCTGAGGCACTTCATTCGTGTCAGAGCCAGATGATTTTAGGCGGAAATACTTATCACATGTTGGTTTCCCCTGGTATGCGCGTGATTGAGGCGGCTGGTGGCATGCATCCTTTTATGGGATGGTCTGGACCAATGCTGACGGATAGCGGCGGTTTTCAGGTATTTAGTTTATCAAAAAATAAAGATATTTGTACGATTGATGAAGAGGGGGCTCACTTTAAGCTTCCTTTTTCCGAGACAGTCATTCATATGACGCCTGAAATGTCTTTGGAAACACAGAAAATCATTGGGGCAGATATTATTATGGCGTTTGATCAATGCACTCCGGATGCTTGCAATGAGCGTGAAGCGCGTCACATTATGGAGCGGACACATCGATGGCTTGGCCAGTCTATGGCTTATCACGCTAAATATCCGACATCTCGCTATGGTTTTTCTCAAGCGCTGTTTGGTATTGTGCAGGGGGGTAGTCATCGGATTTTGCGTCGTGAAAGTGCGCTTTTTGTCGCGAGCCAACCGTTATTAGCGGGAGTCGCTTTGGGTGGGGAAACGGTTGGATTTGATATGCCTAAAACAGTTGAATTAATTCAATGGGTGCATGACCTTCTACCGGAGGATAAACCGCGTTACAGTATGGGTGTGGGAATGTCACCACAAGATTTGCTCGACGTGGTGTATGAAGGCATTGATATGTTCGATTGTGTCGCTCCAACCCGAAACGCGAGACATGGTGCGCTTTATTGTGGAGAGTTGAAGCAGCACCAAAATTGGCTTGTTTTTGATAGTGAGTATGAGCAACAGCGTTTACAAATTAAAAAAGCGATCTTTGCAAACGATTTGCGGCCGATTATGGAAAATTGCACATGTTATACTTGTCAACACTATTCCAGAGCTTACTTGCACCAGCTTTTTAAACAAAAAAGTGTTGGGTTTGCAGCCCTTGCAAGTTTGCATAATATTCATGTTTTGCACGAAATATGTGCTAGAATGCGCGATTTAATTTTGAATAATTCAAAATGAATGCGTTATTAACGGTTTCTGATGCGCGAGCACTTATAGATGAAGGGGGCGTGATTGCTTATCCTACTGAGGCTGTTTATGGTTTGGGGTGCGATGCTTGGAATGAAAATGCTGTATCAAGGGTACTTGCGCTAAAGCAGCGTCCTGTGGAAAAAGGACTGATTCTCCTGATTCACGAATGGAAAGATCTCTTTCCGCTTATCCAAGAAGTCCCTGATGATGCATTAGAGCATGTAAAGGCAACTTGGCCTGGACCTGTAACATGGATTTTTCCAAAGTCTTCGCGTATCCCTGATTATTTAAGTGGTGCGCACCCAGGAATTGCAATTAGGATGTCAACACACCCTGTAGCTCATGCTCTATGTAAGCATGGACCAATTATTTCCACGAGTGCTAACCGTGCAGGAGTGCCACCTTGTCGTGATGTGGATGCGCTTCAGGCAGAGTTTCATACGGGTGAAGTAGATGGTATTGTAGAAGGATATTTAGGTGGTTTGTCGACCCCGACAGTGATTTTGGATGTATTAACACAACAAAAATGGCGCGAATAATTGTAATATTTATGAACAAAGTGATATAATTGCACGGCATATCATCGAGGAAAAATATGAGCTCTAAAAAACATGCATTATCTATCTTCAGTTTGACCATGATTACTGTAGGGTCAGTCGATAGTATTCGCAATTTGCCGGCGACCGCTCTTTTTGGAAGCCAGTTGATTGCTTTTTTTATTTTAGGTGCATTTTGTTTTTTAATCCCAACAGCACTTGTTTCTGCAGAGTTAGCTTCAGGTTGGCCTAAGCAGGGTGGGATTTATGTGTGGGTCAAAGAGGCTTTTGGCAGAAAAATGGGCTTTTTAGCGATTTGGCTACAGTGGATTGAAAATGTCATTTGGTATCCGACTATTTTGTCGTTTGTTGCTGGCAGCGTTGGGTATTTGATTGATCCTAATTTAGCTCAAAATCCTTATTTTTTGTGGACCGTGATTACCGTTTCTTTTTGGGCTGCTACATTAGTTAATTTATACGGTATGCGTTCATCTGCATGGTTTAGTAATATTTGTGCGTTAACGGGTTTGATTCTTCCGATGACGCTTATTATTGCTTTGGGTGTTGCTTGGGTCTATAGTGGACGTCCTATCGCTGTTCAGTTCGATAAAGCCAGTATTATGCCTCATTGGGGCGATAGCTCAATGTGGGTATCACTCACCGCGATTATGATGTCTTTTTGTGGGATTGAGATTGCAACTGTACATGCAAACGATGTTGCAGAGCCGCAGCGAGCTTTTCCTAAGGCATTGATTTTTTCTGTGATGATTATTCTAACGACATTAATTTTGGGCTCTTTAGCGATAGCAGTAGTTCTTCCTCACGATGATATTAATTTGGTAGCAGGTATCATGCAGGCTTTTCATGCGTTTCTGGCTCAATACCACTTAGTTTATTGTATGCCTCTTGTTGCACTTATGTTGGTGTTAGGTGGTTTTGGTGGTGTGAGTAATTGGATTATTGCTCCAACGAAAGGCTTGATTGTTGCAGCACAAGAAGGCAATTTACCAGAATTTTTCCAACGAGAAAATCGACATGGCGCGCCGGTTGTTTTATTAATAGGTCAAGCGGTGATTGTCACCTTGCTTGCGGCGTTATTTTTATTTATGCCAAGTGTGAATGGGTCGTATTGGTTTTTAACTGCACTGGCGGCACAATTATACATGCTGATGTATTTTATTATGTTTCTGGCCGTGATCAAGCTAAGAAAGAGTGCGCCCACACAAGCCCGGCCATTTAAAATTCCTGGCGGCATGCCGGGGTTATTGATTGTTGCCGGCGTGGGTATTGTTGGTGTTTTAATGACACTGGTGGTTAGTTTTCTTCCTCCAGAAGGTGTTGATGTTGGTCGGGTTCTGAACTATGAGCTGGCCCTGGTTTTAGGGCTGGTCGCGATGTGTTTACCGCCTTTTATAAGCGTTTGGTGGATTGAAAGAAAGCGTCTATCTGTCGCGACAGCATAATTTAAGCGAATGTGTTGACGTGCAGTTATACATGAAGCAATTTATCAAAAAGATCTGTGCTTGGACGCTCGTCGACAAAATCGCCGTTCAATCCTAAAGGAAAAAGACTGCTTCTCGCATAAATACCCTCACGAATCATCACGTTTGTATCGCGATTTGCATGTAATATTGCTTGTAGTGTTTGCAATGCTAAGTTTTCAATAATCTGTTCTCGATCATCTGGTGTGATCTCGAATAAAGTATCGTTCATGCCGATAATGCTTAGGTTTGAGTCTATGGGGATATTCATCAAATGCATGATGATCAAAGGCCACAGTAAACTTTTAAAAGACAATTCGAAACTATCATTTTCATTACTAAGTCCAATCACTTTACCTTGTGGATTAAGGTAAATGAGTCCTGCACTTAATACGCTTGGCCGCATGATGGAGGCAGTCATATGTTTACAAGAAGGGACGTAAGTACTATGTGGGCCTGCTTGCGCAAGGAGGAGTTTCTTTTTTAGGTTGGTGATGAATTTGATGTTTCGTTCATCGTGATCTGGTTTTGCTTGGAGAGTTGTGAGGAGGAGAGAAAACAATTTTACAGGGAATATATGGTACTTATAATAGAGCTCTGGTGGAGACCCTATAGGGCACGTTGCTCGCAGCTGAGGATTTAATGACCTCGCTGCTTCAATAAACTCGTCTTTCGAGTTCATCCGTTTACCAAATCAATCAAGTTTTCCCACTCTAGCAAAAAAAAAAAAATCACGCAAGCTTCTATTGCAAGGTTCTGTTGCAAGGTTCATCTTTCCAGGTTAATCTGGGTAAAAAACTAATTGTGAGTACACGGATGTATTTAGCAAGAGTGGTGTTCATCAGTACGTTGCTCGCCCAGGCAGGTTACGCATCATCGTACTTAAGCCCGATAGAATCAGTAGGGTTAAGCTCTGCAAATCAATATCAGATTACCTTGAATGCAGCCCAGACACTTAATAGCCTTGTTGCAAATTTTTATTCTGGAGCAAGTTGCTCAGGCACGCCAAGTGCCTCGGTCACTATGCCTGGCGGGTCTTCCGCGCTAACCGCAAGAACTTATGTGTCAACAAATGCGTCTAATTACGCATTGTGCCAACGTCTTGCAGGGGGGTGTTCTGCTGCGGCAGGATATTTACGTATACAATTTGTCTATACCTTTAGTTGGGGGTCATTTACTGGTAATTGTATTTCAGCTCACTTAGCTAATTCATTGGGTACGAATTGCACTTCTTCGAGCGACTGCTCTTATAATGCGCCAGCGGTAGATACGTTAAATAATTCAGGTAAGCTTTTCGTATCAATAACTTCTTCGCAAGGAAGCTTTACTCAGGCGAGTGCAGATACTATTTGCATGACGAATGCTCAGTCGGCAAGTCTTTCAGGGACATATAGCGCTTTGTTTGCAACATCTTCACTTGCTTGGAACGTGATGCCTTCTGTGAATTATTATAACGCTTATAATGGTACGCAAGTAACCAGTAGTGATGCTACAGGTCTTTTTGGAACAAGATTGACTGCAAATATTCTTCAAGCAGATGGGGGAGGTGCTCGGGGCTTTTGGACAGGATATGGAGGAACTAACGTGTGTAGTAACTGGACGGATAATACATCAGGGTCTGAAGGTCAGGTTGGGTATGGTTTTTCTGGTGTTGATGGCTGGTATAATATTACCGCAAATAATTGCAGTTCTTTTAATAATTTTCTCTGTGTTTCTTACAATGCGCCTTAAGGATTCGTTATGCATACAATGAATGATTTGCGATTATCTTCTCAAGACTCATTTGACGAAGCTCTTTCTTTGAGGGTAGAGAAGAAAATTTATCTAAAACCTGAGGTTGCTTTATTTGTATTAGAAACAGAAGAAATCAATGGCGGCGCGACTAATGCATTGGAAAGCCAAGGGGGTGGGGTGGGCTATTTATCATAGGCTGGATTCACTTAGTCATCATCTTGCTGAGCTTAGGTGCAGCAAGTGCAAGAAGAATCGCAAGACAGATAGCGCATAAGCCGATTTGACCAAAGACTTTTGTGTAGATCCAAAGAGAGTTTATTGTGTGCGCTTGTGTGATGTGAGTCATGTCTGTAAGTGAAGCCACAAAAGCACCTGTGAAGCCTGCAATAGCGGAAGTTAAAAACCACATCCCCATCACAAACCCGCGAATCGCTAAAGGAACGAGAGAAGCAACCATTGAGATGCCGAGCGCTGAAACAAAAAGTTCGCCTAAACTTTGGGCCGCATAGCTGATGACAACCCACATAGGCGAAATCATCATTTCTGAGTCGTGATAAAAACGAGCAAAGTAGAGGATGGCAAATCCTAGTCCACAACAAAAAAGCCCGAGCGCAAATTTATAAGGGATGCTAAAAGAGATATTTTTTTCGTCAAGCTTGGCATAAAAAGAAACGAGTAAAGGGCTTAAAATCACAATCCAGAGGGAATTTAACACGCGAAAAGTTTGTGGGTCGAGATCTATTCCCCAAAATTGATGACGAATATGGTGTACGGCGAACAACGTCAAAGAGGTCGGAAGTTGTTGATACAATGTAAAAAAAATCACAGCCTCTGCCATGAGGATGAGCGCTACGACCATGCGTGCACGCGAGGAGGGCTTTTCTTTGTACATAAAATATGTATACATGCAAAAACACAGTACGATGATGCAACCTAATACGCGTCTCGTGATGAAAGTATTTTGCAATAATAAGTGACAAAGATAAGTCGTGACACATAATCCTCCCAAGATAAGACTGATATGCAAAAAACTGAGGATGCGTTGGTCTGCGGGGCCTTGAAGATGTTTCAGATGTTTTTTTTGCAGTAGATAATTTAGAAGTGCGAGTAAAATAGCGAGAAAACTGGCGAAATAAGCAAATGCGTAGCCGTAATGGTGAGAAAGAGCCGGGCCGATGAGGAGCGCTAGCACGGCACCAAGATTGATTGCCATATAATAAAGTGTGTAAGCATGATCAATGCGTGGATCTTCTTTTGAATAACAACGAGAGAGTAGATTGGACGGATTCGCTTTAAATAATCCATTTCCAACGGCAATTAAAGCAAGTGCGTAGTAAATATTGACGATAGGGACAGAAGCAAGTGCAAGGTATCCCAAACTTAATACGACTAAGCCTAAAGCCAACGTTCGTTGAGTGCCTAATATTTTGTCTCCTAAATACCCTCCAAAAGCGACCATGCTGTAAACCAAGGCTGAAAAAGCTCCAAAAGTGTAGTATGCATGGTGTTCTGCCATGCCAAGGGCTCGTATGAAATACAATGTCAGGAGTGCTTGTGCGGTATAAAAGCCAAAACGTTCCCAAATTTCAAGCATAAAAATCATATAGAAAGCGCGAGGTTGATTTCGAAAAAGTGCTCTCATACGATGACTCTGAATGGGATAGATAAAGATGGAAGGGAGTTTTGCTCCCTTCGTGAAGATTTAGATATGACTATCGATGAATGCGATGAGTTGTGATTTGGAAAGTAAGCCCATCTTGATAGCCTCCACCTGACCGTTTTTAAATAAAATTAATGTGGGGATGCTCATCACACCATATTTAGAAGGAGTTTGTGGGCTTTCATCAATATTCATCTTAGCGAAAATCAATTTATCGCTATGATTCATTGCTGCTTCTTCAAAAATAGGTCCTAATGCACGGCATGGACCACACCATTCTGCCCAGAAATCAACAAGAACTGGTTTCGTTGAATTCAGAACTATTTGCTCAAATTGCTCATCACTCACTGCTATGACGTGTGGGCTCATAAAATAACCTCAAAATGATTAAGTTTGTTAGGTATTATAAATCACCTGCAAGCGCTTGCAAAATACTTAGCGCAGTAATTGCTGCAGTCTCTGTTCTCAATATGCGCGGTCCGATTGATATTGGTGTATATTGATTTGAATTTGCATTTTTTATTTCGTCAGGATGAAATCCCCCTTCAGGGCCAATTAAGAGTGTGGTGGAGGTGAGTGACGAAGGAAGAGTTCGTTTAAATGAGAAAGAAGCGTAAGGGTCCAAAATGTATCCAGAGGCGGTTTTTGATTGCTCAATAAAGGATTCGAAATCACAAGGTGCGTGAATCACTGGAATTTTTGTCCGGCCAGATTGCTCTGCTGCATTTAGAGCGATAGATTGCCACTGCTGCCATTTCTTTTCAAACCGTGCTTTTTCTTGTTTTACCGCGCCATGACGTGTGAAAACGGGTGTGATTTCGGCAACACCTAATTCAGTTGCTTTTTGAACAATCCATTCCATTTTATCACCTTTGGCAATACCTTGTGCAAGATGAATATGGCAAGGCGATTCGCGATTAATATGATGATCATTGAGAATCTCAATCTCTGCATGTTTTTTATGTGCCGTAACGATGACTCCTTGGCATTCACGTTGCTCACCATTAAAGAGAGTGATTGATGCACCTGTCGGCATGCGTAATACCGTCACAATATGATGACTTGCCTCAGGAGACAGTGTAATGACATCTTTAGTTTTGTAATTCCCAGGGTGATAAATTCGTGTGGTTCGCATTTTGAACTTTCTAGGATTATAATGCGCGATAGTGTAACACAACCAAGAGAGTATGCGATGAGTAAAACACGTTCAGAAACCGATAGCATGGGCGCAATTGATGTACCTGCAGATAAATATTGGGGTGCGCAGACAGAGCGTTCTTTACATCACTTCCATATTGGCGGTGATCATATGCCAATAGAGGTGATTCATGCATTAGGGATATTAAAAAAAGCAGCAGCACTTGCAAATGGTGAGTTAAATGAATTATCTGAAGAAAAAGTGAAGTTGATTGTTGCTGCAGCGGATGAAGTATGCAATGGCACATTAGATGCGCATTTCCCATTGTATGTGTGGCAGACAGGAAGTGGTACTCAGTCTAATATGAACGTGAATGAAGTGATTTCAAACCGTGCAATTGAGTTGGCGGGCGGCGTGATGGGGAGTAAAACGCCTGTTCACCCAAATGATGACGTGAATCACTCGCAATCTTCAAATGATACTTTCCCAACGGCAATGCATATTGCTGCAGCCTTAGCGTTCAAAAACAAACTGATACCGTCAGTACGTGCATTACGTGATGCTTTGGCTGAAAAAATGAATGCATTTCAAGGAATCATCAAAATCGGGCGGACACACCTTCAAGATGCGGTGCCTTTGACTTTGAGTCAAGAATTTTCTGGCTATGTGGCACAATTAGATGCTTGTTTGGCTCGCATAGAGCAGCTCATGCCTGAATTGTACGCGCTCGCGTTGGGCGGCACTGCAGTCGGTACGGGGCTAAATACGCATCCTAAATTTGCAATACTTGCGGCGGCTCATATTGCCAAACTAACGCAATTGCCGTTTATCTCGGCACCGAATAAATTCGAAGCTTTGGCTTCTCATGAACCGCTTGTGATGGCGCATGCTGTATTAAAAACATTGGCTTGCGCTTTGATGAAAATTGCTAATGATGTGCGCTGGTTAGGGTCAGGGCCAAGATGTGGTATTGGTGAGTTGATTTTGCCTGAAAATGAGCCAGGATCATCGATTATGCCAGGTAAGGTGAATCCAACACAGTCAGAAGCGATGACAATGGTTTGTGCTCAAGTGATGGGTAATGATACCACCGTGGGTATCGCCGGCAGTCAAGGTAATTTTGAGTTAAATGTGTTTAAGCCTGTAATCATTTTTAACGTACTTCATTCGTTAAATTTAATCGCGGACACCTGTGATTCTTTCCGAGAATTTTGCATAGAAGGATTAGAAGCGAATAAGCCTGTGATTGAGCATTATTTAAATCATTCGCTGATGCTTGTCACCGCACTTAATCAACATATTGGTTATGATAAGGCTGCAAAAATTGCAAAATTAGCACATCAAGCCAATTTGTCATTGAAGGAAGCTGCGTTGCAATTAGGGTTTTTAACATCAGAGCAATTTGACGCGTATGTGAAGCCTGAAGCAATGATAGGTCCATCTAATTAAACATCAAGTATGTGAGTCTTGGAGGATACCCAAAACTATTCTCCAAGACGGATTTGTTGACAATCGATATGAAGCTCGCTAAAGTTAGCCGCGTTTGGCCGAGGTGGTGGAATTGGTAGACACGCTAGCTTCAGGTGCTAGTGGGGGTAACTCCGTGGAGGTTCGAGTCCTCTTCTCGGTACCATTGATTCAGTTTAAGGCACTTCGCTACGGGTTTCCAAAGCGGCATATTACGCCCAACTGGAAAATAGAAGATGAGTTACATCTATCTAAGATTAGCACGAGCGGGCCGTCATTTTGATTTATTTGAATAAAACGTAATTTTATTTCTCATCTTTCCGCAACTCTTTGTATCATGTATCATACGCAATTCTTGGCAAGAGATTGAGTAAATTTTGATCTTTTCTGTCTCGTCGCAGAGCGGCTATTTCTGATTCATAATTTAGGAAAAATAATGCATCGTTTACTGTTGTTGATTGGTTTGCTGTTAAGCTCTATTGCATTTTCTGGTTCAGATATCTGTTTGGAAAAAGAGTGTATTGCAGTGATTAATGCTGGCAATGCTGGCTCAAGATTACATGTCTACCAATATGAGTTAGATTCGTCAGGTGCTTTTCGTAATATCAAAAACGTACTCTCTAAAAAAATAGAGCCTGGTTTGGCGTCTGTTGAGTTAAATCAGAGCGCTATCGATCGTTATTTGTCTCTCCTTTTTTCTGATGTTCCTAATTTAAAGATCCCTGTTTACGTGTATGCAACCTCAGGGATGCGTATGTTAGATTTTTCTGTTCAGCAGGCTTACTATGCTAAGCTAACTCAGTGGTTTAACGAGCACGCGCCAGGTCAGCTCGTTGTCGCAAAAACATTGACTAGTAATGAAGAAGCTTTGTTTGGTTGGTTAGCGGTAAATTATGAGTTAGGGGTGCTGACCTCTCCGTCCGCTTCATTGGTTAGTGTGGTGGATACTGGCAGTGGCTCTATCCAGGTTGCTTTTCCGTTGAAAAGCGTCGAGGGAGTCCGTCCCAACGACTATATTGAGCTCAACGTGTATGGTAGACATGTGTCTTTGTTTACCCATGGTTTTCTAGGTCTTGGCCAAGATCAAATCAGAGCACAGTATCTTGATAATGAGGTTTGTTTCCCGAGACATTATCCATTACCAAATGGTGCATTAGGCGCTGGTGATTTTCAATTGTGTAGAAAGTTAGTCACACCGATGATAAATGACGTTCACCAAGTCGATAATATTTTAAAGTCTGTGATGCAGAGTCAGCCTGAACAAGTTTGGTACATCATTGGTGGCATGAGTGCAATGCTTCAGGAAAGACCATTTATATTTGAGCATAATGAGCTGACTCATCAGCAGCTTGCTGCCGAGGCGAATCAACAAGTGTGTCAGCAGGACTGGGCTGTTTTGGGAACGCTTTATCAAAAAAATAAGTATCTGTTCTCAAACTGTCTAAATGCTTCTTACTTGTACTCGTTTTTTGTCGATGGACTTAAGATGAGTGAGACTCAGACGATTCATTTTATCTCTAATAAAGTCAGTACGAATGATTGGACGCTCGGAGTTGTTTTATTTGCTTCTTCTCATCTAGATTGATATTCGTTATTATGAGGATGTGAGTGTTATTACTTTTTCGAGTTAGTGTATGATCAATAGTGTTTTTAATGTTTTCGGTCCGTCGCCAATTCGGCCAATCGAGCAGCATATGCATAAAGTATATCACTGTGCAAAACAGCTCTATCCTTTTTTTGAAGCAGTTTTAAAGGACGATTGGGAAGCTGCCGCCGAATTGAAAATGAAAATTTCCGATATGGAGAAAGACGCAGATATTATCAAACGTAACTTGAGATTACATTTACCTACAGGGCTTTTTTTACCTGTGGCGCGCACCGATCTTCTAGAGTTACTCAGTGCGCAAGATAAAATTGCGAATAAAGCTGAGCATATTGCAAGCTTGGTTTTAAGTAGAAAAATGCATTTGCCCGCACCCCTTGAGGCATTATTTATGCCTTTTTTACTGCGTTGTTTAGATGCAGCTAAACAAGCTTGTAAAGCCATTAATGAGCTTGATCAATTGCTTGAGAGTGGATTCAGAGGAAATGAAGTGACCATCGTTGAAGAAATGATTGTGACTTTGGATGAGATCGAGCATGACAGTGATGGTCAGCTCGCAGAAATTAGAAATAAAATTTTTACAATAGAAGAAACCTTGCCCCCGATGACGGCAATGTTTCTTTATAAATTGGTTCAATGGATTGGAGACTTGGCCGATCATGCCCAGACAGTGGGTGGTCGTTTACAAATACTTATTGCCCGGTAACAACATCTTATGGATCACAACTCTATTTTTTTAATTCTTGCAGTCGCATTCTGCTTTATGATGAATTGGGGCGTTGGTGCCAATGATTTAGCCAACGTGATGAGCACAACCATGGGCTCAAAAGCGGTCACAGTCAAGCAAGCGATTTTAATTGCTATTATATTCGAGTTTGCGGGTGCTTTTTTAGGTGGCGCTGATGTCACGGAGACGATGCGTGACGGTATTATCAATACAGTGCAACTCATGGAGAAACCCCATATTCTCATCGAAGGTATGCTTGGTGTGCTACTTGCGTGTACCATTTGGATGAATTTAGCCAGTTTTATAGGTGTTCCTGTATCGATTACTAACGCCTTGGTCGGCTCGATGGTGGGTTTTGGCTGGTTGGTGTTAGGAGCTGATGCGGTTCAATGGAGGCAAGTGAGTCACATCGCTGTTGGATGGATAACCTCACCTTTGATTTCTGGAATTACAGCGTATGCTTTGTTTACGAGTATTCAGCTACTTATTTTTGTAAGACGAGATGTGCTTGAAAAAGCAAAGCGTTATATCCCTTTCTATCTTTTTTTAGTGGGCTCAGTTTTATCATTTATCACCGTATTTAAAGGTCTGAAACATTTCCATATCCATTTAAATGTACAGCAGAGTACCATCGTCACGCTGTTGACGAGCTTTTTATTTACTGCTGTGGGTTTGTTGGCGATTCGACAAGTGAGAGAGCGTCCTGAAATGAGGAGACGCGATCGTTTTTTACAAGTTGAGAAATATTTCGCTGTGCTCATGGCGATGACTGCGTGTGCGATGGTTTTTGCGCATGGCGCAAATGATGTCTCGTTAACTGTTGCCCCACTCACTATTGTGCACAGTCTTATTACACACGGACATCAAAATATTCAATCCACGGGCTATCCTGTGTGGATTGTTTTACTGGGTTGTTTTGGTGTGCTAAGTGGTTTTTTGATCTATGGACGGCGAGTGATTGAAACGGTAGGGAGCTCTATTACTGCACTTACGCCTAGCCGAGCCTTTGCTGCTACATTAGCTGCAGCAACGACTGTGGTCGTTGCAACAAGTTTAGGAATCCCTGTTTCCGCAACGCAAACCTTAGTAGGCGCTGTCCTGGGTGTTGGTTTGGCGCGCGGTATTGGTGCTTTAAATCTAGTTGTTATACGTAATATTTTTACCTCTTGGATTTTGACTCTTCCTGCTGCTTCATTTTTAACAATCTTATCTTATCAGTTTTTACATTTTTTATTTTCTAAGCTTCTTTATTGAAAAAATCTAACTTTATACAAGGATTACCTGTTTTTTGCTGGTGAAACCTGCTCTTTTATTTTCTTTGTGTATTTAAAATGAATACACAAAATTATATTAAGCCACTCTTAATAAAATATGGTCTATAATCACGAAAGTATGTAAATGAATTTTAACAGCCACGTAGATGACGCGTGGTTTATTGTGAGGAGATATCATGCCATTACTAGGATTAGGAGCCGCGGTCTTTTTTGTCACTACTGGAGCTTATGCTTTATATCAAAGAATGAGTCGTTCGGATTCGAATAATGACTTGTCTGATGCATATCAACCCGGCCCAGATGGAGGCTTAGAAGAAGTAGGTCCACAACAAGAAGAGCAAGCTCTTGTTGCCCGTGCTCGAGGTGTGTTGACTGATTCTAATGCCAGAAATAACTCCATAATAGTTGGTGAAATTTCTCATAATGGGGAGCTGGTTAGCCTTTCGGTAATTGCTGCCGATGCGTGGCGTGTTCGTGCTAATTTTAGAACGCTTCTTGACGGGATATCACTTTCAAGATCGAGCCAATCTCAGCTTGTGTTTGGATCTGTTCCTTATGCTGTTGCAGCAAATCTTCAAGCCTCCTTTGCGCGAGATCCTCAAGGCTGTTTAGATCAACTCATTCAGCTTATGCGTCGGAATATTGTGCTTGACACAAACTCCCGTGCGGTTAGGCAATTTTTGGCTGCTGGACAACGACCAACCCGTCTTCTTCGCGAACAGGCAGATAATCATCCTTTGTCTGTGCTGGATGCGATACATTTGGTTAATAACGCGGTGTTATCTAGCTCAACATCATCAGTGGTTGACGCACCCAATCCTAGCCAAAACAGGAGTTTGCCTTCTATACCAAGAGCCAGTATGTCTCGCATACCATCCTCAAGATCAGCCAACTTTGGATCAGTAGTAGACGATAGGGGTTCTATCGAGCTTGGAAATGTCACTCATCATACAAGAGATCTGAATACTGATGAACAAGGTTTGATTCGAGAAGGTACTCAAGTTATTAAAAAGATCAAAGAGTCTCTAGATAAAGCCAAAAAAATTCTGGGGAATTTTGCAAAAGAAGTGAAAGATGCGAATGGTATTATCGTCACGATCGAGCGTAAGGTTAATAATTTAACATCGTCTGTGGATTCGCTTAATGCTTTTGTGAGAGAGCTTGAGAGCTTGAGTCACCTGATGACCCGGCGGATAGATGAAGCGCATCGCCGTCACGATTATTTGACTGATGAAGCTGGTCGTTTGTTTTCAAGTAAGCTTGAGGCTTTCAACATTTCAATAAGCGATACTCGTAGAGAAATAGTAACTTTAAATCAGCAAAAAGAATCCTTTTTATCGAGACACAGCCGCGTTGCGGATATGTCCGATCGCGTAGTGTCTCAAGAATTTGCGGCAGAGACTCCTGCCTCCCGCACACCTAATCGGCAAGCTCAACAAGCTTACGAGCGCAACCGACAAAAGCGTGAGCAAAAACAAGCAGCTCATCGAGTAGTTACTTCCGATCAGAGCTTTCAGATGCCGACTTCAAATAGCAGTGCTAGCGCAAAAACTAATAAACTTAAAAAGCTACAAGAAAACTTGATATCAAAAAGAGCTAATATCGACACATTGATAGGTAGATTAAACCGTGCTCAAGAACAAGCTTATAAAATATTAGATGACTTAGAAAGTAAAGGACTTAAGATATCAGAGGTGTTAGACGCTCAATTGCATATTTTCTCTGAGCTTGATGCTCAGCGTATTGAGCTGATCCGAGCTTCTGAAGCATTGGCTTTGGAGCTATCTCAACCTGATTCACAAGATATCGACGTTTCTAGAGAGATGAGTGCGGCCAATCGTCAGATAAACCAGGCCTTTGAGGTTTTGACGAAACTTTCTAATTTTTCTGAGCAAGCGCTTAGACAGTCTATTGAAAGAGCTGTAGAAATTGCTGATGAGCTAGACCCAAGCACTTTGTTGAAGGGGGCGGTAATTTTCACTGATTCTAGCATGACGCCCACTGCAGCTCGAGAAGTGGAAAATGTTGTGAATCAAATTCCGAGACTGTTATCAGATGGCATATCAAGAATGATAGCAGGAGAAAGTAGCTCAGAAGCTGTGACTGAGCGCCACGTTGGTGAAATGATGTATGGCGAGTTAATTGCCTCTGAGCTTGCAGCGTTTCGTCAGCAGTTGATTAACCGAGCATATGATGAAGTGGCTGTGGATAGGGTGCTTGCGGTGTTATCGATGCTGACACGGGGGCAAGTGCTTGTAGTTGCATATGATAATGTGTTGAACATGATCTTAAGCAGCGAAGATATTGAAGAAAATTTATATCAAATATTCAGATCAAATCCTCAACAAATGCGAGTCGGAGTTCTTTCTTTGGATCAGGCTGCGGCATTATCTTTCGCTTTAGAACACGGAGCTTCTCAAGGTTTGCCGTTAGAAAATGCGGCCTTTGCGCTAGAGACTTTTGAGCGTTTGCCGATTAATCCTAAAGCCATTCAAGTGATGGGAGCAGTCGAATCCGTCTATCCGTCGGGGCTGGGGTTATCTGTCAACCTTCAAGAGGATATTGCGCAACGTAAAGACCGTTTGGCTAGAGCTATAATACAAGCTCCTCTTGATCCTCTTAGCATATTAAGAATGGTTACTGCAGTTACGCTGGTTACAAATCCTCAGATCATGACTGAGGCCGAGAGGTTACTGAGCGCTCAGCAGCAGCGAGGCTCTCATGCGTCGTTAGACGCTCCTCGTCCTAATTTGCCGCCTGTTGACCAAATTTCAGTGCTTGATTCAGTACGGCCATCTGATACACCGATTGTGTTGTATGGCTTGGGTTCTTCTGTGCCTGATTCACGGCGGTTTGGAGATCGAAGAGATGATGTAGAGCAACACGATTCAGAGGCTCCACCAGCCTCGAACAAAGCAGAAGTGCCTGGGGTAACTAAATTACGAATGCGAGGGGAAAATAAAATGAAACAAGTTGGCAGAAAGGTTAAAACTGTAAAAGAAGAAACAAATTATGATAATTTTGCAGAAGAAATGTTACGTAAAGAGCGAAGAAAAGTGAAAGCGCCATCTACTCTAGAAGATAAGAAAAATGCCGAGCTTCGTGATCTGGACGATCAGTTTTCGACTGTTCAGATGGAACTTGGTACAGATGCTTCCGATGCTGTGATGAGTGGTAAAATCGAAGCCCTTCGTAGTAGTCTTGATGCTGCATCTTATCTTACTGATAAACAAAAAGACCTATTTGTATTAAAGCTCTTTGAATTCCGCCGTACTCTTCGGGATCGAGCTCAATCAGGCCAGCCTCTTGCAGATATAAAGAATTTAGGGGAAGAGATTGAAGAGCTTTTCTCTAGTCTGCGTTCTCTTCTGAATGCTCTTAACCCAGATGGAGCTATGCAAAAAAATCAAACTCTGCAAGCAAGGCTCGCTCTGGAAACAGAGGATCTTCGAGCTGAATATGACCGTGTTAGTATGAGAGTATCAGCGATAAGACAAGAACTGTTGAGTGTTCAGGCAAGACCCCGAACAGGTTCAGCTATAGAACAAAGAAAATTAGATCAACGTGTGTCTAGTATGATGAAAGGGTTGTTGAATATCGATAAGCGGTTGAAGCACCTCGAAGGTATCATACGCTCACGCATTAATAAAATTGTTGAGCGTTCTATGGCGCAAATAGACAGGATGTCTAATCAAGAGGTTACTCAAGCGATTATCTCTGGTGCTGCTGCGGTAGCAGGTGTCCCACCACGAGTTGTTTCCGCTTTGCGGGATCGTTTGAACCAACAAGATCTGCTGGGTGATGTGGCTACTACGGGTACGCTAGTTAACTCTACTAATCAGCAAGTTATTACTACTCGTCGGCAGTTTGACGTATTAAGGACTGTACCTGGTGTAGATGTTGTGGCAGTTAATAAAATGGAGCAGCTTATTATTTCATTGATCGAGGCAGGGCAAAATCCTGCTGAGCATCGTCTTGTCATCATACAAAATGGCCGTGCTACTTATGTTCGCTCAGATTTATTGACGCCAGATGCAGTAAGGACATTACTTTGGAATTTTGAATCAGGTGGTATAATTTTCGATATGTTGCCGATTCAACTTGCGGCACGATTCGCGGCCACAATGGCGCAAGCAGATGCAAATTCCTGGCGCTTAACCTCAGATCAAGCTGGTTGGTTACTTGAGCAGATGAAAAACCCACAAAGTCATAGCACAGAGCTTGAGCTTTTGCGGAATGTGCTATCTCAGACAGAGCAAGACCTGCCCTCTTCACTTGAATTGTCGACGCAAGTGGAGGCTGATGCTCAATCGATTTTAAACGGATGGAAAGCCAACGACGCGGCCGAGCCGCCTGTCAGCTCCTCAGCTGCTGATGTGAATAGAAGCTTATTGTTGTTAATGGGAGCAGCTCTTGATTATATGCGTCAACAAGCGGTGCTTGGGCTCATGTTCGGTGCTGTCGTTCAAGCGGGTGCTGCAAATGTTGAGCAGCCTCCTCGACAAAATTTAGAAGGTGGTCCTCGTCGAGCAGTGTTGATGGATGCGCCACATCAACCTAATGGCGCAACAAAAACACCGCTGCCAGATGGTGAACGACATCCTCTTGATGGTGGCGTAGTATCAGGTTTTGACGATCTTCCAGATGACTCTGTGAAAAAACAAAAAGTTAAGAAAAAAGTTAGTTTTTCCGAAGATCTTTCGCTTGAGCTTGAGCTTGAGCGGTTCAAGTCGATGCTAGGTGAAATCGGTGAGATTTATGATAGTTTAAAACAAGATCCAGCCGTATCGCGTAAGCATTTGAATGCAGTTGCGGAGCTTCATGATAAATTGATTTCAAGCATGGGGGCTTATCTAGATTGCAACAATCCTAAAAAAGGCTTCTCGGTTTTCCATAAAGCCGTGACGGAATCTTTACAGCATGTCGAGAACCAATTCAAAGATGAAGGTTTGGTGTGGAACTTAATCAGACCTATTCTTAATACAGTGATTCAAATTGTGAATGCAATTCGAAAACATGTCGTGGGTGTCCCTGAGTATGGATTGTTCCAAAGTAAGGCGACTAAATCTTGGAAAGATTCAGAAACCATCAAGCAGTTTAAGGAGCAACTCGATCTTGAGAAAAAATGGAACAGCGAAGCCGGTGAGGCTGCTCCTCGCGCTGCAGGATCAGGTCCTAGTGGCTCATCAGGAAAGTAAAGCTCTACAATCTAAAAGCCCCTAGAAAGGGGCTTTTTTGTCAGTTCTGTTGATGTAATATTTGATGCTTAGCGTGTCACGACTGCAGCTGTCATTCTCGAGATACACGAAGGTTTGCCTTGCTCATCAAAGAGCTCGATTTGCCATACTTGAGTGGTACGACCGAGATGAATTGGGCTTGTGATTGCCGTAATCAGCCCCTCACGCACCGGTCTTAGGTGGTTGGCGTTGATTTCGAGTCCCACGCAATAAAATTTTGATAAGTCTACAGCGCAATTGGCCGCTGTACTTGCTACAGTTTCTGCTAAAACAACGTTTGCACCACCGTGCACAATGCCTAAGGGCTGCTTAGCTCGGTCGCTCGCTGGCATAGTCGCTGTGAGTGTTTTTTCGGTAAAAGCGGTAAAACGAATTTCCAAAAAATCTGCTAGCGTATGTGCACTGCGCTCATTTAA
>CAYYEZ010000013.1:0-11683 GCA_964471225.1 uncultured Legionella sp. | reverse complement strand
ATTTTGGGTATGGATGAGTTGTCTGAGGAAGATAAGCGTGTGGTATCAAGAGCACGGAAAATCCAACGATTCCTTTCACAGCCTTTCTTCGTGGCTGAGGTTTTCACAGGATCTCCTGGAAAATACGTGACATTAAAAGATACAATTCAAGGCTTCCAACGCATCTTAGCAGGTGAGTTTGACTCTCTACCCGAGCAGGCATTCTACATGGTAGGTAATATTGACGAAGCAATTGCGAAGGCAAAAACGCTGGTATGATGGGGCAAGACGAGATGTCAATTACTACACATCTAGATATTGTCAGTGCTGAAAAATCAATTTATTCAGGACTGGTTGAAAGAGTTACGGTCACGGGTGCTTTGGGTGAGATAGGTATTCACCCAGGACATGCGCCTTTACTCACCATGCTGAAGCCGGGAGAAATTCGCTTTAGAGCGCTGCATGCACAAGAAGATGAAATTTTCTATGTTTCTGGTGGCATGCTTGAGGTACAGCCTCATACGGTTACAGTGCTTGCAGATATTGTCGAAAGAGCTGAGCATCTTGATGAGGCTCTTGCTTTAGAAGCAAAAGCTCGCGCTGAGGAGGCGATGGCTAATCGTAATACTGAAATTGATTATAGCGTTGCCGCTGGTGAGCTTGCACGTGCAGTTGCGCAGATACGTGCAATTCGTAAATTTCGTAGTAAACACAAGTAAAAATCAAACCCCCTGTACCACCTCTTATTAGTCGTGGTGCAGAGGGTTTACACTTCCTACCGTCTGTCTTTTTTCTTAAGTATGTTATGCCTCTTCAAGTAATTCTTTACCAGGATAAGCTTTACGCCGCTCTGTTTGTCCGCCAAGCCAGAGTGGACAGACTTCGAGAATTTGTGCGATTCTGTCCAACTGAGTCTCATTAAGTGCGGCGTGTCCGAAGATCATTGCGTTTGCGAGATGTCTTGTGACACCAAAAACCTTCGAGACAGCTTTAGTTTTTTCATTGATATCTTCTGGTAGACCCATCAGTGCTACTTCCCTGTTGAATCGCTGCGAAAATACTTTACTATTCATCCTATCACTCCCTGTGATCTTATTATAATATCTCTAATATTCTGCACTATGCCGCTAGCGCTAGCGTTTACAAGAGCTATACTTTTTCATGCTTAAAATAATTTAAGTCTAACTCTCGTGCTGCTTTGACATCATCCAATCGCTTAACCGGCATACTGTGAGGGGCATTTTTAACCAAAGCTGGATTTGTCTTGGCTTCTGTTAAAATAGCATGCATTGCTTCAATAAATCTATCTAGTTCTTCTTTACTCTCAGTTTCTGTAGGCTCAATAAGCAAACATTCTGGAACAAGTAATGGGAAATAGGTAGTGGGTGCATGAAAACCGTAGTCTAGTAATCTTTTGGCGACGTCCATAGCTAAAACGCCGTAATTTTTTTTGAGCTCGCTTAAATTTAAGATAAATTCATGGCTTGCGCGGCGTGTTGGATAAGCCGGGTTATAGCCAATCTCGGCAAGTCTCTTGAGAAGATAGTTTGCATTAAGCGTCGCAAACTCCGCAACACGATATAGACCGGTTGTACCCAGAAGACGAATATAGAAGTAGGCTCGTAATAAAATGCCAGTATTCCCCATAAAGCAAGAGAGCCGACCAATGCTTCGAGGGAGGTCGCGGTGAGTGGCTAGACGGTATTGAGATCCGTCTTTTAAAACAGTTGGAAGAGGTAAAAACGGGGCGAGTTTTGTGTTGACTGCGACGGGTCCTGCACCTGGACCACCACCACCATGAGGTGTTGCAAAAGTTTTATGTAAATTAAGATGCATGACATCAAAGCCCATGTCTCCAGGTCTAACTTGACCTAAAATTGCGTTCAGGTTGGCTCCGTCATAATAAAGTAATCCTCCTGCCTCGTGAACAATCCGAGCGACCTCTGAGATTTGCCGCATAAAAAGACCAAGTGTCGATGGGTTCGTAAGCATGATACCGGCGGTTTTGGGGCCTACAACACGTTTTAATGCTTCTAAATCGATATCGCCGTCGTACGCTGTCGGAACCTCAATAATATCAAAGCCACACATCGCGGCGGAGGCGGGATTTGTACCATGTGCGGCATCCGGAATAAGCATTTCGGTACGCTGATGATCTCCGCGTGCGTGGTGGTATGCTTTGATCATCGCGACACCAGCAAACTCTCCTTGAGAGCCTGCCATAGGCGTCAGTGATACGGCTTGCATTCCTGTAATTTCGCCCAGATATTGCTGTAATTCAAAAAGTATTTGTAGTGTACCTTGGCTTAGCTCAGGTGCGGCTAATGGATGGTGTTTTAAAAATCCAGGAAGCGATGCCGCCTGATGCACTCCTCTTGGATTATACTTCATTGTGCAAGAGCCGAGCGGATAAAAATGTGTATCGATGGAAAAATTAAGTTTGGATAGTTTAGTAAAGTGACGAACAACCTGAAGCTCCGAACATTCTGGCCATCTCGGAGGTGTTCGGCGAAGTAGATGTTCCGGGATATCTAAGTCATCTGATGTAATTTCAGGTGATTGTGCATGTGCCTGAGAGTGTGGTTTCGAGTGTTCAAAAATCAGCATGATGGTGCTCCTGATATAAAGTCACTTAAGCACTGACGGAAAACTTCAATTTCTTCATGACCATATTTTTCGGTGGCGCAAACGAGAAGTGTATTGGGTAAATGAGAGTAGTAAGTAGAAAGATCAAGACCTGCCAAAATACCTTTTCGCCCCAATGCGCCAATTACTTCCGATGCGTGACAAGGTAGTTGGATAACGGCTTCGTGAAAATAGGCTGTGCCTTTGAAAAGATGTGTGACACCAGGAATACTAGTCAGCGCTCGAATCAGCGCTTTTGTTTGTAGATGGCTTGCTTTAGCGACGTTCATGAGACCTTGTGGTCCGAGTAGACACATATGAATCGTTGCTGCAGTAACCAGTAACCCCTGATTGGTACAGATATTAGAGGTTGCTTTGGCGCGTCTGATATGTTGCTCTCGTGCTTGCAGGGTGAGGCTGAAGCCTCGTTTTCCTTCTTTATCTACGGTACAGCCAACGAGTCGCCCTGGCACTTGTCGCACATGTTGTAATCGCGTACTTAAAAAACCAAAATAAGGACCGCCACTCGCGATTGGGACACCGAAAGGTTGTCCTTCTCCGCATACGATATCAACACCGTGCTCTCCCCATTCGCTCGGAGGTTTTAATAATCCTAAAGCGACCGGATTAACACAGGCGATGCTGATGATGCCCTTGGCATGTGCAAAATTGCTGAGCTCATCGACTGCCTCTAGGCACCCAAAAAAATTAGGTTGCGGAATGATTAAGGCCGTGATCTCTTCGTCTCGATAAGTGTGAAGGGCGTTTAATTGGGTTGTACCTGTTTTAGTGTCAAAGGATACTGGAATAAGCTCGATATTTTGATTGCACACGATGGTTTTTAAAGTATCTCGATAGTGCGGATGTAGCGAGTCTGGCACTAAAATTCGGTGCATTTGTGTTGTACGATTTAGACGTGCGGCCATTAAAACTGCCTCAGCCAAGCTGGTTGCTCCATCGTAAAGTGACGCATTGGCGACATCCATTCCTGTGAGCTCAGCAATCAGTGTTTGAAATTCATATAATAACTGTAAGGTTCCTTGACTGGCTTCGGCTTGGTAGGGTGTATAAGCGGTTAAAAACTCACCGCGTGAAGCGATATTCCAGACGGCAGAGGGGATGTGATGGTCATAGCTGCCAGCGCCGATAAAACAAAGTTCAGTAGTGTTTCGATTTGCCAGTTTTTCCGCAACTTTTAGCATCGTCATTTCATTGATTCCTTTTGGAATCGCATTAAAACCCTCAAATGTGAGATCAGAAGGAATTTCGTCAAACAGTGCTCGAATAGATGGTGCGTTCAAAGACGATAACATTTCTTTTTCATCGTCCTTAGTATGCGGAATAAATGGCATATTTTTAGTGTCCTTCAGTAACTTGATTTTGATATTGGGTCTGGTCTAATAATGCGTTGAGCTCTTCTAAGCTATTAGGTTTTATTTTCACCAGCCAACCGTCTTGCTCAGGAGATTGATTCACTAAAGCGACATTTTGTTGTACCGCTGTGTTGACTGCAGTAATCGTACCGCCAATCGGGGCATAAAAATCTGAAGCAGCTTTCACAGATTCAACCACACCTAGCTCTTGTCCTGCTCTAACCTGCTGTCCAATGGTAGGTAAGTCGATAAAGACTAGATCACCTAAAAGTGATTGTGCATGATCGGTAATTCCGACTGTCATTTCTTCTGTATTACTAGTGTTAATCCATTCATGTGTCGTTGTA
Organism: uncultured Legionella sp.; assembly: GCA_964471225.1. Lineage (GTDB taxonomy): Bacteria > Pseudomonadota > Gammaproteobacteria > Legionellales > Legionellaceae > JAGVJT01. The sequence continues at coordinate 7,359 of CAYYEZ010000013.1, read as the reverse complement.
TATTTCATTGACTGCTCCTAAATCGCTTGTCCTTGTTTCACGAAACGTGGTTTTTGTACTTTCGCTTCGAAAGATTTTCCTCGAATATCGACGGTCACAGATTCGCCTACATCCGCATTCACACGCGCCAGCGCGATGCCATAACCTAGTGTGGGGGAGTAGGTGCCACTTGTAATTACACCAACAGGATGGTTGTCAACAGAAACCGTTTGACCTGCTCGCATAATCGCTTGTTCGTGAATAGTAAGCCCCACAAGTTTGCGTTTTATGCCACGTTGTTTTTGAGAAACTAACGCGCTCATGCCAATAAAATCGCGCTCGAGTGGTTCCCACTTAATGGTCCAAGAGAGTCCAGATTCAAGTGGTGTTGTTGTTTCATCCATGTCTTGACCATAGAGTAATAGCCCTGCTTCTAATCTTAGGGTGTCTCGGGCACCTAAACCGCATGGCTTCACGCCAGCGACAACAAGTTTATCCCAAAGCTCACCCATGCGTTCTTCTGGTAAAATGATTTCAAAACCGTCTTCACCGGTGTATCCTGTGCGTGCAAAGAAGTTTTCTCCAATGTCTACACATTCAAATTGGGCAAGAGTTGAGACAGCATCTAGTTCTGCAGGATTTAAGATGCCTTGTAATTTGTTCATGGCTTCCGGTCCTTGAATAGCAATCATGGCGAGCTCAGTACGTTTTTGCAAGCCCACAGCGAAACCAGTCATTTTGTCATGCAACCAAGGAAGGACGCGATTTTTTGTTGCTGAATTAAAAACCACGCGATAATTGTCAGGTGCGCGCTGGTAGACAATCAGATCATCAATAATGCCCCCATGTTCATTACATAAGCAGGAGTAAAGTGCGCGCCCGATATGCTGTAAAGAATCCACATCGTTGCACAAAAGTTTACGTAAAAATTGTCGTCCACCGGCACCGAGTACGTCGATGATCGTCATGTGAGAAACATCAAAGATTCCAGCTGCACGTCGAACGGCATGGTGCTCTTCAAGCTGCGAGCCATAGTGTAGCGGCATGCTCCAGCCATGAAAATCCACCATTTTTGCACCAAGCGCAAGATGATGCGCATAGAGAGGAGTTTTAGCGACCATGAGATTCCTAAATCAAGAAGGAATAGTGTATCGATTATACCGAGAAGTTCTTTTGCTTCAAGAGGATAATTCGATTCTCATTCATCAGCGTCAGTTATGCGTTTCAAAGCTTGTACTAATTTTCGAATACCTGTATATACTTCGGAGATCCGTGGTGCAAGCATATTAGCTGGTGTGCTGACAACTTTATTTTTAAAGTCAATAACGACTTCATCTGCTGCGCAATGGATATGTTTGCATCCTGTTGATTCGATCATTGCGGCTATTGTTGTGTCGTTGCCAATGGTTAACTCAGCATCTGGATAAATTTTAGGAATCATGACAGGAGCAATACAAATAAATCCCATCGGTTTCTTTTTGGACCGAGCATCATCAATCACTCTTTTAACTTCTGGAATAAAATTAAAAGCAGATTTTCGTTCAAGCCAATCACAAAGTGTCGTGACGGCACCCAACCCTCCTGGAAAAATGATGGCATCAAAGTCATCCACCTGTAAGGTATTTAAAGGCGCAATATGTCCCCTGACAAGACGTGCAGACTCTTGTAAAACAGAGCGCGATTCTGATGTACATATTGTTTCGTCCACATGATTGACCACGCGTGACTGTTTTATATCTGGAGCAAAAGCATCCCAGCTCATTCCTTCTTGATCTAAAGATAAGAGTGTTAAGATGACTTCATGAGTTTCTGAGCCGTCGTGTTGGCCACAGCCTGCTAATATGATTGCGCATTTCATGATGATTATTTCTCGAGATGAAAATAACTATCCTAGCTTTTTGTGAAGAGTACTACAATGACCACAACCTTTGTTCTGCTAAAACTCTCTTCACATCACAGTTTTTTTGTCATGTGAAGAGGCTAAAATTTGACGAATGCTTGGAATATGTCTAGACTTTGCGATTATCAAGATCTGTCTAGAGTTATGGCAAACAACCGAGTTTATTTCACTAATCCTGAGAATGTCAGCCGTTTTATGAACGGTTGGGATGTTCTTTTGTTAATGTTGCTCGTTTTGGTGCTGTTTTTTTTGGGTTGGGCCGGGCAGCAGATGGCCACACCCTATGCGTTGGGTGACCCGATCGCTCTTTCTCTAGACCCTGCTTGCTTACCAGCCTATGCCGTAAAAACAGTGTTCAGGATGTTCATTGCGCTCTCACTATCTCTGCTTTTTACATTTATCGTCGGTACCTTAGCAGCTAAAAATCAAAGAGCCGAAGCGATTATTATTCCAGCGATTGATATCTTACAGTCTGTTCCTGTCTTAAGCTTTTTGGCGATTACAGTGACCGGTTTTATTCATCTTTTTCCTGGGAGCTTGCTTGGACCGGAATGTGCTTCTATTTTCGTGATTTTTACGGCACAAGTCTGGAATATTACATTTAGTTTTTATCAATCACTCAAAACTGTCCCACATGATCTTGTGGAGGCTTCCCTGATGTTTCAACTTTCTTCGTGGCAACGTTTTTGGAAAATAGAAGTGCCTTGCTCGATGTCTGGTTTATTGTGGAACTTGATGATGTCGATGTCTGCAAGTTGGTTTTTTGTTGTGCTTTCAGAGGCGATTGTTGTTGCGCACCAAGATATTCATTTACCCGGAATTGGATCTTATATTGCTTTAGCAATTGAGTCTAAAAATATACATGCTCTCGGCTATGCCATTTTAACGATGGTGGTGGTAATTTTCAGTTATGATCAGCTTTTATTCCGGCCTCTCTTGGCCTGGTCTGAGAAGTTTCGTTTAGACCAAGTGACGGTAGATCACGCTTATCAATCATGGTTAATTGATCTCATTCGTAAAAGCCCATTGATGAAGCATGTTGACTATGGATTTTGTTGTGTAAAAGATAAGTTTCTTAATGCGCGTTATTTCAGACGAAAGCAGATCAAGCCGTTTCGAGAAGAAACCTATAGCCAAAGGAAGCGCTTTCAGGATTGGTTATGGGGTGCGATGTTGTTTTTAGGACTGCTTGGTGCGAGCATTGTCTTAGTCCGTTACATTTTTGAAAATTTGGATGTGGATGAGGTGTTGCATGTTGCTTTTTTAGGGTTAATGACGAGCATTCGTGTCATTATTCTAATTGTGCTTAGTTCTTGCGTGTGGATCCCTGTGGGGGTTTGGCTGGGGCAACGCCCCTTTATTGCCCAGAAAGCGCAGGCGATTATACAATTTGTCGCGGCATTTCCGGCCAATCTTTTTTATCCGCTTTGTGTGATAGCGATTGTTCAATTTCATTTGAATGTGGAAGTTTGGTTAACACCGCTCATGATCTTAGGTACTCAGTGGTATATTTTATTCAATGTGATTGCTGGTGCATCGATGATCCCGAGAGATTTATGCTTAGCGGCGGATAATTTTGGTGTGAAAGGTTGGCAATGGTGGCGAAAACTAGGTTTGCCTGCAATTTTCCCTTTTTATATCACGGGAGCGATTAGTGCCGCGGGAGGCGCGTGGAATGCCAGTATTGTAGCCGAGTGGGTAAGCTGGGGCGATACGACTTTACGAGCCACGGGTCTTGGCGAGTATATTCATGTTAGTACACTTACCGGACATTTTCCAAAACTGGCTTTAGGTACCGTTATGATGTGTATTTATGTGCTACTATTTAACCAGCTTATTTGGCGACCGTTATATCGATTAGCCGAATCCCGTTTTAATTATTGAGAAATTATGGCAAAGATTATTCTAGAAGTTAATCAGCTGCATAAGGCTTATAAAAAAGCGGCAACTCAAACGTTATTGGTGTTAGAAGATATCAATTTCAAGCTGAAAGAAGGTGAAATTGTAGCGTTGTTAGGTAAGTCTGGCTCGGGAAAATCAACCTTATTGCGTATTATTGCGGGCCTGCTTTCTCCTACGAGCGGTCATGTGACGTATCGTAATCAACGTGTCGTAGGACCGGTTCCCGGTATTGCAATGGTTTTTCAATCTTTTGCACTGATGCCTTGGCTGACAGTACTTGAGAATGTTGAGTTAGGCTTAGAGGCTCAAGGTGTGCCAAGAGATGAGCGACGAAGACGTGCGATTGAAGCGATTGATATCATAGGCCTGGATGGTTTTGAGTCTGCTTACCCACGAGAGCTTTCTGGTGGAATGCGTCAGCGTGTAGGGTTTGCGCGTGCGTTAGTGATTCATCCTGATATTTTATTAATGGATGAACCATTTTCAGCTCTGGATGTGTTGACCGCGGAAAACTTAAAATCAGATTTATTAACCTTGTGGCAAGAGAAGAAAACACACACGAATGGTATTTTGCTTGTGACGCATAACATTGAAGAGGCCGTGACTTTAGCGGATAGGATTATTATTTTGGGAAGCGAGCCTGGTCATATTCGTGCTGATTTATTGGTGAATTTACCTCAACCGAGAGACTCAGAAAGTCTCGAGTTCCGTGAATATGTTGATAGAATTTATACGTTGATGACGACAGGTTTTTACGAAAAAATGAAACAGTCTCAACGGGGCAAGCAAATTGACTTGGGTTATCGGCTTCCAGATGTGGATCCCTCCGAGTTGTCCGGACTGATTGAAACAATGGAGTCTTTTCAGGGCAAAATTGATTTGCCTGAGTTAGCGGATGAGCTCATGATGAACGTGGATGATCTCTTCCCAATTTTAGAAACACTCGAAATTTTGGGTTTTGCTGAAGTCTTGGCTGGCGATATTCATTTGACTACACTTGGACAACAATTTTTAGAAGCGGACTTACATGCGAGAAAGCATTTGTTTGCTCAGCAATTACTAGAAACTGTACCACTGGCTCGTTATATCCGGAGAATATTGGATGAGAAAACTGGCCATCGTGTGTCTGAGGAGCGATTTTTAAGTAAGTTAGAAGATTATCTTAGTGAAAAAGAATCAGAGCGTGTTCTTTGTACAATGATTGATTGGGGACGCTACGCAGAGTTATTTGCTTATGATTTTAATACAGGTATTTTGAGTTTAGAAAACCCTGGAAATGGTGCAGAATAAGGCGTAGTTATTCAGTTAAAGCGAAAGTTATGCGTATCATTGTGATGTTCTTTTGAGTATCCGTTTCTAGTCGTTCTATCGAGTATTCAAATCATGTTTTTTATCTAACGCATGATTGTCTCCTCGATATTCATCAGGGCAGGTGTCTTTTACTGGCAATCATTTTTTAGATGATGTTGTTTTTGAATCAGTTTCACTCCGATATTTTTTAAGAATAATAAAATTAAGAAGAGCGAACAAACATGACTAATAAAGTGACAAAAGCAATCAACGCTAAGCTTAGAATGCCCATGGTAAAAAAACTTTTTGAAAGTTTTTCTTTTGTAAACTGATCAGGTCGGCCTTTGATAGTGCGGTATAAAAACCAAATCAATAGCGTTGCGCCGAGAATGGCTAGGAGTTGATAAACGAGTTCCATGTCAATTTCCCATAAGCAAAGAAGAATATAGCATACCTGAACTTTGATCGTTTATTCAAGTCCAAGTTCTGGCCAGTAAGCATCGACTTGTGCTTGTAGTTTGTTAGGAACTGCGATCGGTTTGCCCCATTCTCGGGTGGTTTCTCCTGTCCACTTGTGTGTTGCGTCGATGCCCATTTTCGAGCCTAGCCCTGATACTGGGGAAGCAAAATCTAGGTAATCGATAGGCGTGTTTTCCATGAGGACTGTGTCGCGCGCAGGGTCAACTCGAGTGGTGATGGCCCAGATGACTTCTTTCCAACAGCGTGCGTTAATGTCATCATCGCAAACGATAACGAATTTCGTGTACATAAATTGCCTCAAGAAAGACCACACGGCCATCATTACCCGTTTGGCATGTCCTGGGTACTGTTTTTTAATTGTCACGACGGCTAAACGATAAGAGCAACCTTCCGGAGGGAGATAAAAGTCTACAATTTCTGGAAATTGTTTTTGTAAAAGCGGAATAAACACTTCATTGAGTGCCAAGCCTAAAATGGCTGGCTCATCAGGAGGGCGTCCGGTATACGTGCTGTGATAGATGGGATCTTTTCGATGCGTAATACGCTCAACAGTGAATACTGGAAAAGATTGAACTTCATTATAATATCCTGTGTGGTCTCCGAAAGGCCCCTCAGGTGCAGTGATGCCTGGCTCGAGATAGCCCTCTAAGATGATTTCAGCCGTTGCAGGGACCCGTAAATTATTTCCGATGCATCTGGTAAGCTGCGTGCGTTGTCCTCGAAGTAATCCTGCGAACGCGTACTCAGATAATGTGTCAGGAATCGGCGTTACTGCAGCTAAAATGGTCGCCGGGTCGGCTCCTAAAGTGACAGCAATTGGAAAACGTTCGTTAGGATAAGCCTCTTGCCAGGCTTGATAATCCAAGGCGCCACCACGATGTGAGAGCCAGCGCATGATAAGTTTATTTTTACCAATGACCTGTTGACGGTACACGCCCATATTTTCACGTTTTTGATGCGGACCCTGTGTGGTGACAAGCCCCCACGTGATGAGAGGACCTTTATCTTCTGGCCAGCAAGTTTGAATAGGTAATGTCGAAAGGTCTACCTCGTCGCCCTCGAACACTTGTGTTTGGCAGAGTGGGGAGGAAACCATTTTAGGGGCCATATGAAGGGCTTGTTTTAACAGAGGTAGTTGCTGAAATGCTTCTTTAAAGCCGCTTGGTGGCGTAGGCTCTTTGAGTGCTGCAAGCAAATGCCCCACTTCTCGTAATGCTTCGATAGAATCTTGTCCCATCGCGAAAGCAACACGCTCTACTGTACCAAACAAATTGGTTAATACAGGTGTGGTATAGCCTTTGGGAGATGTAAACAAAAGGGCTGGCCCGCCTTTTTGAAGAACTCTATCACTGATGAGTGTCATCTCAAGATGAGGTGACACTGGATAGGAGATATGTTTGAGCAGGCCTTGCTCTGAGAGCTTTTCTAAAAACTCACGTAAATCGCCGTATTTCATTATTCTTGGCGCTTCATCGCCTCAAAAAACTCAGCGTTTGTTTTGTGATTTTTCATTCGCTCGAGTAAGAATTCAATCGCATCAGATTCATCCATAGATTGGAGAATTTTACGCAGAATCCATGTACGCTGTAGTTCTTCTGGTGTGAGTAACAGATCTTCACGCCGTGTGCCAGAGCGATTAATATTAATCGCAGGGAAAACACGTCGCTCAGCAATACTTCGGCTGAGGTGAATTTCCATATTTCCAGTACCTTTAAACTCTTCGTAGATAACTTCATCCATTTTCGAGCCTGTATCAACCATGGCTGTTGCTATAATGGTTAAGCTACCTCCTTCTTCGATATTTCTTG
>CAYYEZ010000012.1:0-7509 GCA_964471225.1 uncultured Legionella sp. | reverse complement strand
AAAGTAGGATTCTCTTTTAATAAAGCTCGTCCATCCGGGTTAGCTATAAGCCAGAACGCAATAGACTGACCTTGATAATGGCCCGATGGAATAATATGGTTGAGTGTCTTTTCATTGATAAAACTAATCAAAGTAGGATTCTCTTTTAATAAAGCTCGTCCATCCGGGTTAGCTATGAGCCAGAACGCAACAGAATGTCCTTGATGAGGGCCCGATGGAATAATATGGTTGAGTGTCTTTTCATTGATAAAACTAATCAAAGTAGGATTCTCTTTTAATAAAGCTCGTCCATCCGGGTTAGCTATGAGCCAGAGGGCAACAGACTCATCTTGATGAGGTCCTGTTGCAATAATATGGTTGAGTGTCTTTTTATTGATAGAACTCAGTAAAGTCGGATTTTCTGTTAATAAAGCTCGTCCATCCCTTGTGCTTATTAACCAGAACGCAACAGACTCATCTTGATGAGGTCCTGCTGGAATAATATGGTTGAGTGTCTCATGGTTGATAAAACTCAGTAAAATCGGATTTTCTTTTAATAAAGCTCGTCCATCTTCTGTGCGTGTTAACCGAAATGCAACAGACTGCCCTTGATGAGGTCCAGTTGGAGTAATATGATCTAATACCCTTTGAGTTAATGATAAAGCCAAGGTTGCATCTATCCTGGCAAAATAAATAATATCTCTAATAAGTTGATGCAATATCAGATCTGCTGAATCCAATAAGTCCATAATTTCTCCTGTTTTAAAGCATGAAGACCTTCAATCAAATACGGTGAGCATCAGAAACGCGCAACGGGCGCAGAGCGGTTCTATTAACACGAAATTTAATATCTTTCTTGTAAAGAAATCGTAAATTTTATCACAATGTATAAAACAAATCAATTTTCAACTTAATCAAAACAATTAAACCAAGATGCCGCGACATTCTAACACCAGTAACCAACACCCATTTTTTAACCGGGTAATCTCGTTGCCGAACTATGACTATAACAATAGAAACCACATACAATTTTTCTACCTAATGCCTGAAAAAACATCTTTTTTTAGTAATTAGACTCCAATCGCTTACATCCTCCATTGAATAACTTATTTTTTTGCGACAATCACTTTTCATTGCTTTATAATTTAGTAGTTAAACGGATACAGTGACCAAGGATCACAGCCATGCCAGAGTTACCAGAGGTTGAAACAACACGCTTGGGTATTGCGCCACATCTTTGCGGTGCAGTAATTAATTCAGTCATCGTACGCAATCGCAAACTTAGATGGCCTATTCCTGAGGGTTTCGAGCAACAAATTACACATCAAACCGTGCAACACATCACTCGTCGAGGGAAATACTTGTGCATACATTTGAATACAATAATGATATTGATTCATTTGGGTATGTCGGGCAGATTATCATTATTTACAGATTCAAGAGTTAATGAGCGCCATGATCACGTCGATATCATATTTTCAAATGGACAAACCTTAAGGTATACCGACCCAAGACGGTTTGGTTGTATTTTATTGTCACAATCCAACCAACACACTTTATTAGACAATCTTGGTATAGAACCACTCTCTGAGTCATTCACAGCAGATTATCTATTAAAACAAGCACAATCACGCAAGATGGCAATCAAACCCTTCTTGATGAACGACAAGATTGTTGTAGGCGTTGGAAATATATACGCAACTGAGGCATTATTTTTAGCAAAAATACATCCAGCAATGCCAGCAAACACACTGACACTCACACGCGCACATCTATTGGTTGATATCATCAAGCAAGTATTGACAAATGCTATTGCCAAAGGAGGTACTACACTGAAAGATTTTCTAAATAGCTCAGGTAAACCTGGTTATTTTGCACAGCAACTTAAAGTATATGGCAGAGCTAACCAGCCCTGTGTCGTTTGTGGAGTAGATTTAAAATCTTGCGTATTGGGACAAAGAACTACGGTATTTTGTCCCGTTTGTCAGGATATGAATCTATCTTAGTTCCATAGGGTGGTAGAAGTTATAGCGTTGCGAATCATGCGCACATATCATATGTGTACTATTTCATTCACACATCTTGCTCGCGAGATGTACTCATCATTGGGGCTGGATAAAAAAACGTCGCTTCATGTTTGTTATGGTACAAATTAATAATGCAAGAGTTTGGTATAGCCTGAAACTCTTTCAGTATAGGCATATCAGTTTTTCCTTGCAGCTTAATGGTAAAAATCATCTGTTTTGCTTTTCCTGAGTCTATCCATTTTTTAATCAACTCTAGCGCACGCGCTGGATAACAAGCAATATCAGAAAGCACCCAATCATAAGGAGCTTTAAGCTGATAAGGGTCAAAAGCAAACCCACTTTGCTGAATGAACTCAACTCGAGGTAACTGACCAATTTTGGGTGCTAAAGGTGCTTTGTCAATCGCGGTCGCATGAGTACCTAATGCCTGCATCACGTAAGTCCATCCGCCAGGAGAGGCGCCTAAATCAAGAGCAGTTTCCCCCGATTTTGGATATCTTTTTAAAAAAGAAAGCGCCTCCCATAACTTTAAATACGCTCGATTCGGCGGATTGATTTTATCCTCAATAAACATACACCGGCCATCAGGCCATTTTTTTAAACGCTTCGCGCTGCAAAGAAGTGTGTTTTGATCAAGTAAACTAAAAACACCTATCTCTGGAATTTCAGATTCAGGTGGAAAATGGCGAGATAACGAAGGTATTTTTCTTAACTGCGCCTCAATGAGTCGAGAACGTCGCACTTGCTCAATAGGGTGTAAATACCAAAACCTTCCGATTTGCCGTAGTAATTTTGCCGATGAAGAAATCGATTCGACGTGTACAATTTTCGGATCAAACCATATATCTTGTGCAAAACAAACGATTTTCTGATGAGCGGAGAAGAATAAATCTCCCGCAATCAGAGTAAGATCCGGAAGCTCTTCTTTTAATTCCGTTAAAAACTCAGACTTTGCAAGATAGATAGCACCATGAGAGGGAAGATTTATCATGTATTTAATTAGGTTAAGTCAGTCAAATGCGTGTGAATTTACAGCGTTTCCAATTGTTGTCAAGCAACACCATTAAAACAAGGTCATTTGAAGACCAGCCTTGTTGATGCCTTATGTTAAAGTTCAACTAATTTACCGCAATAACAGTAATTTTATTGATTTAAATTGAATAAAAATGTAAAAATAAAAAAAAATAAACCAAATTTACTGCTATAATAGTAATATATGTTAGTTAAATACTAAAAAATGTAACAATAAATTTATTTTTATCATTTTAACTGCTATAACAGTAATATATGATTAATTTATGGTGCATCATGCCCTCTCACGAGATTGCGAATCTAGTCCATTACTACCGTAAACAAAGCGGTTTATCGCAACAAGAGTTAGCCAGACTGGCCGGTGTAGGCAAGACGGTTATATATGATATTGAAAAAGGAAAAGAGTCAGTACGCTTAAACACTTTAGTGAAAGTATTAGATATTTTAAATATACAAATGAAATTTCACCCCCCCTTCCCGCAAACAACGGATAATAATCAATGAGAAAAGCATATGTATCGGTGTGTGACATTAAGGCTGGTGTGTTAGAAGAATTAGATGCAGGGAAATATCAATTTACTTACTTTAATGATTACCAAGGGGCGCCTGTATCACTGACAATGCCATTGAAAAATAAAGTTTATAGCTTTGACGTATTTCCCCCTTTTTTTGAGGGATTACTCCCTGAAGGAATTATGCTTGAAGCACTGTTACGAAAATATAAGATAGATAGAGATGACTATTTTAGTCAATTAATCATCGTTGGCCAAGACGTCGTAGGTGCAGTGAGTATTGAGGAAATAAAATGAAACGCTGCCCGATTACCTACGAAAAAATTAGCGAACAAGAAAACTACTCAAAACGAGGATTACATTTACTTTCACCTCAATTAAACAACCTGAACCCATTAGATTTAAGCGCAGATGAGCAACGTCAAGAAGCAATTTCCAGAGTAGGAAAAATGTCTATTCAAGGTGTTCAAAAGAAATTGAGCGCAAAACTAAAGATAAAAGATGAGCATTTTGAAATCGTTGATCAATATGGTCAGTATATTTTAAAACCACAAAGTGATATTTATCTAGAGCTACCGGAAAATGAAGCCATTACGATGACACTTGCAAAAACGCTTGGACTTGAAGTTCCAATTCATGGTCTTGTTTATTCTAAAGACAATAGTTTGACCTACTTCGTTAAGCGATTTGACCGAATAGGCCATAATAAAAAGTTAGCTTTGGAGGATTTCGCACAGCTATCAGGTGAAGATCGACACACAAAATATAAAAGCTCGATGGAAAAAGTCGTTGCGATCGTAGGAGAGTTTTGCACATTTCCAAAAATTGAATTTGTAAAATTATTTAAATTAACCTTGTTTAATTTTCTGATTGGCAATGAAGACATGCACCTCAAAAATTTTTCCCTCATTACTAGGGATAGAAAAACCTCAATCTCACCGGCCTATGACTTAATTAACTCAACCATCGCTCAGAAAAACACGAAAGAAGAAATCGCTTTGCCTTTAAAAGGTAAAAAGAACAATTTAACAAAAAATGACTTTTTTAAATATTTTGCCATTGAAAAGCTAGGCTTAAATCAAAATGTTATCAATGGGGTTATCCAAGAGTTTCATCAAATCATACCCGAATGGAAAAAGCTCATTGGCTCCAGTTTGTTATCTCAACACATGCAGGGAAAATATCTCGAATTATTAGCTCAACGATGCAAACAATTAGGTTTTTTTGACTAACTGGTAACGACAAAACGTCGAACTGTACAATTTATCTAAGATATGTGGTATAAAATTTATGGCGATTTAAATCGTGCTTTTTTCTGAGGGTGAACCAGTAATGTCCTTTATAATGTAAACGGAACTTATAAAATTAATCCATTTAAAGCCAGTCAAGTTCTTTTGAATGAGGTTATCACCGGACTTAAATGGAGATTTAACGTTTAAATCAAGCCGTATTATTTCTTGCCTATCCTTGCCAGCGCCCTTTTGACACGCTGGCAAGGATTCAACAACTTCGTTTGCCATCAATATGACCACACATGATTGATCACTACAATTGATTCGCAAAGGGCATAAAACGCTTTTCATGATTTAACAACCCTTGCTTAATGGTAAGGCCACCCCCATACCCTCCCAAGGTCCCATTATTTGCAATAATACGATGACATGGAATGATTATCGCTAATTGATTCATGCCATTTGCATTCGCGACTGCGCGATAAGCACTTGGCCTACCTAAAGAAACAGCTTGCTCTTTATAGCTACGAGTTTCACCATAAGGAATTTTGCTCAAGGCATTCCACACTTGTTGTTGAAACACGCTGCCAAAAACAAGATAAGGTGTCTTAAACTCGAAAAGACAGCCTTTAAAATAGGATTTCAATTCACCACGAATCGAAGATAAAATATCGCTCTCTCCCGAGGTAATGACAAAGCCCTTTTTTCTCAAGCGCTCCATTTCGCGATCTAATCCTTTTCTGGTGATAAATTCTAGTAAATAAAGATGGGTGTCATTAGCTATAGCGATCATCGGACCTAAAACTGTATCAATCCATAAAGATTTTAGAATATTCGTATTTTGATCATCGCTCATGAGAACCCCGTCCAGTATTGATGAGTTTGACGCAAATTGAGTTTCTGTGCGTCAACAAGAGAGCACACATCCCCTATTGAATGCCACACTATGTCACCTAAAAAACAACTAAGTCTGTTGAAATTTTCACAATTAAACCGTGCAACATATTAAATCCTTTTTATTTCTCGAGATAGTAAAATGTTAGACAGTCTTGCAAAAACACTTGGGAAAAATATCAACAACATTCAACACAAATGCTAGACATGAAATTCATGTCTAGCATTTGTGTCTAAGCTTAGATTGGCTTAGTGCTTCCTGAAAAGACTCAGGAGGACTTAATTCAAACATATGTAAATAATCATTTTGCTGATCTAAGCTTATAAAGATATCCGAAAGTTTATTTTCTAGCTTTTCTAAAATCTCTACTCGTTGTTGTTGCGTCAAATAAGTAAAAACTTTTTTAAAAGCTACTGAGCTTTTGATTAAATCGGGTAAAATATTTTTTATCTCATCATAAGCCTCGGAGCGTTGAGCTTCCGTTAAACACTCAAATATCCATTGAAAATTTAAATAATTATCTTTAAGAAGATTGGATAAATAAGGCTTCATACATATATAGATTTCTTTACACAGCTCTGGTGTCGCGTAAAGGCAAAGCTTCATAAAATCAAGACCAGTTTCGATCAAAGTCGGTAGTAATGGTTTGATTTTTTTATAAAACTCAATGCGCTCTTCTAAACGCAAACTAATCCATATCTTCATCAAATCTTCAAAGCTTGAAATGACCTCAGAGCTTTGAGGCAGCATCATAGCACTTGCCATTACTTGAGAATCGTTACGCAACTGGAAACGAATTAAAAACGCATTATGCTCATCAGTGTTTTTGAAAAAACTCAAGCCTCTTGCACGTACTCTCTCGTAAGCAGTCAGGCGCTCTTTTACAGATAAATATTCAAAAAAATTATGCAGATCAGAACTGTTTTTGATGAAGTCAAGGAAAACAGGGCTCATTAATTCACAAATATATATTCGTTGATCTGACGCTGCGTGCTTCAATAAAACTCGAAGATGAAGTGCGTTTCCAATAAACATCGTCAAAAGACTTTTAATTTTTTCTCGACGATTATCTTCTGGAAGATCGCATAACGCATTCAAAAAAGCAGGAATTCTTTTAATCACACTCGAACGAGTGTGATTAATTGATATCAGTTGTTGTCGTGGAGAGAGATCTAAAATAAATGATCGTAGAAAATCAAGATCTTGCGTAAAATTTGCGTCAGCAAGCGTTTTCAATAGAAGCTCGTCAGCTTCATGCTCTGGAAGATTTTGAAGACACTCAATCAAACTTATTGGTAAGCTGCGGCCACCATAAACATAGCTCATCATGCGGAAGTTAAGACTATTTTTCTCACACCCTTCGTATGTTTTTGCATTCAGACTGCGTTCTAGTATTGTTTGAGCCTTTTGGAAACTTATTTTTTCTTTTGCGCTAAATATGCTTTGAGTTATTGATGAGTGAGATCTTAATCGCTCGTATTCTGCATCACTAAGACACACATCGTCTCCAGAACGATATGGATTATTAGGAGATACTTGGTCCTCCCATCTAATCTGTGTGAGGAGTTTGACCGGATAAAGATAAGTGCCATTATTCGACAAAATATGTGTTCTTAGCAGCTCCTCAACACAACACTCATCAAGGTTCGGATAAAATCTATCAATACTTTTTTCAAAAATTCTAGGCATCAGTGACGTGGTCAAGTAAATTAGGACACACCAGTTAAGCAGCTTTCTTTAATTCCCGTTCCCTATATTCAAATTCAAATTAATTTGGATTCTTGTATCCCAAAGTTGAATGCAATCTGTAGCTGTTATACAGCACCGTAATG
>CAYYEZ010000011.1:0-7253 GCA_964471225.1 uncultured Legionella sp. | reverse complement strand
AAATTGAACTTGTTGAGGTAGGTAATCATTCGCTAAGCGAACCAAGCCTGTATTGATATGCTTTACAAATGGGCAATGATTACATATGAAGCAAATTACGGTTGCTTTATATGTAATGTCTGAGGGAAAGTGAACTTGCTTTTGCTTTACGACGTCTAGTAAAACAAAATGCGGAGCTTGTGTCCCTAAAGGGAGCATATTTGAGAGAGTTTTTACCATTTTAGGTAAATTCCTTTGTTTGTAGAGTCTTTAATAACTTGTGCTTGTGGTTTGTTAGTCGAAACCCAATATGTGCCCATATTGCTTAATGCAAAACGAACGCGAGGATATTGACAAATAGCAAGTACGGTTGAGCAATTGATTTGCTCAAGATTGTTTTCTTCGTTGCGAATGCCACACCTGAAGTGAGTATTGTCAGCATCTGATGCTAATGCTGCCCACTGGCCAGCGGAGATTTTAGTTTGTAGCTTGGGTGTCATGAAAACTGGTGTAGTTGAGATTCGTTCTAATTCAATGTTATACGAAGAGCGATTTTCAACCAAAAAATACATTTGATTACCCGTATCATTAAATGTAATAAATTGCTGTTGAAATCCAAACCCGCTGGCCTCACAGCCTCGGGGGAACGGATTTGCAGCATAGGTTGTTGTGAAAACGCCGCACAAGACAGTCGCAGCGGTAAAAAATTGTTTGCAAAAAGACATGTGATTTAATCGATGATAATGAACTGGACAGTTATGATATCATAGAATTTTAGCATCGCCATCTAGATAGTGTCCTAAAACTCTTATCAACACCATAGTACATTTAATATCATGTCATTTGATAATGGCCAATCAATTCTCCAAAAACTGACTAAAAATAACATTTACTGCATTGTTTTCTCTCTCTAAATATGTTACTGTCAATTCTTTTTGACCTTTAATTAACCAAAGAGATTGAATTATGCCATATCCAACAAATAACCATGTGATAAGCTTAATTTGGATTGGTGAAAAGCCACTACCGAGTGCTGAACTAGAGACGCTAATCAAATATGCTTCAACCAACATTTTACCTGTCATACTATGGGCTGACTACCCAAATCGTATTCGCTCACAGTTATCCGATTTAGGCTTGGCATACGAAAAAGCAAATTTAATGATCGAACCGGTTCATGCTCTTTTTGTCGAAAATAACAATTACGTTGGTAGCAACGAGGAGGAAAGAAAACTTTCGCTGGCATTAGATGCATTACAAACACGGGAAGCTTACGGAGCGGGAAATATTGGCGCACGTGTTGATTTACTTAAAGTGCAGGTATCATACCAGGTGGGTGGAATTGTTGCTGATTTTGATAAACTCCAAGCTTTGTATGATGCAAATAAACGTACTCATGGAGCCAACACGATCATTTTATTAATGATAAAATTTACAGAGTTAATTGAAAAAGGACATCTGCTATTTGATATCAAAACCGGACAACCTGATTTCATTGTCGCAACTCGCCAAACATTCGACACAAATATATTGAGAAAAATTGAAATTGAGGGTGCAAGATATACTTCAGATTCAGCTGAATCAGCGATAGAACATGAAAAAAAGAAATCTTTACGAAGCAGATTGTTGTTTTCAGATACATACCCCAACGAACCTTTATTTCATGCGCGCGAATACCGTAGTTTACATGATTTACGACGGAGTTATAAAGGTTGGATACAATTCAATCCCGAACCGTGGACTTTAGGTAAAACACAAACTGCAAAGCTAACAATTATCGAAACCGGCAGCATTTTAATGAATTTTTCGTTAGCTAAAGCAGCTGCTGAATTGGGATTTAATGATTTTGAGCATCAAAAACAAAAAATTAGAATGCTCTCGGAAGAGATCGCGGATCTAGATAGAGAATTAAAAAATAAGCAGCACTCTATAGAATCACAACAACAACTTAACAAAAGGCGTACTGCACTAGCCAAGCAACAGCACCAACTAGATCAAATATATAATGATCAATGCAGGACTGCTGCAAAAAACAAAAAGGAAATACTTCCGAGATATTCTATCCGCTCATTTTTCAGTGACTTACTCTTTCCCTCGAATATTTATCGACATTCTTGGGAGCGTAAAGCAAACCACAAACCTACATCCTATCTTGTTGAGGGAGCCAATTTTTTTGTTAGAAAGCAACCTTGGCGAGAGATTTTACATCTTCAGAATGCCTGGATATTATTACTTAAACAATTGTGTAAGCAAGGAGTGATTAAACCTCGCCTTATGAAACCTATTAGGGAAAAAAGATTTGCTAATGCTATGAATGGGGTAGGGGACATAAATATTTTTTTTAAACACTTGGATTCGTGTCTTGAAGAGGCTATCCCAAATCCACAAAATCATACACTTAATTTTGGTGCCATCGATATAATAGTCAATCCCTCTGTAGATAGAATTTTGGATGTTTTAAGAAAGATAGGTGTAACGGTTAATTTTGAAATTATGCAATCTTCTGATACGACTGGTAACCAACACTCAATGTCTAGAAAAATCATATGATAGTGCTTATCTTTTTGAAAAACAGTTGGAATAAGATGATGAGGATATTGTTAAGTGTTGAATAGCAGACATCTTTAGGGGCTGGTGACAATTGTTGGCACAGTCAATAACCAAGCTAATTTCGCAAATCAAGTAATACATAGAGCTAGAAAATGGTAAATAGTCTTCTCGTCAAGTTTCTGTGTCAATAAGGGGTAATGTAACAATGTCGGATTTAATTGATTTTCTGAATAATAGAAATCCTATCGTGTGCATAAAGCATATTTTAGATTGCTTAAAAAAATCTGAAAACATTAAAGAGACAAGGATCGAATCGATCGAAACTCAAGTTAAATGCCTAGAAAAACTTAGTCAATTATCAAGTCTAGATGCACCGGATATTCAAAGTTTGGGTTATTTGTCAAACATGATTTTAAAAAAATTGAATATTATCGCAGCATGTATGTTTAAACAGGATGTTAATTTTCCCGATACACAAAAGGAAATTATCCAGCGCTGTTATGTGGGTACGATAAACACTCTTAACGTTGTTTTTAAATCGAATTGTTTAGAAAATTTTGAAATGCATCTTAATACGTTGCAACATATTGGTTCCTTCAGAATAAATTTAAGACGTTATTTCCCCTTGGAAGCTCAATCGATCCAAGCTCTTAGTGAGACGCTTATCAAGTTTGTTGCGCTTGATGCTGAGCAAATCTTACTTTCACATGAAAATGACCAATCTTTGACTGAAGAAAGCGTAATTCAGTATGAGAATATTATTATAAATTCACATTGTCCAAATACTGTTAATGTAGAAATGCTTGATAAGATATTGATGTTTTGTATTCAACATCAAGAGTATTCGCCTCAAAATATAATTAATGTTTTTTGTATTATTTTGTTGAATGAAGATGTTTTAAAGAGGTTGCTTAATGAATACGATTTTCTAAAAAAAATGATACACATATTCAATAACATTAGAATTCCTGAGGAAATAAAAAAACAGAGCGAATTTTTGGAATTCTTCGTTATAGTTAGAGACTTTTTAGATAACGATAGTGAATGTTTGAATGTGCTTTTGAGGAGATGCCTTAGAGAGCTAAAATTGGATTTGCTTACAACGGGACATAAAGACATAGACGAATGGTATTTAATACAAAAAAAAGCTGATGAATCCATTCAGGCTGAAAAAGAACGATTTTTAAAAGAAACAAAGATCCAGTCAATTCAAGCTCTAGTTGGAGCATATTTTAAACAACTAGACGCCTATACGAAAATATTCCCGCAAGAACAATTGGTGTGGGTGAATTCTTTTTTCGAAAAATTACGTTTAATTGAACAAACAATCATAAGGCCTCAATGCGCTGATGAATTAATCAGTATAAGGATGCAAGCTTTCTTGAGTTCAAACTCGAACAAATTGAGTGAGTGGACAAAGCAACTTGACCAAATCCTAGAAGATATTAAAACCGAGAATCATAAAATCCTAAGAATTACTCAGTTAACAACAGAATATAATAATCTACGGTTAAAAAAAATACTTACTGAGGCTGAATTTGAGGCTAGATTATCATTTTTTCAAACATTAATAAATGTATTCGATCAAGAGCATTTTGGCAGGTTTTCAAATTTAAAAGAGCATATCCTGGTGTTGATAAAATGGGCATCAGCGTTAAATATCAATAACGTGGAGTTGTTAAAAAAACCTATCATCTGCTTAAAGTTACTAACTCAAGTAACACCGAATCTGGGAGCTGCAGATCTAAAAACGCTACATGTGTTTATTGATATGCTACTGAAAAAATTGGACGTAAATCTGGAAGTGTTCAAAAGCATCCAAAAAATTAAACAAAAAAAAATCATCAAACAGTATTATTGGGATATTATCGCTTGTTTGAACTCTTCCTGTTTAAAATCTGTCAATCAAAACGAATTACCAATACACAAAGTAGTAAGTAATATTGTCGAAGCATTGATAGAAAAATGCGGAATCAATTCGAGTAAGGAGGCAGTTGATCTTTTAGAATTATTTAAAATAAAACCCATGCCTAAAATAAAACCGCATCATGCAGTTTTATTGTTGCGTATAGCCGGTGAAGAACACTACACGATAAGTAATCTTTGTGATTTGATACGATCTTATGATTCGTTAGACATTAGTCACCATACTTTTGTTCATCAAATGATGCTCAATCAAGTTAAAAGTGCAGGAACAACAAAGCAACATTTGCTTCAATATGCTAGGTTTGTTGCAAAATATCAACAAAAAACAACTGTTTTCGATGAGTTTTTAAATCATTATCCTTGGGTCAAACAAGACGAGTATTCAAGTTTTAGAGAGATGGATTCAGAAGATGTGTCGGTTGTTTTAGAGTTGTTTTCTTACTCAAAAAAAGAGCGGTCATTGGATGGTTTGTACGAATTTTGTCAACATATACAGCCTCAAGTTATCGATAAAAAAATCGTGCATAAGATCATGACATATTGTCTCAATCATCCGAGTTTGTCGATTGACGTTATGGTTAAATTTACTGAGTTTTTGTTTACGAAAGCCATGATAAATTTAAATTCCCCCGATTTCAGAAAAAGTGTAATACAAATTTATCAAACAATTCCCCTCAAAAGCAAAAATACAATCGATCAGGTGAGCCTTCTATTTAAAATAACGTTTAATTATTTTTCTGAAGACGTTGAACTTCTTAATATAGTATTGATGCGTTGTTTTAAAGAAAAAGTAAGCAATAAACAAATACAGGGAGAGCATTATCAGTGGTATTTACAGCAAAAAGAGGCTTATGAGCATATTCAGAGTAAAAAAATACTTATTTTACAGGAAATAGATTCTGCCTCACTTCAGAAATTAGTTGTGGATTTCTTTCAACAACTGGAAACTCTCAAAATTAAATTATTACCATTGCAAGAGTTACGATTGATTGAATCCATTTTTGAAAAAATATGCTTTCAAAAACAAATGGTCGAGAAACTTGAATGGTCAGAAAATTTGATAGAAGATAGTTTTAGGGAGTTATTAAATTATACTTTGAACAATTTGCTTACATGTGAAACGAAATTTGATGACGACAATCTTCAACAGAGCCAACAAAACTCTCGAGAAATGATGGTCGCGGCCTTAGTAAAGCCTGAAAATGCTTACCCTGGTGAAAATAGTCCTGTACTTTCTCAATCAGTTGAGAATCCTGATTCAAGTTACAATACCCAAGATGCGGATTCAAGCGCACAAATTGAACCGACTGCTTTATCAGAGAAATTAAGACGTATCGATATAAATTCTTTGTTTAATAGAACAACCGTTGATACTTTTAATATAAATATCGAGGGTTATGAGCTTGCTGGTAATGAGCCGCCAACTGGCTTAGCATCTACTGACTCGGGAAATATACAAGTTCTTTATGCAGATTACCAGACTCCTTCTCAATCAGTTGAGAATCCTGATTCAAGTTACGATACCCAAGATGCGGATTCAAGCGCACAAATTGAACCGACTGCTTTATCAGAGAAATTAAGACGTATCGATATAAATTCTTTGTTTAATAGAACAGCCGTTGATACTTTTGATATAAATATCGAGGGTTATGAGCTTGCAGATAATGAACCGCCAACTGGCTTAGCATCTACTGATTCAGGAAATGATTATGAAATAACACAGGTTCTTTATCCAGAATCTTACCAGCATGATCATTCAGCAGATTTCCAAGATCCTTATTCAGCACCTCAATTTGTTTTTCTCGCGCCTTCTCAGGTTTCTCCTCTTTCAATTCATCAGGTTCCTTATTTAGCAGCTAACCAAGTTCGTTTTGTAGCACCTCATCATGTTCCTTTTTTAGTACCTCAACAAATTCCTTTTCTGGCATCTTATCAGATACCTTACCTCCAACCCCATCAGATACCCTATCTCCAATCGTATCAGATACCTTACCTCCAACCTCATCAGATACCTTATCTCCAATCATATCAGATACCCTATCTCCAATCGTATCAGATACCTTACCTCCAACCTCATCAGATTTTTTATCTATTATATTGTGAGCCAACTTATTTTCCTGAAATCAACGATAATCAACATTACTTGAATAGTGAAATTCAAATTGATTATCCATCTTACTCGCAGGAGTCATTCATAGCACCTTCTCAATTGCTTCATCATATAGCTCCTCATGATTCAGTTTCGAATCAATCAGTGCAGACTACTCCGTCTATCTTGGCGCAAACATCACTGCATTCAGATGGAGTCCAAATGGGTTTGACAACTAGCGAAGTTCAAGGTGAAGAGGCGGCACATACAGGCAGAGTGAGCAATTTATCTGTAAATGAGGAGCTGAGCTCAGAATCGGCTACTCAATTTACCTCTGTGGTAGAATTGCCAAAGTTGATTGGTATAAAAGAAGAAATTCCCTCAGATTGGCATCTAGTGATTGAACGAATGAGAAATTGGCAGTCTACAAACGATGTTGATTTAAGGACGTATAAAAATTTTTCATTTGATTTAAAAAGATTAAAAACGAATCAAGAAATATTAAATTTTTTGACAGAGATGTTGGATAAAAATATTTATCCAAATGTTTTTCTGATTAATCAAATTATGAATAAATTAAAAAACATAGTTGATGTGATAATTGCATTAAGAAGCGTGCTAGTGTCTAGAAATATGGATGACGCCTGGACCCACAGTGCTACGCTAAGTGCTATGCGTAAAAGTGCAAAATACGGTTTCAAAGAAGCCT
>CAYYEZ010000010.1:0-1637 GCA_964471225.1 uncultured Legionella sp. | reverse complement strand
GAGTACTTTGCAAATTACAAAGGCAATCCCAACAAGAAGTACCAACTGACAAAATAAAGCAACCAATACTGCTTTGGGATGTTTGCTGACGCGTGCAAAATCCTTCGGGGTTAACTCTAAGCCCAAGCCAATCATGATGATGGCCAGAGCTAGAGGTAACATAATCGTTATAATTCCTGAATCCATAGGTGCATATTCTCCTTAAAATTATATAAATCATGACCGTGAAATTATTCAGCTACGGTCTCTTTCTTCAAAAATAAACTGTCATTTCTTCGCGAGATTAATAGGCCTAATAACGCAGCAAATATAAACATGAAAATAGAATAAATACCGGCAGGAATGGCCATGGCGGTGTTGCCTAAGACTGACAGGGCAACCGTAATGGCAAGTGCGGTGTTATGAATGGTGATCTCAAAGGAGCAGGTTAAGGCTTGTTTTTCTGGAATATTGGTAAGATGTGGCACAAAAAAACCAATAAACATGCTACAGAAGCAGAATAAGGCTACGGCTGGCCCAATCTCAAACACATATTCAACAAAATTATGTCGCTCTAAGTACAGTGCGAGAAAAAAGATAAAAAGAAGACAGCTTGCAGACAAAATACGCATTGGACGGTTTAATTTGTCGGCAAGTTTTGGAAAGTAATAACGTAAAAACATGCCCATGCTGACTGGAAGTAGAGTGATGAAAAAAACTTTCATCATTTTCATGGCGGGCATGTCAACGGGTTGTGATGTTTGTAGAAAGTACATCAGTGAAAAATTAATAATAAAAGGGAGAGTTAGTGTTGAAATGATGGAGTTCGTGGCTGTAAGAGTAATGTTGAGCGCAACATCACCTTTAAATAAATAGGTCAATAGGTTTGACGTTGGCCCACCTGGTGAAGCTGCAACGAGCATCAAACCAATCGCGAAAATAGGCGCTAAATTTAAAAACTGGCAAATGAGGAAGGCAATGCCCACCAGCAGTACCAACTGTGAAAATAACGCGATGAAAATGACTTTGGGATGCAGTGTGAGGCGATAAAAATCAGCTGGGCGTAGGTGTAAACCAAGACCCATCATCATTAATGCCAAAGTCAAAGGCAAAAAAACTGTAAACAATTCCGAATCCATGGAATACCTTTTTTATTCGTTTTTATCTTTTGTGTTTTTGAGTGTATACAGAATTCAATAATTTACAAGGTCGAAAAAAGGGTAAAAAATGGACTATTTTTCACCCTCAATACAGCATGAACTTTAAGTTGTTTTGCTTACATTCTTGGTTTAGGTGCTACAAAACCAAGGGCACATTTGCCTTTGATTTCTTTACCTTCGATATTGATTGATGTCGCTTTTGAGTCGCCTTGGCAAATGCTGGCTAACTCAGCTTCATCACCATGAATATTGGCATTTTTTGAGCTTGGGAAAAATTGAGGTTCACAGGTACCATTCCAAATAATGCCTCGATAGGCAAAACTAACTGCTGTTCCTTGTGACTTGCCTTTACAGACTTGTTGATAACGTTGACTATCATAGACCTTTTCAACTTTGTCGTTGGCTGATACAAAAGGCGAAAAAAATAAACCGCAGAGAATGGATGAAAAAAGAATCTTCTTATTCATAATGCTTACCTTTGGTTGTTGTATGATCAAC
>CAYYEZ010000009.1:0-2835 GCA_964471225.1 uncultured Legionella sp. | reverse complement strand
ACCGAATAATTAAAATGCGTGGCTCTGTGTGTGTATTCTTTAGTGCGCGCTCGAACGCTTCCATCGCACCAAAGAAGAAAGGACCGTCGACAGTATAAACAAGAATATCTGAGGGTAGTAACGATTCTTGCTCTTTGAAGTACTCATTAAATAATTCAGATGCGGTTTGTTGCTTGACATCAACACTGTCAGCCATTTTAAGCATGAAGTGTAGGACTGCAAAAATAACACCAATATTTACCGCAACGACCAAATCCACGAAAATTGCTAAAAAGAAAGTCACACCTAAAATTGCAACATCAGCATGAGGCGCGCGCTTGATGAGTTTAATCACATGTGGAACTTCGGCCATGTTCCAGGCCACAATAAATAAAATTGCCGCGAGTGTTGGCAAGGGAACGTTTGCTGCAAGTGGAGCAAAAACCAGCATGATTAAAACGAGAGTGAGCGCATGTATGATGCCTGAGAGCGGGCTAGTTGCCCCATTACGAATTCCTGTTGCGGTTCGCGCGATAGCGCCTGTCGCAGCAAATCCTCCAAAGAGGGGGGTAATAACGTTGGCTATCCCTTGACCAATTAACTCTTGATTAGAGTGGTGATGTGTTCCAGACATACCATCTGCGACAACTGCCGATAGAAGCGATTCGATTGCTCCTAGCATTGCAATTGTAAAAGCAGGTCCAATCAGTGTTAAAACACGATCGATAGAGAGCTCAGGCAAATGAGGAAGAGGCAATGTACGTGGAATGCTTCCGAATTGACTGCCGATAGTCGCAATCCCCTCAAAATGAAATATTGCTTGAAGTGTTGTGGCGACGATTAAAGCGATTAATGGACCAGGAATTCGCTTAATCAAAGGAATTTTATTACTAAAAATGAGGATAAAAAGAGAAAAAAGACCCATCATCAGGGTGGGGAGATGAAACTGAGGTAAAACCTGAATCAGATGCCATAGCTTTTCGTGGAAATGACTCCCTGAGACCGCCGGCAATCCTAAAAAATATCCCCATTGACCGACCCAGATCACCACGGCAATGCCGGCAGTAAATCCGACGATGACAGGATCTGGGATAAATTTTATGACAGCTCCAAGCCTGGTGATTCCTAAAATACATAAAATGATGCCTGCTAACAGCGTTGCGATTTGTAAACCATCAACGCCATACTCACTTGTAATCCCAGCCAAAATCACAACAAATGCACCAGTGGGACCTGCAATTTGTAAACGACTGCCACCAAAGAGTGTCACCAAAAGTCCGGCTACAATCGCTGTATATAGACCTTGCTCAGGTTTAACTCCAGAAGCAATGGCGAACGCCATCGCGAGAGGAAGAGCAACAACACCAACAATCAGGCCGGAAACGATGTTTGGAAGCCAATGCTCTTTTTTAAATAAGCCTGCGCGATAAGATTCTAGGATAATATTCATAGTGTTTTTGATGTCATATGGAAGTTACTCATTATAGAGCCAAATGAAAAATATCTGAAGCTGATTGTAATTTTATAAATCATGTACTATATTTGTACATAACAGCGATGAAGA
This sequence comes from uncultured Legionella sp., assembly GCA_964471225.1. Taxonomy (GTDB): domain Bacteria; phylum Pseudomonadota; class Gammaproteobacteria; order Legionellales; family Legionellaceae; genus JAGVJT01. Next base: position 1,292 of record CAYYEZ010000009.1, on the reverse strand, counting down.
TAACACTGAACCTTAGTATCACACACTGTGATGGTGTGGTCGGGTTGGGGTGTGGTGTGTATACCCGGTTTGATAATCGGGGAACCTAAAGCATTCCATAGGCCACCGTAATTTGTAAAAAGCGGCTCAGCGCACTGTCATCGCTTGTTTTTTTACGCTTTTTTGATAAAATGATTTAAATTTGGTCATTTTAGTTTTTTATGTTTAAAAAAGCACATATATTTCTCTTTTTTCTTTCTCTGTCTAATCTATTGTACGCGGAGTCATATGTCGTTTCTCTTGGTAACGAGCGTGTAATTGTTCAAAAAGAGCATAGTGGAGTCGGTCCTACATTTGTACATTTGCATCAAAATGAAAAAACCGCATTGACTGCTGCTCGTGCAGTGATGAAATCATCCGGTGGAAATTTACTCACTTTGCGTCATAGTGGAGGGCGGAACATTGTGTTTTATCTACAGCATCGGCGTTATGAGTTTGATCCTAATCGTATTTTTACGGAAAAAGGAATTCGGCAGACACTTCAGCGTTATGGGCATTATTCTCAGGCTGCACATGATAAAGTGCGCGAGTTGGCCACGTGTATTAAGCGTCTGATTCCAAGAGGAAAGATCATTGCAGTACATAATAATCAAACATATTCACTTAAAAACTATAAAAAGGGCCAAGATCTTGCTTCTGAAGTGCGTGCTTTGCATCTGGATAAAAAACAATCCCATCGCAATTTCTTCTTGGTGACTCGAAAAGATGACTTCCTACGATTAAAGCAATTAAACTATAATAGCATTTGGCAAAAAGCACACCCAAGAGATGATGGCTCGCTTTCAGTCTATTTTGCAAACAAAACGTATATTAATGTCGAAGCAGGGCATCATCAATTACGAACGCAGATTCGTATGCTTCATAAAATAGTTTAATTAAATCTCATTTTGGCAAAATATTTCACTATAATAAGATTGAGATCAGTTGGAAAACTGATGTGGCGTATTGAGTGAGGCGGGTATGAAAGGTTGGCTACTTTATAAAAAAAGTGCAGAGGAACTAACGGCAGAAGATCATGGCATAAATCGGTTGTTAGCTGCAGCCAGAAGCCACGGTGTTGATTTTGAGGTTTATAAACCGGATCAATTTGATTTGTTGTCCTCAAATGAAAAGTCAAATTATCTTTTGATCGATAAGCAACGCGTTGTATTACCCGATGTAGTTATTTCTCGCACAGGTGCGGAAAGTAGCTACCTGGCGTTAGCCGTTCTCAGGCATTTAGAGTTTCTAGGAGTCACATGTTGTAATAGCTC
>CAYYEZ010000008.1:0-12626 GCA_964471225.1 uncultured Legionella sp. | reverse complement strand
GTTCGACGACTTCTTTTTGCAACATAAAATGCATATCTTGAATGTGGGCTTTGTACTTCAACAAGTGCAATAGAAGTGGTGTCGTAATGTTATAAGGCAGGTTGCCAACGACACGAAGATGTGGACCGAAACCGCTGTAATCCACAGTCAGTGCGTCCGCTTCAGTGAGGTGTAATTGCTCGCCAAATTGATGACTTAGCTGCGCAACAAGATCCCTATCAATTTCTATTGCTTTAAGGGGCGAGACAGTTTGTACCAATATGGAGGTGAGTGCGCCTAAACCGGGCCCAATTTCTAGCATATTGTCTGTAGAATGAGGGCGTATTGCCGAAACAATCGCTTGAATGATACTTTGATCGACTAAAAAATTTTGGCCGAATCGTTTTCTGGCTCGATGTTGTAGCATGTATTTTGTTATACTCACGTTTTTTGAAAATTATACATGAAATTGAACACGCAAGCACTAAAACTCTGCCTCGTAACGCATCGGAAAACAGAGCCCTTTGAGCGCTACTTAGATTTGATTTTTCAAGCTATACAAGGCGGAGTCACGTCAGTGCAGTTGCGAGAAAAATCAGTAGACGATGATACTTTACTGGCGATGGCGCAAACATTACAGCAATTACTTAGGCCTTTGGGCATCCCTTTAATTATCAATGATCATCTGCATATTGCTCGCGCGGTGAATGCAGCAGGTGTTCACTTAGGTCCTCATGATGCGTCACCCGAAGAGGCACGGGCACTTTTAGGCCCTGAGGCATGGATTGGGCTATCTATCGAGACGCCTGATGCGTTGATGATGGCGAATCAAAACTTACATCTTAACTATGTGGCGGCAAGTGCCGTTTTTGCAACCGAAACGAAGCAAAATTGCGCCACATTTTGGGGGCTTGAGGGGTTACGTGATTTTTGTCAAAAATCACGACATCCTGTAGTGGCAATTGGTGGAATCAATACAGACAATGCGGCACATGTCAAAGCTTGTGGTGTGGCAGGTATTGCTGTGGTGGGCGCTATTCATAACACGCATTCACCAGCGGCTGCAGCTTTTGCGCTCAAAGAAATTTTGGAGGCATGATGAATCTATTCGCAAATACTTTAAAAAAGAAAATTGTCAGTGCCCATCCGCTCATTTTAAATATTACCAATAATGTGACGCCAGATCTGATTGCCAATGGATTGCTAAGCTTAGGTGCGTCTGCGGTCATGAGCCAAGATGTGGCTGAAATCGAGGAGTTGACTCAGGATGCTAGTGCTGTTGTGATCAATATTGGGACATTAGATGAAACTTTTAAATCGCTGGCAAGCACAACTTGCGAGATTGCTACAACTTTAAAAAAACCCATTATTCTTGATCCGGTGGGAGCAGGGGCGACCCGCTTACGTACCACTTTTGCCAGTGAGTTATTGTCAAATTATGACATCTCAATTGTGCGTGGGAATGCCAGTGAAATCTCGGCTTTATCGGGCAAAATAGGTAAAACAAAAGGTGTAGATAGCACCGAAAATACTCAGGATGTGAAAGATATTGCGCAGGCCATGGCGGTAAAACACAATTGTGTGATTGCAATGAGTGGGGCTGTAGATGTGATTACCAGTGCAACACGCACTGAAGAAATTGCACGAGGTTCTGCATTGATGCCGCTCGTTGTGGGCACGGGATGCTTATTGAGTGCGGTTGTAGGCGCTTTCCATGCTGTACACTCAGATGCGTTTGAGGCGGCATTTTACGGAAGTTATTTTTACGCGTTGTGTGGAGAGCGCGCTGCGGCTCAGAGTGCTTCTCCTGGCTCATTTAGAGTGGCGATGATCGACGCCTTATATCAATATTTAGAAAATTGAGGTGAATATGTGTAAAAAAGTGCCTATTGTGGTGAGTTTCGCAGGAACTGATCCTTCCGGTGGAGCTGGGATTCAAGCAGATATCAAAGCGATTTCTGCGACAGGAAGTTATGCCGCGTCGGTGATTACCGCCCTTGTTGCCCAGAATACCCAGCAAGTTTATGCAATTCAGGATGTCCCTGCGACTTTTATTCAAGCGCAAATTGATGCGGTGTTTTCTGATTTGGCAGTTTCTGCTATCAAAATAGGAATGTTGAACAAGCGCGAAGTGATCGATGTAATTGCGACCTCGTTAGATCGGCTATTGATTAAACATGTTGTCTTTGATCCTGTGATGGTTGCAAAAAATGGTTCTCCCTTAATTGAGCCGGAGCTAATTGATTATCTTAAAGTTCGGATGTTTCCTAATTGCACGTTGATTACACCTAATATTCCTGAGGCAGAGGCTTTGCTCAAATGTGTGATTCAAACAGAAGAAGACATGATGCAGGCTGCATCCACTTTAGGTGAGCAATATCAGTTGAATGTGCTTGTGAAAGGCGGACACTTTCACAAGGAAGAAGCCTCAGATGTACTTTATACTCCATCTAATAAGCAATACGAATGGTTTCATGCGCCTCGTATACAAACACGTAATACACACGGGACAGGCTGTACTTTTTCTTCAGCGATTGCTTCTTATCTTGCTCAAGGTTTGCCTCTTATGATAGCGATTTCTAAAGCGAAGCAATATTTGACGGCAGCGATACAATCAGGTAGCCAGCAATCGATTGGTAAAGGATTTGGTCCTGTTGATCATTTTCATTTTCTTACTTCCTCTTGCATATGAGCTATTTTTTAGAGCTTAGGCGTCGCTTAATATTTTTTTGTGGCTGTTACGCGGTTTTATTTCTTTTTTTCTTTTATTGGCAAAATTCGCTCTTAAAATGGCTACTGACTCCACTTTCTCATGTGCTACGACAAAATAGCTTCGTGGTCGCGACGCATATCGCCTCGTCTGTGCTTGCGCCGTTGCACGTGGCCTCGCAAGCCGCATTTTACTGCAGCTTACCTCTGTTATGGTTTCAGCTTTGGCGATTTGTAAGACCGGCTCTACATCTTAAAGAGCAGTACTGGATGAAGTGGGTCGGCTTGATCAGTTTCTTTTTAGGTTTAAGTGGTATGGTGTTTTGTTTTTATGGTGTGTTACCGTTCATGTTTCAATTGTTTTCAAGGATGACACCTTCTGATGTGCATTATTTCCCTGAGTTGAGCTTGGCCGTGACATTTGTATTGGAGATGCTAATTTTGTTTGGATTCGCTTTTCAATTGCCACTTATTATGTTGATTTTAGTGCGTGTGACACCGCTCACTTACTCATTTTTTAAAGCGGTACGTCCTTATGTGATTGTGATTGCTTTTATTGTTGGGATGTTACTGACGCCACCTGATGTGATGTCGCAAATCTTACTCGCTGTGCCGTTGTGTTTATTGTATGAGTTAGGGATGTTGTTGATTAGAGGCTCTATCATTAAAAAAGGCGCTATTTAAAGATCTCATTCGAATAATGTTTATCTGCTTGCTCCGCATGGTGTTGATTTTGTTTAAGTTCGTATTCCTGGATTTGTGTTTTACACATATCCAAAATTGTTTCTTTAGTCGTATTTATCCAGCGAATGAGCTTAGCCATATGATAAAGAAGCATGGGCCATTTTGCTGGAGGAAGGACTAATAAAGCAACAATAAGAATGACGATAAGCTCACTCATGCTTGTCATCTTGAGAAAGTGCTTCGCGGAATTGCTTAATCGCGCCCCCTAAATCGTGCCCTAGATTCTTTAATTTATCAGCACCGAAAAGAGCGATAATAATTAAAAAAATCAACAGCAATGACATCGGGCTAATACCACTGAATCCCATAGGATACCTCATCGAAGATATTGGACGAGTATTATACACAAAATGATGCCACTCGATAAGCCTAGTATAAAGCCGGAGTGATGCTTAGGGCGAGCTCGTTTAGGGTGTTGCTGTTCGAGTTCTCGGCGTTGAATCTCTTTTTGTAGCATCAACACATCGTTGAGTAGTCGGGGCATGTGTGGGAGTTGCTCGACATAAAAGGGCAGATTATTTCGAAGCTGCGAAAATAATGCTTTGGGGCCTACTTGTTCTCGTACCCATTTCTCGAGAAAAGGCTTAGCTGTGGTCCATAGATTTAATTCAGGATCAAGTTGCCGGCCCAGACCTTCTACCGCAAGAAGTGTTTTTTGTAGGAGAACAAGTTCAGGTTGAACCTCCATACGAAAACGTCGAGCGACTTGAAAAAGTCTTAATACAATCAACGCAAAAGAGATATCTTTAAGTGGTTTTTCAAAAATTGGTTCACAGACAGTACGAATCGCACTCTCGAATTCATCCACTCGTGTGTTTCGGGCTATCCAGCCTGATTCGATATGTAATTCTGCCACACGATGATAATCTCGCCTGAAAAAAGCGAGTAAATTTTCTGCAAGATAGCGTTTGTCTTGGTCACTTAAAGAACCCATGATGCCAAAATCGACGCAAATATATTGTGGATGCTCGGGATGATCTGGCGAAACAAAAATATTGCCTGGATGCATATCGGCGTGAAAAAAACAATCTCGAAAGACTTGCGTGAAGAAAATATGTACGCCATGCTGCGCAAGTTTTTTTAATTGAATACCTTTTTCTTTCAGTGTGGCAATGTCTGTCACAGGAATCCCTGTGATCCGCTCTAAAACGAGGATATTTTCCCGTACGTGATCCCAATAAACTGTGGGAACATAAAGTAAGGGAGAATCTTTAAAATTACGTTTAAGCTGGCTTGCATTGGCGGCTTCGCGCTGTAAATCTAATTCATGCAAAAGTGTTTGTTTAAACTCTAAGACAACCTCTCGTGGTTTAAAGCGTCGAAGAGCTTTCCAATATCGCTCAGCAAGGGTTGCAATCGTCAAGAGGAGCGCAACATCTTGCCGAATAGTTTTTTCAATTCCAGGTCGTAACACTTTGACAACGACCTGTTCTCCAGAGTGTAAGGTCGCTGCGTGTACCTGAGCCATAGATGCTGAAGCAAGTGGTGTGATGTCAAAATGCTTAAAGCGTTGAAATGCAGATTCCCCATAGGCTTTTTCAATACTTGCTAAGGCTTGCTCGCTTGGAAATGGTGCGACATTGTCTTGTAATTTTGAGAGCGATGCGGCAATGTCATCTGGTAAAATATCCGGCCTGGTCGAAAGCGCTTGGCCAAATTTCACAAAGATAGGCCCCAGTTCTTCTAGAGATAAGCGTAACGCTTCTCCGCGTGTTGTGCGCCGCGTCCAATTCCAGGGATTAAGATAAGCAATGAATCGCAGTGGTGCGAATAAATGAAGTTCTACAATCAGCTGATCTAGGCCATATTTAGCTAAAACAAAATTAATTTTGAGTAGTCGAATGAGTTGTGTGATTTTTTTCATTTTTCGCCAAATAATGATTAAGATGCGCCTCTAACCGAGCAACCGTTAAAGATAATTCGTCGACATCATTCATAAAATCCTCAATTTCTTCACGAGAGGGTGATAAACGTGTTTCTTCTTGAACGTATTCTGTGATTTGATGATTTAATGATGACTGTAATCGAGTTTTTATACCGAGTCCCAAGCGTGCCAGTGATCCAAATTGATACGCAACTACATCACCGGTAAATTGAGCAAGATGTCCCTCCCAGTCGATATGCAATGTATCAAACAGTTGTTTCACTTCTTGGCCCACTAATGTGTCACCCGTAATTTTAATCTGGTTATTAAAAAGCGACCGAACTTTAGACGCGGGGAGGAGGCTCAAGCGTATGAGGCCCAGCGGTGTACTATGGATCAGGGTATCCGGTGGGATTGAGTAATCTTTGTGAAGCTGAAGGGTTGTCTCCCCAAAAACCATGTAAAAATGAGTTTGCAAAGGATTGATGACGATTTTAATAATTTTATGACGTAATGGTGCAATTTTACGAGGTAAATCTGGATCAAGCGCCAGTGCTTTTTGGATGGCTTTCTCTAAGAGGTGAAGAGAGTATTCTTGAATCATCATGAGTCCTGCGTTTAATATTTATAAGCTGTGTGCAACGCGACGATTCCACCTGTTAGATTATTATAGGTGCACCCTTCAAATCCTGCTTCCTCAATCATGGTTTGTAACTCCTCTTGTCCTGGATGCATGCGAATCGATTCGGCAAGATACTGGTAGCTATCTTTATCTTGAGCAAATAGTGCGCCGAGACGCGGTAGAATGTGAAAAGAGTAGGCATCATAAAGTGGTTTTAAGCCAGGCAAAACAGGTTTTGAAAACTCCAGAATGAGTAGTTGTCCTCCTGGTTTGCAGACACGAAACATTGAGCGGAGTGCTTTATTTTTGTCTGTCACATTGCGTAATCCAAAAGCGATTGTAATGACGTTGAACTGATTGTCGCCAAAAGGCAAACATTCTGCATTAGCCTGAACAAAATCGATAGCAGAGTGCAGCCCTTTATCAAGTAATTTATCTCGCCCGACATGAAGCATGTCTTGATTAATATCGGCTAGTACGACATGACCATCATGACCGACCTTTTTGCTGAGCAGATAAGTTAAATCACCACTTCCACCGGCAAGATCGAGGACAGTATCACCAGGTCGAACATGACTACAGTAGATTGCAAATTGCTTCCATAAGCGATGGATTCCCAAAGACATCACATCATTCATGAGGTCGTAACGAGTTGCGACCGAACGGAAAACCTCTCGAACTTTTTTTTCTTTGTCATTCCAATCAACTGTTTGAAAGCCAAAGTGTGTCTTTTTATCTGATTCGCTCATGCGGGCAACATCGTGGATACTAAAGCTGAGAATTTTAGCCTATCCTCGCTTGAAGTGCTACTGTGATGTATTGTTATACACCGGAGTATAGTTTGTATTGTTGTTATTTGTTGCTCCAGGCATTGCCACAGATCCCGGTGGGGGGGCTTTTGAAAGGGGCTTCGCAGGCCCGTAAACGGTAGGTGTGACTGGGACATTGGGGTCCTGACTCATCGTTTCTGGCGGATTGACTGTTCCCATAGGGGTCGAATTGTAATTGTATGCATAGGCTGGCATGAGGGATGTCGTAAGAAAAATAATGAGTAAAAATCGCGTTTTCATGGTATCAAAACCTTAATCCTCTTAAGACTGGTATAGATGAATCAAGACATTTCGTCAAGGAGCATACGTTTACAGGCCTCGAGATAAGCCATCTCATCAGGTGCTTGTTGATTTTTTTGCGAAAGCCACAATGCCTCAGCTAAACACTCCATCATTGCATGCTCCGCGGCCAAAGGGTCTTGTAATTTTTTTACGAGCTGTTTAAAGATAGATGCGATACCTTCTGGTCTATCGGTCTCAGTTTGCTCTCTAATGGCTAAGTGTAATCCTAAGTGCAAGAAAGGATTGGTTTCCCCGAGCTCCGGAAAATAAGCCTTGTCGTGATGCATCTCTGTTTGATGAAACAGAGCATGATACTCAGGATGATCTGAAATGACTCGAACAAGCTGTTGCTCGAGAGGAGAGAGTGGCTTTTTTGCTAAATATTTCGCCCAGCTTGTGAAAAATAGCGCTCGAGTGTCATGAACATCTTGGCCGTAAAACATGGATTACTCCTGAAATTTTTTGATGATAGCGTCAGGCAAGGCAATTTTTCCACCTAAAGCCGGGTAAGGTACGCCTGTGGTTTTAGGCAAGCTTAAAGGAAGGTTTTTCAAGCTGCGTACCGCCAGATAAGCCATGAGCTCAGCCTCGATAGCTTGATTTTTCCAACCGATCTCTTCTGCAGTGTGTAAATGCGCGTCTTTGTGAATCTCTTCTTTTAAACGCTGGGCGAGTGCTTGTCGAATACCTGGATGATATGCCCCTCCACCGCATAAAATATAGCGTTTAGGCAGTGTTTTTTGCTGTTGTAGCGATTGAATCATACATTCGACTGTAAATTGAACTAAAGTTGCAGAAGCGTCTTCGGGTGATAAATGCTCCAATTCTGAAGGCAAACTAAAGTCATGGCTGTCGAGCGCTCGTAAAGCAGGCTTATATTGAGTCTGCAGTAGATGTTTTAATGTGGCTGAGTGTACGGTGCCTGCGAGTGCGTACCTGCCATCCACATCCATTCTCTCGCGGCCTTGTGTGAGTTGTCTGATGTACATATCAAGTAAGCAATTTCCTGGCCCCATATCAAAGCCGATGATGTCATCCAGTGTTTTTCCCAAAATGAGTGTGGCATTGGCAATCCCTCCGCAGTTGATGATGCCAACGGGAAGAAGTTGATCACGCACCGCAATCGCTTGATGGTAAATCGGAGCAAAGGGGGCGCCTTGACCACCAAGTGCGACGTCATTGCTTCTAAAATCATAGACTACTGTTAATTTTGTTATTGCAGCGAGCGTAGGACCTAAGCCGATTTGAACTGTTTTTTTGTTTAAAGGTCGATGGAATACCGTTTGTCCATGATAACCTACGCAATCTATTGAGGAGAGAGAGCAGATTTGCTGCAGTGTTTGAACTGTGTCGGCGTGTAATTGGGTCGAGTATTGTATAATTCCCTCGAGGGTGAGTGCTTGCTTGGTATTGCTTAATGCGGCTTGAAGGTATTCTGCCAGATGAAGTCTCTTGATTTCATCTGAAGAAAGGCCCAATTGTTTGTGAAGATATTGAGGAAGTGTGACAGAGAAATGTTGCGCTGCAAGTTTTAAATCTCCATGAGCTTTTTGTACGCTGTATTCTAGGGCCTTAAACAGAAGCTGGGCTTCTGTTGTATAAGTGAGGTGTGCATGCTCATAAGACTTTACCTCATGCTCGCCATCAGTTGTAATCAGTGCGGCGTCAATACCATCCATAGATGTGCCGCTCATTAAACCAATACTGTTCATTATCGAAGATTGCTAGGATGCTCAGAATACTTGATTATATCAATTTTTATTCAAAAATAATCTATAATAATTAGAGGACTCATTACCCCTAGTGTTATGCAGTTTTTTTGATTATGATGTTTTTATAATCTCAGTAGAAGAGGTAATTTTTATGCCAAAAATGACGCCCCCATCCGTGGATGCCGCGCTCCCATCAGCAGGAATGACACCCCCATCTCCTGATGCCGCGCCCTCATCTCCCAAGCCAGGAGATGAGGGGGGAGTGGAGGAAGAAAAAGAGGAAGAAAAAGACGAAGAGCCGGACTCGCCTGGTCCTGCCAGACCTACCTCAGGAGCCGGTGGCGGAGGCCAATATCATGGCGGAACGGCCAATTACGCTTATTGGCAAGAGATATTCGCGCCAGCAGGCGAAGAAGAGAAAAAATCTGACAAAGATGATACTAAGGATGATCAGATAGAGAAGCTCCTAGAACAACAAAAAGGGCGGCAAGGTAGCGAACCACCACCTTTAGGAGACTCGCCTATGAGCCCGGATGCGGCTATGGGGGCTGAAATGTCTGCCCTGCCTAGTGCTGGTGCCGGTGGAGTGAGTATGACTACTGCAGCAGCCGCAGCGCCAGAGTTGGCTGCTGCTGCTCCTATGTTGGCTGCGGGTAGTTAGCTTCCGACTTCCATCAGCTTGTGTGGCAGGCTTTCAATCCGGCCTGCCTGGGTGACTTGATAGTAGTTTAACTTTCGTTGTAGCTCACTAATCGAATCCGCTCCGGCGTAAGTGAGGCCAGAACGTAATCCACCAATGATGTCTGCGATAATTAAGTCTTGCGTGTCACGGTAAGGAACTTCTGTAGCCACACCTTCGGCCGTTTTCCACTCGTTCATTTGACCTAAAAAGTCTTCTTGCGCTTCTCGGGATGCCATGCCGCGATATTGCTTAACTGGCAAACCTTTTTCATTTGTGATGACTTCCCCGGGTGTAGGTGTTGTTCCAGCGAGCATACCGCCGATCATCACAAAATCAGCACCAAAAGCAAGTGCTTTGACGATGTCACCGGATGTACGAATTCCTCCATCTGCAACGATAGAGCGATCTGAGCGCGCGCAATCCTGGATGCAGGTGAGCATCGGTACACCAAATCCTGTTTTGATGCGTGTGCTACATACTGATCCGCCGCCAATACCTGCTTTGATGATATCTGCGCCACACGAAGCAAGATAGTCTGCACCTGCATAAGTTGCAACATTACCTGCCATAATGCAGCGTGAGTCACCTAGAAGTTTTCTCAAGTTTTTTAATGTGCTACCGACGTATTTTGCATGAGCGTGGGCCACGTCCACACAAAAATAAACAGCACCTGCGTCACGCAACGCTTCTGCTCGCTCCAAATCAGCTGTGCTACAACCTACTGAAACGAAAACTTGACCTGTGCAAGCTTTGAACTCCTCGATATTACGCTCAATAGTTAAAAATCGATGCATCACACCGATACCGCCTTTACTGTGCATGAAATTAGCCATGCCACTTTCAGTAATGGTATCCATATTGGAGCTCATGACTGGTAGCTCTAAGGAGAGCTTCTTCAAGCGGTCAGTGGAACTGATGTTGACGATACGTCGTGATTCGTGATGATTGTACGATGGCACCAAGAGAACATCGTCGTAGGTGAGTGCTAAATTGGACATAACTTAAACCTCGGCTAAAGGGCAATTATAAATGCTCTGCTGCATAATATGCAAGTCTCGAGCGCTCGCCTCGCGTCAATGTGATATGTGCACTGTGTTGCCAGTGCTTGAATCGATCGACCGCGTAGGTTAATCCAGACGTTGTTTCACTCAAATAAGGCGTATCAATTTGTTTGATGTCGCCTAAGCATACAATTTTACTTCCTGGTCCCGCCCGCGTGACAAGAGTTTTAATTTGTTTAGGAGTTAAATTTTGTGCCTCATCAATGATAATAAAGCGATTTAAGAATGTACGTCCTCGCATAAAGTTTAATGAACGGATTTTAATCTTACTTTGTAGTAAATCTGCAGTGGCGCTTCGTCCAAAGCTCCCGCCTTCCTGCATCCCTTGTAAAACCTCGAGATTATCCATGAGTGCACCCATCCACGGGGTCATTTTTTCTTCTTCTGTTCCTGGTAAAAAGCCAATATCTTCACCGACAGGCACAGTCACTCGCGTCATGATAATTTCAGTATAACGATTTTCTTCTAAAACTTGTGTGAGTGCTGCGGCAATGGTTAATAAAGTTTTTCCTGTTCCCGCCGAGCCTTGTAATGTGACAAAATCAATTTCAGGGTCGAGTAGCACATTAAGCGCGAAATTCTGCTCGCGATTGCGTGCAGTGATGCCCCAAACAGCATGTTTAGTTTGTGTGTAATCTCGGGCTATTTGTACAAGCGCATGACCTTCTTCGCATTGCCTGACAAGTCCTTGAAATTGATTATCCTCTGTTGTAATGCCGTCATTCGGGTTCCATTGGTCGATGAGTGGCCCTTCAATGCGATAAAACGTGTTCCCATGTTCTTTCCAGGACGTCATATTTTTAGAGTGCGTATCCCAGAATTCATTTTCCAGCACATGCAATCCACTGTGAAGTAGGTTGACATCATCTAATACCTGGTCGTTGTAATAGTCTTCTGCAGGAATCCCTAAAATACCTGCTTTAATTCTTAAATTGATATCTTTTGAGACAATCACGACTTGTTGTTTTGGTCGTTTTCGTTGTAAGCCGATGGCTGTTTCTAACAGCGTATTGTCGACATTGTGACCTGGCAGTGAGGCAGGTAGGCAGTGCTCAAAATCGTCTGTTTGAAAAAAGAGTCGTCCACTGCTTTTGATCTTTTCATTCGATTGATAGTTGGTGATGGGTAAGCCGGCGATGAGCTCTTCGTGTGTAGCTTGAGCCATCAGCTCTACGAGCATTCGGTTGATTTGCCGAACATTTCGAGCGACTTCTGAAATCCCTGTTTTGTGTCGGTCTAACTCTTCAAGTACTACCATCGGCAAGTAAATATCGTTATCTTCAAAACGATAAAGTGCTGTTGGATCGTGCATGAAAATGTTAGTATCCAGTACGAACAACTTGGGTCCTTTCGGCTGCTGTACCATCCGATTATCCTTAATATATGTTGTGAAGTTTTTATTGTGCAAACCAAGGCGATTTTCGTCAAGTTTTATTTAGGCAATGAGTGATGGCTGATAATGCGACAATTATAACTAATAAACGTGCGCGATTTGAGTACACGATTGAAGATGAATTTGAAGCAGGTCTTGTTCTCAGCGGCTGGGAGGTCAAGAGCCTGCGGGCAGGCAAAGTCAATCTGACGGATGCGCATGTGATTATCAAGCGTCAAGAAGCGTGGCTTCTTGGTGCTCAGATTCAACCTTTACCTACTGCTGATGCCCATAGTGAACCTGATGCTTCTCGCACAAGAAAGCTGTTACTCAATCGTCGAGAGTTAAGTCGCCTCATTGGATTAGTTGAAAGACAAGGTTACACGTTAATTCCCTTGTCTTTATACTGGAAGCGGAACAAAATTAAAGCGAGAATTGCGTTAGCAAAAGGTAAAAAAGAGCATGACAAACGCGAGACAACGAAAAAGAGAGAATGGGAACGTTCTTTGTCGCGCTTGATGAAACAATAGGGAGAAAGTATGTGCGGAATTATTGGAGCGGTTTCAAAGCGAGATATTGGTCATGTGTTGATTGAAGGTCTAAAGCGCCTAGAGTACCGGGGTTATGATTCAGCAGGTATTGCTGTGATCGATCATGATAATCGGTTGAGACGATTACGTGTCGTGGGTAAGGTGAATGCTTTGGCTGATGCACTAGGTGAAACTGCTTTGACAGGCCGAACCGGAATTGCTCATACTCGTTGGGCAAC
>CAYYEZ010000007.1:0-15575 GCA_964471225.1 uncultured Legionella sp. | reverse complement strand
CACGTACACAGTGTTATGACAAAATACAATATCAGGCTGGCTAAAGAACATGGCTGGGAGAGCATGCCATTAACCAAAATGCATTTATATAGATCAAATCATACCGGAGGTAGTCCTCTTGATCAAACACCATGGGGTATTTTGAATAAAGAATATCGAGACATGATGTCCACCATCTGCTCCGCATATTATCAGCGTGAAGCTCAATTAAAAAAAGAACATGATGACACACTCCTAAAAATTGATGGAGTCTACGAAACCACAATAGAAGAGACTGAAAAAAAATTACATACTGAAGATGAAATGGATTGGGAAGAGCTTAACGCCTTGATTACAGCTGAATCTAAAGTTCTTTCGGAGCAGCAGATAGAGCCCCCTCAAAAATCTACAGTCCCTAAAAAAATTCGACCAGAGATCAATAAGTATGAATTCTTTGGTGCTTCATCAAAACCAAAACTCACCACAATATATGAAGACCAGGAAGAACATCAAAGTGAGTGCGAAGAAGATGAAGATCCCGAAATTTGTGCTATTTTTTCATCGAGTATCCAACTACAAAAAACATTGCAATATCGAAAGTGATCATTAAGATCAATTTTTCAATCCAGAAAAGTAAGTGCGGCCTATAGACCGCACTTTTACTACTTCAGTTGTAGCCCACTTACATGATATTTTCTTATTATACTGAGTGATACTCATCGCTAGATTGTCTTAATAAAAAGTCAAACTAATTATTTTGGAGACATTCTCAAGGCACCGTCCAAACGAATCACTGTTCCATTCAGATAGTTATTTTCACAACAATGGAGTGCAAGCTTTGCAAACTCAGAGGAAAAGCCTAAACGCTTTGGGAAAGGGACCGTAGCGGATAGACTTTCTTTTACCGTCTCAGGCATATGCATCATCAAAGGTGTCTCCATTACACCAGGCGCAATGGTGTTCACTCGGATACCAAATTGCGAAAGCTCACGCGCCAAAGGCAAGGTCATTGCCGCAACCCCTCCTTTTGAGGCACTATAAGCAACTTGTCCAATTTGTCCTTCAAAAGCAGCAATTGAGGCAGTTGTGATTAATACGCCACGCTCACCATCCGCAAGTGGCTCAAGCTTTATCATCGCTTCAGCAAGATAACGCAACACATTAAATGTACCGTTTAAGTTGATATCAATCACTTTTTTAAACGCATCGAAAGCCAGCACGCCCTCTTTACCTACAAGACGACCTCCAGGTGCGATACCCGCACAATGAATAAGGATACGAGGAACACCATATCGGGCTATTGTTTTTTCTAATGCATTTTTCACAGATAGCTCATCTGCGACATCACACTGGATTATCTCTTCGTGAGAAGCTTGTATGTCCCACGCCACAACCTGAACATTTCGATCCTTCAGCGCTTCTACAACAGCCAAGCCCAGACCTGAAGCACCGCCCGTTACAACCGCAACTTGTTGTTCAATTTTCATAGCGACTCACTTAAGAAAAGCTTGACTAATTGCCTTAAACTCTGAGGTACCGGCCTTTTCTATCCACTCGAACAAAACCATTTCTGATGTCACCAAATTTACACCAGATTGATTCATTCGCTGCAGTGCACATTCGTGATCTAAAAGATTTCGACTGCCGACTGCATCAGTCACCACAAACACATCGATGCCGACTGCATTCATATCTAATGCGGTCTGTAACACACAAACATGAGTTTCAATGCCAGCTAAGACAACTTGCGGTTTATTTACTGTGCGCCAATGTTTAATAAATGACGCATCACGATAACAAGAAAAATGAACTTTTTCGATGTCCGTTTTGCCAGGCATGAATTGCCTTAAAGAAGGCAATGTTTCACCTAATCCGTTAGGATAATGCTCGCTCACCATCAATGGAATTTTTAACTCGCCAGCAAGTCGCATTAACCAAGCACAACGCGCCTCAACACCAGAGGAGTCTTGAATTTTTGGCATGAGTTTCTCTTGAACATCCACGATGACTAAACAGGATTTTTGTCGTTGTAATAACATGCGTCATGCTCCACAGAAAAAATGCGATTGATTCCTACAGAACTCACGAAAAACGCCGAAGTCAAGGCAGATTTTATTTTTAATGATAGAGTTTAGATAACTAAATCTCTCATTAAAAATAGAATCCAACGAGGAGGTCGACGTTTTTCTTAAGTCCTATCTTAGACTCTACGATATTTTGAGGATAATGAATAGATCTAACAACGAGCATACGAGTATGGTAGAATTTGCCACTTTTATTTAGTACTGATTGCATTATGGAAAAAACATACACTCCTGAAACCATCGAGCGCAGTTGTTATCAAAACTGGGAAAATCAAGGCTACTTTAAACCAGAAGGCATGGGTACTCCTTTCTGTATCATGCTGCCACCACCCAACGTCACCGGAAGTTTACACATGGGGCACGGGTTTCAGAATACACTCATGGACGCAATGATTCGCTACCAGCGAATGAAGGGGCATCGCACACTTTGGCAACCCGGTACCGATCACGCAGGAATTTCCACTCAGCTCGTCGTTGAAGGTCAACTAAGTCAAAAGGGGTTATCCAGAAAAGAAATGTCGCGTGAGGAGTTTTTAGATCGTGTTTGGGCATGGAAAGAAACTTCCGGTTCAGAAATTACGCGTCAAATGCGCCGCATTGGGTCTTCTGTGGATTGGTCTCGCGAGCGCTTCACGATGGATGAGGGGCTTTCAAAAGCAGTGCTTAAAGTTTTTGTTCAATTGCATGAAGAAGGACTAATTTATCGTGGTTCACGATTAGTCAACTGGGATACCAAGCTTGGCACAGCTATCTCTGATCTCGAAGTCCTCTCAGAAGAAGAATCTGGTTTCATTTGGCATATTCGCTACCCTATCGTTGAAAGCAACGAAAGTATTGTGATTGCGACCACACGCCCCGAAACCATGCTCGGTGATACAGCAATTGCAGTACATCCGGAAGACCCGCGTTATCAGCATCTTATTGGAAAATATGCACAGTTACCCTTATGTGACAGAACGATTCCTATCATTGCAGATGACTATGTAGACCCTGCATTCGGAACAGGTTGTGTTAAAATAACACCTGCACACGACTTTAATGACTATGAAATCGGGAAACGTCATCAATTACCGATGCTGAGTATCATGACCCCTCAGGGTATGATTAATCATCATGCACCACAAACCTATCAAGGACTCGAGCGTTTCGCTGCTCGAGAAAAAATAGTCGATGATTTAACGACTTTAGGCTTACTTGTTAAAGTTGAGCCACATCAACTTAAAGTTCCTCGCGGTGAGAAATCAGGCTCAATTATCGAGCCTTTATTAACGGATCAGTGGTATGTAAAAATGAAGCCCCTGGCAGAGCCTGCCATTGCTGCAGTTAAAAAAGGTGAGATTCGTTTTATTCCTGAACAATGGACAAAAACTTACGATCAATGGATGAACAACATTGAAGACTGGTGTATCAGTCGACAATTATGGTGGGGACATCGAATTCCAGCCTGGTATGATGAGCAAGGCAATGTCTACGTCGGCTATAGCGAAAAAGACGTTCGTTTTAAATATCAAATTGATGCTAGCACACCTTTGAAACAAGACGAAGACGTACTCGACACGTGGTTTTCCTCTGCACTTTGGCCCTTCTCCACATTAGGCTGGCCAGAGCGTACCCCAGAGCTTGAAACATTCTATCCCACGTCCGTTCTTTTTACAGGCTTTGATATCATCTTTTTCTGGGTTGCTCGCATGATCATGATGGGGTTAAAATTCACAGGAAAAATTCCCTTTCGTGATGTCTTTATTACAGGTCTTATTTGTGACCATGAAGGCAAAAAAATGTCTAAATCGAAAGGTAATGTGCTTGACCCTATCGATATTATCGACGGCATCAGTTTGGATCAACTGATACAAAAGCGTACAAGCAATCTGATGCTGCAATCAGCCAAACAAAGCATCACAAAGGCAACGCAAAAGCAGTTTCCAGAGGGTATTTCAGCCTATGGGACAGATGCATTACGTTTCACGTATTGTGCATTAGCGTCAAATACGCGTTCCGTGCGTTTTGACATCCAGCGAGTAGAGGGCTATCGTAATTTTTGTAACAAATTGTGGAATGCAGCGCGCTACGTGCTCTCACACACGGCTGAAGAAAAAGTTGATTTCGAAGATGGTCCGTTTCAATATAGTCCGTCAGACCAGTGGATCCTCTCTAAATTACAGCAGGTGATTCAGCAAACGCATGTACATTATGAAAATTATCGCTTCGATTTATTAGCTAATACATTGTATGAATTTGTATGGCATGAATATTGCGATTGGTATTTAGAGCTTTCTAAAACCGTTTTGTATGCCGAAGACGCTTCAAATGCGATGAAACGTGCTGCGCGCCACACGCTGATTTACGTACTCACACAAATTCTAAAATTGCTGCACCCTCTCATGCCTTTTATTACCGAGGAAATTTGGCTAAAAATCCCCAACGTTACTGATGAGCGTGCTGATTCAATCATGCTAAGCCACTACCCACTCGTAGAGGAAAATAAAATTCATGCTGAACTTGAAATTGAGTTTGACTGGTTGAAAAAAGTCATTCAAGCAGTGCGCACGATTCGAAGTGAAATGAATATTAGTCCTGCTAAACGTATTCCTTTATTAATTCATCATGCAACCTCATTAGACCGTACACGTATTTCAAAATACCAAACGATTTTGTGTGCATTTTTAAAACTCAGCGAAATCAATTTACTAGAGGATGAGCAAGAGCCACCTCTATCAGCTTCGTCGATTGTTGAAAATCTAGAGTTATTGATTCCAATGCGAGATTTAATTGATAAAGAAGCAGAACTACAACGCTTAAAGAAAGAGCTACAAAAGCTTGAACAAGAAATTGAGCGATCACAATCAAAACTCGCTAATCCGGCTTTCACAGATAAAGCACCTAAAGAAGTGATTGAAAAAGAAGAAGAGCGGCTCGCACAAGCAAGACTAGCAAGAGAAAAGCAACTGCTTCATCAAGATAAAATTAAAACATTATGAGTGGAGTAGAAAAAAAACGATGTGTTTGGGTGGGGCGTAATAAGCCCCATTACGAAGATTATCATGATACAGAGTGGGGTGTGCCTGTTCACAATGATATCAAGCATTTTGAAATGCTGACTCTCGAGGGTGCACAAGCCGGCTTAAATTGGGAAACGATATTAAAACGTCGTGAGGGTTATCGTTTAGCGTTTAAGCAATTCGAACCTTTGGCTGTATCTCTCATGACAGACGAAGAGCTTGAGACATTATTAAAAAATCCAAATATTATTCGAAATCGATTAAAAGTATTCTCCACACGCACCAACGCTCAAGTTTTTTTAAATATACAAAAAGAATTTGGTTCTTTTGATCATTATGTTTGGCAGTTTGTTAACCATCAGACGAAAATTAATCAACCACACACACATCAAGAGATCCCTACTTCTACACCAGAATCAGATGCTTTATCGAAAGATTTAAAAAAGCGTGGCATGCGCTTTGTAGGAACGACGATTATCTACGCGTACATGCAGGCCATCGGAATGGTCGATGATCACACTATAGATTGTTTTCGATGCACTACTTAAGGGCTTGTGCCCGAAGGTAGGCTTTCTCTATCATGGAATCAATCAGCTGCAAAAAATTATTGTCTTCAAGATGAGAAATGGCTGCAGCTGTCGTGCCGCTAGGAGAAGTAACTTGTGCTCGTTTTTCTTCAAAAGTAACGTCAAGATCTCGCGTCAGCAAACTTGCACCATACATTGTCTGCTTGACTAAGGATTGCGCCACCTCTTTTGAAAGACCACGCTTTATCCCCGCAAGCATCAATGCTTCCTGCAAATAAAAAAAGTAAGCAGGGCCACTGCCTGATAACGCTGTAATTAAATCTATTTCATCTTCTTTAGTCACATCAACAACAAGCCCTGTAGATTGAAAAAGCTGATGAACGAATGCACGAGCTTCTCTTGTGACATTCGGATGATAAAAAAGTGCAGTTACACCAGCACTTACTTCGGCCGCGGTATTAGGCATAGCACGCACAATCGATGATGTCTTGTGATTGAGATAAGCTTCAATTTGCGATATAGATTGGCCTGCAGCGACAGAAATAACGAGCTGATTTTCTCTAATAACTTTTGAAATCTCACGACAAACCATGGAAATTTGTTGTGGTTTGACAGCAAGCACAATGATATCAGCTTGTGCAGCAGCCTCTTGATTCGTTAATGCAATATGAAACTGGCAACTTTTACGACCTTGAATCAAACTTGGGCTGGTGACGATGAGTTGCTCTTTAGTGAATACTTTGGCTTCAAGGGCGCCTTGAACCAACGCCCTTGCTAAATGACCAAATCCAATAAAACTAATCTTATTGATGTGAGACATTAATCAGAAATCTCCATGGTTTTAAGTGTGATGTGATGTTTTTTCCCCTGGCGAATGAAAGCCAATGTCATTGCATGCCCAACAGGAATAGCATCGATGCATCGAACTAAATCACCGGTTGTTTTAACATGTTGATTATCTATTTCAGTGATAATATCACCGAGCAAAATATTACCTTGTCGATCACGAATCGTTCCGCGTAATCCAGCCTTATCTGCCGGCGTGTCCGGAAGAACTTTGTTGATTAAGACACCTTTAACGCTCAATTGCTCAGCAACAGCATCATTATAGATAAGAACACCAATTCCTGGCTGTTTTACTTTGCCATGCTCAATAAGTTCATTGACGACCCGCGCAATATCATTGGATAAAATAGCAAAACCAATGCCCGCAGAACTCCCTGAAGTAGAATAAATTGCGGTATTCATTCCAATAAGTTGTCCTTGACTATTCAATAGAGGCCCCCCTGAGTTACCGGGATTAATTGAAGCGTCAGTTTGAATTAAATCACTGAGATAGGCTCCATGGCCATTAGGAATCTGCCGATTTAGCGCAGAAACAATACCTCGGGTTAACGTATGGTCTAATCCAAACGGATTACCGATGGCAATCACATCTTGCCCTACTTTTAATTTGGATGAATCAGCCACAGGAAAATGAGATGGCAAGTGCATATGATCGAGAATTTTTGTATTTTCTAAAGTGAGCACAGCAATATCTTTTCTTGGATAAGTGCCAAGCAATCTAGCGCGGGCAGTTTTACCATTTTTAAAAGTAACAACGACTTCATTGGCACCTTGTACAACATGATTATTCGTCACCACATGCTGGCTATCCCACATAAATCCTGAGCCAGATCCCGTTTCTACAGGCACAAATTCAAGATTCGGATTAACCACATGATTGATTTTATGAATATTAACAACCATCGGTGCGATTTTATCAAAAATCGAAATCATATTTTTTTCGTGCGGCTTGAGCTCAGCAACATCATCCTCCGCAAAACACGAGACACCGTGTACCATCATCGAAAAAAATAAACCGAACAAGAAACAACAATTACGTTTCATTTTTATCTCCTCTTAGTACAATCAAACAAACCAATATTAACAAAAAACTAAGATAAAAAATAAGTGGCATTTTTCCAAACTTAAGATTAAAATCACGACCAGGCGGGCCTATAGCTCAGTTGGTTAGAGCAGCGGACTCATAATCCGTTGGTCCTAGGTTCAAGTCCTAGTGGGCCCACCAAATTAAGCCAGTAAAATCAACAAGTTATCACTTATACTCCAAGCAACCCAAAAGCCCTTGCGGGCTCTTTCCCATTTGCGGGGGCACTTTCTAATCAAGCACATAGCACTCTAACTCTCACTCTATAATTCTCAAAGTTTCTGAAGCCATAAGCTCGTCTTTGAATCAACTTCATCTTTCGATGAAACCCTTCTGTGATACCATTCGACTTTCTAAATCGCCACATTCTAGCAATTTCAGGCTCTTTCCCATTTGCCATGGGAATTTTCTACAACGAATTACAGATGGCGAGGGATTACAACAAGTCGCGACAAATGACAACATGGGATAGTTAATCCGATGCATTTATTTCATTATATATTGATTTTACTTGTTTATTTTTATTCTTATTCTTCTACAGGGGCACTTAAGGGGCATTTTGAAATAAAAAACACAAAATATTGATCAAATTATTTCCAAAAACTATCTTCTCGCCAATTTATTGGCAGACCCATATCTTCAACGTGAATCTCTTGAAAATTATCAAACAACGCAAAGATCAGATGGTCCCATGTGGTTTTGGGATGAATGACACTCATCATATGCTGTAAAACAGCCAACACCATAGATAATCGAGTATGTTGGTCATGTTTAGCCAAATATTGTGGCCAGCACAGCTCTTTTTTTATTGGGTAGGCAGGCTTAATACCCAATTCTCTATTCCAAAGTCTTGCATGATGAGCACAAATATTCCTTATCACTGTAATGGTATGAAGCCAGCTTCCTAATAAAGGCGGATTTAAGCCGAAGTTTTGCGCAATCCGTTTTTTGTCTTTATCTTTAGCGAGTCCTGCATATAAGTGTGATAAATCTCCTAAGGATAATTCTTCAATCATTGCCCATGCTGGCATCAAAGCAGGTGTATGATAGCTTAAAGCATAATGCCGCGCATAATTTTCTTGTTTTCGTTTATTTTTTAATACAATTTTATGATTCACATCACTAGTGGTTAAATGGTCGATGCGGGCACATTCACGTGCGTACTCTTTTAAAGCTGTTTTCTGTTTATCATGTATCGTTTGAATTAAACGATCATGCTGATAATCTGTTTTAAAATAAGTGCGCTCCAAATACCAGTGAGATCCATATAATTCGCACAACACATTGGTGAGTTGCGCGCGTATAGCAACCTCAATGCGTTCAATGGCATTGTTCACCAAAAGACGTAGCTGGCGATCAAAATCATATAGACGAATTAATTGTTCAAAACTTGTATTATCTCTAAAATAGCGTGAATCATCTTTGTAATATTGAAGAGAACGCATGTAGGGGATTAATCTGAAAAAACTGATGGCATTTAGATCGGCTAAAGCCTGTATTTCATCAGCAATGATTAAGCCTTTATTTTTAAGAAGGATAATTTGCTCAAAAGGACTGGTTGATGCTTTTTTAAAAACGGCCATGTTCGAAACATCTTTATTTTAGAGTAAAAAAAACCCGCACGATTTGAGCATATTGATCGAGATCAATGGAGGCTTGGCGGGTATGTTATGTTTATTATAGCTAATTGTGGCATGTTGTGTAAAGTGGGTATTAATAATAAAATTAGTAACACTTCAAAATCATAAGCTTGAGCTTGGTTGGGCGTTGTAGCGCATCTTCAGTATCAATGATTTGATGCTCTTTAAATTTCAATCTTTCATAACATCGGATAGCAGGCACATTATTCATATCAGGATCAACAATGCAATATTGATATTGTGGGCAAACGCGAGTTTCGATAAATGTTTGGATAATTTGTTGCCCCAAACCTTTGCCAAGTAAACGCTCATCTCCAATAAATAAATCCACTCCTATAGCGCCCTTCACAATTTCTTCAGGTAAATTTTGATTTGACCAAGGATAATCACTTACTTCGTATGATTGCAGGTAACCAATAGGATTTGCATCAAGCAAGATCACAAATCCAGATACCGGCTTATCCCCAGAAATATAAGGCGTTAGCTTTGCTAACACTTCATCCTCTGTCCATGAGCGAAGAGAATAAAATTTCTGCACATGAGGCATGTTAAACCAATAATGCATCAATGGAATATCTGAAAAATCTAACGCCTTAAAGATAATCTTATTTTTCATAATGATTTATTCATATTGCACTTTTATCTATCACGGTTCCTTGATGATAAAGTATTTTCCATTTGTCATGCACTTTGCGCCAGATTGTCGCCCTTCGTGTATATCTTTTTTTATTTTGAACAAGCGTATAAGTTAACAAATAATTTTCAGGCGCTACTTGGAGAATCTCAAAATCGAATGCATGCCAAATATCTTGGTAATTTGGATCATGATAACGTTCAACTAAAGTGTCAATAACATCTTGCTTGGTATAGATAGTACCTGATGCACCTACTTCCCAAAACTCATCACACATCTGATTGACAATATCTTCCTCTGTTTTGCCGAATTTTTCAGGATGATGGAATATGGGCTCTCTCGATTTCAATTCTTCCAATACATTCAACATGATTAAATTCCTTCAACGTCAATTTCATCGATCACACGACTGCGCACAAGTTGAGTTTATATATCTAACATTTTATAAACAGTTGACACCAACACTTCCTCCGCCATCAACAAATAGCGTTTGCCCTGTTATAAATCCAGCTCGTTCATCTAGAAAAAATCCAATAGAAAAAGCAATTTCTTCTGGGCGTCCTGCTCTTTTGAGTGGAAGAGCGCCAATTAATCCTTCTTCCTCAACACTGCCTTTCGGATAATTTTTTGAAAAGGACTCCGTTTGAACAGGTCCCGGCGCTACAGCGTTCACCGTAATTTGATAAGGTGCAAGCTCTAAAGCCCACGTTCTGGTCAAGCCAATCAACCCTGATTTTGCAGCACTATAACTTGAACGACCTACCTTCCCAAGCATCGCGCGACTTGCAATGTTCACAATACGACCATACCGTTTGGCTTTCATTTGAGGAAGAAATACTTGCATAGCTTGAAGTGCTGGACGAAGATTAAGATCAATCACGTTAAAAAATGAGTCCAAATTCGTATCTTCAATGAGCTCAGGTTCGACACTGCCTACATTATTTATGATACCATCGAGTTCGTATTGCGCTCGAATTGCCTCTAAAACCGATTCTGTTTCTTTCGTATTTGATAAATCAGCACAAAAAAGCTGCCCAGGAAACGTCGCATCTTCTTTTCGTGCAATGCCAACAACCTCATGTCCTAGCTGCTTTAAATGTACGGATGTGGCGCGTCCAATACCCTGAGTACACCCTGTAATTAAAAATGTACGTAACTTATGCATATGGATTTATCCTATCGGGAATAAAACCATTATATCTTCAAAAATCAAAGTTGGCGCGTCATAATTAAACGAGTCATCAAATTAAATGAACATGTGGAGTGCACATCAATCATGAATTTTCATCTAGAGCCCTTATCATCATCACTGATTTCGAAAATAGTTCAAGCCTTCCATCTCGCCAACTGGTCAAAACCTGCCGATATTTTTGAGGACTATCTTAAAGAGCAAAATGAAAATGAACGATTAATTTGGGTCGCCATGAGTGATGGACACATTGCAGGTTATGTCACTCTAAAATGGCGATCGGCATATCTCCCTTTTCAACGACAAAATATTCCAGAAATTATGGATTTCAATGTACTCCCTCATTTTCGAAAACAAGGCATAGGTACAGCCTTACTCATGCTCGCTAAAACGCATGCTTTTGCAAAACACGAAACAATTGGGCTTGGTGTAGGACTCTATGCCGATTATGGGCAAGCGCTTAAACTTTATATCAAATACGGTTACAAACCAGATGGACAAGGAGTAACGTATCATTATCAAACAGTAGCACCGGGTGCACCGATTTGTCTTGATGATGATTTAATTTTATGGTTTACAAAAACTCGCCCGAAATCTCATCAGTACAATGTGATTTCTAAACAAAATGCAATGCATTACACCTGGGGTGATCAGTGTGACGGTTGGTGGTTGCATCGAACAGATAAATTTGCTGTTATCTATGAACGCATGCCCTCTAACACCGCAGAGAAAAGACATTACCATCACCATACTGAGCAGTTTTTTTATTGCCTCGAAGGAGAACTTTGGATTGAGGTTTCTGGAAACTCTCACCACTTAAAAACAAATGACGGATTGACTGTCCCCGCTGGCATGCCTCATCAAGTCACCAACAAATTTCATGCAGATACACAGTTTTTGGTTATTTCATCGCCCAACTCATCTCATGATCGGATTGACATAGAATAATGTGGTAGAAATGCAATAAAATTCGGATTATATTCATGTCACAAGCAGTGTAGGCCATACAAACATGCCCATCATCATTCACCCATCCGACGACGACGCAGAGGCGCTATGCCGAGCAATTACTATCGATTTGCCTGAGTATTTTGGATTACCTGAATGCAACGAACAATATGCCACTGGGGTTCGAAATAAAATCAACTTTGGTGTACAACTTAACAATACCTTCATTGGTTTGCTGAGTTTAGATTTCTGCTATCCAAAGAATGCTAACATTTATTGGATGGGCATTTTAAGAAAACATCAAAATAAGGGTTACGGCCGCTTGCTTATTGAAAAAGCCATCGAATATGCTAAAAAATCGCATGCAAAAACGATGACCGTTGAAACATTGGCACCTTCTGAAGCTGATGAGAATTATCTAAACACGTACCGTTTTTACGAACGCGCAGGATTTCATCCTTTATTTAATTTAAAGCCTGAACAATATGCATGGAATATGGTATATATGTGCCATGTGATCGATTGATATCTCCTCATGTCTACCTATCTAAACCTCTGCACTCAAATATATGAATTAAGCAAGCCTGTTGCGCCACAAGAAGCTCACGAATAATAATATTTTTCATATGATTAATTGGCCTCTTCTCTTTTAAGACAAAATACATCGACCAAAACATTTTTAAAATTCGTTTGTTTCATTAATCGCATGCCAATCTTTTTTGCAACACGCTTCGAAGCATCATTTTGATGGTTAATGATCGAGATCAACATAGGACCTCTGATGTTTACGAGATACCTGCTCCTAAAAATATCCCGACAAACCAAACCATAACCCCCGTTCAGACACTTTTTTTACTGCCTGTGATATCTTCATCCCTTAACGAACTATCCCAATTGAATGAGCGTTTGAAACAATCCATTCAACGATTATCTGTAGAAGAAAAAACATTATTTGTTCAACACATGACGCAAATTCATAAAGAATTGAAAGCTTATGAAACTTTGCAAAATATTTGCCATATTGAAAATGCTCAATCAATATTAGGCAACGTCCCTAAGAACTTTGCTTCAAAGCTATTTAAGCATGCGGGCTGAGAATGAAGAACGTTGTGCGACTGTGTAACGGAGCAATACTAAATCACGTAAGAAAAAACACATCGAGAAAAATGATTAGTCTTTTTGGTTCTGTGAATGTTAGCCGATTTCCTCTAGATAAAGAGCTTAATTTGCCAGAGAATCAATATTCTGATGGTCTACGGCGTCGTTTTGTACATGAAGCTATAAAATCATCGTTTGATGAGTCTGTAAAAAGTATCGATAGATTAACAGGCGGACATGTCCCAAAAAGACAGGGTATTGGCTTAGTTCACGATATTTCACAAGATTTTGAAGCATTTTATGCACAGAAAAGATTTTTTGAACCGGAAAAAACAGAAGACTTGTTAATTTTAAGTTTTGATGCCAAAGGGATTGTGATGCGCCCCGATAGCCTGCGATTAGCCACTAAAAAAGCAGCGCAGGCTCAATCGCATAAATTACAAACACGCCTTAGTCAAGGTGAAAAACGAAATCGTAAACGAATGGCACAGGTCGCTACTGTATATACCGTAAAACATCATGTGCGTGCAGCTGAATCCATTATTCAGCGCACACAAGATGCTAATATTGCTTATTTACGACCCCGAGTGAGAAATAAACGTGTTTGGGCAAGTGTTGAGCGCGACTCAGAAACTGTGATTTTGGAAGCATTTCAAGAAGCGCTTCAGCGAGATCCTAAACAATCTAGACAATGGGTTATTTTGGTTGATGGTCATCCGCATTTTGCTCATTGTTTAATCTCTATGGGGGGGGGGCAGTTCGCTTGAAGTTGAAGAGCCGGATTCTGCGCAACAACGTATCGTTCCGCATGCAAGAACGTTACGCAATGCTCGCGAACAAGTTAAGCAAATGGTTAATGATGGGATTTCTGCCCGCCGAATCAAGAGCTACTTGAATCGTTGGTGCTCGTGGTGGGTGAGAACTTCAGAAAACTGGCACTATAAAGAAATACTGATTTGGTTTTTAATGGTTTGCAAAGACAATAAAGTCACACAAATAGCGTTACAACTCATGCAACAAACCATTAAGGACGAAAATCTGCCCCCGGCGCCAGTGGTTTTAGATTTTCAAGCGTTTGCTTGCGATCGTTAACGGTTCTCATCTCACATAAGGCGGTAATCGCCGCCAAATCCGCCGCCGCCATCGCGCTCACCCCCAGCGCCCTCCCCCAAGGCCGCGCCCCAACCTCGCACCCGGCCTTATAAATTGAAAATAAGCCACCGAGATTAAGATTAGCCACCCCGCGAAGGAACCACGACTCCATTTTATCAGCCTTATCAGACCTGCAATTATAAAACTTGACTGTCCGCTTTAAAGTCTGTCTGTTAAGTGCTGCCCTAAAGTTTGATAATGGATAAAACGGAATATCTGAACAATATTCTTGGGCCACATGTGTGGGTACTTTGGCTAATTCTTTTCCAATATTAAGCCACAGTATGTCCACCGGAGCCCAAGCCGCCTTACTCCACTCACCACGCCCATTGTTTGCATTAATTAAAAGCATTGCAGCAGCAATATAAGCATGGTACGCTTCAATAAGTGGTTGCCAATCGAAATGTTTGGAGTTTTCTACGCGCTCTCCATTGCACGTAAATTCTATACCTTGTTCTTCGACATGTTTACATTCTTTAAATACCGTTTGCTTAGTCTCGTCGTCTTTCTCCTCAAGAATATGGATGTATTTTTCAAGCATGCGAGACAGTCGGGTGTCTCCTGCCCAAAATGTGTAGCC
Organism: uncultured Legionella sp.; assembly: GCA_964471225.1. Taxonomy (GTDB): domain Bacteria; phylum Pseudomonadota; class Gammaproteobacteria; order Legionellales; family Legionellaceae; genus JAGVJT01. The sequence continues at coordinate 815 of CAYYEZ010000007.1, read as the reverse complement.
AAAGGCAGACATAGATTTAAAACAACGACCAGCAGCATCGGTTATTGACCCTTGATTCGAGATGAGCTTACTCATCAATACGTAATTTTCTTCTGCTAATAATTGGTTTAAAATGGCTTCGGCTTGATTTTGATTGTCTTCACCTTCAATAGCAATCAAGTATCGAAATTGTTCTAATAAATAGTCTTCGTGAAGCAATCTATTAAATGCCGGGTCGACAGCTTTGTCATAACTAACCGCAAACATTAGCGCTCTATTGGTTAATGTCGCTTGTTTCTCACGGTTACGACGTAAAGGTAGAAAACGACTAACATGCAGCAACGCATCCATAGCTAATCGTTTAAATAGCGCTAAAGATATTATTTTCGCTTCATCTGATGAAGCTTCATAAAAAATAGAAGCCACAGCGTTCAATTGCCAAGAAAAATTGCTTGTTTTTGTGACTTCAGTTGATTTTTTCATCACTATTCATTTTATGTGATTTTGATTTATTATAGCACATAAATACCTTTAAAAAGGCATGGCGTCCTGGCATGCACATACTCATGCATGCCAGGACGCCATGCCAATAGGCAACATATAAAACAATCAATTACGCAAATTACGCATTTTCAAAGTGAATTACGCATTTTTGTAAAATTGCTCGTCGTTTTAAAGGAACACACCCTTATAATTTCGATTTTTTATAAGTAAAAATCGCCTTCGTGACTTTTACGTATTTGAGTACGACATCGTACGACATTGTACGCCATTTTGTAGGGTTTACCCGCGGCAAAAATTATAATAAAATAAAGTAATTAAAAATTGGGTTACGG
>CAYYEZ010000006.1:0-51694 GCA_964471225.1 uncultured Legionella sp. | reverse complement strand
TCATGTCTATTGCCTTCTTTCTATGCAAGCCGCCAACGCTTTGAAGAAAAGAATAAATTGAATCCCAGGCATCATCTTGTATATTATTGTTCATATAGGCAGTCCATTTAGTGTTGTTTACAATCGCAATCGAATGACACTATAAAAACTGCCTATCTTGCAATTAATTAAAAATTGGTTCACATGACCTAGTTATTAGAGTGATTTTCTTTCAAATTAGCTTCATTTCATCCTAGTTTGTTTGCCTAAAGACTCATCATCGTCGTCGGAGGAAGAGGATGAGAGTTCAAGGTTATCAAGCGAATCACTATCACTCATTGTTCCAATAAAATGCTCGGAGTTATCATCTGAGTCATCGCTACTCATAGAGCTAATACAATAATACTCAGTGTCATGAGAGTCATCGCTACTCATAGAGCTAATACAATAATACTCAGTGTTATGTGAATCACTGCTACTGATAGAGGGGTGGGTTCCTATTTCCGGGTGAATAGATCTATTGTCTGAGAATTTTGAAACAGACGATAGCCTGGGTAAGACACGGGCGTAAGAGGCGGATCGTTTTTGTGTTGCACGACCTTGCATAGGTGATTCATCTACCCGATGCTCTTGATTTAGGCTTAATTCGCTTCCAATTGAGATTGATTTTTGTCGTTTGATGTAATTTGCCCATTTCTCATAATCAAGATCACTATCGGCAGAGAGGCTTTCCTGAGAAACAGATTTTGCTAAAGAAGGTCGACGTACATCCTCTTGTTGAGTCATTAGCTGATTCTCTTCGTCACCTAACTCTGGCGCTGGTGCGATCTGATGTATCTGTTCAGTTGTTGCAACACGGCGATTTCGTCGTGGATTGATTAATTTTTGTTGATTTAAAAATTGAAGTCTTTCTTTAAGCCACGGATTAGTTTTGTATCGCATAAACAGATACATAGCCACCACTGAAGCAAATACGGAGCCGATTATTGCCCCAGCTATGATGGCAGGATTCAATGTATAATTTTGCTTATTGGATGATGCTGATGGTTGTGCTGTCGGAAGCCGAGTTGGCTGACTCGATGGCTTTTTACTCGGTTGGCCCGTCGGACGTCGAGTAGGTTGGCTCGATGGTGAGTTGCTAGGCGTACCAGTCGGACGTCGAGTAGGTTGTCCCGATGGTGAGATGCTAGGTTGACCCGTAGGTTGGCTCGATGGTGAGTTGCTGGGCATACCGGTCGGACGTCGAGTAGGTTGTCCTGATGGAACGATACTAGGTTGTCCTGTAGGACGTCGAGTAGGTTGTCCTGATGGGGCGTTACTAGGCTGGCCTGTCGGTTGGCTTGTGGGGTACGGCGTTGCTGTGACATCCAGTAGTTTTTTGATTTTTGGATCAGAAATAGTAACATTCACGCGCACAAAAGATGCTCCGCTGATAGGCATAAATGAAACGGTTGTTGGAGAGTTGGTGATGGCTATCGCATCTAGTGTCATTTGAGATGACATATCGTTATAACTAAAGCCATAAGGATGGAGAATGGTCTTATCGATATCACCGTTGTTATCTGTTGTGACTAACAGCGGTTTGTTTAAAGAGCCGCCATAAGCGTTTGAGTAACCAGACAGGGTTATGGCCCCTGAGCTATGAGAAGCGACATAGCTTAAAACACTGCTTCCAGTCCCATTTAAATTCATATTTTTTTGAATATTTGCATTGGCATCAAGTGATAAAAGCCAGTAAGCAAAGTTACTCCCGCTCATGCCGGTCGAGGTGTAGCCATAAGCAATGAGATCATTACTTGTATCAGTTTTTTTCTGAATGCCGCGTAATACATCTGTACCCGCTCCACCAATAGAGCGAGGTGCCCATAAATTTTCACCTGAAGATGCGTTAATCGCCGCGATATAAGCGTCTGTGCCTAAGGTGCCTGTGAGGTAAATGCGATCATGATCTTCGAGTGTATCTAAAATATTAATGGCCGATGAGGCAGCTAAATTGCGTGACCACACTTCGCTCCAGGCACTGTTGTTATACTTTAATCTCGTGACCCATCCTTTGGATTGAGCGCTTCCAGAAAATAAATAATCACCGTCTTGTAGGCGGATCATGGTTGATGAAATCGCTGAATTTCCAGCAACTCTGATAGAGTAGGCAGAGAGAATGTTTTCTGTATCAAAATTAATTTCAAATACTCGACCACTTGTGCAAAAGCAGATGTGATTTTGTGCTGGGGAATTTTCGATTTTGAGTGCGGTGCCGGTGACGCCTTGTATCGTCCAAGAGTTCAAGTGAGTTAAGTTATATTTATCATTTTTGCTGAAATAGGGCGTGAGTTGGTTGTTATAGGTTGTTGATCCATAAGCATAAAGCGTGTCATTTGATAGAAACTGTGATTGAAATGAAGTGAGTGTACCTAATGTATATGCTTGACTTATGATGGACTGACTATCGTTATTTAAACGAATGAGCACACCATTTCTGAATTGTTGAGTATTCGTCCCTCTATAATTTGTGCCGGTGATATATTGAATACCATCGGACTCAAGAAGAGGCCCGATAACAGCCAGAGAGTACGTGCTATTCCCCTCTAAAATCGTCAGCGTACTGGTTGAGGTGGCTGAAGCTCGCCACGGAAAAACACTTGCAATTACGGCAAAACTTAGTAAGAATTGTACTGAATCGGGTATAGCGTAGGACGCGGATAACAAAAGGCCAAACTGTAGTAGCGTGAGGGATTTTTTTAGCACGAGATCTCCGTTAGCATGGACTGCATGATTTTTCCGTACCTTATTGTATAACAAAAAGAACAAAATGTAAAAATAAAGATCTAAATTGGACCTTGAAGTAATATCATAGAGCAGACCTCATCCCAAACGAAGTGAGTGATGGCGTCTTTAGAGTTATGACTTAAAATGGAAAACGGAGTATAAAATGGATGAAAAAAGAGATGTTGAAAGCCAAGTAGAGCAAGCTCAGACTTGTCTAAAAAAAAATTATGTTTCGCCTATTGTTGTTGCGTTAAATTATTCGATTGAGTCAAGCCAAGGTAATGGTGGTGATGGTGGTCTTTTGGGAACTAATGCACTGTCGTAATGATTTTTTTTATTCAGAGTCAAAAAAACGCTCCTATCTCATTACTGAAACAAGTACTCTCTACTTGTTCGAGGAATAAGGAGTCTTCTTCTCTTGACGCGGTCTCATCAAAGACTGCATTATATAATGCAAACGTTTCTTTGGGAGGCCACCCACAAAACAATATCTACCACGATTCTGATATCAACACGACAGTCATGCTTGATGGGCGTATTACTAATGCTCTCGAGCTGTGTGATACATTACAACTTAAACCAGGATTAAGTGATAGTGCTTTAGTGGCTTATGCTTATCGAAAATGGGGGCGTGATTGTCCACGCTATTTAATAGGTGAATATGCGATATTGATTTGGGATGAGTCTTTGCAAACTTTATTTTCTTTCCTTGATCATATGGGGCAACGCAAGCTTTATTATTACCATGATGCAACGACCTTTGCTTGTGCATCATCCCCTCATGCATTGCACGCCTTGCCATTTGTGCCAAGACGACCTTGTCTTGAGCGGATTGCCGCTCAAGCTGATATTGATTATTTACTTTCGCACCCTGAGCTGAGTTTTTTCGATAAAATTTATCAACTGCCTTCAAGCACCTTACTCATATTAAAAAAGGGTCAGTTGAAACTTGAACCCTACTGGCAGCCAAGGATTCAACAGTCGTTAAATTTTAAATCAGAAGACGAGTATATTGAGTCTTTTCAAGATTTATTCGCAACCATTGTGCGAGGAAAATTACGTGGCCAGGGTTCCGTTGTCTCGATGTTGAGTGGTGGCTTAGATTCTTCCCTGATTACGGCCCAAGCTGCACGCATTTTGGCCGAAGAAGGGCGAAACTTGACTGCATTATCAGCTTTGCTGGCGCCTGAATATGCTGCAGGTAATACAGATGAGCGTACTTTTGTCGAATACTTGAAAGAGCCAAATTTAAAAGTAGAGGCAGTGACGGATGCTTGGCGCGGACCTTTTGATGCGCTTGGCGAATATGAGTCATTAGGGCATGGCTCTCGTTATTATCTCTATCGTGCATTTGCAAACGCAGCAAGCCGATGTGGTGCGCGTGTGATTTTGGATGGTTGTTTTGGTGAGTTTGGGCCTTCTTTTTATGGTAATGGTTATTTAGCCGAGGCTTTTTTACGCGGACGTTGGCCAACCGTCTGGCAAGAGTCGCGTCAATGGGCAGTGCAACATCAGCTGAGCTGGTCTCGTGTGTTAGCTAAAGAGGTGGTCTTTCCTTTACTGCCTGGTGTGATACAAAAAAATTGGTATCTACGCCAAGATAGAAAAAGAAATATCGGCTTTATCAAGGCGTGCTTTACCGAGCAATATCTAACTAATCCTAGAGAGTGGCTGCTCGGTCGAGTCTACCCGAATCATCGTCTTAACCAAGCTAAAAATATGTCTTATCGTCGCAGCCAAAGCTCTTGTGTGTTAGATGATGTTGGAAATCCTATCTATTTTTCTTATCCTTATGCCGATCCGCGTCTTCTTGAGTTTTGCCTAGCGTTGCCAGGGAAATTCAAAGTAAAACAGGGCTATAAGCGCTATGCGTTAAGGGTAGGTGCACGTGGACTTTTGCCTGATAATTTACGTTTTCGCACGTGTAAGCAGCCATTTTCGCCTGATTATCATGAGCGTTACAATCGAGATTTACCCAAAGCGCGGCAATTTTTAGCTGATTTGCCTAAAACCGAATTCATGCACGAGATTATCAATATTACTGAATTAAAAAACGCATTATCTACGCCGATGCAAACTAATCGATGTTCAACACAAGTTGATTATCAAGCTATGCATGCGATACCTATTGCCTTGAATATTTTAGCTTTTTTATCAAGCTTTTAGCATGATTTAGTGTCACATTTTAGTGCAGATCTTTCAAGCAGAGTAGCTGCTTGAAAGATGACGTGGTGCTGGGTTTTAAATATAGGGACTACAGTGTACCGATAAGCTCGCCTAATGAGTTCACTAAAGCTCGCATATCGTCTTGTCCATAGCACTGTGTTTCTATAGAAAAATTAATTTGGTATAAGACTGTGGTTAGAATCTCTTCCGCGTCATTATATCGTTTATTTAAAATATATTGGCAGGCGATATAGGTTTGAAGTCCCTCGAGGTTTTTGGCACAGGCTGGTCTGTCTTGGTATCGAGATAGCCAGTCTAATTTTATTGCAATTTGACGACAGCTCTCTGAGGCAGCAACAGGATCTTTGGGAGCAGAAAACACTGGCTCAGCATATAAGTGGGGTGTGATTAATATCATGCTTAAATTAAATAAAATCCCTTTTTTTATCTTCATCAAAGATGCTCCTGGCATGTTTTTAGCATATGGTTTTCAGTATGGGGTGAGTTATTCTAAGAGTCAACTTTTTGATATGGATAAGAAGAAAGACCCTAAATACTTAAGTAAATCTTAAGCTGTCCTTGGTAAAATTTGGTAAGTATGTGCACCGGATGGCGTTAATGTTAAAGAAAAAGTTTACGATACAACAATCAAATAAAATAGATGGTGGTTATTATCGCTTAACTTTACCTCCACAGAGTTTTAGTGAGCAATTAAAGGCGTTTGTCTTCAGCGTTGCTCGCTTTCCCTATAGTATTTATCAAACTATTATCGGTCGATTATTAAGTTATTTTGTGATTAATCCTTTATTTCGTAAAGATGAAAAAAATGAATCGCTAGTCTTGCAACATGCCAAACATCCTGATCCTTTATTTACTGCGGCGGATGAAATGTCGATTGTGAACGTTTACCCCAAAAAAAGTATGTTCATTCGCATTCTTTTAAACTGGCATAATTTTATTGTAAATCACGTGACTGCCGCGAGAATTGCTAATTCATTGTTGAGTCAAATTTTAAGTTGGATTCCAACAGGATCTAACTATCTTGATAAATATTTAGATCAAGTGATAGATAAAATTGAAAGAAAAATTAAAGGTAAAAAAGGTAAGGCTTTTAAACCGGAGCAAATACATATTCGTGGTATAGCGTATCTTAGTTCGAAACAACAAGAGACTTTTTATCAAAAACTAGAGCAACGTTTGGGTTATAATTTTCGTAAAAACAAAAAGCGCCTTTATTTCTACACATTACAGACGACTGATAATGCGACGCTTGATTCAGTAGAAATACGACCTGATGGTGCGGCAGAAGAAGATATCGCAAATCGTCGTTTTATTATTGCCAGCATGCCACGTAGTAATAATTACATTGATTGGTTTAAACATTATCAAATTTATGCACGCGAAACACAGGCTACGGTGGTGACCTATAATTATCGAGGAATCGGTCTTAGTCGAGGTATCGTGACTAGTCAAGAGAGTCTCTATTCCGATGCATACGAGCAAGTACAGCGCTTACTCGCTTTGGGTGCAAAACCTGAAAACATTGCAATGCTAGGTGAGTGTTTGGGGGCCAATGTGGCTACTCATACTGTAGGGACCTTACAACAAGAAGGGTTGCCTGTTAAATTGTTTAATACTCGCTCTTTTCGTTCTTTAACATCAGTCTTAGAAGGCCATACCACACCAGAAAAAAATGCATCTATTTGGCATCCTAAAACTTGGTTAAGTTGGCTAATGTATGGTTTGGTTCGTGTTGTCTTGAATCCGATTATTTGGTCTGCTGGTTGGGCGCTTAATGTCGATGATAAATTTACGGCTATTCCTCCTCATGATCGTGATTTTATTGTTGTCCGCTCTAATAAAGATCAGCACGGTAAACGTTTTGCTGATGATTTGATGGTGCCTCATAAAAAAGCATCAACTTATGCCTTAGTTAAAGAAAAAATCAATACCATTATTAAAAAACAAGAATCGGGAGAAAGGCTTTCTCCTGTAGATCAAGAATGGCTTAAAGATGTACCTAGACATCATAAATTTTATGTATCAGAAGATTTGCACGTGAGTTAATTGCAAATCTGGTGTATGACCAAAATATCATCAGGCGGCCTTTCTGTCTGATTGTTCAACAACCTGCACTCCATCTTCAAATTTAACATTGTTAACAACAAGTGTTAATAAGTTAAAACCTTTGATTTTTCTCCATCGTTTTTGAGCAGACTCCATCAATTTAAATACCATCGCCAATGTGCTGTCTCTAGAGCCACAATTACGTGACTTTTTGGTGCGCAAGCGCACGGTCGAGAAAGCGGATTCGATTGGATTTGTTGTTCGAATGTGAATCCAATGCTCTGCCGGAAAATCATAAAATGCGAGTAATTCCTCGCGGTCTTTATTCAAACACTCCATTGCCTTTGGGTACTTGGGCGTGAATAACTCTAATGTGTTATCAAAAGCTTTATATGCTTCTTTGCGCGTTGATGCCATCCAGATTTCATGTAACGCCGCCTTCACCTTGGGTTGTACAGATTTCGGTAATTTATTCAGAACATTGGCTGTCTTGTGCACCCAACATCGTTGATGGCGGGTGTCAGGATACACTTTGCTAATCGCATTCCAAAATCCCAGTGCGCCATCCCCAGCAGCGAGTTTCGGTGAATGAGACAGCCCCCTTTGTCGTAAGCTCGTGAGTAACTCTTCCCAACTTGCCGATGACTCTCGATACCCATCAGAGACCGCAACCAATTCTTTGTTACCATGCTCAGTAACGCCGATAATAACCAGTAAACATAAGCGATCATCCATTCTGACCTGGCTATAAATGCCATCCGCCCACCAATAAACGTAGCGTTTCTGACTTAAATCTTGGCGTTGCCAATTTTTATGTTCATTGAGCCATTGGGTTTTTAGTCGACACACTGTGTTTGCAGACAAGCCTTTTGCTTGTTCACCCAACAGAGCACCCAATGCTTCAGAATAATCACCGGTTGATAATCCTTTCAAATAAAGCCAGGGAATCAATTCCTCAATACTTTTTGTACGTCTCAAATAAGGTGGTAACAAGTGGCTTTGGAAATGAATGCCAGAGCCGCTTCGGTCTCGAACCTTCGGTACCTTTATTGTAACGTCACCAATGCCTGTTTGAATGGTTCTTTCTGGTAAATAACCGTTGCGCACGATAGCCGGCCTACCGTCGATTAATTTTAAATCTTCATATTCTGACAGCATCACACCAAGCTCCGCTTCAACCGCTTGCCTAATTAAATCACGCGCTCCATTTCTTAATAATTCCGTTAATGGATCAGCGATTTTTTCAACTGGTGTACAGACCTCTTTCAGATTACAATTCTTCATGGCGTATTTCCTTTTGTTGATTTTGTTCCCCAAGAACAATCAACAGGATACGCCACCTAATTTATTTTTCCCATACACCAGATTCGAGCATAACTCTTTGCACGTTGGCGCAAGAAAAGTGGATGGACATATCGTTCATCCGAGATTATTGACAACGACTAAAGTCAATGATCAAAATCCCAGTATGGATGGGCGCCAGTATACGATAAATTTCTTCAATCGAATTTGGCCGAAAAAAGAGGATAATTTAGCAAGAGTATCGCTGAGTTGCCCTGTGTAGATTAGAAAAGAGTCTAAGTTCTAGCTCGCGCATGCTGCCTTGCTTGATGTCGCATCCCACACCATCAGCAGCACGGTCCTACCAAAGCAAGCCAGTGATTCATCACTGACTGCCGTAGGAATCCTCGCTCTTTAAGACGAAGAGGATGTTAAGTAAAAGCCATACCCAAAGTCGTGTTATTCGGATCAGTCTCTTCTTCTGAGAGGAGGAGTTGCCGAATTACATTTTTCAGTTCCTTCGGCTTGCTCCAATTGACACTAATTTTCTTTTGCTGAATGTATGCGTTTATATCTGTAAGAAAATTATTTTTAAATTTCTGGTAATCAAGCTCAGACCACCAAAGAAGAGGGGCAAGCCCTGCGTTATGAAATTCAGCGGCCTGAGGGATTAAAATTACATAAGCCATTGGCTTAAACTCGACTTTCTTTTTTGGAGCACAGTTATTTTTTTCGGAAGAGGAGGCGCTAGAGATATTTTCATCTAAACTGGGGTCAATCGACGATACACTGATTGCTTCAGCAGAAGAACTAGTCTCAGAAGATTGATCGCTTGATGGTTCTTGAGTTCGATTTTGGTCAGATATTTGACTCACATCCGACGATGCACTCATTGCTTCAGTTGAAGATGAAGAACTAGTCTTAGAAGATGGATTGCTTGCTGGTTCTTGAGATCGATTTTGGCTGGATATTTGACTCACATCTGTCAATCGATTATCCGGAGCGTTTAGTTGTTGTGGATTTTGTGAGTTTTTACAAAATATTGAATATCTCGATACTGGATGCATCATTAAACACCTTCCTAAACATGAGCAATTCTGTATACAGAAGATATGCCAAAAAAAAAGACAATCGATGTCAGAAAGATACTCATTCCATGAGCTGGTTGGCAAATACTTAAGCTAGAACTACTTGAAATTAATAGCTCACATTCTGAGCATTTAAAATAAGGGGAATAATTTTATCACAAACAATATAAAAAATACACATTTTTACAAATTCGAGGGGTCTTGCGAGTTGATGGCTCGGTATTCTGCTGATACCTTTGCTAAACGAGCGAATCCATTGACGGCTGTTGGATAGCCGCAGTAGACGCTTTGATGTCTTAAAATATCTCTGATTTGCCGGTCATCTCCGCGGTGATTGTTTAGATAATTTAAAATATTTTGATCGATATTATTTAAATTTCTACTGGCAACAGAAGCGGATATTTCAATAATATCAATGTCATTTTGAGATAAAACATAATCAATTTTCTTTTGCAAAAATTGACTGCGATAGGTAGCGATTAAATCACTATGGAGTCCTTTTTCTTTTAAAATCTGCATTACTAATTCGATGTTTTTTTCTGTGTATTCATATTGTTCAGTCAGTTTTAATAATAGCTTTAAAAGCATCATGATGGTGTTATTTAGCTCCATCTTATTGACGTGAATAAAGCCGTATAAATGACCTTTGAGTTGCTCACTAAAATCTGTGATCATCAGTGAGACGATGGTCACTAAACTTTTATTTCTAATGCTTAAACCTGGCAAAGCCCAGTGGTGATCGTAGGCGATGAGTTGAATATCTTGATTTAGGCCAACATCGAGAGCTTCAAGACCTTTAAATAGTTGACTCGATAGCTCAAGACCATATAAATCATCCATGATCGAAGAGCGCTTTGTTGGATGTCCCAGAGGTTGTTCCAGCGTCATAGATACCACGTAACGATAATGATGGTTGGTTTATCTTAACTATTTTTTCTAGGTCCGACAAATGTAATTTATCTTTTTAGTATTTTCCACCGTTTGATAAATCTCTTGTACAGCTTTAAATAAAATGAGAGCATAAAATGTTGGTCGGTAAACTATCAAAACAAAAGCCTTCTAAAAGCGATATGGCATAAGGATATACCATGTATCGAGTTATTTTTTTTATATTTTTCTTATGGACTGTTTTGTTTGCAAAGCTGTCTTATTCTGCAGCACCTTTATGGACAATTACGCCATTAACAGCAACGAAAGTTTCGATACCGCTCAATCATACCGCTTTTGTCAAATATAAAATTATAAATCAATCAGATAGATCGCATACATTGATGATGAATTCTATTGACGGTGCTGTACAGACTACGCTTAGCTATCCTGATGCATGCGCTAATTTGTTTACCTTAGACCCTCATCAATCTTGCACACTGATTTTAGAAATTGTTGCAAATCGAATTCCCTCCGGCCATCTCGAGGCCTCACCACAGCTATGTAATCGAGGCAACCGACTTCAATGCTATACATCTACTAGGGATGATGGATTGAACATCACAGTGACTGAGAGCGAATATACGTTAGGTGGAACTATTGCTGATCTTTCTGGTACAGTCTATTTACAAAATAATAATGAGAATCCAAAGGCATTTGAGAATAACGGCTCATTTGTCTTAGCAACAGACCTAGTTAATGGAGATGCTTATCATGTGACGGTCCAATCTCAGCCTGCAGGTCAGATTTGCACGGTGGTTAATGGCTCAGGTATCGTTCGTGGTAGTGACATCGAAAATATTGCTGTGACTTGTACCGCCACGGATTATACTGTGGGTGGAACCGTCACGGGTCTTTCTGGTGCATTATTTTTATTGAATGACTATTTTGATCAAGCACTTATCACAAGCAATGGTCCTTTTACTTTTCCGACACCGCTTCCTTCTGGTAGTCCTTATGATGTCATTATTGCAATGCAACCCACAGGCCAGGTGTGTACTGTCACCAATGGTTATGGACTCATCAGTAATGCAAATATCACTGATGTTGTCATATCCTGTCCGACACTTTTGACAAGTTTGACTAATCTTGCTTTAAAAACAAACGGTCAGGCACGCACGATTACTGTGAGTAATACCGCAACCACAACCGCAGAAAACTTAGCTATCCAATATCCAACCTGGCCAATCGGAACAACCACGAGTACGACATGTGGAAATTCATTAGCTCCAAGCGAGACATGTACGATTACAGTGACGCCAGGACCGAATGCTACCTCAAGTTGTAATACGCTATATACTGAGGCTGTACCTGGTGTTATCACAGTGAGTGCAAGTAATTCAGCGGCACCGGCAACGACAAATGTTGTGGTATTGACCTATGGCTGTATTTATCAAAAAGGTTTTGTCTATGACATTGATGATACCACCCCGGATTCTAATAGCATCGCAGGGAAAATTGCCGCGCTGACGAATAATAGCTCTGGCATTCGATGGAACAATGGGGTTGACAAGACAACCGGAGCGAATAATTGGAATTATGGGTCGATTAATACAGCAACAATTGTTAAATCGCAAGGTAGTGGTAGTTATGCTGCAAAAACCTGTACTAATTACTCTGTCGACTCATCAGGAAATAGTCCTTGTGCGACGAATGAGTGTTATAGCAATTGGTATCTACCTGCAATTTGTCAAATGGCTGCACCAGGGGGGCAGGCGAGCTGTTCAGGCACACCCAACATGGTAACTAATTTGCCGTTATTGACGTCATCAAATTGCAGTGGCTCGATGTGTTTATCCGGAAATTTTTGGAGTTCAACCGAGTTTTCCAGTCAACCGCTGTCAGAAAGGTATGCTTGGTATGAAGAATTTTCTTCAGAAGGTGGATTGCAAACTATTTATCCTAAAAATATGTCTTTTGCTGTTCGTTGCTCCAGAGATTTGACATTTTAGTGGGTATATTTAGTTCTTAGGAAAGATAAGTTAAATTAAATAATACGCCGTTCGTATAGAGATGATTTAAACTTAAACCCGAGCCCAAGGTTTGGCCTGCGGCTCGCCCCAGTTGACTTTGTCCCCAATCAGAAAATTCATATCCTGCGCCTATCTGAAAGTGCTGATTCAGCACTTTTTGTGCCCCGAAGCCGAGAGTATAGACAAAACTTGTTTGTGTATGGGGAGTAAAATTAGGCATTGTGACAGCTTCTGAGATGAAAGGTGTGTTCTGAAAAGCATACGCATCATTAAACCCAATACCCAAGCTTCCACTTATCCAGGGAATCACATCAAGCTTTTCTTCAAACAGAAGTTTGCCTTTTACTGCAATATGATTATGTTGAATAGCGTATTTGTAAGTGTAATTGTTAAAATTAGGATTGGCATCATCCCAAATATGACCAGATAATTTTGCGTGATTGGCAATGACCCATGCAATACCCAGTTGCCCTGTGAATGTTTCGTTGAGTGTTGTTTGAATACCGGCAAATGCTTCGCCATCGATCAGAGGGTTTACTGCTGTTGCGGCAGCATAGGTTTTGGTGATATAGGGCGTTAAGTCAAGTGTTTGTGTTCGACCTGCATTTTCCCAAACTGGACCAAGACTAAGTGAGCCTACCCAGCTCCAAGAAGGTTGAGATACATTAGCCTCAAGCGTACTTGCGATGGATTGTGTACACAAAAAAAAGGCTGTGCTTGCGCAAAGAAAGTAAGCATATCTCATAAAATACTCTGAAAAATAATATTGATTCAATCTAGCACAGGGTTTTTAAATCTCAAATCAGTTTTTCATGTGATGTATTTTTTATGTTAAAATAGGATGATATATAATCATTAAGATTTCTATGAGGCATATTGATGCTAATTTACATAAAATACCTCGCCTTAGTTATCAATTAATCCGAACTTATGTCTCGACGGTTCATGCAAATACTTTGAAAGTTCCTGCTCGTATAAAAAAAGAAAAAAGTACGATTTATTTACAAATGTTGATGTCAAGACAGTTAGGTCCACAGCTAAACTTGGATATGACCTTACGTGAATACATGTTTGGTTCTACGTGGCATCCGGTGTTAAAAATCAGTCGTGACCATTTTGGTGTGATCTCCGGTAGCAGCGCAATCGAAAACTTAAAACCTAAGATTGATAACTCAATTTTTATCGCGCCAGAGGCTGTCATTTTTCCAGAAAAACTTTTTGGTATACCCCAAGATATTTGGGACGCCTTTCTTGCTTATTTGGAGCATCAAGATGTGGTGAATTTATTAAATTTAAAACAACACCGCCATTTATGGCCTGCTTATCAATACGCAGTCTCGGCCTCCGAGCCTAATCTTAGAATTGCGCGTGCTAAATTAATAGGACAATTTCATTTTCTACTATCTATCGTTTTGTATACGCCGAATGAAATTGCAGCTGCGCAGTTTGAGAGACAAGAAGGATTTAATTTTGAGTTTTTAAATGATGTGAAGCAGCGTTTGGATCAAGGGAAATTTTATAAGCAAGAAATGCGAGAATTTCACGCTTGCTTAACGCCATTTCTCATAAAAAAACTACGGCACTGTTCTAACATCATGGATCTAGGATTTTTTGCGACGCTTATCTCAGATTACGCTAAATTAGATTTAGATTTGTCTGGTCATTGTCGTAAGTTGGGTGCAATTAATATGCTACCTTCTTCAGTTGAAGCGCCTCATCGATTTGCGTCTTATCTCAGTTTAGCTAAAAAAATGCATCATATCACGTTACAACCCGGGCTTTTATTCTTTAACTCTCAAACTCAGTGGGATAGTCAGGATGCGATTGATGAAATGAGTAAAAACTATTTTGATGCATTATTTCATGATTTAGTTCGACGACAATTGATGTTACAAGCTCATGCAGCGAATGTTTTGGTGGATCATCGCTTAATATCTCTTGTTAAAAGAAAATTTGAAGCGTTGTTTATTGGTCAGGCGGCAATCAATAGTATCAAAATCCCTCAAAGATACTGGCAACATAATGCTCATATGATTGCCGAAGCAAAACCTGTCCAGAATCAAATAAAATTTTGGTCACCTATCATTGATAATCTTGAAATAGATGGTGTAAAAATTCGAGCATTGGCATCAGAGAGTGCGTTAATTCAACATGGCGAAATCATGCAACATTGTGTGCAAGGAGAGCCTTTTATCGCGTTATGTCGTAGCTTACAAGGTGATGTGCTTGAACTGGTGAGTGAAGATATGGAGATGTCTACTTTAGATTTACGTCGTGGCAAAGATTATTATATCCTGCAACATGTCAGTGTTGGAGGTATACAAAAGCCAAGTCAACGACATTTGGATGTGGGTGTTCAAGTATTGGAGGGGATATTGAGCGGAAAAATACCCTTATCTAAAGCTAGACACATAGAAAAGCCACATCAAAGCTATGAGTTCGACTATGCTCTGGATGATTTGCTTACTCAAGAGCATATTTACCAAATATACAAATCCAAAAAAATGCTCCCTTCTCGGATGATGTATGCCAATTATCTAGAGATGTTGGAAATGACTCAATTAAAAGAAATAATCAATGATGCACTGGGTATGGTATCTCAGCCTGATTTGATTGACTCATGCTCAAATGTCAACAGCCCCGGTGTTTCTAACAAGCCATAACGAGGGCGAGTAACACAGTCTTGTTTCGATGTTTGTTTTGGTCGTGCCTGAAATTAATTGTTGGTATAGACTTGGCTCTTTAATCGATATGAGTTTAGATTGACATTTATAATGTACAATAATCGATTTCAGGCACTACCGAGAGATGAATATAATGATAGACAACCCATGGTTTGAGCTTGCAACTTTACCCAAAGAGGCGCCATGGAATCTGATTTGCTTGCCATTCGCAGGTGCTTCTGCTGAGTATTTTTTACCTTGGCGGCATGATTTGCATCCTATAGGTATTTGTCCTGTGCAATTACCTGGACGTGCTACACGCTGGCAGGAGCCTGCTTTCCATGACATGGATGATTTGGTGGAGGCATTGCTTCCTCATCTTCTTCCTATGATCAATAAAAAGCCCTATGTGCTCTTTGGGCATAGCATGGGTGGGCAGATTGCTTATAGTCTTGCGCTAAAAATACAATCTCTTGAGCTACCTCCACCTCTTTGCTTGATGGTTTCTGCAACCTCTGCACCATCTACTTGGGGGCAGAGAAAAAAACTAAGCTTGCTTTCAGATGAGGAGTTCGAGACGTTTTTTAAGGAACTTAGCGGCTTTCATCCTGAAATTTTGAAAGAAAGGTCTTTTATGGCGATGCAGATGAAGTTATTAAGAAGTGACATTCGATTATGCGAAAGCTTGGTGGCAGCTGAATCGCCTCAATTGACATCTCCTCTCGTGGTCTTCTCTGGCTCCACAGATCCTTTAGTTTCTGTCGAGAATATGTCGCTTTGGCAACACGAAGCAGCCGGGACATTTAGACACGAAACAATAGAGGGTCATCACTTTTATCTCACAGAAAAAAAAGATAAGCTGTTGGCGCTTATTAAGCAACATGTTGCTTATCATTACGATCTTAACTGCAATTAAGGATAATATTTATGCTTTCAATCTCCGCTCGATTTTGGTTTCCAGTCAGTATTATCGCACTGCTGGTTTTATCATTTTTATCAAATGATTTATTTATTCCGAGTATGCCTGAACTAATGACGGATTTTGGTGCGTCATCTAATCGTATCCAAAATTCAATTACTGCATGGTTCATCGGTAGTATGTCATTACAAATGATTCTCGGTCCGATTTCTGATCAATACGGTCGTAAGCCTATCTTACTGTTCTCTGCGATGATTTTGATGGCCGCAAGCCTCATGTGTGGATATTCGCATTCGCTTTGGCTTTTTCTTGCCGGTCGTGTTCTACAAGGTGTCGGCGTTTCGGGGATTATGGTTACCGCGTTTGCGGCTTTACACGAAGTGTATGAAAAAGAAAATAATGGCACTAAGATTTTAGGATATGTTGGATTATGCACGGCTTTATCCCCTTTGGCAGGGCCGCTGGTCGGTGGATATATCGCTGCATTTTTTGGCTGGCAAGCGAATTTCTATGCGATGCTTCTGATTGGATTGCCTTTAATTGCGATTTTAGCCAAGTATATGCCGGAAACAGTGAGTGCTAAGCGCGAGCGAATCGAATGGCGGAAGATAACGAATGATTATGTTGGGTTATTTAGAAACTGGACTTTTGTGACGACTATTAGTGCTTACGCGTTTTTATTTCTTACTGGCGGTGCGTTTTTGGCTGTGGTTCCGTTTATTTTTACTGACTTACTCAAGCTTCCTGTTGAATATGTAGGTTATGGGATGATGCCGATGTTTATTTGTTATATGGCGGCATCTGGCTTGGCTGGTAAGCTTGAAGCAAAAGTATCCGCAAAAAAAATTATTGGTATTTCTTTAGGTGCACTCTCTTTGTGGATGATTGTCTTTATTGCCGGAAGTGAGCAGCAAAATAACAATGCCATTTTTATTTTATCGGCGATGATTGCCTACTACGTTGGTCTAGGTTTAATTGGGCCACCTTTAAACAACATTTCTTTATCACAAGCGACCTCGGAAAATAAAGGATGCGCTTCAGCGTTACTGACTGTGACGATGATGCTAGGTTCAGCGTTTGGAGCAGGGGTGATGAGTTATTGTTATAACGCGCATTTGCTTTCTATTGCAGCGGTGATGGGGGGGGGTATTTTTGCTGCATTAATCGCGTTTCTTCTTTACCTAAAGCATGCTGAAAAGGCTTCTTTGTGTGTGCTCTCCTAGATTTAAGGTGTATTGAAAATGAAGGTTGTATCGCTTTCCCAGGCACAAGAGCGGATTTGGTTGGAGTGTCAATTAAATTCACAAAGTGTTGCATATAATAATCCATTGTTATATGTACTTCGCGGACCACTAGAGGTCGATTGTCTTCAAAAAGCGTTACAACATGTTGTAGCGATGCAACCGGGATTGCGTAGCTACTTTATCACTCAAGCCGGTGTCCCAAAGCAGGTGATCAGAGCAGGCTGTGATACGAAAGTGTTACAGTTTGACGACATTTCAAGTCTTAAAAAAGAGGAACAAGCATTACGTTTGCAGCAATGTATTATCGAGCACGCGCACTGTCAGTTTCGGTGCAGATCGTGTTCTACAGGATGCAAAAGCCTGTGATAGTGAGCTTTCTTCGGGACGGCTTCGAGGCGCTCTGCACGGTGTGCCTGTAAGTATCAAAGATAATTTACTGACTGAGCAAATGATAACCACAGGGGGGAGCTTTGCTTTTTAGAAAATAAACCCAAACAAGATGCGACCGTTGTAAGACGATTACGAGACAATGGTGCGATTATTCTAGGGAAAACGAATTTACCTGATTTTGCACTGTCTTGGGAGACAGAAAGTACCGCATTGGGTCGTACGAATAATCCTTATCATCTCGATTACACTGCCGGTGGAAGTAGTGGGGGGGAGGCTGCTATTTTAGCGGCTGCGGGAAGTCCTTTAGGCATAGGTACTGATTCTGGCGGAAGTATTCGTCTTCCTGCTCATTATTGTGGTGTTGCAGGCTTGCGTACAAGTCATGGTTTGATTCCCTCAACTGGGCATATGCCACCAACGGAAGGGTTTCCTGTGTTAGGTGTTTTTGCATGCTTTAATTCGATAGGGCCGATGTCACGAAATGTATCGGATTTATTATATGTACTCCCTATGTTGATGGGGCGTGATGGAATTGATCCTTATGCTGATTACGAACCTCTCGTTAAGCCTGAAAAAATCAATACACAAGGACTGCGTGTGGCGCTATATACCGGTGTTCAAGGTCAGATGGTTGATCCTGAAATTGAGAGTGCGGTGCATAAGGTTGCCGAATGTTTAACACAGCAAGGTGCGATTGTTGAGGCTATTGAGCCGCCTGGGCTTTCTGATGCGCGCGATATTTATTGTCGCGTTGTCGGTGCGGATGGTGGGGATGGGATTGTTGCGCTATTAAAAGAGCTGAACTACGAGCAATATCCTGTAAATCTAGACAAAGTATTGTCTCGTATGCCTAAAAATCAAAGCGTACAGCAGGTGATTGATGCGCGAATCGAATGGGATTTATATAGAATGAATCTCTTAAATTTTATGCAGTCATTTGATGTGATTCTTTGCCCTGTTGCAAGTCATTTCGCATTGCCCCACGGACAGACTCTCGTTGATCCCATTTATTTTGAGCAAGAAAATTATTTGATCCCTTATAGTTTAATGGGATGGCCGAGTGTGGTCATTCCAATGGGCGTGGGATCAAGTGGCTTGCCTATTGGGGTTCAATTGGTAGGGAAGTATCGTAAGGATTACGAGCTTATGATGCTTGCAACGGCGATGAGTCAACTATTATCTCGGCTTTTGTGAGTGTTGGGATAGTTGCTTAGGATCTTATCTGTTTTTATTGCTGTAATTTTTGTTATAAATTTACTTTTATCATGCAGGCCCCTTTATACTTGATCTACATGAATTTGATCATAAAATTTGAACAATGTCGATTTGATTAAAAATTAATCGATCTGAGCGTTAGTCGACAATCCAATTTTATTTATCGCGGTTTTGGTAATGTTTTAATATATTTAAGATAAAAAATACACCGAAGCCTAATAGAATCCATGAAAATATTCCTCCCATGACTCCATGCCCCATAAATAGGCTCGTTAAAATGCTACCCAACATAAAGCCTGTAAATGCTCCTCGCCATTTATTGGGTCGGACTGAGGATGTAGCGGCCCTCTGATATGAGTGAGAAAAAGCAGGCCTTGCACGCGACATGCTATATCCGCGTCCTCCAAATCCTCTTGCTGATGCTTCATGAGCCATACCGGTAAGACTTAACAGAATAAGAAAACTGACTAATATTTGACGCATAATAAAACCCTAGGTTATTTATTAAAAACATTTTTATCAAAATTTTGCCAGCAAAGCAATTGTAAATAATTTTATTTGCAGCGTAAGCTCCTCTAACTGAATCACATTAGGCTTAAGGATTGAGTGCTTTTCACATATTTCAGGATTACAGCATCAATTACAGTCTGAGGTATCTGATAGCGTACTGCAATTTTCTTCTTCAAGTGTTGATGTATCCATTTGGGAAATATTTCTTGCTTTAATAAGTGATACGAATTTAATCATCCCTGATGAATTCTAGCGCAGAGCAGGAGCTGCGTTTTCTTGAGTTTTTGGGCAGTGCTGTATACGATTTTTAAAATTCAGCGTAGCATCAATTTGTGCTACAATATGTCTTGTTTTCTACCGAGTATATGACGAATGAACAAGATATCTGAGAAACCACTTCCTGGCGATAAAGAAGTGTTGTCTTTTTCTTCCTTACCCTTGCGAAAAGAATTACTCAGTAATCTTGTTTCGTTAAATTACAGTCAGATGACGCCTATTCAAGCTCACAGTTTACCTCTAATGCTGAATAAAACGGATGTCATCGCACAAGCCCAAACAGGCAGCGGCAAAACCGTTGCTTTCGGTCTAACTGTGTTGCATTTTTTAAAAATAGAACGTGCATCAACCCAGGCATTAATTCTTTGTCCTACGCGAGAGTTAGCCGAGCAAGTCGCTCAAGCTCTGCGCCGCCTTGCAAGATTACTACCGAATATAAAGATTTTGAATCTTTCTGGAGGCGCACCGATTCGACCGCAGTATGATTCTTTGCGGCATGGTGCGCACATTATTGTCGGGACGCCAGGGCGTGTACAAAAGCATTTAGATCAAAAGACATTAAGCTTGTCTCACTTAAATACGTTGGTTTTGGATGAAGCCGATAGAATGCTAGATATGGGTTTTCTTGATGCTTTGAAACAGGTGCTTGGTTATTGCCCCTCTCGACGACAAACACTATTGTTTTCGGCGACATTCACGCAACCGATTAAACAATTGGCAAAAGAGTTCATGCAGCATCCTCAAGAAGTGAAAATAGAGGAGCATGCAAGTGCACAAGACATTGAGCAGAAATTTTTTGAAGTACATCATCAAAATGAAAAATATCTCGTTTTGAAAAAAATATTGGCACATTATCAACCCGAATCCACTCTAATTTTTTGTAATACCAAAGAAAAAACGCAAGAGCTAGCGACACAGCTGAATCAAGAGGGGTTTAGTGCAAGTGTACTTAATGGTGATTTAGAGCAAGCACAACGAGATCAGGCGATGATTCAATTTAGCAATCATAGTCGCCGTATTTTAGTGGCGACAGATGTGGCGGCGCGTGGTTTAGATATCAAAGAGCTCCCGGCCGTGATTAATTACGAATTAGCTTTTGAACCTGAGGTGCATGTGCATCGAATAGGGCGTACCGGGCGCGCAGGCAGTAAAGGTTTGGCTTTGAGTATTACCACACCCAAAGATGCAGAGCGTTTATGTGCGATTGAGGATTTGATGGGAAAACCTGTTGTATGGGCGAAGCTAGAGGCTTTGACATCACTTGATTGTTCAATAGCTACGCCAAGTATGGTCACTTTACGCTTGATGGCAGGTAGAAAAGATAAAATTCGCCCAGGAGATATATTGGGTGCGCTTACTAAAGATGCTGGGTTAAAAGCAGAGATGATAGGAAAAATTGATATTTTAACCCTGCACGCTTATGTCGCTGTCGATAGAAATCATGTGCAAAAAGCTTATGAGCAATTCCAAAAAGGGAAAATAAAAGGAAAAAAAATAGGTGTCGAACGTCTGTCTTGAAGAGGCGCCTAGATTTATCATGATTTTTAGAGATCTGGCCAGGATATCATGTATGGATCATGTCAGCTAAGCTGATTGACTTGATGGATTGTTAATTTTAATTCTTGGAGCAAAAATGTAACAATCCACCAGTAATGTGCTGTTTTTTCAGTAAATTCTCCGAAATGTGCGCGATACATAGGGAGCCAATCCAATACTGCACGCAAGATTTGCTTGCGATTTTGTGTGCTTGCGTACTCAGAAAAAGAAATGGTTTGGTGATGCACAAATTTTTTTCCAGGTAAGTCGTGACAGAGCTTTTCATAGGCGCGTGTTTGTAGAATATATTCATGCCAAATCAGGTCAATTTCTTGAGTGACGGGAATAAAACCACTATCTTTCATGGATTGCAGACAAATAAATTTTAAAAACTCTTGTGTGCGTATCTCTCTTTCTTCTTGAGATAATTCTGGAAAGCAACGCCTGAGATGTTCGCGCATCTCAGGCGAGGGATGTGCTTGAAAAACCTGATCAAACATGATTAACCTAATTGTTTAAACTCACCTGGATCAAAGCAAGCTTGGCCGACATATTGTGCTAATTTTTCAAAAAGCTCATTTTCAGAAAGAGTTTCTAGAATTTCTTCATACGACATGTTCATCTCCATTCAATACTATTGTTTAATATGTTCACATTGTATTCTAATTGATCTATAACTGCAATAATTAGAGGTGATGATGTTTGAGTTATGTTTGTGTTTTGCATATTTGATGAGCCTGAACGTGAAAAATTTATTCTCAGGAGTGTGTTAAGTATCCACCTGTTGCCTCAGCAAGGGCATCTTGACCGCTACCGGCAATATCGAGCTCATTGACTAAACAAAGTGAGAGTTGAGGGCTGACGTATGGTTTTTTTTGAGTTAAACGCTTTGATGAAAGTACGCAAAATTGAGGAGCATGCTGTTTTTTTTCAGAGGATTGGATAGTCATATTGGCTCGCAATAATAAGTTAAAAAGCACAAGAAACGAGAGGCGAGAATGATAAGCTACTACAAGTTGTTGAAGTAGGGCAAGTATAAGCAACCACCGCAGTGTCACAACCGGTTGTTGCTGAATTTTCAATGTGAACTGCAGCATATTGTGCGGGTGAGGTTAGGGTTTGCCAAAAATGAAGTGGTTGCGCTATGGCGGGTATACTGATTGAGATGGTATCTCCTGGATTGATTGAAAAGCTACCATTGGAGGTGAATGAATCATAGCCAGGATTACTCTGACAGTTACTGAAACTCGACTCAGCCGAAGTACAACCGGCAATGTGGATAAAAGTTATACTATCTGTGGTGCCATGGGGTGTGCTAGCGATTGTAAAAATTGGTATTGTTGCCACAGCGAATGAGCTTTGATTCGTAGATAAGATACGTTCAATAGGAGGGATTGCAATGACAATATTTGCCGACAAGAGTAAACTGATTAAAATCGTCGACTTTTTTTTCAAGTTATTTATTCTCATCGCACTTCCTGTCATGCACTGTTTCCGATGG
Source organism: uncultured Legionella sp. (assembly GCA_964471225.1). Classification (GTDB taxonomy): domain Bacteria; phylum Pseudomonadota; class Gammaproteobacteria; order Legionellales; family Legionellaceae; genus JAGVJT01. The sequence goes on along the minus strand of CAYYEZ010000006.1, from coordinate 29,193 downwards.
TTTATTCTATCTAGAATTTCTTATAGTTCAATTAATTTTTTATAGTTCAAAAAGCTCTAATAAATTTCTTGTTGGTTGATTTTAAATCACTTGGTTGGTACAATTTATCTTTGGCTCTTTTGATTTAATCATGTATCCAGACTATTTTTATTACGAAGAAACCATTTCCGCCTCTGGATTTCAAAAAGAAACAACGAGTCAATTTGATATTCAACGTCTTCTGCAAACTCAACCTGATTTTTGGATTTCGCCTGTACATAAGACGCAAAAAAAGCCAAAAAATATCGTTTTTCCTAGGTTCCTAATCATGGAGCTCTCTTTTGAGCTTAGAGCTTTTTTCATTCAATTAATCGAAAAAATGATTGATGATGGATTTTCAGTGTATTGTTCTTCATCCAATTCGTCGTTTTTTAAATTTCAGCGAGATCGTATAGTACATCAGATCGACATGTTTTCTGTCTTGACTTTTTTTAATGATCTAATGGATTCATCTGCTTCTCGGTTACCAAAATATGATGTGACCAATCTCTCTGAAATCTATTTTTTGTTTGAGAAATTGTTAAGGTTGGATACGGTTATCGAATGGGATGATTGTTATAAAGCATCTAAAACAAATAGAGAATATAATTTTGTTATTAACCGTGAGCTCAAAATTTCTCCCGAATTGGTTGAAAAAATACGTAGAGAGGGGCAACAAGGCTTACTGAAAGAAATTATCCATCGAATTGAATACTTAAGATTTTCTAAAACAATTCCAGAAGAGTTTTTCTGTGCAGATTTATCTAACTTGAAGGATTTATATTTAGAAGAAATTCATATTGATTCTGCGTTAGCTGCGTTTTTGAAAAAACTCTCTATGAAAAATCTAACACTAGAAGTATGCAGAATTGATACTTTGGATTTTTTATCTCCTGATGTGATTCATCTTTCAATTAATGAAAAAGATAATTTTGGTTTATCACCAAGTCATCAGCGAGAGTTATTTGATCATATTGAAAATATTAAATGTTTGAAATTATTTTTACAATCGCCAGATTATACCCTTGTCCATGATCTTGTTGGATTTTACCCAAACCTTATTAAATTAGACACAAATTTAAATCTGCCTGCTGTACTTTCTCATTTTCCTAATCTTATTGAGCTTGTTTTTTCAGAGACAAATTCTCAAAAAATGATATTTGAAGCTGGACTTTCAGCAGAAACTTTTCCACAACTAAAAGTAATCAAAAATTTAAATTATCCAATTCCTGAGCAACTATTTTTAGCCATGACTTCAGAAGAAGATCAAGGTTTTTTTGATTTATGTTCTGCTTTTTCAAATATTCCAAAGAAGATGAAATTGTCTTCACATTTTCTTGAGAAACTATCGCACTCTTTTATGAGTGTGACTTCTTTGAAAATCGTAGTGGATGATGACTTTTCAATAGATCAACTCAATAAATGGCTAGATTTTTTCCCTGAGTGTCATTTTTTAAGTTTAATCAGTAAGAAAAAAAGGTTACCTATTTTGTTAGATGTGCAGCAACGATTATTTTCTCCTTCTAATAGGATACGGGAATTTTCCTTTAAAAATTTTTATATCAATGACGATGGTGCTTCTTTTCTGGCTAATTTCATATCGTCATGCACTTTGTTAAGCTTTAGTAAATGCGTTTTTGAGGGAAATGCGTTCACTCGTTTATCAAGCAACAAATTGATGAGTCTTACACAGCTCACCCTAAATGATTGTCAAAAAATATCTTCATGTTTTTCGAGCTTGAGGGAGAATCTAACGACCCGAGATTTGTATGAGTTTGTCGAAAATTGTACTGATTTTGAAATTTTAAAATTAGATAATATCAATATTGATCTGGGAGAGATTTGTTTTGATTCTACACCACACATTGATGTTGAATGCCTGCACGCCTCACTAGATCATATTGATGATAAAGTGCTGCTAAGATTAATGAAGATGTTCCCAAGTATCACAGTGTTACATTTAACGGGTAACTTTGGCGCAAAAAGTGACTTTTATTTCATTCCTCCTAATTCTTTAATGAGTTTAGAGTCGCTTTACTTGGATTGTGATTCATTGAGTAAAAGACAATTACAAGTATTTTGTCGTGCTGCACCGCTTATTGATATGGAGTCAATAATTGAGCAAGAAGTTAAAATTGAGGATGTCGAAGATGATGCGGATTCGCTATATGTCGATGCGGACACGACATCCTGTGATAATGAAAAACTTTATGCTGAACGTTATTTTTGGTCGTTGTCTCAAAATGGGATGCCAATCGATGCAGGTTATTATCGACTCAAAATTATTGATCGTGTGTTGGTTTCAGACGCACCTATATCGTTAGAACAAGCATTTCTTTTAGAGCCCTCGCCGCTGATCAATGATCATCAATTGATTGAGATTGATCGTATTGAGCAAGAGGCTGATTTGCGCGTTCAATTTCACCATCATATTGAAAATGGATATGATCTTATCAGGGGGCAGTATATCATTTCTTCTGAGGATCAATGGGTTTCGTTACCCTCACTTAATTCAAATGAGACTCTGATTGGGTATTGTTTTGCCGATGATGTGATTGAGGAATCTGACGATTCGATTCAATTTTCTTACTCTTTAGATAAACGCTTATATTATGTTAAGACAACTTCAGCCAAAAAATTGATTTTTTACTTACTGATCTCTCCGCCTAATATCCCACTTGATTTAGATTTCAGCATTTCAGATATGATCGAACATTTAAGATCATTTAATCCAATAGATTTTAAGCCTGAAAAAACAATGAGTAGCATTGATTTTTTTGATTTTTTTATGAAAAATAAAACAGGATCATGTCGTCATCGTGTTGTAATTTTTAAGTTATGGATGGCAGAATGCTTCCCTCACATGTCTACTCGAATTGTTTTCAATGATATACATGCTTTTGTGGAAATTTTTCATCAGAATCAGTGGTTTTCTATTGATTTAGGTGGTTATCCTGCCGAAGTAACTTATCTTAATGAATCGGATCCTTCCTCATTTAAAGCTGAATCGTCTCCGATTAAAGCAGATGATGCCCAAGATAACCGGTTAGTTTATTTAACAAATTTGATGATGGAGTCTTTATCAAACAAAGGTGCGATAACCATGAGCACTTTTATTGATGAATTGGTTAAAAAAAGCAATAAGGTGTTATTGGAGTGCGATACTGAGACACAATTGTCATCTCTTCAATATGGCTTACAAGTGTTAGCAAAAATCAAAAATATTCCTTTTTACTACGTACATCGTCCTGCTGAGTTAAATAATCAACAACGCTTTTTACAGATAGACGAAAGTTTTGTCGGTCATTTTACCCAAGACTATCAGTCGGAACTTTGTCAGTTTTTAAAAATCGGCAAAGGATTATTGATCATTAACTATGAGCATTTTACTCCTGAACAATACGTTCAGTTTAATTCTATATTGGATGATGTGCGCAGGATTCAAGGGCTTTCAATTTCACCTGACGTGAGTATTATTGGCCTTCGCAATAAAATATATACGAAGTCGAGCAGTAAAAAAATTTTTTATCCTGGAAGTGATTTTTATTCTCGTTTTGATCATGTGAAATTTTACGCTTTTGAAGATTACATAGATTATGAATTTCAATTCGGTGAAGCTAAGCCAGATGCTTACCAAATTAATTTATATGAGAGCGATGATTGGGAGTCCATACTAATTGGACAATGGTTGCCCTCGAAGACGGGCTGGACTTTTACTCCTGGTGCCTTAATTCAAGCGTGTTTAGACGGCATAGAATCGATTCATATTCAAAACGGACCTTGGCATTTGGAGTCATTTTGTCATTTCTGGCGACAAGCACGGGTTGATGGTTATTTTTCTTGTGTAAATTTTAAGTTTGATTTGCAGGCTATTTCGTTTAGTCAGTCACAGGGTTATTTCAATACACAAGTACCCCTAAGCAATGAATCGACAACAAGACATGTGTTTTGTTCATACACTTACGGTTTGTTTTTTCAAAATTTCGCAGTAGAAGAGGGAATGCTAATTCGTTTGCCTGGTCTTATCGAACAAACTGAAAAAGTGTTATCGATACTGATTACCGAGTCTATTAGTAAAGCGAAGTGGGCGAAATTTATTGATCAGGTCCACGAAAAAAATATTGCATTAAATATTGCAGTGGCGCCAAATGTTTACTGTGATTTTCTAGAAAATCCGATGCCAGTAGAGCGCCTTGAGTTAAGAAATACCCAGCTGATATACACGAATGATACGGATGCTTTTTTAAGCACATTAACGGATAAGATCATCATTGATATTTCTGAGTGTCATGCGTCAGATTTAATAGATACGATTCAAATTCAATTTCAAGATGAAGGTGATCCTTTTATTTTCAGTACACGAGAAGGGTTTTTGAGAAAATGTTTAGATCAGGGAAAGTCGGTTGTACTGAAAGGTGATTTTAGCTCCAATCTTGTGAATGGTTTGTTACCTTTTTTATTAGAGGATCACGCACAACTGACTTTAGTTTTTGATAAAAAAGAAGCATTAGATTTTTTTCATCTCATTGATTCGCCTGTTGATAAAATGAAATTGCTGCAAAAAAAATTATCGTTAGAGATATTACCGGATTTTATCAAATTATATGAACCTTATGCTAAGTCATTGGCTCGTTATCAGTATTGGGAAAGGACAAAAGATTTGAATACGGATAACAATTGGCAAGGATTATTGGAGCTGCATGCGACACATAAGTTATCGGAGAGCGGTTCATTGGGGGAGATCATCTCCATTCGGCGAGAAACGCTTGAGCGTGTATTAATCACACAGCCTTATGTATTTATCTCGGGTTTATCTGGTGTGGGTAAAACAACTTTTATTCAAAAAAATTGGCTTAAAACCGGAGAGCAATTATTTATTGGCAATGAAAAAATATTAGACTGGTTGAGTGCCACCTCTCAAGAAAAGATTTTCTTATTTTTAGATGAAGCGAATTTAACGTTGACCGAGTGGAGTCTTTTTGAGGGGCTTTTTTTAGAAAAGCCGGCTATTTTCTATGATGGTCGATATTATCCGTTGTCAGAAAAACACAAGGTGATCTTTGCTGGAAATCCTTTGAATTACGGTGGCGAAAGACAATTTGCTAAATTATTTGCAAGACATGGCAATGCGATTGTATTTCGACCATTATCTCGAGAGTCTATTGAAAATAATATCTTAGCACCAATCATTACAGATAATCCCTGGTCAATTAGACAGATTTCATCGATTTATAAAGAATTATGTATGCATTCAACGAGTGAGATCTTGATCTCGCCTCGTGAATTAAAAATGCTTGCGTTATTAGCAGAGATGAATTACGCAACAATGCGGTGTCGTATGCTAAATTTATTTTATTCAAATCTTTTTCTTATACTAGAGTCTAGTTTGCCACAAGAGAAAAAAGAATTCATTATTAAAAAAATGGATATTAAACAACCCTATTTAAGTGATTTTTTTATCGATAATGAGCATGATTGGGGGGAAACGCATCGCCAAGGTTTGTTTATGGCTGATCAACTTTTACAATTGCATTTATATCGAAAAAACAATAAGTTGCTTAATGATGAGCAACAATACGGCGGTCTTTCTGGTTTGATTTTAGAGGGGGAGCCTGGACTTGGAAAAACAGAAATAGTTAAAACCATACTTAGAAAAAATAATATCGAGGCCGTGTGTATCTCTGTGAGTACAAGTTTGGTGGATAAGCAGGTCATGCTGCATGATGCGTTTAATCAAGGTAAAGTCGTTTGGATTGATGAGTTAAATAGTTCGCCTTTATTAGAAAAAGAACTAAATGCATATTTATCAGGCCATGATTTGCAGGGACAGCGGCCATTAAAACCAGGATTTTTATTAATTGCAACCCAGAACCCGCCTAACATGAGTGGGCGTAGAGAATTAAGCCCGGCTTTATTACGTCGTATGATTTTACTTAGGATTGCTCACTACACCACAAGAGAAATGATAACCATATTAAATCGCAATGGAATCAGTCATGATGATTCAGAGCGATTGGTTCATATCTACAATCAACAAAAACAATATCAGGCGTTAACTTTTCGTGATCTTTTGCGTTGCTCTGAAACGGTGTTAAGAGCACCAGATCTGAGAGAAAATAAAAAAAGAGCTCGAGATCATTTATTTTTTTCATCTACAATTCCTGAAACTAAGAAAATAAAGCTGGAGCAGGAGTCTGATGGCGAGCAAAACGACATGGATACTGATGTCGATATGCTTGATGTTTGGGATTTTTTGGCGAACAGTACGTTGCCGTAAAATAGATAGACTATCTGTTTGGCTTACTAAAGAGAAAAAAGGTAAAGGTTATATATGCAACACCTTGATGTGATTGTGATAGGGGCAGGGGCTGCGGGCTTGATGTGTGCGGCCACCGCGGGTAGGCGAGGCCGACGAGTTTTGGTGCTTGATAAAACTAATAAGCCTGGTAAAAAAATCCTGATGTCTGGCGGTGGGCGCTGTAATTTTACAAATCTACACACGAGTCCACAGCAGTTTATTTCTCATAACTCCCATTTTTGTAAGTCTGCACTGAGTCGATATACGCCATTTGATTTTATAGCGTTAGTCGAAAAACATAAAATCCCTTATTTCGAAAAAAAATTAGGCCAATTATTTTGCGAAGATAAATCTATACGTATCGTGGAAATGTTACTCAAAGAGTGTGATGAGTCGCAAGTTCAGGTGAAATTAAACCAAACTATTACGGAAATACGGCAAAATGAACATGGGTTTATCTTAGAAAGTCACGGCACACGTTATCAATGTAGTTCTTTGGTGGTTGCAACAGGCGGATTGTCTATCCCAACATTAGGTTCAAGCCCCTTTGGCTATCAGATTGCAACACAGTTTGGATTGAATGTTTATCCGACAAAAGCAGGTCTTGTGCCGTTGACGCTTCATATCGAAGATAAATTGCGTTATGAAAATTTATCAGGCATCTCTATAGATTGTTTGGTTTCTTGTGAGAATCAATCATTTAATGAAAGCTTACTTTTTACGCATCGAGGTTTAAGTGGTCCTTCTATTTTACAAATTTCCTCTTATTGGCAGCCAGGAGATGAATTGTTAATCAAAGGTCTACCCGAGATAGATTTGTATCAAGTTATGCTTGATGCTCAGCAGGCACGAGGTGAAAGTAGTTGTAAAACTGTATTATCTCAATATTTAGCTAAGCGTATTTTAGATGTCTTTTATACTGAGAAAGATTTAAATAGACCTTTGAAACAGTTTAATCGACAACAACTTTTAGATATCGCAAAAACAATTCAAGATTGGACAATTAAACCGAATGGGACTGAAGGTTACCGAACAGCTGAGGTCACCTTAGGCGGAGTAGATTGTGATGAAATATCTTCAAAAACATTTGAAGCTCATCAAGTCAAAGGATTGTACTTTATTGGTGAGGTCCTTGATGTCACGGGTTGGTTGGGCGGATATAATTTTCAATGGGCCTGGGCTTCGGGGCACGCTGCGGGTCAATTTGTTTGATGTAGTCCCACAGTAACTACAAGATGTCTGACTTTGCGCTTGGTAAAAATTTTGAATCGATGATGCGCAACTCATACGGCTGCTTCGAAGAGATAATTTATCTTGCGATGACTTGCTGAGCAGGTGGATACGATAGAGAATCAACATATTCTACGTGTTAGGTTTTTTTGATCAGTGGGGTAGATTCATCTTCTATTTCCGACTCTTCGCTTGGCGTTTTTTCTATTTTTTGTAAAGCTTCTTTATAAACTTCGACTGAAGAAGATAGTTTTTTTCGTTGGTTTTGAACAATCAATTGCTCAGTGTGAACGCCAGAAAGTTTATATGCACAAGCAGCGGCTGCCGCTGAAGCTAACAAACTGAAACCGCCTGTTGGAGCAGAGAGCATGATGCCTGCAACGACTAATGCGATACAACAAAAAAGTGCTAATCCGGTGGCAAGTCTTTGCCATGCCGCCGCTTTATTCTCTGATACTTTTTTTGTTATTTTGAGTAACTCATCAACATTTTTTGGCGTTTTTTTATCGTCTTTTGATTCATCAAAGCAGCGTTTCGCTGAATCTAAGATCAATTTTAGATCACTCGATTTTTTGGGGTCTTGTTCTTTTATTACTTTAATTTGCTCTAAAATAGCACGGCCTGCCATGTATAATTCTGATTTTCCTGGATCTTGGGGTTTTTTATTGAGCGTACTTTCAAATGCAACAAGCGAATCTTCATACTCCTTCGATGTTTTTAAAAAGCTCACATCACCTACAGTATTTTTTTTGTTTGTGCCAGAGCTTTTTCGGTAAAACTCACGGTTTGCGGCAGAGGAAAATGTTTTTCTGCCGAATCCAAAAAAATTATTGGCCATGGATTCTGCTTTCATGCCAGGAGAACCATGAACATGATGTGTTGTGATTTCGGCAGCATTCCCGCCTTGAGCGCGCATCGTTTCGATATGGTCATCTGATACGGCTAGAGCAGCATATCGCTCTCTCATCCAATCCTGTGTGGTTTTTTCTACCGCGGTGCCGGTTCTATCCTGGCCACTCGCACAATTCACCAACGAAAGAGTACCTGTTTTTTTTGCAGCAGCCCGCATGATGCGAGAAACTGACTCAAGGCGGTCTGCCTGTTTCAATCCTGAAACGCCACCAAATGTCTCAGTAGGGAGTCCCAAAGTCGGTGATACGTCTAATAATCGAAAAGTTCCATCCACATTCGTTGGTGCATAAGAAATATCATCACCACTCTTTTGTTGCCTCGTTGCGCCATATAAATGTCGGATGATAGTGGATTGATTTTCTTGCGGGCTTACTGTATTTAACGCGGTAAGATGTAATGCTTGATCTGCTCCTCTGAGGGCTTTGGCTTTCCTTCGTATTTGTTCTAGATTTTGCTGTGTATGTTCCTGTAGTGTGGCCTCACTTTCGCCTTTGCCTACAAAAACAGGTGAGCCCATCCTTCCTAACCAGAGTGTATTGTCTTCTGTTGCAGACTGACGGTAAATATCATCATTGAGTTCGCCAGGAATCAACTCATTTTTTACAATAAATGCATTTTTTGAGCCCACTAGATGTGTTTTGCGTGCTTGCGCAGATAATGCCATAGAAGGATCAGCAATCAGATCTGCAAATAAGCTATCTGCCTCTTGCATCGCTAATTTTTGAGAGGTATGTGAATTTCTCTCTTCTTTATATGGGTTTCTTTTGACGATTTTTAACTTTTTGAGTTCTTCTTTTTGCTTGTCTGTTTTTTCAGTGACAGGATATTGAGTTTCTCTTTGAAACATCTTGGCTGCTGCATCGTAAGTTAAAGTGATTAATGTTCGCGCCGGCTCTAAAACAGACGATAAATTACGATAGTGAAATAATAATTTCTCAGCATCCTCTTTTGTCTCACAGCCTTCTGCCAAATGAGCATCGTGTAAGTTTCGAACCAATAAAGTATTAAATTGTTTCTCGGCATTTTTAATTTTTTCTCTTTTTTCTTCATCCGAGATGCTGCTGTCGTTCGCAATCGATAAAATAAGCGAACTGATTTCGGCAAATTCATTTTTCATTCGGTGTCGTATTTTTTCTGAATTGTCTCCACCTTTTTTTCCAATTGCGAACTCAATCGGTCTTAAACGTGATAAACACCGAAGCAAAGCGTTATTTGCGTCTAAAACTGGATGATCATGAGGAATTCTCTTACTTAGTGGGATAGAATCTGTTGCGTCTCGCACCCATGCGGTGTTAGCCTCATCATATGTAGACACGATCCCAAATTGAGCGTCGTTGGCTTCTCGCAATAAGTCGCTTATTGCTAAATAAGAGCAACCACTATCTAATTGTTTTCGTATTCTTTCTTGTGGAATACATAGTGGTGGTGTCTCTTGTGATGAAAAAATATCCTTAAATAGTTTGCTATGCTCTTGTGGCATGATATTACCCTTATGTTGCTGATACTTTTAAGTGTAGATGATTTTTTATATTTCTATGGCTGGATGTATACTTTGAATTTTAATAGGAGTGTTGTGATGTTTATAAAGCACTGCAATATTGATAAAACTGATAGGATTAATCGAGCCATTATTGGCGCAATATTATTTTTTGCCGCATTGCTCGGCATGAGTAAATCTTTCTTTATGATAGTCGGCGTAGTCCTTGTTCTCGAGGGTTGGATTGGTTGGTGCTCTATCCCTTATTTACTGAGTAAAATAAAGCGTCGATCATAGATGATGAATCATTCAATATGCAAAAATTGCTCATTTTCTCTTTTTTGCAATATGCATAATCAAGAGCCCTCTTGCAGCAATTCAATTAATTGTGTGGTGAGACAGCATATGCATCTCAAAAAACGAGATTTGCTCTATCATGCAAGACATGCATTTCGCAGTATTTATGCGATTCGCTCTGGAAATATCAAGACGTATCAAGTGGATACGCATGGAAACGAGTTTATCCATGGATTTTATTTTTCTGGTGAAGTGATTGGTTTTGAGGCGATTTATACACAATCTTATCGTTTTTCAGCGATTGCGTTGACGGATGCCGTGGTTTGCGAGATTCCATATAATAACTTTCTTGATTATATTCAAACTGAGCCTGCGCTTCAGAAGCATATTTTATATCTCATGAGCCAACAGTTGAACGTGGGCTCTTATTTGTTTTCTATCACGGCGGAGCAGCGTCTTGCGGCTTTTTTGATTGATTTATGTCACAGATTGTCCCCCTCAGTCATGCAAACGACCTTCTTACTCCCCATGTCTCGTCAAGATATTGGAAATTATCTGAGGCTTACTGCAGAAACCATTAGCAGAATTTTATCTCAATTTAAGAAAAACAAATTAATTGCTATCGATCATAAAAAAATACAAATTTTACAACTCAGTGCACTTAAAACGATTGCTGCGGTTGGATCTGTTTATTCAGTTTTTCCATGATCTAGATCAAGGTTATCACTCTTGAAAAAAATTAGAATGACGCAGAATAGGCTAATCCCGATCAGTTCTTAACTATCGGCATTAGCAAATAGAAAAAGACGAAAATACTCAGAAGGAGAAAGTCACGCATGCTGAAAACAACTTATAAAAAGTCGCCTGAATCTCCTGGGAAACGGCGTGTGCAGTATATCGGAGCCTCTTTAATGGCTGCGGTTCTACTCATGTTGGCTGGTTGTGATTCTGGCGCAATTTCGCCGAAAGGATTGATTGCAACTGAAGAGTTAAAACTATCGATATTCGCTATAGAGCTCATGTTGATTGTGGTGATCCCCGTTATTTTCATGGCATTTTGGTTTGGATGGCGTTATCGAGAGGGGCGTAACGGGAAATATAGCCCTGAGTGGTGTCACAGTACGATTCTAGAGCTGATTTGGTGGTCTATCCCAATCACAATTATTGCTATCTTAGGCACAGCGACGTGGAAAACGACGCACGACTTAGATCCATACAAGCCGCTTGTTTCCGAGAAAAAGCCGGTGAAAGTAGAGGTCATTTCACTCGACTGGAAATGGCTGTTTATTTATCCAGAATATCAAATCGCGACAATCAATTATATGAAGCTTCCTGTGAACACGCCGGTCGATTTTAGAATTACTGCGGCATCACCTATGAACTCCTTTATTATTCCTCAATTAGGCGGTCAAATTTATGCCATGACTGGAATGAAAACAGAGCTACATTTAATTGCTGATGCACTGGGTGATTACAGAGGGCTTGCGACCAACTACACCGGGATTGGCTTTTCTGAAATGAACTTTAATACAGAGGTTGTTTCCGATGAGGCCTTTGCTGATTGGGTTTCTTCCGTGAAGAAAACTTCAGAAAAATTATCATCTTCTATTTTTTGGGATCAATTGGTGCCTCCATCTATTAAGGTTCCAACAAAGGATTTTGGTGATGTAGAGCCTGGGTTATTTGATGGTGTGGTCATGCGTTATATGATGCCACATGAGGCTCACCATGTTATGCATGAGGCACACTGAGTTTATCTTGATGTGCCGTGGTTAAAACAAAAAAGGAAATCGTTATGTTAGAAACGCTTTTAGGAAAACTGAGTAATCCGCACGAGGTTTTCCCTTATCTTTACGAGCCTATTAGTCAGCAAATTATTATCTTCAGCATGATGGCGTTTATTGCTATTGCTGGTATTGCTGTTGTAGGTGGAGTGACTTATTTTAAAAAATGGGGATATCTTTGGAATGAGTGGGTGATCACGGTTGATCATAAGCGCATTGCGAAAATGTATCTGTTTGTTGCATTACTGATGTTGTTTAGAGGTTTTGTTGATGCGGTCATGATGAGGGCTCAGCAAGCGATGGCGTCAGGCGATTCATATGGTTATTTGATTCCAGAGCACTTTGATCAAATTTTTACGGCTCATGGGACCATTATGATTTTCTTTGTCGCGATGCCGCTCATGTTTGCCTTATTTAATCTAGTGATTCCTTTGCAAATTGGCGCGCGCGATGTGGCGTTTCCTTTTTTGAACTCACTCAGTTTTTGGCTTTTTGCTATGGGTGCATTGTTAGCGAATGTTTCTTTGTTAATTGGTGAGTTTGCTCATGCGGGCTGGCTTGCATACCCTCCATTTTCTGAGTTGGCGTATAGTCCCTCGGTAGGTACTGACTATTATATTTGGGCGATTCAAATTTCAGGTATTGGTAGCTTGATGTCTGGAATTAACTTTTTCGTGACGATTCTTAAAATGCGTTGTCCTGGTATGACGCTCATGAAAATGCCAATTTTTACATGGACTGCTTTTTGCTCTTCTATTCTCGTCATGCTGATTTTTCCAGTATTGACAGTTGCATTGGCTTTATTGGGATTGGACCGATACATGGACATGCATTTTTTCACCACTAGCGGCGGTGGCGATCAGATGATGTATGTCAATTTAGTATGGGTTTGGGGGCATCCTGAGGTGTATGTTTTGGTGCTACCTGCTTTTGGTATTTACTCCGAGATTGTTGCTACATTTGCTCGCAAAGCCTTGTTCGGTTACAAAATGATGGTCTGGGCGACTGCTGTGATTACCTTCTTAGCGTTTATTGTTTGGGCACATCACTTTTTTACAATGGGTGCGGGAGCGAACGTTAACGCGGTTTTTGGAATCCTGACAATGATTATCTCTGTGCCTACTGGCGTGAAGATTTTCAACTGGCTTTTCACCATGTATCGAGGTCGAATTCGGTTTACTTCGCCGATGTACTGGTTGATGGGATTTTTCGTGACGTTTACTATCGGTGGTATGACAGGTGTGATGCTTGCTGTGCCTGGAATTGATTTCCAAGCGCATAACAGTACGTTCTTAGTTGCTCATTTCCATAACACAATTATCGGCGGTGTTGTGTTTGGTTATTTTGCCGGTCTAGTGTACTGGTTCCCAAAAATGTTTGGCTATAGATTAAATGAAGCATTGGGCAAATGTGCTTTTTGGTGTTGGTTCATTGGATTTTTTGTAGCTTTTACACCGCTTTATGTTCTCGGTGCTATGGGTATGACGCGTCGTTTATATCACTACGATGCTGCGACAGGTTTCCAGCCTTTCTTAATTGTCGCTGCAATCGGTGCTGCAATCGTTGGATTAGGCGTAGTGTTTCAAGTCTTACAAATCATCGTGAGTGTGAAAAACAAAGAAAAAACACGTGATTTCACGGGTGATCCATGGGATGGGCGTACGTTAGAGTGGGCAACGGCTTCACCTCCTCCAGCTTATAACTTTGCACATCTTCCTGTTGTCAGCGAGATTGATGATTTTTGGCGGCAAAAAGAAAGAAGAATGCATCATAAAGGTGAGAAAGATAGCATCGTTTATGAAGATATCCACATGCCTAAAGATACGGCTATGGGGTTTGTTATCAGTGTGTTCTCGTTTATTTTTGGTTTTGCAATGGTTTGGCACACGTGGTGGCTTGCTCTTTTAGGGCTAGCCGGTATCGTAGGTTCCGTGATTAAACGATCTTTTGATTACGATACCGACTACTACATCACCGCTGATGAAGTAAAAGCAATTGAAACGCAGTACCAACGCTCCATAGCAGGGAGATCATAATGAGTAATAACATACGAGTAAGCGATATGCAGGCTTATCTTACAAATACAAGACATGATCATCCTCACGATGATCATGCACATGGTTTTGATGGATCTAAAAATATATTCGGTTTTTGGATATATATCATGACGGATTGCTTGTTGTTTGCGTCCTTGTTCGCTGTGTATGCAGTGCTTCATAACCATACTTTCGGCGGACCACATGCTAAAGAGCTCTTTAGTCTTCCATTTGTACTCACAGAAACCCTAATGCTATTAACAAGTAGCTTTACCTATGGTCTTGCGATGCTGTCGCGAAATGACAAATCCTCAAGTCATGTCACACGATGGATGTGGATCACTTGGATTTTAGGCGCGTGCTTTATTGCGATGGAGTTGTATGAGTTTCAACATTTGTATTTTGAGGGATACTCTTGGTCTAATAATGCATTTTTGTCGTCGTTTTTTACCTTAGTGGGTACTCACGGACTGCACGTCACTACCGGTTTGATTTGGATGTTAGGATTGATTTTTCAAATTAAAAAACATGGTGTGACTCCTGTGACAAAAACAAAACTAACTTGCCTTGGTTTATTTTGGCATTTTCTGGATATTGTTTGGATTTTTGTCTTTTCAGTCGTATATTTGATGGGAGCAATTTAAGATGTCAAAACATGAAATTGGCTTTGATAGAGATACTGGTGCGTTTTATGGCACGCACCGTTCGTATGCGATTGGTTTTATTCTTTCGGTGCTCTTAACGCTATTAGCATTCTATTTCGTATCGTCTGGAACACTGCCGCCGAGGACATTATATGTTGTGGTTGGTGGGTTAGCTGTCGCTCAGTTTTTTGTTCAGGCTGTGTTTTTCCTACATTTGAACACACATTCAAAATCAACCTGGAATTTGTTAAGTTTCCTATTTACCATCGTGGTTGTACTCGTCTTGATTGTCGGCACAATGTGGATTATGTATAACTTGTACGAAAAAATGGGTATGAACGCAATGAATATGTAAAACCCAAACTCGAGTTTACTCGTGATTTTCTCAACGGGCGTCTATGATGACGCCCGTTTTTTTATCAGGATTTAACCACTGTATCTGCTGAAAAAGCTCATAATAAATGCAATCTGTGTCTTTTGTGTTATAATAGGCCTTTTTTTAGGTTTGTATCATGAAATATAAAAACGAACATTCTTTTCGAATTTTATCAGGAGCAGAAATAGAAACTTTGGCTGATTATTTTGGTCAAGGATCGTTAGGTGTACGATACAGCTATGGACCGAGAGAGAAAGATACGGCATTTCATGCCATTCCCAAGGCTTATGATAACACTATTGCATCAGTAAAAGATTTATCTATGAGTACAGATTCAAATCGCTCCGAAGAAAGAAGGGGCTTGCCGATGCGTACGTGTATTGAGTTTCGCTCTGGACCTGTACCAAGTATGACAGATGAATTACTCCATTTATTGAAAGCTTATACGACTTGGATAGAGACTAAAAAGAAAGAAATTCGTCAAACACAATATAAAGATTATTTAAATCCGAGGCGTGCAGAAACCAAAACACATGATGCACCTTTAAGTTTATTTGTTGAGTTCTATAATCAATTGCCAACAACAGAAAATCAACTAGTTATAACTTCTCCTCGTATCGAGTTTAATGCCTATAATGCAGGTCCGGAATTTACTTATGATTTTCCAGAAACATCAGAGTGGGTGATTCGCTTTGAGCATGAAGATCTAGATAAAAAATACCCTACTGTATTTTTTGCGCAATATAATCTATCTATTCCTATTGGCTGTGTGTTTGATCCGCTGGTACGAGAAATGTTTCCTCTGAAAAAAAAGGCTTTGCTCTCGCCTCAAGAAAAAGAAGCCTCTACTGATTTTAATGAAAATCGTTTACATCGAGAACTAAGAACATATGAAAAAAATATTTTTTTAAATGCTGTTGCATTAGCCGATCGTTTTTTTGCTGAGGTTGATGCACCGGCATGTGCGCTTGGGATGCGTGATTTTTTACGCGGTATGGCGTTTGAAATAGCGCATATTTCGACGAGTGAAGCTCAATTGCATCAATTATTTCATAATGAGGCTTTATCTATATGGGCAGAGCAAAATCCCAGTGCAGAAGATCCTGAAGAAGAAGCAATGACCAGTATCGAAACTTCTTTATTGGGTACGTTACATAAGTCCTTGTTTTCTTATTTTTTAAAGACCACTTTAGGTCAATTTTTTGAATATCTACACCCTTACGAGCAACGCTTATTAAGAGAAATACCGAAAGATGTCATGCAAAATTATTTTTTAGCGTCGGTAAGTTTATCTAACGGCGGACAAAGACTTGAACATGAGGCAATGTCATACTTTACTCCAGATAAGCAATTGATGTCTGAAAAATTTGAAGATTTCTATCAAGAGACATTTTTTAGGCGCAAACCGAAGGAAAGGTATCCGACCGATCCCATCGGATGGTTGACCGAACGCTTGATTGAGCCGATCAATATTAGTTTAACTGACACACCCTTGTATGCTGTGGTGCTTGAAATGAGGCAGCCAGAGCAAGGAAATCAACAATTTTCAGCAATAAAAGCCTTATCTGAAACTTACACGCGACAGCACAAACGCTTATTAGAGAAAATGACGCCGGTCTTAAGAGATGCTAGAGAAAATCTGGATAGACGAGCGTCAGCCCTAAAATCTGCATCAAGTGCGGTATCGATTTCAGGTACATTTTGTCAAAAAAAATCAACTGCTCTTCAAAAAGCTAATCCAAAACCAAGTTTGAAGCGTCCAAGAGAGCCAGAGGAAAGCACAAAAATTTATCAAAAATCAGATTTATGGGTACAGGCTAAATCATATCGGGAAGATAAATTAAGCTTACGCTCAGGCGATATACGCAAGAAATTTTAAAATGATGATTGACACGTAGTTAAGTATTAATTGATAGATTTTGTGCACAATGGTACTATTTATGCAAATTTTGGGGGATGTAAATCAAATTTCGTGTCAGCAGGGCTGCGGTGTACGATGTTTTATTAGATCTCTTCATGCTTTAAAACGGGAGACATTATGAGTAATCAAATAACTAGCTTGCTGAATTCATTAGACTCACTACATTACTCAGTCAATCCACGCATTAGGTCTATGTTAAACTTTGTCAGGAACGATGAAATCCTGGCTTCATTAGTAGCTCAAGATATATTAGATCATATTATTCCTGCGGCGACTCATGATGAGCGCTTTCTTGATCCAGCATACATAGTGTCTACAGGAAATTTAGCTTTTTTGCAAAATGAGCATCCCTTGTTGAATTGGATAACCCCAGCAACACTTAACCATATGATACAAACGGGATCTTATGAAGGGCAATCCGTTGCGTTCTGGTTAGCAGGTACATCAGATGGACGAGCCTTATTAAAAGATAATCCAAGATTACTGGACCTCCTCGATGTCGCGACATTTAATCGTATGATTCCAGCAGGAGCTGATCAAGGAAAATCCATTGCGCTCTGCTTAGTAGGTACGTTGCATGGACGAGTCTTATTAAAAGATAAGCCCAAATTACTGGGCTTCCTCGATGCGGCGACATTTAACCATACTCTTTCAGCCGGAGCTTATCAAGGGCAATCTGTTGCGTTCTGGTTAGCTGGTACACCAGATGGACGAGCCTTATTAAAAGATGATCCAAGATTACTGGGCTTCCTCGATGCGGCGACATTTAATCGTATGATTCAAACGGGATCTTATGAAGGGCAATCTGTTGCGTTCTGGTTAGCTGGTACACCAGATGGACGAGCCTTATTAAAAGATAATCCAAGATTACTGGGCCTCATCGATGCCGCGACATTTAATCATATGCTTCCAGCGGGAGCTCATCAAGGACAATCTGTTGCGCTCTGCTTAGCAAGTACGTTGTCTGGACGAGTCTTATTAAAAGATAATCCAAGATTACTGGGCCTCATCGATGCCGCGACATTTAATCATATGCTTCCAGCCGGAGCTCATCAAGGACAATCTGTTGCGCTCTGCTTAGCAGGTACCCAGGATGGCCTAGCCTTATTAAAAGATAATCCAAGATTACTGGACTTGATCGATGCCGAGACATTTAACCATATGCTTCCAGCAGGAGCTGATCAAGGAAAATCCGTTGCGCTCTGCTTAGCAGGTACGTCGGATGGACGAGCCTTATTAAAAGATAACCGAAAATTACTGGGCTTCCTCGGTGCGGCGACATTTAACCATATGCTTCCAGCGGGAGCTCATCAAGGGCAATCTGTTGCGCTCTTATTAGCAGCTACGTTCTCTGGACGAGCCTTATTAAAAGATAATCCAAGATTACTGGACTTGATCGATGCCGAGACATTTAACCATATGCTTCCAGCAGGACCTCTTGAAGGGACATCTGTTGCGTTTTGGTTAACAAGTACAGAGGATGGACGAGCTTTGTTGAGTCATACTCCTGCTCTGCTGAGTCTTATCAATGATGAGACGTTAAATCATGTGATTCGAGCAGAGGCTTATGAAGGACAATCTGTTGCGTTCTGGCTAACACGTACGTTGAATGGACGAGCTTTATTTAAACAAAATCAGCTTTCATTGTATCGCATCAATGTAGACACATTAAACCATAGGATTCCAAAAGGCGCTTATCAAGGTGAATCTGTAGCGTACTGGTTAACAAGTACAGAGGATGGCCAAGGCTTATTGGGAAGGTATCGGACATTGCTTCGTTGCATCAATGTGGAGACCTTGACTCTAGATGGATCTCAAAAAAGAGCATCCGCTGGACTTACATTCGGAGCAGCTAGTTTTTTTAGAGCGAGACAGGATCAATCATTGCTTGAAAAAAATGACGAGCAGCCATATAAAATGCATCGATCAAAATAGTTGCTCATTTTATCAAACACAGGCTATGCTTAAAATCTGAAGTGTCGACCTCAACAGTACTAAGTTAAGGTTTATGTCATTCTCGCGCAAGCGGGAACGGCAATTTTTTCTTAATTTTATGCTATTGATCTCTGATCTGACTAACTTAGGTTTTATGATGAAGAAAGCCTTTTTTATCTGTGGAGTAGTATTTTTTTCGCCTTTACTTTACGCGTCATTTCACGACTGGAAGCCCTTGGTCGCCTTGAATATTGGCCCACAGTGGGATGACCCTGGTGAAACAAGTCAATTTTCTGTCGAGCCTGCCACGCCTAAAACATATGCTGCAATATCTAATCCACAAACATTGATGGGCGCTGAGTTTTTTGTGGGTGGTCAGCATACTTTAAACACTTGGTCAGATCTACAATTGGGCATTGCTGTGGCCATGACTTCGCTGACTTCTTTATCTGGTGATATTTGGGAAGATGCTGATCCTGATTTTAATAATTATACTTACGCCTATAAACTTGCTCCTTTTAGAGCAACGCTCTCGGCAAAGTGGCTAGTTAAGACGTTTGATGTGGTTACACCTTATTTAAATGTGGGATTGGGCTTAAGTTTTAATCGTTCCTATAGCTACTCCATTATGCCCAAAATTTTTGAGGAGGTGCCTTCTCCACTCTATACGTCAAATGTACCTGTTTCGTTTGCATATGACGTTGGACTTGGTTTACAACGACAATTAGGTGAGCATATTCAAGTAGGTTTAGGTTACGTTTTTTCAGATTGGGGACAAAGCTCTTTAGGGCGAGCCCCAAAACAAACAACCAACTCACCCTTATCTTTATCTCATCTATATATGAATCAGTGTGTTGTGAGCTTAAGTTACTTTATTTAGGAGTAAATTTCGTGCCATTCAAATCAATAATTGCGCTAATGATAGGCAATCTTTTTATTTCTAGTGCTTTTTCAACAACCCAAGCCAAGTTTCTTGCCGTACCGACGACAACTCCAACTTTGCAGGTTCCTGCGTACACAACGTATAGTCTGTCTTATAATATTACTAATCAAACCAAGACACCTAAAACACTGACGCTTGTTCCAATGCAAGGGGTGACGCAAGAGCTCTCTTCGGGTGTTTGTTCGTCTCGCTTTACGTTAGCCCCTAAAGAGAGTTGTGTCTTGTCACTTTTGGTGAATGCGAATCGTTTTGGGGACAATCAACATTCTGGGCCTCAAGTGTGTGCCACTCAAAGTCCGACAGATGCTACGCCAAATCCATTTATGTGCTCTCAGCCCAGTGCCGCTAATCTCATACAAACAACCAGCTTGGACTCTGCTTTTCCTTATGGTTCTGCACCCAAAGGAGATGTTTGTGTGACTTCGGATTATTATGCAACACCTGAAACAATGCTGGGTTCGTGGGCAATGATTGATGCTGTGGCAATGGATTCTGCAGGACATGTACTTCCTTCTTTTTTAACACCCGAAAACGTTGTTTATGCTGTTGGAACAGCAGCCATTGGTAATGAGCTAGGTCTTGCCAACTGCTCCACAGGTTGTAATGATTTAAATGGTTATTGTTTTGCACTTCAATTTAATGATAAATCGACATATCCTTATATGATTTTTCAATCGGTTAATATTGGCGCAAATCCAAGTTCTTTTGATATTTATTTGGCCGGGGGAGGATCGGGTGCGTTTCCTGAGTCTTGTGCTCAGTTTTGGGGAACTGATAATTCAGTGAATTGGGCAGCACATATTGAGGATTCCTCTTGTGAGGCTTATTTCAATAATTATGCAACCATTCACTCTCAGTACGCTGCGACGTACGCAAGTACAACTCATCCGGCAAAACAAACATTGATAGATGCTTGTCAATTCGCATCTTCGTCTAAGACTGGCTTTAATACACAGAATTTTCAACACGTGACGGTGGTTCCCGTGACTTGTCCTGCGTCACTGACACAGATTACAGGTGTGGCTATCCCCAATGATATTACAGTGATTGGAAACCAAACGATACAACCTTTAAGCACTTTGACAATAAATAGTTTTACACAAAGCTCAATTAAAAATCTAACGACAACACAAATGCAAGATTGTAAAACACCCTCATCGGGGTATTGTGGAAATGTTCCAAGTAGTGTGACCAATTATGAAGCTTCGATATCAGCGAATCTTATGCAGCCGTTACTCACGGGAGCGGCTCCTAGTAATAATTTCTGTCAAGGCAATCCAAGTTTTTCTGGTGGGTTTTGTACTTGGGATAAGGGTAAATCTCAAGCAGGAGGGAGCTATTGTAATGCCTCATCATCGAATTGCTTAAGCTGTGGTAATTATCCTGAATGGTGTGTTTGTAACTCAGGAAATTTAGTTGGGTGCTCTGCTTAGAGATTTTGGTATCTAGTCAAGCTCTGGTAGAATGCCTTTCTTTTTTATTCGGTGTTCTGTTGATATCTTCGCCATTTTGTATTGGATCGCTTAAATTTGAAAATCGCTTGATCCAAGGGCCTTTGGCTGGAGTCAGTGCGGCTCCTTTTCGACGATTATTTTATCAGTTTTTACCCCCAGCTTATACGGTAACTGAAATGCTTTCAGCACAAGAAGTGTTGACGAGACATGATGCGAATTCCCGTTATCTTTATCGAGCACCAGAAGAAAAATACCTGTGTTATCAGCTTGCTGGCCGAGATCCGATGATGATGGCCGATGCGGCGTTTAAATTACAAGAGATGGGTGCTGATTTAATCGATATTAACTGTGGTTGCCCAAAAATAAAAATTCGTAAAAAAGGCGCAGGCAGTGCACTCATGGATGATCCTGAACGCCTATTAAAAATAGTGAGCGACGTGCGTCAGAAAATCAGTATTCCACTAACAGTAAAATTGCGTATTTATGGATCACCCAAAGATATCATGTTGGCTAACATGCTTCAGGATGCTGGAGTAGATGCGTTGATTATTCATGGTCGACGCTGGACAGACGACTACGATAAACCATGCGATTTTGAGCAAATTAAGCTCATTAAACAACATGTACGCTTGCCGGTGATTGGTAATGGTGATGTGACAGATGTAGCGATACTGAATCACGCCATGCATGAAAGTGCTGCTGATGCTTATATGATTTCTCGTGCAGGATGTGGTCGTCCTTGGCTCTATCAAGAGCTATTAACGCAGACGCCAGTGCAAGTCAATGTAGCTTTATCTTTGGCTTATTTTATTGAGCATGTACAGTATTTATCTGAGCTTGAATCAGAATATCAGGCAGTGATACAAAGCAGAAAATTTGTACGATATTATTTTCGTCATGTGTTGAACTCGAGCCAACTGGAGCGTTTTTATAAATTAACAACTTTTGAGCACGTTAAACAATACCTCATTCAGGAAACGTCATGTTTAGATTAGTATTTGTCTTTACCTTGATGAGTTTATTCTCGTTATCTCGACTTGCTTAAGAAAAATTGATATTTGCTATTTAATTTTTTAATGGGAGGTGTGATGTACTCTGGAATTACCGCTGGTCTTTTTCAGGTTGTTTTTTTAGAAAAAAAACCAGGATTGATAACTTACACAGTCCGTCTTAATGCACAGTTATCTCTTTCTTTGGCGCTAGGCGCGAGTGTTGCTATAGATGGGGTCTGTCAAACTGTGGTTGCACTCAACGGTGAAGATGTAACTTTTCACGCGATACAAGCAACCCTAGATTGTACAACACTAGACACACTAAGTATTGGGCGTTGGGTGAGTGTCGAGCGTAGTTTGCGCTATGGTGATGAAGTGGGGGGGCACGAGCTAGCAGGGCATGTGATTGGTACTGCAAAAATTATTGCAAAAGAGTTAGTAGGTGATTCCCTGACACTCACCCTACAATGCCCAAGTACCTGGATGAAGTTCATTTTGCCGAAAGGTTTTGTTGCTGTAGATGGCTCAAGTTTGACTGTGGGCGAAGTTGATAGTCAAGGTACATTTAAGCTACATCTGATCCCAGAAACACTACGATTGACTAATTTCTCCAATAAAAAAGTAGGTGATCGTGTAAATATTGAATTAGATCATCGTACCCAAGCCATCGTGATGACAGTTGAGCGTGTCCTACAGCAGCAACATGGTTATATTTTATCTAATCCATCTAAATAATGCTGATGTTGTTTTGAAACTGCGTCAATTAATGCGGTGCGTGGCCGATGTAACCCCCAGTGCTTCATTAAATTTATGGCGTATTTGATATCATAAATTTTTGCTTTAGATGCTTCTAGCACGCAAATTGTTTCCGTTTCCTCTCGGACCGCATCTTTGACTTCTTTATGGACGCGTCGTTGAAAATTCGATTGCTTTGAAAAGAGTGCGTGATTTTCTCCGCACTCTTTTAAAAGCGTCATATAATCGTCCAGTTCTTGTTTAGAAAACATCTCAGTTGTTCTATTTTGATATAGATCAAGCGTGCCATTTCGTTTCAGTTTGGGTTGATGACAGGCTGCAGCATGCGGTGTGCGAACGGTGATAAGTCGCTGAGCAAGCTGTATTGCATGATAAAACAAA
Organism: uncultured Legionella sp.; assembly: GCA_964471225.1. Lineage (GTDB taxonomy): Bacteria > Pseudomonadota > Gammaproteobacteria > Legionellales > Legionellaceae > JAGVJT01. The sequence continues at coordinate 5,739 of CAYYEZ010000006.1, read as the reverse complement.
AAAACACTAGAAAGACCAACAACAGGTAGTGCAATGCTCCATGGCGCAAAAAAAAGACACCATGTGGCGATAAACAAAAACAAACCTGTATGGGGCGGTTTGAACGTCAGTCTAAAAAGTGGCTGAATAAAATAATAATAGGGCAGAATGATACTGTAGTACAAAAGACCGCGAGCAAAAGTGTAAATCAGTCGATTTCGCCAACGTCGTTGATGATTATCTTGGCGTGCATCAATTTTTGTAAAAGTCGTTTCAGCGAATCCGGCATAATTTAACGCATGATCTGCAAGTGCGTTAGGACCTTTTTTAGATGCAGGTGGATTAACATGTAGAATTTGCCAATCTTCTTTCCAATAACCATAGCGAGAAACGGGATCGTTACCTTGCTTTTGAATATAGACTTGAGGCTTGGGGTTGAGTGTACTCCATTTATCGTGTGTCGAGCGCAATAGATGAGGGTGTAAGCCGGCAGGATTTAATGCATCAACACGAGAGATTTGGTCACCTTGGTCAATCGCGACTAAAAGCGATAGTGTCCCTCCTAGGCTTAGACCACATACGTGCGGTTTTTTTTCTTGTTGACTGATCCATTCTGAAATGCGGTGACGACTGTTTTTATAAAGTAGCTCTCCGGCAGTTTGAAATCCATTCATATCTGCACGAAGTTGTGACCTCAGGCCTTGACCTGCGGGATATGTTGTTCCCATAAAAATGAGGTGGGGTGTGGCAAGAAAATTCTGAAGAGGACTTAATCCATAAGCAAAAACGCGATCGTTATCTTCGAGTAGAGCCTGCTCAATTCCTTGTGTTGCCGTTAATTCAATCGGTGCGACTTTATACTCCACCATGATCCAAGTGTTGTTGATATATTGTGGTATTGAAATAGATTCATAAGGATTTAGGTCGGCAAAAGGAAGAATACACAGGCAATTACTCAGATAAAATTCAATTTGTTGTTGTTGCTCTAAAGAAAAATCTCGATTGCAAAGTTGTTGTTGAAGATGAATGAATCCTTCTTGGAAGGCTAGACGAGCATGTCGCATCAGCTCGTGGTCACGCTTTAGTAGTACTGCACGTATCGTTCTTGGAAAAACTAAGTTTCCCCAAGTTTTTTTTTGAGGCCAACCCATCATTAAAATTGAAAAGGCATGTTTTGCAATACTGAGCGGATCGTCTGCATTTTCACATTCGTGTAACGAGTCCCGTGGAAAAAAATCAAGTTCGAGGCCACCTGAAAAGTGTCCTTGAGGGGGGATTGCTTGTCTTTTTGATGACATGCTCATTCGTTCAGTATATACCCATAAAACTTCAAAATGCTACTTTAAATCAATCCTACTTATACGATAAAATGACCTAATATTTTACATTATGGTTTTATTAAACAATGAAGGCAATGAATAGTTCACGTTATTTGCATTTAGAGCAAGAAATTATAACGACGCTAAAAGGAATTCCTGCCTCTGAATTAACATATTACATCGTATTGTTATTGGCAGCGCTCAAAAAAGAACCCAAAGATCAATCGATGGTCAATTTATATGAGTGCATTGCTTACTTTTCTTTGAAAATAAAAGCTTTTTATCAACAGCCTTCAGACGAATCTTTATCCATACTGCATGATGCGTTAACAAAACTGCGTCAACAAGCAGGCATGAATTCTTTATCCATGCACATTAAAACGATAGTGCTATATGTATCTAGTACAGTGACGGGGTTGCTCGGAGGTGCGTTAGGGGCAAGTATAGGTCTTGTTGCTGGGTTTTTGTCAGATTGGAATTTTCTTAATGGAATGAAGTCAGGTTTTATTGTCGGATTATGTTTTGGTCTTTTAATCGGTCAACGTACGCCAGACAAGATGTTTCGTGGTGTCTTAGAGTCTAAGCTTCGATTTACACTCAACAGCATCCAAACAATTACTCACGAACTAGAAACTAAACATTTTAAAGAGCCTGGAAAATGTTACGATTTTTTTCAAAATGAAACCAAGCGTTATATCATTGAAACTTATTTTCAAGCAGCAGCTAACCAAGAAGACGCTTTTAAACATTTTCTCAATACGCCTCATACGTATCAAATTTGCTCGACACCGTCACATCTTGTTGACAGAAAATTGGATGGGTCCATGGGGCATCATGTGTTAATTCGTTTCACGATTAATGGGAAAATAGGCTATCCACCCATTGAGTTTGGCAACAGAAAAGACAATCCGCGTTGGGTTTTTCAAGCGGAAACACGTACAGTGTCTGGTCGAAAATTATTTGAAATGTTAACGTTGGATAGGGTTTTACAGGAAACGCATCCTATGAATGCATGGTTTTCAATATATCGCTTTCAAACAGGTGATAATGATTGTTTGACCTACGTGAATAAGATTTTAATTGGCACACATCAAAAACCGACACTTGTGAAGCAGTTTGCACCTGAGGTTGACACTTGGCTTGGAACATTCGTGATGCGTGAATGGGTCCGTTTTGTGAAAGATATGTCAGAAAACGAACTAGAAAAAATCGAGCATTATTTTGATGGAGCGCGTCGACAAGTGAGTTTTTTTAGAAAGCCGATGGACAAAAAAACAGTACAAGCGATTGCTGGATGGCAGCCCAAGGAGGGGATGCAACTCTGCGCGCCAATCACTGTTTGATAGTATGTCATGCCTTCTAGTGCATTTTATTGAATTCTGGTATAATTCAGCCCTTTAATCTTTGGAGTGAACACATGGCTGTTGAATTGACGTTATCTATCATTAAACCTGATGCTGTTGCTAAATCGGTCATCGGACAAATTTATACACGATTTGAAGCGGCAAAATTGAATATCGTTGCAGCGAAAATGGTACAGCTTACAAGAGAGCAAGCAGAGGGATTTTATGCTGTACATAAAGACCGTCCTTTTTTCAATGCGCTTGTTTCTTTCATGATTTCTGGCCCTGTAATGATTCAAGTATTACAAGGTGAAAACGCTGTATTACGTCATCGTGAAATTATGGGTGCCACTAACCCTAAAGAAGCGGCTCCTGGTACAATTCGTGCTGATTTTGCGGATAGTATTGATGCTAATGCTGTACATGGTTCTGATAGTCTTGAAACAGCTGCAGCAGAAATTGCTTATTTCTTCGAACCGAGTGATTTGTGTGAGCGAAACTAATTCTAAAGTTAACCTGCTTGACTTAAATTATCAGCGTCTCTCTGATTTTTGTGTTGAGCAAGGCGAAAAGCCTTATCGTGCCCAGCAATTGATGCAATGGATTCATCAAGTTGGATTGCATGATTTTGGTCAGATGACCAATATTAGTAAGGCTTTTCGTGAAAAGTTGATGACCTTTGCTGAGATTCGTTTGCCAGAGCTTGTGCGTTGTCAGGAGTCGAGAGATGGCACGCATAAGTGGTTACTGAAACTCAGCTGTGGTAATTGCATTGAAACAGTCTTCATTCCTGAAAAAACACGTGGGACTCTGTGTATTTCGTCCCAAGTTGGGTGCGCTTTAAACTGTAGTTTTTGCTCTACAGGGAAGCAAGGATTCAATCGTAACTTGACAACCGCAGAAATTATCGGACAGCTTTGGTTTGCTGTGCGTACATTATCGGCGAAAGAAGGTTCTCACGATAGAAAAGTAACCAATGTTGTGATGATGGGCATGGGCGAGCCTTTGTTAAATTTTGACAATGTTGTGGCTGCAATGGACATCATGATGCATGATTTTGGTTACGGCCTCTCTAAGCGTCGAGTGACTTTAAGTACCTCCGGTATTGTGCCAGAGCTTGAACGGTTGCGAGAGGTTAGCCCTGTTTCTTTAGCGGTATCTTTGCATGCACCTACGGATGAGTTGCGTGATATTTTGGTTCCAATAAACAAAAAGTATCCTTTGAAAGAGCTCATGAGTCTTTGCAAACGCTATTTTAAAGACGAGCCTAGACGTTATATTACTTTTGAGTACGTGATGTTGAAAGGGGTCAACGATAGTTTGGCTCATGCTGATGCGTTGATTCGTTGCTTGCGTGGTATTCCGGCGAAAGTAAATTTGATTCCATTCAACCCCTTTCCTATGACAGAATATGAGCGCTCCTCTCAAGAGGCGATAGACGCTTTTAGATTGCGCTTGATGTCTAAGGGAATGAATACAATTACACGTAAAACCAGAGGGGATGATATTGATGCTGCTTGTGGGCAACTTGCGGGAAGCGTCAAAGATAGAACAAGACGTTCACAGCAATGGCAAAAAATCGTATTTGAGCGAACATCAGCTGTTTCATCTTGAGTGTTAAAACAAATGGAGTAACTATGAGTACAACCGTAAGTATCGATTCGGAAGAAATTTACCTCAATAACAAGCCTGGTGCAGAGCTTGCATTGATTCGTGGCCAGAAAGGATACACGACCGAATATGTTGCGGGCAAATTACATTTACGTATTCATTTAATTGAGCTTTTGGAAGCAGACGAATACGATAAAATGCCGGAACCTGTGTTTATCAAGGGTTATTTGCGTGCTTATGCTAAATTACTTGAGATTTCGCCAGAGCCATTAATTGATGGCTTTAACCGTCACCACGGTGCTGAACGTCGTACCGAACGCGCACTTTGGCAAAGTAAAAAGCGATCTTATAAGACTTATAAGGCTGAAAATACCGTACGTTGGGTGACTGCTGGCATTACGCTCTTGGTATTATTTGCAGTGATTGCATGGTGGTCTAAAACAAAAGAAGAAGAGCTGCCTACACCACAAGTTGCAGAGCTTCAGGTGAAAGAGAAGCCGCCAGAAATAGTCGCGCAAGCGAGTGATACTCTAGCAACAATCTCTTCTGTGCTTCCTTCAGTGGATCAAATTACAACCCCTTCGGAAAATTTGAGTGAGTGATATATTGCAAGCAATTCGGGGCATGAATGATGTGCGACCCGAACAAAGTTATTTATGGCGATTTTTAGAGCATACCTTTAAGACCTGCGCCTTGAGTTATGGTTATCGTGAAATTAGGATGCCCATTCTCGAACAAACATCATTGTTCAAGCGGTCTATTGGTGAAGTGACCGATATTGTCGAAAAAGAAATGTACACGTTCACCGATAGAAATGGAGACAGCTTGTCTTTAAGACCGGAGGGAACTGCAGGATGTGTCAGGGCTTGTATCGAGCACGGTTTATTGCACAATCAGCAGCAAAAGCTTTGGTATATTGGACCTATGTTTCGTCATGAGAAGCCTCAAAAAGGTCGTTATCGTCAATTTCATCAATTTGGTGTGGAAACCTTTGGTATTGAAGGTGTGGGGGTAGAGCTTGAGTTAATTGCTTTGTCGCGACGATTGTGGCGTAATTTGGGTATTGAAAAGCATGTTGCGCTTGAAGTAAACACTCTTGGGACCATTCAAGAGCGTCAAGTTTACCGCGAATACTTGATTGCTTATTTTAAGCAGCATCAAGCCGATCTGGATGAGGATAGTATTCGACGTCTTGAAAAAAATCCTATGCGTATTTTAGATAGTAAAAATGAAGCCTTAAAGCCAATTATCGAAAAAGCGCCCCGTTTGTTAGATGTCTTAAGTCAACAAAGTCGTGATTACTTCGAACAGCTATGTCGCGGACTGGAAGCCTTGCAAATTGAATTTACGGATGCGTAGCTCTGACGATGCCTCGATAAAGGCCCCGGTGACGTCATTTTTCTTATAATAAATATCAAGTAAATAACGATCTTGAAGTACGCTCGTGATATTGATAGTTGATTTACAAATCGCAGTGGTTTGCTCTC
>CAYYEZ010000005.1:0-54199 GCA_964471225.1 uncultured Legionella sp. | reverse complement strand
TTTTGTGTGTGAACACCTCATTCACCGACACATGAAAGCCTACCGCCTGCATCATACCAACTAAGCGAATGCTACGAATCGAATCCCCACCTAAATAGAAGAAATCATCCGTAATACCGACCTTCTCCACACCCAACACCTTTTGCCAAATCTCACACAACGATAGCTCTAACAAACTACGAGGAGCCATATAAGTATGATGAGTTACATGATGACGACTCGTCGGCAAGGCACTTCTATCAAGCTTTCCATTGCTTGTCACAGGAAAAGAAGCTAACTCGATAAGCTCGCTTGGCACCATATAATCTGGTAAATAAAGAGATAAATGTGCCCGCAGTAAGTCTTTGCGAACAGCTCCGACATAATATGCGGCAATAAATCGATGAGTACCATCAGAAACAACTTGATCTATCACCAATACGACTGTCTGTAGAACACCAGGATAACGTAGAATAACCTCTTCAATTTCGCTTAATTCAATGCGTAATCCACGAAGCTTGATCTGAAAGTCTGAGCGTCCAATATAATCCAGAAAACCCTCAGCCGTCCAACGCACCAAATCACCCGTTTTATATAAACGAGAAAATTTTTCATCATCCTCACATAACGGATTATTAATAAATGCCTTCGCCGTTAACTCAGGTTTATGGAGATAGCCTCGAGCCAATCCAACGCCACTTAAATATAGCTCGCCAATTACTCCGACAGGTACAGGCTTGAGGTAGGAGTTTAAAACATAAGTGCGTATATTTTGTATAGGACGCCCAAGATAAACCTCAGCCAATCCCCGCTCACAAGCAAACGCGGTCACATCAATTGCAGCCTCTGTTGGTCCATATAAATTATGGATCTCGGTGGTATGACTACAGATTTCGTAAAAGGCATTCACTTGACCTGCTAACAATGCCTCTCCGCTACAAAAAACATAACGCACAGTTCCAGAAACACGCTCACCTAAGATACTCAAAGCTTGTGTAAATGCTGACAACATACTCGGGACAAAATGCAATACAGTGACACGTTCTCGTTGCATCAATGCATGCAAATACATGGGATCTTTATGCCCACCTGGACGGGCCATGACTATCTTCGCACCAGTCCAATTCGCCCAAAATAATTCCCAAACCGATACATCAAAACCATAGGGTGTTTTTTGTAACACCACATCAGAACTACCAATAGGATAACTTCGCTGCATCCAATCGATGCGATTGACTACACTCGTATGTGATAACTGAACACCTTTTGGTCGACCTGTTGTTCCTGATGTATACAATACATAAGCCAAATCTGACGGCATGGTTGATAGCATCAGTGGAGATTCAGGCGCATCCAGATAAGGCTCCTCATCCATGACAACACAAGACACCTCAACATTTAATAAAGGATTTAGATTATCGACAAAACGCCGCTGAGTTAATATGAAGTGACTCTCCGTATCATCCAGCACATAACGTATTCGCTCTGCGGGGTACTCTGGATCCAGCGGAACATAAGCACATCCTGATTTTAATACACCAAGAATTGCAACCAAAAGCTCAAGAGAGCGATCTAAACACAACACGATTAACTCATTTGAACCAACACCTGATTCGCGTAAATAATGTGCCAACTGATTTGAACGAGCATCCAACTCTTGATAAGTTAATTGTCTTCCTTCATAAACAAGCGCAATAGCATTCGGTGTGCGCAACGCCTGTGCTTCAAACATTGCATGTAAGGTTTTATCATGAGGATACTCGACGTCTGTTGCATTCCATGTGTAAACCAACTGCTGATAATCTTCTCGTGTTAAAAGATCGATCGTGTGATGTAGAGCATTGAATCGACACGGAATTTGCTCAAGAATAAGGAGCATTTGCTGCAGGAGTTGCTCTGCTCGAGCATCATTTAAGTAAAATCCATCATATTTAAAATTAATATGCAACGTATCATTTTTGACATGCATCGTCAGTGCCAAAGGATAGTTTAATTTTTGAACGCCACGACGATTCATTGCAGTAAGTTGCTGTCGTTTCGTTTTTTGAACGACCATAGATTGATTTTCAAATAACAGCATACTTTGAAAAAGACGTCGTCCATGGGTTTGTATCGCTGCAAGGTAGGCAAAACTATACTTATTTAATTCCATCACTTGCTTTTGAATAAGCTGCAGTTGCTCTTTAACAGTCCCGTCCTCATCCCATTGAACAATAAGTGGCAAAGTATTGACATAAAGTCCTACACTTTCATCAATACCTGCCACAGGAATCTCTCGACCAGAGACAGTTGTGCCTACGATAGTTTGTGAATCACCGGTGTAAACCTGCAAAATTTTATGCCATGCAAATTGAAGCAATACATGTAAAGTCAGACCATGTTCATTAGCCAAATTTTTTAATCGACCATAATGTGAGGAGTTAAGCTCAACATTTTTTTCTCGTGCCTCTTGTACTACACCTAGTTGCTCAAGATCGGCGCATCTCGTAAATAATGAATTTACATCATTTGCTTGAGAAATTCCTTGAAGCTTAGATTTCCAATAATGCTGTGCTTCTGCTTGGTGTTTAACAATGTAAGCCTGAGCCTCAAGATAAGACTTATCTTGAATCACATTAGGCTTTTCGCCTGCGATCAATTGCTCATAAAATTGATGAACCTGTCTCAATAGGATACTGGCACTCCATGCATCAGCAATACTATGATGTTCTGTTTTTAATAAAGTGTAATGATTTTGTGCTTGTTTAAATAAATACAAACGTAATAATGTCGGTTTTGTTAAATCAAAACTTAGTTTTCTATCTGATTGCAAAAAAGCTAGTAAAGCAGACTCTTTATCAATTTCCGATGATAAATCATGCTCAATGAAAGATAATTGGCCTTGCTTCGTAATGATTTGAATCGGTAGCTCATCCCAATTAAAACAAACACGTAAAGAGGGGTACATCTCAATAGCCAACATCCAAGCACGTTTGTACGAATCAATATCCAAGGCATGATAGTAATCAAATAATGACTGCACTCGATATGCATCATCAAGCGGCTGACTAAGAACATGAAAAATAAATCCCTGTTGCAAACTATTCGCCGGATAAATTGCTTGTATTTCAGAAACTATATTTTTTTTCATTGTTCCACATCCTCAACAATAAATTCTTTTTGGTACCGTGATTCAAGACGAGCTAGTAAATCAGAACTAATATCAACATGGCTCACATCCATGAGCGCATCATTTACGACTTGTTCTGAAACCCTATCTATCTCAACATTAAGTGCTAACCTATCAACTCGTCTATGCTCGAAAATAGATAAAGCGGTACAAATAATCCCTTGTTTACGTAACATAGAGGTCACATGGATACAAAGAATAGAGTCACCACCTATTCTAAAAAAGTCATCCTCAATACCAACACGAGGCACACCCAATACCTTTTCCCAAACAGCACATATTTGAGTCTCTAAATCTGTACGTGGTGGCACATATGTGTTTGTAGTCAACGAAAGTTCTGGATGAGGCAGCGCTTGAAAATCAACTTTCCCGTTCGCCGTGAGAGGCAACGCACTCAATTTTATAAAAGCATCTGGAATCATATAGCACGGTAAATATTGGCTTAGTACTGATGTCAATGTATCAGGTAAATCACGCCCAGAAGCATGCGTCTCTCCCAATAACTCATCTTCTTCACGTCGCCCGCCTAAAGCAAATGCATACAGCGCACCTTTAATAGGTCTTAAGCCAAGAGAGCAATAAGCCACTTTCAGCGTCTGCCAGTGTGCGATGTAGCGTTGAGCAAGATAACCGGCAGACATCCAAGCTGATACGGTGTTTTCTTCACTCTCAAAAACAATCAATGCCTGTGAGTTATGCATAATATGGCCAACTTCAGAGGTATTCATGATCACTGTTTGCTGCTGCAAATCAAATACACGTTGCGAATCTTTAAAACACTGCCCCTGTTTTGATAAAAGAGCTGTATTCAGCTTATCGATTGCCAAATCATTAATATAACCCGTGGTATTCAATATGAGTGTTGCAAGAACATGATCTTCTTGTTTTTTGTCAATATCACAATCGCTGAGTTTTAGCGCATACCCCATGTGATTTTTGTAAAGCACATCGGTGAGCAGATTAAGCATATGCCCCAACTCAATGGCCGCCATACGCAAACTATCTTGGCTGTATAAAGGCTCGATTGCTGGACGATGCAGCGAAAACTGAAGAAAGAAATCGTGTCCCGAATAATCACCTACACGTTGCAAAGCGTGTAACACAGGATGATAGTAATAACAGCCCGGTTGTAAGCTCTCTAACTGACTGGGTAAATACACGTTACATCTTATTGCATAAGAGCTACCTGCAGAAGGATAAAGATATTTCGGTAATAATTTATCGTTCAATTGACAAGCACTCAGCGGTGAAAGCAGCACAGCCAAATCATCCAAGCTTTTTATTTGATGGAGTATATTTTCGTTTTTTATCGACTGTGCTGGTGGCTCTATCTGAGCATCGATAAGTTGAGTATCACTAAATTGTCGATAACTTTTATATGAACGATATAAGCGCTCATCTAAACTCAGATTAAATACGTGTGTAGAGATTAGATCTCGACGTAACCCATGCTGTGCCAATTTAAATTGCTGCATATCAAAATCAGCAGGATACTTGGATTGAAACTCTTGAGAAACAATGTAAGCAACTAATCGATTTTCATGCATACGCACCAATGCATTATCGATGCCATTTAACTGAGTCAATCTTGTAGAAATTTCATCCAACTCCATCCGATTACCATTGCGCTTAATTTGGTTGTCTTTACGCCCTAAAAACTCAATAAAACCATCAGGATGCCATTTGCCTATATCACCAGTCTTATATAATCGACCCAACTCAGGATGCTCAATAAAAGACATTTTTGTTTTGGAGGGATCACGCCAATATAAAAGCGCGAGACCACATCCACCAAGATAAATTTCGCCAGCCACACCCAAAGCACAATGCTCACCAAAAGCATTCAATACATACACTTTTTGATTGGGCATGGGAAACCCATAAGGGATAGTTTGACGTGAACTCCTCTCGTCAATCTCGTACCAAATAGACCATATCGATGCCTCTGTTGCGCCCCCAAGACTCACCACTGTAGGTTTTGATGGCAAAAATTTAGCCCGATGAACTAACGCCGTTGGCACCCAATCACCGCTCAATAACACGACACGTAAATAAGTCGACTGATGTCCTATTTCATCAATAAAAAGCTGCATCAATTGCGGAACACTATTCCATACAGTCACACCGTGTTGTTTCGCTAAAGCTACCCAATGACTCGGCTCTTTTGCGAGCATTTGGTCAGGGAAGACAACACGACCTCCCGCACCCAATACACCAAATAAATCATATACAGACAAATCAAAACTTAAATCTGAAATTGCTAGCACAACATCATGTTGATTTATTTTAAATCTCTCATTAACAGCGACTAAAGTATTCACTGCACCCACATGTGAGATACAAACTCCTTTGGGCTTACCCGTGCTACCTGATGTAAAAATTACATATGCGGGATCTTCTGGCGAAACCATTAAAGCACAAGGCGGCTCTTGACAAAGATTTTTGGGATAAAGCTCAAAGCGATGAATCATATAATTGGAAGCAATCGGCGTATCTTTGATCACATTCCATTGCATTTCAGACACCAACACGTGCGAAACATCGCCTTCAATTAAGACTTCCTCTATTCTTCCCAACGGCCATTCGACATTGAGAGGCAAGTAAGCAGCACCTGTAGTCATCACACCCAGTGTCACTGCAGCCTGACCTAAGCCTTTTTCACACAAAACGGCAACTAATTGTTTGCGTTCGACACCATGCTCATACAGAGCCCATGCGATATGCCAACTATAAAACTGCAATACCTCATAGCGATAAGCACCCGTTGTATCAATCACTGCAATGGCGTCAGGAGTGCGTCGAACCTGGTCAGAAAAATAACTCACCATCGTGCGCTTAGGAATCACTTGTTGAACCGTATTTGCTGCATTAATCAATGCCCAATGAGCAGAGGGTAATGCTGGTGTTGGTAAAAAAATATCCCAATTTCGATCAGCTAAATAAGCAATCAAATCACAATAAGCGTCGTTTAATTGATCAATGAAACCTTCTGGAAACAACTGTGAAACATATAACCATCCACTCGTAAACACCCCTTCTCGTTCGGTTGCTTGTAAATCAATCCATGCCTGAGATGTTTGCCCAATCCAATAACGCTCATCTCGCCTTTCATCTGACTTAATCAGATAAGCAGGTCGCTGTCGAGTACGGTGCTGAGCATCTGTTAAAATGCATGTAAAGACAATCGGGGATGCCGCCATGGTAGGATCGAGCTGATGTAGTGTCATTAAGTCACGCTGAACATCCAGCCCTGTATACAAGGCATGCTCTATATCATCCCACAAGTTATGATGCGTATACTTAAAGAAATCAAGCGCTGAACAATCTTTTCTTGAAAATCCAAATAAATTTGTTGAGGTAAAGTCGCCCCATAACTCGTTTACATCAGGATGAAGACCATAACGATTAAACAACGTCATAGTAATTAAAAAATCACTTGTTTCAGAAAATCTAGATAAAATATAACCGTAAAGAGATAACAACACAGCAGCTTGGGAAACCCCATAATCATCCGCTTTTTGTTTGAACCGTCCCCAAACATCCGCTGAAATTTGTCGTTTACTCAACTTAAATTTTGGATATTCGATATCACGAGGATCACACGCCAACAATAGTTTGGGCCTCAATGGTAGCTGATTTACCTTTTCACGCCAGTAGGCCTTATGAGCCAAGTACCAAGGCGAAGATTTAAGCATTCCCATGTAAACTTGATAATCTCTGAACGTAATCGAGCGCTTTGAGAACGTGGCATCCTCTTTTTCATAAAGCTGTGTAAGTTCGGTAAAAAACTTCGTTCGACCTTGCGCATCAAGCAACAATAAATCAAAACTCACATGCAATACTGCACGATCGTGAAAGATTGAAACACACATTTGGAATAATGGATATGTGCTTACGTCATAGACTAAATGTGATAATTTATTTCGAATAGCTAACAATGAACTCTCTGAGAACATCTGATCAACTCGATGAGTTGTGATGTGATAATACATCGCGTCACTGTACGGTAAATAACGCTGGGTTAAATTTTCTTGGTCAAATACGGTACGAATTTCATCATGCTCGGCAATCAATCGATTCAAAGCTCGCTCTAATCTAGCCACATCTAGCTCATCAAAGCTAAATTCTGTATACAAATGATTGGCAACATTACCAATTTCAAACTGGTTTAAGCGCCCTATAGCGTAGGCTTTTTGTATGCCAGTCATCTCAAATGGCTGATAATAATCTACGGGATCATGCTGTATAGGGAGCCTAGACAAATCGGCCTCTGTATGAACGGCTGCAAAATCACTTTGTGTATAGGTAAACTTCCCCTGATTAACTTGATAAACACAATGCTCAATCAAGTCAATCAAAGTTGACTTGAAAGTTTCCATGAAAACTTTAGAAGAAACTGCATCCAGCCTTGTTCCCAAATGCACATAAAGCATCCCTTGCATAATTTTTGCATTCATCAATATCAAAAAATGATGAATATTATTGGGATGGATATTCATCCCTGTATGCTCTGAAACAAAGGACCAATCTTCAGAGGATGCCTCTATTTGACCAAAATAATTAAAATAAATCGGGGACAAATCGCGAGAGCTCGCCAAGACACCATACCCGATACCTTTATTTGGCACAGAACGAAGTCGATCTTTAATATCACATAATGAAGAAGAGAGCGTTTCTTGCACCGAAAATAACACAGGAAATAGTGTTGTAAACCACCCTACTGTTGAGGAAAGATCAAGACATTCATCAATTGGCTCACGCCCATGTCCCTCTAAAGTCACTGCATATTGCGAGCCACCCATTACTTTTTGTAACGCATAAACCAAAGCCGTGATTAATAAGTCAGTCGTCTCTGTGTGGTAAGCACGATTTGCTTGCTGAATTAATTGTGATGTGAGCTCGCTATCAAAAACTAAAGTTTCTGAACGATGTAACTCAGAAACTTCCATATCAGGTCGTGTATGTCTTTGCGCAGACCAAAAATTAAGCTCATCTTGGTGATGATAGGAATAGGCTTGTAATGCTTGATACCACTGACGATAGCTACTTGTTTTCGCTCCTAATGCGTCTCCATAATAAAGTCGCTTTAGGTCATCAACCAAAATTCGCCAAGAAACAGTGTCAATCAATAAATGGTGGCAAACAAAAAAGAGACGAGCAGAGCCATCAGCATAACCATCAATATAAGCCAAGCGCCATAGTGGACCAATTTCTATATTAAAACCAGATTGCCATGCATTGAGCTGAGCTAATAAACGCGCGTCTTGCTCCTCTTTAGGAATCTTAGATAAATCAAAAGATTCAATCGTAGCATCATACACCGCAGGCCCGTAGCATTGCTCATAATGACCATTTCTCTCCGAGAATTGAACTCGCAGCATATCATGCTGATTGATTAATAACGGTAAAATAAGCGTTAGGCGTTCGAGAGATAAAATAGGGACTCTTACAAAAAAAGCTTGATTCCAATGTGCTGCCTCAGAAAATTTTTGATCAAAAAACCAAGACTGGATAGGTAACAAGCCAAATGAACCACCTAGAACACCTTGTTCAGCACTCACCTCATGTCGAGAGGCCTGTGCAAGCACATCATCAACTAACCGCTCAATAGTGCGACAGCGAAATATATCTTTTATCGTACAATGAATGTTCGCATAACGAAGTTTCGAAATAACTTGTAGGCTTGCAATTGAGTCGCCCCCCAGACGAAAAAAATCATCTGTAATACCAATCTTGTCTTGCTTTAAAACCTCCTTCCATACAGAGCAAATTTTTTCATCTGTTGCATGACGAGGACGGACAAATACAGCCTCACTTTGATTAAAAATAGGAACAGGCAATGCTTCTTTATTTAATTTACCACTGAGATTAAATGAAAACTCAGTCAAATAGATGAATATATTCGGCACCATATACTCAGGAAGCATTTTTAATAGTTCATGTCGTAACTCATCATCACCAACGACCTGACCAGTATAATAAGCAACAAGCTTATTTTCTCGACATAACACGACAGCATGCATCACGGCAGGATGCCTCATCAATACCTGCTCAACTTCAGCGAGTTCTATACGATATCCATGAATTTTTACCTGAAAATCAACCCGACCAACATACTCTAACTCACCTTCAGGTAACCAACGCACTAAATCACCTGTTTTATACAAACGAGACAAATGGGGCTCTATCGAAAATGGATTAGAAATAAATCGCTCAGCATTTAATTCGACCTGATTTAAGTACCCTCTAGCCAAACCATCACCACCAAGATACAACTCGCCAATCACTCCGACAGGAACTGGTGAAAGCTCGGCATCTAAAACATATGCGACTTCATTATTTAGTGCACGACCAATAGGGAGAATCTGACCGCTAATTTTTTTTGCATCGTCTAAACGATAAGCCGTACTCGAAACCGTTGCTTCTGTTGGGCCGTAAGCATTGAAAACAGCAATTTTATTTAAAATAAAACCAGATAAATGCCGTACAGGAATAGGTTCAACACCTAGCAATACTTTTTGTATCGAAACATCTCCTGTATGTTTTAATAAATGATTTGATATTTTTTCAACAAAGAACGGCGGCAGATATATCGATGAAATTGCATATTTCAAAAAATATTCAAATAACGCATGATCATCTAATCTGAATTGCTCCGGAATAATATGTAACTCTCCCCCTTTAAGCAGTATTGAAAAAATCTCATAAACTGACACATCAAAAGTGATATTGGTCCATAATGACCCTTTTGTACCAGCATGAATCCCTTCGCATAATCGAGAGTACACTAGACATATCACTGAGCGATGCTCAATCATCACACCTTTGGGGAAACCCGTTGTCCCTGAGGTATAAAGCACGTAAGCTAAATCATTCGCTTTAGTCATACTCGGCACCAACGTCATCGACTGTTGTTGATACGCGTTTTCATCCAGACAGACGAGTTCGATATCAGAAAAATTATCAAACAAATGACGTAGCTTTTGATGCGTCAAAATCAATTGACAACCAGCATCCTTAAGGATGTAGCGAATACGGGCATCAGGATAGCTTGAGTCAATTGGAACATAAGCCGCCCCAGCTTTTAAAACCCCTAAAATTGCAATCACAATATCTAATGATGGCTCAAGACACAATCCGATTAATGTCCCCGGTTTTATCTGGTTTTCTTGATATTGTCGACGGAGGAAATTTGCTAATTGATTGCTTTTCTCATTCAACTCTCGATAAGTCAAAGACCGCTCTTGAAAAATAACTGCAACCCGATCTGACTGCGCATCAACTTGAGCTTCAAATAATTGTTGAATAGAGCAATCTTTAGGATAAGGAGAGCTAGTTTCATTCCAATCGTAGATCATTTGTTGATATTCGAGCTTCGTGAGCATCTGACAAGCATTGATTGACCTTTGACTATCAATGACCATCTCACTTAATAAATGCTCATAATGGTTTGCGATACGATCAATAGTTTCGCGTTTAAATAAAGCTGTTGCATATTGAATAGAAACGCGTAGATCTTGATTGGACTTTTGAACAGCAATCGCTAAATCAAATTTAGCCGACTGCTCATTCTCATGCTGAACAACATGAGTCCATGGGTCAAGGCATAATTCATCATGCTGATTGTGTTGATGCTGAAGTGTAAACATGATTTGAAACAGCGGATGTCTAGACACATCACGAAAAAGATTTAATCGACTCACAAGTTGCTCAAACGGCAGGTCTTGATGACATTGTGCCTCAATTAAATTTTGTTGAATTTTTTGCAAGTACTGCACCACAGAGTGAGTCGTGTCCACCTCAAAGCGTAATGCCAAGCTATTTATAAATAATCCTATCAAACCAGCTAATTGAGGATGTTGGCGATTAACCACCGGTGTGCCAATCAAAATATCTTGTTGTCCTGTGTATTTTGACAATAACAAAACAAACCCACCCAATAACACACTGTATAACGTCACATGATGAGTACTAGCTAATAGATCAAGTTGCTCAGACAATGCACTAGGCAAACTAAATGCAACAACATCACCACGATAATCCATACTTAAAGGTCTTGGATAATCTGTTGGAAATGTCAACAATACATGGTTCATCAACTTCGATTGCCAATACGAAAATAAAGAATCTAAATGAGCAGAAACCTTCTCGCGCTGCCAAATGGAAAAATCATTATATTGAATACTAAGTGGCACTAATGAGGGCTGAACTCCTTGAACAAAAGCGTGATAATAATGACTCAGTTCTTTCCTAAAAATGTCTTTTGACCATCCGTCAAAAGCAACATGGTGAAACACTATCGTTAAGAAACTTTTGTGGCTGCCTTCTATTGAAAACAAACACATACGACAAGGGAAATCTACGGTTAAATCAAAAGCGCGATGTAGTAACTCTTTTTGTTGCATCATGTAGGTATTCTCATCAACATGCTTGAGAAGAATATCTACAGTTCTATCTTCAACACGTTGTTGAAAAATCCCTTCTTCATTTTGAACAAAAACGGTACGTAAAATTTCATGCCGATACACAATCGCTTGCAGCGCTTTTTTTAATGCATCCAAATTTATCGTCGTATCTAATTCAAAAATCAAGGGGATATGATACGCATCCACGCCATTCTCATACTGCTCAATAAACCATAAACGCTCCGCTGCATAAGATAACGGGGCAAGTAGTCCTGCGACAGGATAAATATCATCCAATCGCTCGCCTGTACGTAAAACTGCAGATAAACCAGAAATTGTTCTATACTTAAACAAATCAGCAACAGCAACTTGACGATACGTTCCTTGACTCATCTGATGGACAAGCTGAATCGCTAAAATGGAGTGCCCGCCCAAGCTGAAAAAATCGTCCTCAATTCCAACGCGATCAACACCTAAAACGGATTGCCAAACAGAACATAAAAATGACTCTAATTCATCTCGTGGCGCGGTATATTGTGTTTGTTCACGCTCCCACACAGGCTCTGGTAAGGCTTTTCTATCTAACTTCCCATTCGTTGTCAGTGGAAGAGCATCTATACGCATAAAAACACTAGGAATCATATAATCCGGCAAGTAACGCTCAACATAACTTTTTAATGCCGATGAGCTTACCGGTAACGAGCTCGTAAAATATGCAACTAGTTTCTTATTTTCTGTATGAGCACTCTTTTTTTCTAGCACAACAACACATTGCTGGATGCTGGCGTGTTGCAATAAAACCTGCTCAATTTCACTGAGCTCAACACGATAACCACGTATTTTTATCTGCGAATCATCACGACCCAAAAATTCTAATTGTCCATTCGGTAACCACCGAACCAAGTCTCCAGTCTTATATAATCGGGTATAGCCTTCTAGTTTATCGAGTTCGCTCGCAAAAGGGTTAACAATAAACCGCTCAGCGGTTAACTCAGGTCGATTTAAATATCCACGCGCAACACCAGCTCCTCCCAGATATAATTCACCAGAAACACCTATTGGCACAGGAGTCAACTGACTATCCAACACATACGCACGAATATTAGGCAACGGTCGACCAATATTTGTCACTGAGTCTCCGTGCTCAAAATGATTTAAGCTCGCACCAATGGTATTTTCTGTCGGACCGTAAGCATTAATTAAACACCGCCCAGGACGCCATTGGGACATCAGCTTTTCATTAGAAGACTCGCCTGCCACAACAAGTGTTTTTAGATCAGGAAAATCGGAAAATTCTAAATGAGACAAGAAAGCAGGAGGAATACCGGCATAACTTATTCGATGATATTTTAGATAAGTAGCTAACGCTTTTGCATCCTCTCGTACTCGTTGTGGAGCAATAAACAGTTTCGCACCTATCGTTAATGTACTAAAAATTTGCAATACTGAAGCGTCAAAAGTGAATGCGGCGAACTGCAAAGCATGAGTAGCTGCCGACATTCGCAATTGTGTAGGAATTTGATGAATAATATTCGTTAATCCACGGTGCTCAATCATTACCCCTTTGGGCAAGCCAGTCGTGCCCGAGGTATAAATCACATAGGCTAAATGGTGTCCCTTCGGATGTACCGATAAATTATCCGATGCCTGATCTGCTGCTGCCTCATGGTCTGTCATCAACACAGAGATATCATCCGGACGTGATTCAAACATCGTGACTAAATGTTTTTGAGTTAATATTAATCTGGTTTTAGTATCACTCAAAATATGACGAACTCGATCTACGGGAGCGTGCGGCTCGAGTACGACATAGGCACCTCCGGTCTTCAATACAGCAAGCATGGCGATCACAGCATCAACTGTTCGTTCAAGACAAATAGCAACCAACGTATCGGGACTCAAACTCACAGAGCTATTTTGATTTACTTGATAGCACTTACAGATTAAACGAGCCAGTTGGTTAGATTTTTCATTCAACACACGGTAGGTCAATGTCGAATAGTCATCCACTAAAGCCACATTATCTGGTGTTCTTCGTACTTGCTCCTCGAATAACTGAACTATCGTTTTATCACGCGGGTAATCTGCCTGTGTTGCATTCCAATCATAGATAATCTGCTGATACTCTGCCCGACTTAGCAGCAAATAAGTATTGAGCGATTTTTCTTGATACTCCACAAAGTCTACTAAAATACGCTCATAATGTGCTGAAAAACGTTTTATTGTCTCACGACTAAATAAAGACGTGGCATATTGAAACATCCCTCGAATTCCGTCCTCTCTCTCTTGCATCGACACACTTAGATCAAATTTTGCAGTAAGAGAATCATTTTCGATTGACAAAGCTTGTAAACCTAACTTTGAGGCATGATCTATCGATTGATATTCAACATTAAATAGGACTTGAAACAATGGATGCCGTGATTCATCTCGCTCCGGAACTAAATACTCAACAAGTTTTGAAAAAGGCAAATCTTGCTGAGATTGTGCCTCAATCAAATTCGTATAAATATTAAGCATACATTCTTTAAAAGTATACGTCGGTTTGAGTTGAATTCTCAACGCTAACAAATTCACAAAAAAGCCAATCAATCCAGATAGTTGCGGATGATCGCGATTTGCTATCGGCGTACCAATCATCAAATCATTTTGATTCGTGTATTTAGATAGAGCAATGGCAAAACCCGTTAATAAAACAGTATAAATCGTCACACCATTTAATTCGGCGAATTGCCGCAGCTTGAACGATGTCGTCTTAGGTAGCGCGATATGAACAACATCGCCTCGGTAATCTAGAGTGGCAGGCCTTGGATAATCAGTTAAAAACCCCAACGACTCATGCCCCATCAATTTCTCTCGCCAGTACTCAAGCAAAGAGTCCATCTCTGTTGAGAGCTTTTGACGCTGCCAAATAGAAAAATCTTTATACTGAACACTTAATGGCGGTAACGAAGGCTCAATGTCATGATGGAAGGCGTGATAATAATGATTAAGCTCCCTCATGAAAATATCTTTTGACCAAGCATCAAAAGCAACATGATGAAAAACAAGAATTAAAAACTTTTCGTTGCTTTGAGGCATAAAAAACAAGCCCGCACGCAGAGGAAACTCGCTTGTTAAATCAAAAGGACGATGTAACAACTCTTGCTTATATCGAGCAAATTCACTGTCATCAACCTGCTCATCAACAATCATAAGCAGTCCTTCCTGGACACTCTGTTGATAAACCCCATCGTTACTTTGAGTGAAAATTGTACGAAGAATTTCGTGCCGCTGAACCATCGCTTGGATAGCTTGCTTTAAAGCACTTGAGTTTGTTGTATGACCTAAAGTGAAAATAAATGGAATATGATAAAGCGATGCCCCGTTTTCATACTGTTCAATAAACCACAATCGCTCTACTGCATAAGACAATGGAGCAAGTGATCCTGCGAGTGGCATCATATCATCGATATGCTGACCTTCACGCAAAGCAGAAGATAAGCGAGCAACCGTTTTGTGCTTAAATAAATCTGCTACAAAAATCTGACGGTGTGTTCCTTGGCTGATACGATGTACAGCTTGAATCGCTAAGATAGAGTGTCCACCCAAACTAAAAAAATCATCATGCACCCCTACACGCTCCACTCCTAATACAGATTGCCAAGTCGAACATAAAAAAGTCTCTAGTTCGTCTCGTGGTGCCATGTACTCAATTTGGTCATCTATCCACATTGCCTCTGGTAACGCTTTTTTATCTAATTTTCCATTTGGGGTCAGTGGAAAATAATCTACACGGATAAAAGCACTCGGCACCATGTAACTCGGCAAATAATCGTCGAGATAATTTTTCAGCAGAGAGGGGTCCACCGGTGATGCGCTGACGATATAAGCAACCAATCGATGATCTAAACCCTGTTCACTTTGTTTTTCTACAACGACAACAACACATTGGTTAACATGAGGATGTCGCAATAAAGCTTGCTCAACTTCACTTAACTCAACACGATAACCACGAATTTTCACTTGAAGATCATTTCGTCCAAGAAACTCTAGTTGCCCATCGGGTAACCACCGGACTAAATCTCCAGTTTTGTAAAGTCGAGTATATCCTTGTATCTTATCTCGCTCTGAGGCAAATCGATGAGGAATAAACCGCTCTGCTGTCAATTCCGGTTGGTTTAAGTACCCACGCGCCACACCAGCGCCAGCAACATACAATTCACCCACAACACCAATCGGAACTGGATTTAAAAAACGATCAAGAACGTAAAATTGATGATTGTGTTGAGCCTTACCTAACAATACTCTATCAAGTGCCATAACTTGATTTAAACTAGAAATATTAAATAATGCACAAGCAACCGTCGTTTCAGTGGGACCATAATGATTAATAATATTGCACTCTGGAAAAAGTGTAACCCATGTACGAAGATCGTCGATATTTGCCTTTTCTCCCCCGACAATTAAGCATCGTAGTTTTGATAAAGCAAGGCGTAATTTGGCATGCTCATGCGTCATTAAAAATACGCTCAAGTAGCTAGGTGTCATCCGAATTAAATCAATCTGATTATCTTGAAGATAATCTAAATATAATTGCGCATCCCGTTTCACCTCATCTTTACATAACACAACATGATGCCCACAAATAAGTGGCGCAAATAAAACAACCATCGTTGCATCAAAAGCGATACTGGAGGAGCAATCCACTGTAGTCGTACGCCGATATGCCTCATTATGTATGATAGATGAAAAATAATTACTCAGGTTTTGATGCGAAACCATCACACCTTTCGGCCGTCCTGTCGTTCCAGAGGTGTAAATGACATAAGCTAAATCTGACGATACAACATAATCTGGTAGATTTTCTTTATTTTCTTTTAGCAATAATGGAATACTTGATACCCGAATGTCACTCTCAAGCGGTAATAAAGCTTTCAAACTTTCCGTCATATGCGGCATTGTGAGTACCCATTTACTACCATTATCTTGTAGCAACGTCATGATTCGACGAGATGGATAACGAGAGTCAATCGGCACAAAAGCACCACCCGCTTTTAAAACAGCGAGAATGGCTATAACCATCTCAAAAGAGGGCTCAAAACAAATGCTAATCAATGTATCTGGGCTTAAATCAGTATGTACTGATTGGTACTCGCGTCGCAATAAATGTGCCCATTGATTTGCAATACTGTTCAGTTCTTGATAAGTCATCTGTTGATGTTCAAAGCTCAGCGCAATTGCATTCGGTGTTTTTAAAACTTGCTCTTCAAACAAACGATGTACTGTTTTGTCATCGGGATAATTTTGTGCCGTGTTATTCCAATCATAGATAATGGTCTGATAGTCTTTCTTCGATAAAATTTGTATCGAAGAGTGATGATCATTTATTTTTACAGATACTTGTTGCAAGATCAGATGCAGCTGTTGCAATAGCTGACTTGCTCTCTCTTGTGTCATTAAAGTACCGTCGTACTTTAATTTTAATGCGACACGCTCATCACCCTCATAGACAATCAAAGCTAGAGGATAATCAAGTGTTTCTATTGTGCTTTGAACTTGACACGCAAGATGTTTCTTAATTTCATCGGATGAGCCTGATTTGATGTAATTTTCTGCGATAAATAAACTATGAAATAAACGCCTTCCTTCTACCTGCAAAGACGCAAGCTCAACAAAACTATACTCACTGATGGCCGAAAGCTCGGATGTGATCAAATGTAAATGATCACGGATACTCCCCTCGTCACACCATGCCATCATCAACGGAAGAGTATTAATATAAAGTCCAACACTTTCTTCTATACCAGGAATTGGAATCGTTCGACCAGACAGTGTCGTACCCACTATCGTTTGAGGATCTCCTGTATAAATTTGGATTAATTTATGCCAAGCAAATTGTAGCAACACATTGAGCGTCACACCTTCTTGATTGACTAGCTCTTTAAGCAGTCGATAATCTTTATCGAGGATAGAGATCACCACTTCATGCGGACAACTTATGTTTTTAATATCATTCAATGACGCCGAATAGCTAAATAGTGGGTTCAAATCATTGATATATTCAATTTTTTGTTGTTGAGCATCCCAAAATTTATTCGCATCCTCTTGATGAGATGCAATATAGTCTTGAGCACGCAAATAAGTTTGATCGACAACAACTTTAGGTGTTTTCCCTTGAAGCAAATCAACATAGTAATGATGCACTTCGTCTAATAAAATCGACAAGCTCCATCCGTCTAAGATACTATGATGGGCCGTATTTAATAAGATAAAGTGATCGTCTTCGTAGCGAATCAAGTGCACACGCATAAGCGTAGGCTTGGTCAAATCAAAAGCTACTTTTCTATCTTCTACTTGAATTTGATTTAATGCTTGCGCCTTGTCTAGTCTTTCAGATAAATCATGAAAACTGACCGCAACATGCCCGTTACGACTTATTACTTGGAGTAAATCGTCATCCCAATTAAAATAAGTACGTAAAATAGGATATTTCTCTACGGCTAAAAGCCAGGCAGCTTGATACACATCAATATCTAAAGCATGGTAATAATCAACAAAAACTTGTACACGATAAGCATCGCTATCGGGTTGAGTGATTGCGTGATAAAGAAAACCTTGCTGTAAACTATTTGCACGATACACAGCCAAAATACCTGAGTCATTGCTCTGCAGTGTATTGAGTAAATGATGGCTTAATTTGACATAATTAAAATCACTTGGGGTAAATATTTCACGACCGTCATGTACCTGTAAAGTACAATGTTCGATTAGTTTTACCAGTTGTTTTTCAAACAATCGTGATATTTCTGTACAAGCATTTTGAGATAAGTAACTCGATAATGAGACATGTAAAGCACCATCCACGACTAATGCCGTGGTGTCTAAAACATGCGGATGAATATTATCTGGATGAACACTCTGACCAGAAGATTCAAGTACAATTTGCCAATATCCAGAAGAGTTATCAAATTGACCTAAATAATTAAAAAGAATTTGGGGCAAGTCACCGAATATGGTCGACGTACTATCACAATAGCGCAATGCGCCATAACCTATGCCTTTGTTCGGAATAGTGCGCAAATACTCTTTTATGCTCAAAAGAGTATGTTCAAGATCTTCTTTTACCGACAACGTCACTGGGAACATACTCGTAAACCAACCGATGGTACGAGACACATCTAATGCCTCATCCCATTCTTCCCTGCCATGTCCCTCTAAAGTAATACGATGCGACGTCTCTCCAAAATACAAAGAGAGAGTCAGACCAAAAGCGGTAAGGAGTAAGTCGTTAATTTCTGTGTGATATGCTTTATTTGCTATACCAGTTAATTGTTGAGTCAGTCCTTCGTCGAGCTTAAATGATGCAAAATAAGCATGAGTAGAAAAAATTTGTTTCGGTAAAGGTTGGCCTAATGATGACGCTTCTTGCCAATAGTAACGCTCTTCGGTATGCGCCTTAGCATAATGATGAATAGCAGTTACCCACTGTCGATAACTGCTTCCTTTCTGGCCCAACAACTCACCTAGATATAAACGTTTAATATCATCAATCAGTATTCGCCAGGATACTGTATCAATAATTAAATGATGTGCAGCAAAATATAATCGGGCACTCCCATCAGCATAACCTGTGATGTACCCCATTTGCCATAAAGGGCCCTGTTCAAGATTAAATTTGTCTTGCCAAGACGTGAGTATTTGACTCACCACATCAGTACGTACATTCGACTCAAGCTCAGAGATATCTAGGTACTGTAATTTTAGATTACATTTCTCCACGCCAAATTGTTGGCGTCGCGACCCATCTTGTTGACGAGGAAAGCAAACTCGCAACATATCATGATGATCAACCAATTGAGGTATAATTTCATTCAACCGCGTAAAAGAAAGCTCTGGTACACGTACTAAAAAAGATTGATTCCAGTGTGCTATATGTTCGAAGTTTTGTGCAAAAAACCAAGACTGAACCGGTAATAACTCAGCATCACCAATCAAAATGCCTGACTCTGACTGGATGACACGAGTCCGTCCAAGCACGAGAGACAGTTGCTGAATACAGCGATACATCGAAATATCCTTTACCCGGCAATGAATCCCTTCCCGCAAAAGAGATGCAACCAATTGGATGCTTTGTATCGAGTCTCCACCTAATCTAAAAAAATCATCCAAAATTCCGACACGCTCGACACCAAGTATCTCTTGCCAAATTAGACATAATCGTTTTTCTAAAGGTGTTCTTGGCGCGACATACTCCTGATGCATCGAAAGGCAAGTCTGTTGTTGACGTAAAATGTGTGTATCGATTTTGCCATTCAACGTCAGTGGAAATGACACCATATGAATAAATTGATGAGGCAACATATAGTCAGGTAGCCATTGCTGCAAATGTCGTATCAATTCGTCTTCATTTATCACATCATGACTAAGATAATAAGCAACCAACGAGCAATGATAACTGGAGCTAGCCGCCTTTCTTTCGTGCATTAAAACTACACATTGCTGAATGCCTTCATAACGTGCTAGTACAGACTCAATTTCACCCAACTCAATACGATAACCATAGAGCTTGACTTGATCATCATTACGCCCAAAATACTGCAGCTGACCATCAGGTAACCAAGATACCACATCACCTGTCTGATATAAGTGCGTATAGCCGTCAGCTTTATCTAATTCTGTTGCAAAAATATTGGAAATAAAACGTTCATGCGTGAGCTCTGGTCGATTGAGGTACCCTCTGGCTAATCCAGCTCCACCCAGATAAAGCTCACCACGTACACCTACTCCGACAGGCTTCTTATTTTTATCTAAGACATAAACTTTATGATTAAAATAAGCCC
Organism: uncultured Legionella sp.; assembly: GCA_964471225.1. GTDB lineage: Bacteria > Pseudomonadota > Gammaproteobacteria > Legionellales > Legionellaceae > JAGVJT01. The sequence goes on along the minus strand of CAYYEZ010000005.1, from coordinate 33,824 downwards.
GACCAATAAACGTCACACTCGGTGCATCTGCTGTCTTTTGTATTAATGTTGTTCCAACGGTATTTTCAGTTGGACCGTATTCATCAAAAAGTGTCTCGACATGCTTTAGAATACAATGCAATTGTGCTTGCTCAAGTTTTTCGCCACCCACAAAGCATTTCCTTATTCTTGTGATTTGGGGTAACGAAAAAACCTGTGTTAAATAAGAGGGCGTTGATTTAATAAAATGGATATTTTCTTGTAGCAAATGATCGATAAACTGCTCCACATCTCTCAAATCACCGGGATAAATCACGACTTTCTTACCACAAAATAACGGAACGAGCATCGTTGTGACACTAAGATCAAATGCAAAACTACTAGAAAAATCTACGTTTTCAATATCATGAAAATGCACGACTACATTTTCATAATAATTCACTACATTACGGTGAGTAATCATGACACCTTTAGGGTACCCTGTCGTTCCCGAGGTATAAATCACATAAGCTAAGTCCACTGGATTGATCTGATTTTTTAGATTATGCCCCTCTTGGTGTTGCAGTGTTAACTGATCTAACGCTAATAGAGAAATATGAGATGGAACACACTCTGCTAATCCGCTGATTAAATGTTGTTGTGTTAACAATATTTGACTGCCAGTATCCTCGAGTACGTAGCGAATCCGCTCTTTAGGACTCTGATGATCTATCGGCACATATGCCGCTCCAGTCTTCAAAATTGCAAGTAATCCAATAAACATTTCAAGCGATTTATCAAGACATATTGCAATTAAACTATCGGCTTCAAAAGGTAAGTTTTGGCTGTGATAATGCTCTTGAATCAAGCGCGCCAACTGGTTTGCTGCTTGATTTAACTCAGAATAAGTGAGCGTTTTTGCCTTACAAGCGACAGCGACATCATCAGGGGTTAATTCGACTTGGCGTTCAAAAAGCTGAACCAAGGTTTTATCATGAGAGAAATCTCGCCGATTATGGTTCCACTCATAAACAATCTTATTGTATTCGCTCTCAGAGAGTCCAGAGATATCGGTCGAGATATCTTGTGTAGAAGGTAACAAAAGTGGTTCGAGCATAGAATGATATAACTCCATTTACAATACAATCACGCCCTCTTCCAAAAGGCTATATTTAAAAGCCCAGGGCTATATGCCTAATAAGCAGGCAACTTAACAATACGAATGCACCTCGTTTCTTGAATGTGATCAGTCTAAAAATAATCTCAACATGACAACACACCAGGTTTGGGCTATTTTTCGTGAAATCCATAAGTTTTACAAGGTGCAACTCAAAATATTTTGACAGATAAATCAATTCCATGCTAATCAATGTGAATAGCCCTTAGCTTGTAGCGATATGATGAAAATAGCACTTGAAGAGCATTTTATTACACCAGAACTCCTAGATTATTGTGTCAAAGCAATGCCTGCTGTTTCTCAAAAAGCAAAAGAAAATATCATTTCTCATTTAACTAGTTTCGATGAGTTGCGTCTAGAAACCATGGATCAAGCAGGAATTAATTTTTCGATCCTTGGAATTTCTGGCCCAGGAGTACAAATAGAGAGTGACTCGAAACTTGCCATCAAATTAGCTAAACAATCTAACGATATACTCGCTAAAGAGGTATCGAAAAAACCTAAGCGTTATGGCGGATTTGCTCATCTTCCTATGCAAGCGCCCATCGAAGCCGCCAATGAATTAGAAAGAGCCATCAAAGAACTTGGTTTCGTCGGCTCTATGGTAAATGGTCACACTAACGGCGTATATTTAGATCATCCACAATATGATGTTTTTTGGGAGCGGATGGAAGCTTTAGATGTCCCGCTTTATCTACATCCGACAGATTCATTTATAAAACCTTATGTCCTTCAGGGTTGTGATGAGCTTGAAAAGTGTACGTGGGAGTGGAATTTTGAAACATCATCTCACTTTTTACGTTTAGTTTACGCCGGAGTATTCGATCGTTTTCCCAAATTAAAGATTATTTTGGGGCACATGGGCGAAATGCTACCTTTCGAGTTATGGCGCTTAGATAGCCGTACTGATTTACTTGAAAAAATACGTCCGCTTAAAATGTCTCCTTCCATGTATTTAAAACAAAATTTGTACGTCACAACCTCGGGGCAATGTGATGATGCACCATTAATATGCTCATTGTTGAGCCTCGGAGATTCTCACGTCTTGTTTTCAGTCGACTATCCCTATGAAAATAGCTTGGTCGCTACGAAATGGATAGATCATGCGGCTATCTCTGATTCGACGAGAGAAAAAGTTTGTCATTTGAATGCGAAACAACTGATGTCATTAGGGCACTTAGATAATTAGGAATCTTATCGTCCCTAATTAACAACCACCGTTTTCACATTCACAAACTCCAAGATCCCAGATCTTGATAATTCACGCCCATAGCCAGATTGCTTGATCCCACCAAAAGGTAAACGAGGATCAGAAGAAACAAACTGATTCACAAAGCAAGTCCCTGACTCAATTTCTTCCGTCGCTATCTTTTCGCCACGGATAAGGTCTCGAGTGAACACACCTCCACCGAGCCCAAACTGACTTTGATTCGCAAATGCAATAGCCGATGCCTCATCTTTAACCTTCATGACTGCAATGACAGGACCAAACAACTCTTCATCAAACGCAGGCATGCCAGGTATCATATCGACTAACAATGTTGGTGGATAAAAAAAACCTTGGCACTCAGGAATCTTTCCGCCGACTAAAACGACAGCACCTTTTGCTTGGCTTTTCAAAACTTGCTGATGTAGTGTTTCACGAAGATCAGCACGAGCAATCGGCCCCATCGTTGTTGTCGATAGCTGTGGTGCGCCTATTTCATAGCGCTTCATCTCCTGAACCACTTGCTCAATAAACGCATCATAAACCTCTTCAACAACAATAATGCGCTTTGCAGCCACACATGACTGTCCTGCATTACTAAGACGCGATGTCACAATACATTCGGCTGCAAGCTTTAAATCAGCGTCAGCCAAAACTAAATAAGGATCATTTCCACCTAACTCTAAAACTGCACGTTTTAAATACTTGCCTGCTGTACTGGCAACATGACTCCCGGCACGACTGCTGCCCGTCAATGTGACAGCAACCACATGAGGATGAGCAATAACCTCTTCAGCTTGTTCATTACTTAAAAGTAGCGTTTGAAATATACCTTTTTTAAATCCAGCTTTTTCAAATAAAGCTTGAATAGCAAGCCCACACCCTGTCGTAATAGGGGCATGTTTCAACAGTGCTGCATTACCAGCCATAATCGTCGGCGCGGCAAATCGAAAGACCTGCCAAAAAGGAAAATTCCAAGGCATAATTGCGAAAACCACACCCAAAGGTTGATATACCACACTACTCTTGTGATGCTCGGTTTCTATTGGAAAGGGCGCGAGATAAGCCTCAGCATGCTCAGCATAGTGCTCACACACCCATGCACATTTCTCAATTTCGCTCAGAGCCGCAGCAATCGGCTTACCCATTTCTTCAACAATAAGATATGCGAGTGCTTCTTTTTCTTGACGAAGCAATTGAGCCATCTCAAGCATGAGCTTTTTTCGCCCTTCAAAAGTCTCCTTACGCCAAGAGCAAAATGCAAGATGCGCATCCTCAATACATTGTTGAATTGAGGATGCATTCTGAAAATCGTACCGTTTGATCAGCTTTTCTGTTGCAGGATTAATAGTTTCGATATACATGGCACTCCTTGCCTGATATTTCTCACAATGCTTTTTTTAATTCCTCTACCTTATCTAAACGCTCCCATGGAAATTCATCACGTCCATAGTGACCTAGCGTAGCTGTTTTTCTATAAATCGGCCTCAATAAATCATGATAATCGATAATACCCTGAGGTGTCAGATCAAAATGTGTATTGACTAAACGAATCAACTCGTCATGAGCCAGCTTGCCTGTACCAAAAGTTTCGATATAAATAGATGTTGGTTCAACCACGCCAATTGCGTAAGACACTTGTATCTCACATTGATCAGCAAGACCTGCAGCCACGATATTTTTAGCAACATATCTTGCAGCGTAAGCCGCTGACCGATCTACTTTCGAGGGATCTTTACCTGAAAAACAACCACCACCATGTCTTGCCATTCCACCATACGTATCTACAATGATTTTACGTCCGGTTAAGCCACAGTCTCCAAGTGGGCCACCTATCACGAAACGTCCAGTGGGATTGATAAAATAGCGCGTTTCTTTCGTCAACCATTCTTGAGGGAAAACAGGTTTGACAATTTCCTCTATGACGGCCTCGACTAAATTTTCATGATCAATCTCAGGAGCGTGTTGCGTTGAGAGCACCACCGTATTCAAAGATACCGGTTTTTTATCTACATAATTTAAGGTCACTTGAGATTTAGCATCCGGACGTAACCAAGGTAATACCCCCATTTTTCTCAGATTCGCTTGCCTTGCCATGAGTTGGTGGGCGTAAGCTATCGGTGCGGGCATATAGCTTTCTGTCTCATTGGTCGCATAGCCGAACATTAAACCTTGGTCACCTGCACCCAATTTGTGAGTTACAGTATTATCCACACCCCGTGCAATATCAGGTGATTGTTTACCAATAGCAGAAAGAACTGCACAAGATTCCCAATCGAATCCTATCGCAGAATTGTTATAGCCAATATCCCGAATTACACTACGTGTAATGTCTTCCACATCAACCCACGCATGTGTAGTAATTTCGCCACCAACTAAAACCATCCCCGTTTTCACGTAGGTCTCACAAGCGACTCGAGCAGATTTATCTTGCTCAAGAATCGCATCTAAAATAGCATCCGAAATCTGATCCGCGATTTTATCAGGGTGACCTTCTGATACAGATTCGGAGGTAAAGACATAAGACGATGTCACAATGATATTTCTCCTCTACATAACGCAGTTTCGGTTGATACTTTATTATCATTTTTCATCAACGCAATAAACTGCTCAAATAAACAACTGGCATCGTGAGGGCCCGGGCTTGCCTCGGGGTGTCCTTGAAAACCAAGCATTGGCTTTTCAAGATGCCTAAATCCTTGCAACGTACCATCAAATAAAGAGCGATGCGTTACACTTAAATACTGAGGTAATGATGACTCATCAACCGCAAACCCATGGTTTTGGCTTGTGATTAATACTCGATTTTGACCGGTTATATCTATCACAGGATGATTTGCACCATGATGCCCAAATTTCATTTTTTCTACACGCGCACCAGCAGCTAACGCCAAAATCTGAAATCCAAGACAAATACCTAAAAGAGGAACATCAGCTTCCATTAGAATTTTCGCAGCATTAATTGCATAATGACAAGCAGCAGGATCTCCTGGTCCATTAGACAACACCACTCCGTCAGGGTTTAATGCTAGCACATCCGCTGCCGGTGTTTCTGCAGGAACCAGCGTAATATGGCACCCTAGATCGTATAGCATCTTCAGGATACTATGTTTAACTCCAAAATCGTAAACAACAACGTGCCAATTTAACGGCTGTGATGTCTGAGCCCAGTCACCAAAGCCTTCATGCCAACGCTCTACCGTGCTACGTGTGACTACACGCGCTAAATCAAGCCCCTTCAAGCTCGGTGCGGCATTTGCAAGTGCCAACGCCTCATCTACCGTATGATGCGTTGTGATACAGGCATTTTGCGCACCATGCCGACGAATGTGTAAAGTTAATGCTCGCGTGTCGACTCCAGCAATACCAACAACTTCATGTTTTCTCAACCAGTCACCAAGCCCACGACGACTACGATAGTGGGTTGTATTGTTACTCACCTCTCGTGCGACTAAACCTGCGGCCCACACGCGAGTGGACTCGTCGTCCTCTAAATTACACCCGGTGTTACCCACATGAGCAGTGGTTAGCAAAACTAGCTGCTGCGTATAAGACGGGTCAGTTAAAATTTCTTGATAACCCGTCATTGCTGTATTAAAAACTAACTCCCCTACCGTATGGCCCTCAGCACCAATGGCCTTCCCTTTAAAAACCGTACCATCAGCTAGTACGAGTAACGCAGGCGAGTTCGCTCTCATTAAAATTTCATATCCTCAAAAAATTGTTTTACACCCGCAAACCAAGAATTAGATTTGGGTGAATGCGTCTCTCCACTTTTTTCTATCGATTCTTGGAGTTTCTCTAATAATACTTTTTGTTCTTTGGATAAGGCAACCGGTGTTTCAACCAGCACATGACAAATTAAGTCACCAGGTGCATGACTTCGGATTGATTTGATACCTTTTCCTCTCACACGGAATGGCTTACCTGTTTGTGTTTCCGCTGGAATTTTAAGTGTGACACGACCATCCAATGTTGGAACTTCAACGGAACCGCCCAACGCCGCTATAGTGAAGCTAATTGGGACCTCACAATGCAAATCACTGCCTTCGCGTTTAAAGAGCGTATGCGGTTTTAAACTAATTTGTACATACAGATCACCAGATGGGCCACCATAAGCGCCCGCCTCTCCCTCACCGTTGAGACGAACTCTGTCTCCATCATCCACACCAACAGGGATTTTAACTGTCAGCGTTTTTGACTCTTTCACTCGTCCCTGACCACGGCAATCGGGGCAATGTTCAAGAATACGCTTCCCTTCTCCATGACAATCAGGGCAAGTTTGTTGAATTGAAAAAAAGCCCTGTTGCATACGCACTTGTCCAACACCCTGACAGGTCTCACAAGTTTTTGGAGTTGTCCCTTTTTTTGCACCCGATCCATCACAAGTCTTACAACCCACATGACGAGGAACGTTAATTTCAATTTGTTTTCCAACAGCAACTTCTTCGAGTGTTAAAGAAACAGTCAATTGTAAATCGGCACCTCGCTCTGCTCGCGTACGACGACCACCAGGACGACCGCCAGTAAAGATATTTTCAAAGATATCCTCGAAGACATCGCCAAAGCCACCGAAACCACCGAAGCCACCAGCACCAGCACCAGGACCACCCACACCAGCATGACCAAACTGATCGTAAGCAGCACGTTTCTCGGCATCCGACAATACCGCATAAGCTTGTTGGATTTGCTTAAACATTTCTTCTGACTCTTCATCACCAGCGTTTCTATCTGGGTGATATTTCATCGCTAATTTTCGAAATGCTTTTTTTATCTCGGCATCACTCGCTGTTTTGCTCACACCGAGTAATTCATAATAATCACGCTGTTGCATTAAATGCTCACATTAAATCAAAAAACAACGCGTGGTTGTGCCAAAGACACACCACGCGTGAGGAAAAGAATTGTTACTTCTTATCGTCATCTTTCACTTCTTCAAACTCAGCATCAACAACGCCTTCTTCTTTCGCTGCAGAAGAAGCTTCTCCTGCAGAATGCGCTTGCTCACTTGCAGATTTTTGCGCGTAAACACGCTCAGCCATCTTTCCAGAAACTTCTGTCAATGCATTCAATTTTTCTTGAATTTCTTCTTTATCATTTGCTTTTAACGCATCTTTCAGAGCAGTAATTGCTGACTCAATATTTGATTTTTCATCATCCTGAAGCTCTTTCTCAAGATCTTTTAATGATTTTTCAGTGCTATGAATCATATTATCAGCTTGGTTACGTAACTCAGCTAGCTCTTTAAATTTCTTATCGTCTTCGGCGTGCGCTTTAGCATCATTAACCATCGCCTCAATTTCTTCTTCGCTTAAACCGCTTGAAGCTTTAATAACGATAGACTGCGCTTTACCTGATGCTTTATCTTTAGCAGAAACATTCAAAATACCATTCGCATCGATATCAAATGTCACTTCGATTTGTGGTACACCTCGTGGTGCAGAAGGAATATCTGTCAAATCAAAACGACCCAATGATTTATTCGCAGAAGCTTGCTCACGCTCACCTTGTAACACATGAACTGTTACTGCTGTTTGATTATTTTCAGCCGTTGAGAAAACCTGATTCGCTTTTGTTGGAATCGTTGTGTTTTTCTCAATTAATTTTGTCATCACCCCACCGAGTGTCTCAATACCTAAAGATAAAGGCGTCACATCAAGAAGAAGGATATCTTTCACATCACCAGAAAGAACCGCGGCTTGAATCGCAGCACCTACTGCAACAGCTTCGTCAGGGTTCACATCACGTCGTGGTTCTTTGCCAAAAAATTCTTCTACAACTTTTTGTACCATAGGCATACGTGTTTGACCACCGACCAAAATGACCTCATCAATTTGATTGATAGTTAATTTCGCGTCTTTCAATGCAGTCTTGCAAGGCGCTATCGTACGTTCAACTAATTGCTCAACCAAAGACTCCAATTTCGCACGAGTTAGCTTGAGAGCTAAATGCTTAGGACCAGTTGTGTCAGCAGTAATGTAAGGCAAGTTGACATCAGTTTGTTGTGAAGACGACAGTTCTATCTTCGCTTTTTCAGCTGCTTCTTTAAGACGTTGCAATGCTAATGGGTCGTTATGTAAATCAATGCCAGTGTCTTTTTTAAACTCAGCAGCCAAATATTCAATAAGCGCTAAGTCGAAATCCTCACCACCTAAGAACGTATCACCATTTGTCGCCAAAACTTCAAATTGGTGCTCGCCATCAACTTCTGCGATTTCGATAATAGAGATATCGAATGTACCACCGCCTAAGTCATACACGGCAATCACTGAGTCTCCACGCTTCTTATCCATACCATAAGCAAGTGCTGCTGCAGTCGGCTCATTGATAATACGCTTCACTTCAAGACCTGCAATACGACCGGCATCTTTCGTTGCTTGACGCTGTGAATCATTGAAATAAGCAGGAACAGTAATTACCGCCTCAGTCACTTCTTTACCCAAATAATCTTCAGCTGTTTTTTTCATTTTTCGTAAAACTTCAGCAGAAATTTGTGGTGGCGCTTTTTCTTGATCTTTAACACGCACCCACGCATCACCATTCTCTGCCTTGATGATTTTGTAAGGAACCATCTTGATATCTTTTTGTACCACGGCATCATCAAAACGTCGTCCAATCAAACGTTTGATTGCATACAAAGTGTTATCTGGATTTGTAACCGCTTGGCGCTTAGCTGCTTGTCCTACCAGAACCTCGTCATCGTTTGTGTATGCAACGATAGATGGGGTTGTACGATGCCCTTCGGCATTCTCAATGACACGGGGTGATTTACCCTCCATGATTGCAACGCAAGAGTTTGTTGTACCTAAGTCAATACCTATAATCGCTGATGCCATGTTTTACTCCAAATCAATGTCTATTAAATGTTGATAGTCTTCATATATGGGGTAATTTTTATATTTCAACCCCAAAACATATTTATTTTGAAACGATGACACGTGCCGGACGAATCACACGGTCGCTCAATAGATATCCCTTTTGAAATACAGTCAACACTGTATTCGGCTGAACATCCGTAGAGGGTTGTATCGACATCGCTTCATGTTGTTGTGGGTCAAAAGGAGCGCCTGTTGGGTCAATTTGCTTCACATCAGCTTTCTCTAACGCCTCTAAAAAGAGCTTCATCGTCAGCAACAATCCCTCATGCAAAGGCATATCACCCTGTTTTTCAGCAAGAGCAATCGCTTGCTCTAAACTATCCGAGACAGGAAGTAGGCTATTTACAAATTTCTCTAAACTATATCGGTGCGCATTGGCAACATCACGCTCGGCACGTCGTCGAATATTCTCAACCTCAGCAACAGAACGAACAAGTTTTTCCCAATTCTCATGTGCCTTTTGCTCGGCAAGGGTAAGTTTATCCTCAAGCTCTCGATAAGAAGCATAATCAAGTGATTGCGTCTCTTGTGCATCCGAAGATGTACCGCTTTCTCCTTCGTCCTCATCCTCACCAAACAACGCATTATCCCCAAGCTCTTCTTGTAATTCATGCTCTGCTTTAATTTTACCCCAATCTTTGTGACTCATCATTTAAATCCTCTAAGCAAACTGATGCACTACATCTGGGGGTGAATATTGAAATTTCAAGAGGGTGTTTCACTGAATTTTACTTGCGTCACTTTTTTAGGCATTGCATAATCACGCCTGATTTCGTTACGCGTTTTTAAACCATGCAAAGCTGGTCCCCGTCCTCTTGGTCAGAATTCTCTTATTTGCAAAGTGTTGAGTATCCAAATATCAGCACGCGAGATCACGTTCTCCAAAAATTGACACAATTACCACCTTTGGTCACGCCAGAGGCTATTCGACAGCTCAGCTCATCTATTTCTAGAGCAGAGCATCGAAAGGCATTCCTGCTTCAAGGTGGAGACTGCGCCGAATCTTTTCAAAGTTGTAACGAAGAGGTGATCACCAAAAAACTTCATATTATGCAAGAAATGAGTGTGCTACTTGCAAAATATTTGCAAAAACCCATCATCCAAATTGGGCGTATTGCAGGTCAATTTGCCAAGGCGCGCTCAGAGGAAACTGAAACACGCGAAAATGTCTGCTTACCAAGTTATCGCGGAGACCTGATTAACGACGCTGAATTTACACTAGAAGCACGCACACCGAACCCAGATCGACTTCTTCAAGGCTATCATAAAAGTGTCGCAGCACTATGTATTATTGCCGCAAAAAAAAACCATTCTAACCCTTTCTTTACTTCTCATGAAGCTTTACATTTGCCGTACGAACAAGCATTAACACGCCAGGAGGCAGACACACATCAATGGTATTTATCCTCGACACACCTACCTTGGATTGGTGTGAGAACAAATGGACTAAACAGCGCTCACATTGAATTCGCCCGCGGCTTAATGAATCCAATTGGTATCAAAATTGGCCCACAAGCTACACCAGATTGGCTATATCACGTGTTATCACGCTTAAATCCAGAGCGTCAATCTGGTCGTATTTTATTAATTACACGCTTTGGTGCAGAAAACTTAAATCAGTACTTATCTCCTCTCATACAACTTGTTCAGCAAGAGCATTTTCCTGTAACCTGGTCTTGTGATCCAATGCATGGCAACACCAAGATCACCGAGTCAGGACTTAAAACACGAAAGGTTGAAACAATCCTTCAAGAACTTCAACACACACTCACAGTTCATCAGCAACATGGCAGTTATTTAGGCGGCGTACATCTGGAGTTGACAGGAGAGCATGTCACAGAGTGCACTGGTGGAACCCAAGACATTCAGGAGCATCATTTATCCGATGCTTACCATAGTCTGGTCGACCCACGACTCAATGATGAGCAATCGCTCGAAATTGCCTTACGACTTGGCTTAATGTTCACTTAGCTCTCGTACTGCATCCACAAGCACGGCCACATGATCAGGTGGGATATCTGGTGTAATACCATGGCCCAAATTGAAAATATGACCACTCCCTTGTCCATAGGCTTGAAGTACTTTGGCAACCTCTCGACGAATCACTTCTGGAGAGGCACGTAAAACCGCAGGATCAAGATTTCCTTGTAACGCAACAGATGAACCTACTTGCGCTCTTGCATAACCCAAATCACATGTCCAGTCCACCCCGAGCGCATCACAACCCGTTCCAGCAAGGAGTGGCAGCCACAAGCCCCCTCCCTTTGTAAATAAAATCACTGGAATCTCAGGACAGCTGGTTTTCAATGCGCTCACAATTATGGATAAGTAATCACACGAGAATGTCTTAAAATTTGATGAGGATAACAGTCCTCCCCACGTATCAAAAATCATCAGCGCATTTACACCCGCTCGCACTTGCCCAATCAAATACGCTATGACAACTTGCGTTATTTTTTGTAGTAACTGGTGCATTGCTTCAGGATGTTGATAAAGCAGGGTCAAGGCTTCTTTGAAATCACGGCTTCCACGCCCCTCTATCATGTAACAAGCTAATGTCCAAGGACTGCCTGAAAAACCAATTAATGGCAATTCAGCCGGCATTTCTTTGCGAATAAGAGATGCAGCTTCCATCACGTAACTTAGCTGATCCGACACATCAGGCAAATGTAATGTTTCAATTTGAGCTAAAGTACGAATCGGGCTCGCAAAACAAGGCCCCTCTCCTTCCTCAAAAGAAAGCCCTAACCCCATCGCATCAGGAATCGTTAAAATATCCGAAAATAAAATAGCAGCATCTAATGCAAAACGACGTAAAGGTTGCAGCGTAACCTCGCAAGCAAGCTCTGGATTTTTACACAAGGCAAGAAAACTTCCTGCCTTGGCGCGTGTTGCCCGATACTCTGGCAAATAACGCCCCGCTTGGCGCATAATCCAAACTGGTGTACGCTCCACAGGTTGGCGACGAAGGCTTTTCATTAAAATAGCGTCTGATAAATTTGACATGAATACAGCCCAACAATGAAATATGGCGAGAGTTTAACAACGGGGTGGGTATGAATCAACTTGAAATCACAGCACTAAGTACAAAAACACGTATTGGCGTCTATGCATGGGAGCAACGGATCCTGCAAGATCTTTTCATCGATATCACCATTCCTCTTGAAAGATCTGCTGAAGATGATCTGAATCAAACCGTTGATTATGAAAAATTATGTCAGGAAGTGACCACTTTTGTAGAGTCTCAGTCTTTTCGCTTAATTGAAACTGTAGCCGAACGTCTTCTTGAACTGATTCAAACTCAGTTTCAAGTGCCACACCTAAGCTTACGTGTGAGTAAACCTCATGCTATCCCCAATGCTAGAAATATCAGCGTGTTGATGACGCGGTGATTTTTTCTTAAATACAGCAGAGGAAGCGTGTTGCAAAGGAGGATCCTCATTGATTCGCATCTCGGCACACATTCTAGGTCCACTAGTACTCAGTTGATGTGTTACTTGGGTGAGAGAACTCTTTTCTGGGTGAGAGAACTCTTTCTCTCCTTGTGTTGTCACTGCGGATTTCGAGAACCGATAAACATTCATAAAAATTAAAGACGTTTGTAAAATCATGAGAGCAGCACCGACTGCAGGATTCAACACAATACCCATACTTAAAAGTAAACCACCTGTTAAACACACAGTTAAAATGTTATAGACCAGACTAAACAGTAAATTTTCTTTGATATTTCTGACTGTTTGTTTAGCAATTTTCAAAGCATGTAAAACCGGTTGAAGCGACGTTCCTTTAATCACCGCAGCTGCATTTTGTTGTGTATGAGCATCTCCGCCGGAAAAAATAGCAAATCCGACATCTGCTGCAGCAATCATCTCGGCATCATTTGCACCATCCCCCACCGCCGCTACACGAAATCCTTCTCGATGTAAATCATCAATAAATTTCTTTTTAGAAAGTTGCGACGCTGCATTAGCATGACTCACACAATGTGCACGCACATCTTGCTTAGGAATTCCCAGCTGCTTTGCGTACTCATATGCTGTTTCAGTATCAGCACCCGTACATAAATAAGGACGTTTTTTTAATTGCTTCAGTGATTGAATCACTAATTTTGCATCTTTTCTTAGTGTATCTTTCAAAACGACATAGCCAATAAGCTTATCTTCTTTGGCAAGATAGATAAGACTTTCGCCTTTTTTAAGACCAAGTTTTTGACGCAAGTTTTTCATTTCGGTCAACTCAACGCCTTGACGCACAAGCAGAGACTGGCTACCGATGGTATAACGCGCACCCTCATAACGCACAACACGACCAGCATAATCATTTAGCTCAGTTTCATATTTTCCAAAAATATCTTGATGAGGACATCGATTCGCAGCATCACAAATTGCTTTCGCTACAGGATGCAGACACTTACCTTCAAAATGCGCCATTAGTCTCAACAGTGTTTTAGAGGATAAGCTTGCGCCTGATAAAGCACCATACTTCACAACCATAGGCTTACCTTCGGTGAGGGTTCCGTTCAAATCAAATACAACAGCCTCTACCGTATCAGCCAACTCAAGCTTTTTCGCACTATTAAAAATAACACCACTGTCCGCTGCTTTTTTAATTCCAACTTTTACCGCTAAAGGTGTGATCAATCCTAACGTACAAGGACACGCTGAAACTAAAACAGCAACAGCAGATTGAATGCCCAACGCTGTTGAAAATAAAGCACCTACCAGGACAGCGGAAACAACAGCAACACCTAAAATAGCCGGAATGAAATACTGCAAAATACGACTGGTCGTCGCCTCTATTGAGGCTTTTTCTAATTTGGCGTAAGCGATTTTAGCATCTAGACGAGCAAGATGTGAGTTCAATGCGTTAGCCGTTACCACATAACGCATCGGTTTTTTCGCCTCTGAAAGCAGCGTACCTGCATAGAGCTGTTCTTTTGCGATAATACGTCGTGGCATGTTACTACCAGTCACAATCCTATCTAAAATTAACCCATCTTGATCTTCAAACACACCATCTACAGGTAAAATTTCACCGGGTTTGATGAGCAGCACATCTCTTTTTTGTATTGATTTCAAGGGCACACGCATAGTCCTCCCAGCCTCGATACGCGTGACTTTAAGAGGAGCATCATCTTGAAAACGCTTGGTCATCCATTGTGTATTTTTAAAAGCCTCCTCAATTGCCAAACCTATATGACGAAAGCCAAAAATTAAAACTCCAGCCTCACACATCATGGGTAATGAGGGAAATATCAAAGAGGAAAGCGAAACAAACATAATACTCAGTGTACTTAAGGCAAATAACGAATCCATCGTTAAAGTACGCTTTTTTAATTTTTTCCACGCTTTTTCGTACGATTCAAAACCCAAAAACAAAGTGAGAGATAGACTAAGAAAAGTCATGCTCGACATGATCCAAGGCGAGAGTGTTAACACGGATAAACCTAAAAAAAGAGTTCCGACAATAACACCTAATACACCAAGCACACGATGAGAAAACCAGCGTTCTTTTTTCTTAACCGTGTGATCCAGCATCTCAACACAAGAGAATCCGACCGAACTTAAAATCTCATTCAGTACATCGCGTATTTCAAGATAGCTTGCAGGTTCTTCTTCAAAAGTTATTGTCAAAGTTTTTTCAATCGGATCGACGCCAAACATCTGGTCTTTAAAAAAAGGTGTATCACGCAATGCAGACTCAACCGTACTGGAGCAAGCAGCGCAAACAATATCAGGAATATTATATTGGTAAGTGACAGACATCAGAGATACACCTTGTTTAGGAACTAAGCGTCCATTTTGCGAACGATACCTTGAATACGCACACTCAGCATGACTGATTTTTTTGCACGTTCAGCATCAAATTTACTAGCAAAAGGACCAAGAGCCACTCGAAACCATTGGACATTTTGTTGTCTTCCAGAGACTACAGTTGTCATCACACCTCTCAATGACAAATTTGCTTTCATTTTTTCAGCATCTTGAGGACGTCGAAACGAAGCCAACTGAACCCAGTATCCTGCCTTCACTTGCGAGAGTGTGCTCTCAATAGCTCTTTGCTCTTGTAGCGCGATATTGGCTTGAGGTGCGGTAAGATTCATCTCAATGGGTAAAGACTGAGGAGGAGGAGCAGAAGAAGGCGCCGAAGAGGTCGGTAAATCTGCGGCAATAGTCGTAGGCTGCTCTTTGATCGATGCAACGTTACCAGAAGTAGCCGCAGCACGATTTTCTTGTGTAAGAAGAGTATAAAATTCAAATTTTGGTTTAGGGATCTCCGCATATTTTTTTGCAGCAACAGTTGCCGGCGGTGGTGTTTGAATAAATACATGCGTGTTCAGCCAAACAATAACTTGATCCCAATGGAAAAAAGTCGCTGCTGTATAACCGCAGGCGAAGCCGATAACGATAAGAAGCGCATGTTTAAGCAGACCGCATCGCGGCTTCGTCGGCGTCTGTCTTCTTGTCGTGTTATATCTCGCCATAGGAAACTCTCAAAATTTACCTAGATCTCAAGCAGCGTGAATTATATACCCAAGAAGCCCAAAAATACAATTTTATGCAGCATTCTTGGGTGTATTCATACTTTTTAAGGTAACCGTGGTTTTATCAACTCGCTTTCCGCTGTTGAGCTATGAATTGGAAGGTGTTGCTTTCGCTCAGGACTCGAAGCTGCAAGATAGGTGTTTAACAAAGCCCAACAATCCTCATTTCGCTGTGTTTCGTTTAAGGCATTTTCTTTTTTATTTCGATGCACATCACCATAAATCCCTCTGCCCGTGAGCTCTTTAATCATAATACTAACAGCCACAAGCACCGTGACAGCACCCACACTCATCACACCAGCGATAGCATATTTACCCGCTTTTTCTTTTTGCTCTGATGACATTGAATAAGATCGCCGAGTGGTCCTTAGAACATCATGCGTCCGACGAAAAAAATAATGACTTAACACAATCATCTCCTTATTTTAAATGCACAAAGTTGCATGATACTAACATGACCTAGTCTGCTAAACATCAAAAATTTTAAACTCAGCTTGATTTTACATAGAGCTTGCGTAGGAATGAAAATCACTGGATAATCTGGGAAATTTTATTAGATTGAGCTCATTATGCCACAACAAATTTTACAATTTGCGACACAGCATTGGATTCTCTGTGCAGTTTTCGTTGGACTATTAGCACTTGTTTTACTAAACGAATTTTTCTCACAAAAACGCAACCCCAAGATGCTTTCTACAGCAGCTGTTGTAGAGCTCATCAATCAAGATAAAGCAACCATCATTGATATCCGTCCTCAAGAAGCTTTTGCACTTGGACATATCACAAACGCGATTCGCATTGCAGCAGATGAGAAACAAAAATTAGCCCCCTACAAAACAAAACCTATTGTCTTGGTCTGCATGAAAGGCATAACAGCAAATACGCTGGCCCAGGCCTTAAAAAAAGAAGGATTTACCAATGCGATGGTTCTAAATGGTGGTATGACCGCATGGCAAGCTGCAGGACTACCTACCATCAGAGGTAAAAAGTAAATTGGACCTAACACAGGAAAAAAACATGGAAACAGAAAAAAAATCCGAAGTACAATTCATGATTCAACGCCTTTATGTTAAGAATCTTTCGTTTGAAACACTCAATACACCTCACTGCTTTCAACAAGAATGGGAGCCTGAGCTTGGACTTGACATCAACACCAGCCACACAGCACTCAATGATGCAGGTGTATATGAAGTTGTTCTTTCGGTAACAGCAACAGTGAAAAATAAACAATCGACTGTTTTTTTAGTAGAAGTTGAGCAAGCAGGTATTTTTGGTATACAAGGCACCGAGGCTCCACAGCTCGATCACTTACTAGGCAGCTTCTGCCCAAGCATCTTATTTCCCTATGCCCGTGAAGCAATTACAACAGAAGTCATGCGCGGTAGTTTCCCTCAACTAGTCATCGCGCCAATCAATTTTGACGCACTTTACATGCAGCAAAAAGCGGAAAAAGAAGGTGACTCAGGCCAAGGCACAACCGTGGCGCAGCACTAAATCATGTTGCAAACAAGCCGCATTGCGATTCTCGGCGCAGGCTCCTGGGGAACAGCTGTTGCTGTTCACCTTGCGGCCTTCGGGCATCACGTACGCCTATGGGGACGTGATGCTAAGCAAATAAAATCCATGAAAGAAAAAAAGAGTAATGAGCGCTACTTGCCTGGTGTGCGATTTCCTGAAACACTCATCCCCACCACTAAACTAACAGACTGCTTTGACGCAGAACATATTATCGTCGCAATACCGTCTCATACTTTTCGCCAGATCCTTGAAGAACTTCCTAAAAATTTACACGGGCTAACCTGGATTACTAAAGGGATTGACCCTCAAACTAATCATTTTTTAAGCCAGCTCGTCTTCGATTATTTTTATCCTGATTTCCCAATTGCAATTGTCTCTGGGCCATCTTTTGCAAAAGAGGTTGCACGTCATTTGCCAACAGCATTAGTCATTGCTAGTAACAGCATGGATTATGCACAAATTATTCGTGATATTTTTCAAAAAACAACAATACGAAGCTATTTATCCAATGATATTATCGGTGTACAGTTGTGTGGTGCGATGAAAAATGTCTTAGCCATTGCCTGCGGCATCAGTGATGGCTTAGCTTACGGCGCAAATGCAAAAGCCGCTTTAATCACACGTGGCCTTTCGGAAATGACTCGGCTAGGACTTGTATTTGGCGCGGAAATTTCAACATTTTCTGGACTGGCTGGCGTGGGAGATCTCGTACTAACATGTACAGATGACCAATCACGCAATAGGCGATTTGGCTTACTTTTAGGTCAAGGGGTTTCCATCAGTGAGGCTGAGCAACAAATTGGACAAGTTGTTGAGGGTAAATATAACGCAGCGCAAGTGCATGCTCTTGCAACAGCACATCAAGTTGAATTACCTATCTGTACACAAGTTCATTTGATTTTACAAGGACATCATAGCGCCAAAGAAGGCGCTACACAATTAATGACACGCCCTCTTTTGTAATACACTTTTAACAGGAGGTTTCTTCAGAAACCTTAACACTGCTCACTAGCTCCTCGTAACGCAACTCTGTCTCATCACTCCAAGGCTTTCTCAAATCATCCAAAAGATAAGTATCTAAACCTTCGCTAAGTTGCTTTGCTGTATCAACCATCACTGAAAGCCGTTCCACATCAATCGCTGCATTTCCAGAAGTTTGCATAAATAAACATAACCCATGCACACTAAAAGCACCAATGTTCTGCAAATCAAATACACCATTTGCAGTTGCTGTCGCTAAACTGCATAACACAGGGCCTTGCCCATTGGGATATTGATGTCTATGGAAGAGCTGTCCTTCTCCAAAACGAAGTCCTGCAGCCAAGATTGTCTGAAGCAACTCATACCCAGCAAGTTGCCGATTCTCTTTTGCGAGTAGAAAAATAACCAGTGTACGCAGTGCACTTTCTTTTGGTGCAGCTGGTTCAGTTGGTGCAGTCTCTGTAGCATTTGCTGTAACTGAAGGTTTCGATGCTGCCACTGACTCTTGAGCAGGAATCTCTATATTTTCTTGAACTAAACCAGGCGGAGGTGCAACGACACCGTAAGACGATTGAAAATGTGTCTCTGTTCTAGTGCTCAAGCTCGGTCGAGCTCCAACCGAAGGAGGCGTTGGCGCAAACGGAGCCTGTGTCAGTATCGGTTCTCGCGTAATTTTTCTGACAGCAATGACTTCATCTGGTGCTTTATCTGCGACGCCCAAAACTGAAGGCTGTTGCGAAGGCGCGGTAGTTGGAGGAGCACTGGCAGCCTTCCTCGTTCGCAACATACGCACAAGCGCAATAATTACGCCAGTTAGTAACAAAACGTTTAATATCAAACTCCAGTTCGCTTGCATATACACTCCTCACTGTACTCGCGATAGACCACATGGTCAGATTCTATCTTGATTAGCAGTGATTTACAATCAAGTGGATATCAGACCCGTCTTATCTAGACAGGTCTATAGCATTTGAGCTGAATTGCAAATTGACGAAGTACTTCAATACCGGACTCTTCTGCTTGCTTGCACCACTGTTGAAGTGCTTGAATCAACTCTTTTTGAGAGTTGGCAGTCTTCAACCAAATGTTTTGCAAAGACTGTCTATAGGTATAAGCCAAACGAACCTCGTCAAATCGTTTCAGTATTTGAACCAGTTTAAGATTGGCCGTTGCAGATAACAATGCCTCTCGACGTTTAAGTAGCTGACCTGCTGTTGATAATAAGCGTTTATCTACTTGGTTATAAGCTCGCTTTAAAGACTCTTGTCTCAAGATAGGCTCTATAACATTGGTATAATAAGTTGCCAGTACTTGAAAGCGATTACCCACGACAGCACGAACTGTTTGTAAATCTACGACTTGCTTCTCGTGATCAATCACAAGTTTGGGTGGTAGTTTTTTTACTTTTGCTAATTTAAAAAACGACAGTGTTCGGATATACAACCAGCCGATATCAAACTCCCACCATTTCACAGAAAATTTTGCCGAAGACGCATAAGTATGGTGATTATTATGCAGCTCTTCTCCTCCAATCCAGAAGGCAAAAGGAATAAGATTGGTTGCAGAGTCGTCACATTCAAAATTGCGATATCCCCAATAGTGACCTAGTCCATTAATGACACCCGCAGCCCAGAAAGGGATCCAGATCATTTGTATTGCCCAAATGCTAATCCCTGGCAAACCAAACAACAAGACATCGAGTAAAAGCATTAAAATCAAACCACGCCCACTGTGACGCTGATAAAGATTTTTTTCTATCCAATCATTGGGTGTTCCATGAGCATATTGTGCCACCATCTCTTTATCGCCCTTAGCTGACCGATAAAGCTCAGCACCTTCCCAAAGAACCTTATTAATACCTAAGACTACGGGACTATGTGGATCGCCTTCAACATCAGTCATCGCATGATGCTTACGGTGAATAGCCACCCACTCAGAGGTAACCATCCCTGTAGTCAACCACAACCAGAATCTAAAAAAATGACTTACCACAGGATGTAAAGATAAAGCTCGATGCGCCTGACAACGATGCAAATAAATTGTAACAGATGCAATCGTAATTTGTGTAAGCACAAGTGTTGCAATCAGATATCCGACCCATGATAAATTTAATAATCCAAACATACTTTCGCCTCATGTCGTGAGTTCAATGCGACTATTATATGATAAAAGACCCTTCATGTCACATTTTGAACAAAATGAAGGTTTAATTCGTCTATCGGTATCTTTTTCATAAGTCGTATTTGATATAAAAAGTGTGTGTCACGAAAAATGATGTAGTAATGCTATGATTGTTATTGTTTAAGCAATCAGTAATAATGGAAATTTAAGTGGAACTTTGATGAAAAATAAATTTACACAACAACTGCCTGCATTTATTGTTTTCGGCATCGCCCTAGCATTACTCATGGGACTTTTTGTTGTTTTTGCTTACGTGATATTTTGGGGTATCGTTTTAGGCGCGGTGCTTTGGGTTTGTGTGCTTATTGCGTCCTATTTCCAAAAAACAGATACACCCTCTAAAAAAGGAAGGATCATTGATTATGACGAATTCAAATAATAACCGCGCAGGTTTTCTACGTACAGCCTGGCTCATTTTAGTATGCATTAGCTACACAGGGTTCTCTTGTATTAAATCGATTTATATGGGGTTTCGCTTCAAAACACCGAATCGTCAATGGGTAACTGACGAAACACGTCGATGGAGTCTACGTATGCTCAAACTTTTGGGCATTCAATGTACAGTATACAATCCTCATCATGTTGAGCCGGTACCCGGAGGAAAAACCATCATCATGTGTAACCACAGTAGCTTATTTGACATTCCTATCGGATTTCAAGCGTTTCCGAATCAACCTATTCGTATGCTTGCGAAAAAAGAAATGGCGAATATCCCGCTGATGAAATATGGCATGAAAGCAGCAGAATTTCCAATCATTGACAGACAAAACAGAACACAAGCTATTCGCGATCTTGAAAAAGTTGTACAGCTTTTAGAAAGTGGTATCGTAATGTGGATTTTCCCTGAGGGAACGCGCTCTTCAAGTGGACATATCGCGCCGCTAAAAAAAGGTGGATTTATCACAGCGATTCAAACCGGAGCCACGATTATTCCTCTAGGTATTCGTGGTGCAAACCACGTATTACCAGCCCGCTCTACCCATTTTAACTTAAATCAATCCGTAGAAATTCATGTCGGCCAGCCTATCGACGCTTCTGCCTTTACACTTGAAAACAAAGAGTCTCTAATTCAAAGTGTATCTGAAGCACTAAAAAATCTCACTGGTCAGACTGAAGAGCAATCTTGACGGAGTTTACAAAAAAATCAAAGTCAACAGCACCTAATTTTGTAAGAGCTGATTGAGTGTCTGGCTCACACTCTTCGGCACAAAATTAGTCACATCACCGCCCAAAGAAGCTATTTCTCGTACAAGGGTCGATGAAATAAACATACAATCAGGCGAGGGAGTAAAAAATACAGTCTCGACATCATTTGATAATTGACGATTCATTCCGGCTAATTGAAATTCATATTCAAAATCAGAGACAGCACGAAGCCCTCTTACAATAAAACGAGCTTTTTTCTTCTTCATAAACTCTACAAGTAATTCTTGAAACCCCAGCACCGTCACACCAGGCAAGTGAGAAACAGCATTTTTGATACAAGCGATGCGAGCCTCAAAAGATAAAAAAGGTTGTTTCCTAGCATTTTGACCTACAGCAACAATAAGCTCAGGAAAAAGCACGGAGGCACGCTCAATAATATCAACATGCCCATTGGTAATAGGATCAAATGTTCCAGGGTAAACCGCTCTATGCATCATAATTAAGATAGAATTTGCACCTTCAGAAAGTCTAGCGTATTGTTAGCAAGAAAACTATCTCTTCAAGGTTCTATCATGATAAAATACCGTACGATTTGCCTTATTACACTGAGCTTCGTTTTTTCTGCATGTACAACTGTTCAAAACATACCGTCCTCGACATCAAGTATTTCGCAACCAAAAAAAAATCCTGAAAAATTAACAGCATGGCAACTCTCAGGCGCAGTGGCTGCCAAACAACATCAAAAAGCATGGAGCGCATCTCTGACTTGGGAGCAACTGAGCTCAGATCATTATCAGCTATCTTTTTTTGGACCGATGGGCGGAAATGCAGTCACTATTGAAAAAAACAACAATACAGTGACTTATCAAGAAGGTAATAAAACAGAACACTCCCACAATATAGACATGCTGGTGTATCAAAAAACAGGCCAAAAACTACCATTATCACACTTATTTTATTGGATTCGCGGAATCAAAAGCCCGGGAGCGGCGACAGAGTTAAAAGACGCCTCTGGGCATCTCGTACAGTTAAAGCAAGCAGGCTATACACTCTCTTACACAAATTATCGTGTTATCAATGGTTACGATTTGCCTACAAAAATTCAGATAGATCATGCAAATGGTTGGCTAAAGCTCGTGATTAAAGACTGGGACACACATGCGTAATTTTTTTGGCATTTTAAGTCTTTTTTTTTGCCAAAGTATATTTGCAGAAATCAAAGGGCCCTGGTTTACAGGCCCTTTGCTTGCTGAACCTGCAGAAACGATAGCACCGGGAAAGATTAATCTCGAGCTATTTAATTTTTATATTGACTCAGGCGCGATCTATAGTGATAAATCCAAGGTCATTTCGGTCGTTCCAAATCAAAGCAACCAACTACTCCCTCAATTAACTATCGGATTAGCTCCGAGACTAGATATCGAACTCCAGCCTATTTTAATCAATAATTATTTTAAAGGTAAAACAACTACAGGTATTGGTGATACCGCTGTTATTCTTGGAATGCAAGCATTAAAACAACGCGAAGGCACAGCGTTACCCGATCTTCGTATTACATTGACAGAGATACTCCCCAGTGGCCACTATGATGCCCTATCTCAACAAAACTATGCACTCAACGCCACAGGCTTAGGTAGTTATGAAACAGGATTCGATTTAAATTTTCAAAAACTCATTCCACTGAAAGGAAACCACTATCTTAATGCACACTGGAGTGTCGGTTATCTTTATGGGAGTGCTGTACATATTAAAGGCTATAGCAGTTATGGTGGGTCGGCACTTACGAATGGCGACGTGAAGCCAGGTAGTGTCTATACTGTAGATCTCGCCGGAGAGTTAAGCTTATCTCAGCATTGGGTTGCAGTATTAGAAGGCTTTTATCAATATCAAGACAGCGATCGCTTTTACGGTGATTATGGTAATTTAAATTTGAGTTTCCCTAAAAAAACCAAAAGAGAGATTCGAGAAGCATTATCGCGTCTTGTACCCAACAAACACAACATTAGCTCATTATTCCTAGAAATGCCTAAAATTGGTAACGCTACGATGGATATGTTCTCTCTAGCACCCGCGTTAGAGTACAATTTCAGCAGTAAATTTGGGATTATTATGGGGAGCTGGTTTAGTTTTTATGGGAAAAATACTATCGATTTCGGATCTTTTGCAATGGGTATAAATATACTGTTTTAAAATCGTTGACAAGACATCAAAATATCTGCAGAATACGACCCTGACGAAGCACAGTGCGCAACTATCGGCAGTGCGCTGTTTTTGGGGTGTCGCCAAGCGGTAAGGCACAGGGTTTTGATCCCTGCATACCTAGGTTCGAATCCTAGCACCCCAGCCATATTTCTAAGCTGTATTTAATATCTGGCAAGAACGTGCTACGCTAATCCAGTTGTCTTCACACTTATAAAAATCAAAGGTCATACTCTCATGTCGAACATGATGCTATTTACAGGCAATGCAAACCCAAAACTTGCTGACGCAATCTCTCAACATATACATGTTCCTATAGGAAAAGCAAACATTGGTACGTTTAGCGATGGGGAAACCTTAGTCGAGATTTTGGAGAACGTACGAGGAAAGGATGTTTTCATTATACAATCCACGTGCGCTCCTGCTAATAATAATCTCATGGAGCTTCTCAGTATGGCTGATGCCATGCGACGAGCCTCTGCAGGACGAATTACGGCGGTAGTTCCTTATTTTGGTTATGCAAGACAAGATAGAAGAGTACGCTCCGCAAGAGTGCCCATCACAGCAAAAATCGTCGCTGACACAATGGCAAGCGTAGGAATTTCTCGTGTGCTTACCGTTGACTTGCATGCAGATCAAATCCAAGGCTTCTTTTATATGCCTGTTGATAACGTCTATTCAACACCTATCTTATTTGAAGACATTAAAAATCAAAATCTACAAAATACCATGATCATTTCACCTGATGTCGGTGGTGTAGTCCGCGCTCGGGCCATGGCAAAATATCTAAATGATGCAGATCTTTCTATCATCGATAAGCGACGCAGTGGACCGAATAAATCTGAAGTCATGCACATTATCGGCGAACCTTCTGGGCGGAACTGCGTGATTATTGATGATATTGTGGACACATCAGGAACACTCTGCTCTGCAGCTAAAGCGCTGAAACAATCAGGGGCAATCAGTGTTCGTGCTTATATCACGCATCCAGTACTATCTGGTCCTGCAATTGATAACATCAATGCATCACTACTCGACGAAGTCGTCGTCACAGATACTATCCCATTGACACAACAAGCACAGCAATGTTCAAAAATTAGAGTTGTTAGTCTAGCAGAGATGCTTGCTCAAGCAATCACGAGAGTAAACATTGAGCAGTCTGTGAGCTCAATGTTTTCCTAATCACAATTTAAACCAAAGAAAAATCACGTCACAAGTGAAAATAAATAGTGACGTGATTTAAAGCATATAATCAGAATGAATATCTCTCAGCACATGAGAAAAAATAACATGGTTAAAATTTATCATCCCCGCTAAGGCGGGGAACTATATATGAAGTGACACCGTAGGATATTAACAATCGGCTCTCGCCTTCTCGGAAAACACAAATGCATCTTTTCGTGTATAAAGTGAATATCTATATTTTTCTTAATCGCGCGAACCCACATATTTGTCGTCAAAATATCTTTTCAATTTAGTTCTTAATGTTCCACGACTAATGCCCAACATCACTGCCGCCCGAGATTGATTGTATTTGCAGTGCTCCATAACCGCACGAAATAGTGGCGTCTCAACCTCTTCCAACACAAATTGATATAAATCAACAGGATCAGCACCTTTCAATTCAGAAAAATATTTTTGTACAGATTGAGTCACACTTGCCGTCAAAGAAGCAGACTTCACACCAGCGTCATTATTTACGACCATCACATTAACTCCTTTCAATATTTAATGGATTAATACACAAAAAAAATCGTTGTAGATGAGTACTGTCTAATACACACCTACAACGTGGGACTTTAAAACTGGAGCATCTCAGCAGATAGAGGACGTCCATTTACAGAAATTTGACCAGCAGCAAGCTTCACATCTATGACATAATAAGTATCTTTTAAGACGATTGCACCTGCGTTAATCAAATTAGCAATGCGATTTTTAGTGGCAATTTGAGCTTGCTCATCAGCACTCTGAGCTGTTACAGCGGATGTAGCAACATCAGACTGAGAACTCGCTGATTTCGCAACATTTTCAGCAGGCTGTTGTTGCGTATCTTTTTTCACCTCAGCTGTTGATGAGACCGGTATACTTGGAGAATTTTCTCTCGTCTGAGCTCCTCCAGTCTGCGCCAATAATTTCTCTTTCTCAGCACGGAGTATCATCGCACTCAACAAAGCCTCAGGTAACTTAACTTTGCCCTCACCCTCAATTTTTTGCATCAACTGGAATGGATTTCCTGCATCACTTTTGGGTAAAGCAATATGCATAGAACCATCAATCTCACCCTCTGGTCCTACGATATTAAACTCAGAAACATCAACCATCGCACCTTTACCAAATAATTTTGGCAGGTCAGGTAAAATCGCCAGTGCCGCTTGCTGACGAGCAGCATCTGAGCCATGTTGTGCATCACTCATTTTTTTATTCATATCGACAAGCGTATCTGCATCTAAGTTTTTAATCGCAAAACTTACACGTCCTGGACCATAATTTTTTTCGTGCATAAACGCTTTATCGAAAGCGGCATGAAATGATGAGTTGAAAAGACCCTCGTCAACATCACTGCTCGTCGTCAATTGTACGCTTTGAACATCAAGTATCTTCTGATCTTTAAAAGTAATCTCAAATGCAGGTACATTCACTGTGACATCACCTAAAAATAATCCAGAGGACGAGCGATGAATATCATACGTGGAAGTTAATTTACTCATAGATGCGGTATGGTCCGCTTGAGAAATACGAGCACCATCAACGACCACATCACCTTCCACCTCATTCATATTAGAAGAGAAAGTGTGCTCGCTCTTCATTCCAAGCCATTGAAACTGACTGTTGTCTTGCTTGGAAATCAAACGAAATGCAGGAACATCTACATGCAGTAGCATCTTATTGGTATAAGTCACAAAGAACGCTAAATCTAATTTTGGAACAACAGAATCAGATGTAAAGCTTTCTGAAAACTCGGATTGATAAGCCTCCGGAAGAATCACTTCACTATTTGCGTACCCCAATCCGAATTTCACGCCCTTATCAGAGTAAATTACAGGACCGTGATAGATAGTGACAGGCATCTCAAAAGTATAAGTTTTAGAAGGTAAAATAGTCACTTGATCGCTGGCACCACTAACGAAGCGCTCCGGCATAAGCAGCTTCCAAGAAAGATTCAACTTCGAAGTAAATAACCCTCGATGATAATCCGTAATTTGTGCAGACAAACCATTAGACTGATCAAGTAAGCTCAAATTCTTTTTTAGCGTGTGCTCCGTCATGAGTCCTGTACCATAGTAACTCAAAAGAACTAAAGCAGCCAATGAGGTTACCGAACCAATCACTTTTTTCATGCGTGTCTCCATCCATCAAAAATTACTACTGGGTTTATTAAATCACGAGTTTTTGTGCGTGTGAATCAATTTTCATTATATTCATCTATTTTGCGGATGGCAGTGTGTTTCTTTCACCATCAAGGCCAAAATAAGCGCTACAAAAGAACACAGCGGTAAAACTCTCAAACCAAACTGAAAGTCACCAAGCAACAAAGACTCTACATGATAACCACGAGATCCTGCGACATAATCCACTAAGCGTCCAACAATCGGCTGCAGTGTTGCACCGACAAAAATCGAAGCCATATTTGTAAAAGCGATTGCGGTACCTACTACAACACGCTGATGCAATTCAGTCGAGACAGCATAAGCAATTGCAACGCCAGAGTTTGTAAATCCAAAAAGAAAAAGCAAGACATAAACAAACTCAGTATGAAGACTTGGGTAATAGATCAGTAAAAGCATAATCACTAAACCACACAGCGCTGAAGCAATCATGACGGGTTTACGACGACCAATTTTATCTGATAGCCAGCCTGAAACCGGTCCACCAAAAACCCAACCAATAAAAATCAGCCCTGTTGCAAATGCGGCCGCATGCACAGAGAGACCTCGACCATATTGAAGATAAGCAGGACCAATCGCCTCACCAATCACAGCTGCAGGAGCATAGAGAAACCCAGCATAGAAAGCATTAATCCACGTTTGTCTACTTGATAATATAACTTTTAAGCTACTGAAGATGCTGAGCCCCTGATTATCTTTCTTTTGATAGGGATTTTTACCAGGAGCATCTTGTACGTATTGGTAAAGCATAGCTGCAAGCACAATAAAAATAAAAGCAATCACAAACATACTATGCCGCCAACCTAAAGCACTCACCAAAAGCGACACAGGCGCTTGCCCAGATGCGCCACCGAGCATCCCCAGTGCCTGAGTTAGGCCGGCCAATAGGCCAAGCATGGCTGGTGGAAACCACGAGGTCGCTAATCGCAATGCTGAAATAAATGCAAATGCGGCACTAAAACCAATTAACATACGTCCCACAGAAGCGACCGACAGCGTGTCAGCTAATCCAAAGACAACGCAGCCCAAGGCAGTGACCAAGGACATCAGTGTTAAAATCCAACGAATACTAATCCTATCAACTGTCAGTCCAACTGGAATTTGCATGATAATATATGGAATATAAAAGGAGGCGGTTAACGTACCAAAGCCTGCTTCATTAATCCCAAAATCAGCCTGTAAAAAGCGATGCATAACTGTCGGTGCAACTCGCGCCATGTAATCGGAAAAATAAAACGTTGCAGCCAATCCCCAGATAAGCCATGCAAACTTCATATGTTTTTTTTCGTCCAATAAATTCGGTTTCTTAGACATATAGGCTCCCCCAAAAATCGGTCTTATAGAGTGAACGATTTATTCTTATATTGCAAGATGATTTTTACCTAGAAATTGCGGTAAACTATGGCACTCGACATAAAATAAGCCCACTTGAATCAAATGAACGATATTGAATTAGCGGTACACCTCGCATTAGAAAGTAAAGGTGCTTCAATCGATGCAAATAAAGCCTATTTGGCTTTTATGAAAGCCAATTTTTTTATTCCAATCGAAAAAGAAAGCAGCACTGACGATCCTAAAGTCTTATTCTTATCGACAAACAATCAGAGTTTCTTGCCGATCTTTAGCCGACGAGAATATATCGACCTATGGGCAAAAGACGTTCAAGATGATATTGCTGTTCTACATTTAACTGGTGTTAACTTACTCAACGGAGTAGGAGATGATGTCACCCTCTGCTTTAATATTGGAACACCACTTTATAAAGAATTTAACCCTGGCGAGCTTGCACGCATGCGCAGTATGTTAATTAAAATAGGACTCATAGAACGTTAGAATCCACACATTCGTCATGTTCAAAATGACGAAGTGTGGTCAAATGTTAAGATTGAATCTACGCAACAAGATCAAGAACTTGGTAACCAAGGATGGCCGAAACTGCAATCACACCTGCAATTTCCAACACACGAGTCAGATAACTTTCGTGGCCTTCTTCGACGTAATGACGATCGTTATCTGCATCTAAAATATCGTGCTCATCTAAACTGTGCCAATCAAACAAGGGTTGTTCGCCATAAAAACCAGCCCACCACCCTTCAATCCATTGCTCACCCTCTTTAGATGTAGCCTCATAAGGATTCGCTTCCTCTTCTATGCTCGCCAAAGCGCACTCATATCCAAAAATGTAGCACTCTTCAAGTGTGGGGTGCTTAAGATCAAATTGGAATTTAATATGAGGTAGTAACTCTGCATGACCGCTCATCTTTAAGACTCCCATAACGTATTATAAATTCTTCCTGTAGATACAAGTGTATGCAGCACACAGGAAAAATGATCTGAGAGTCTCATGAATTTACTTATTTTTAACAATTCACTGCAAAATAATCGCGAATAAATGTTTCCAATCCATCGAGGGAAACGCGATGCTGCTGCATCGTATCTCTTTCACGAACAGTGATTGTATTATGCAACGAAGGATCATCACCTAAACCAACCGAATCAAAATCAATTGTAAGACAAAGTGGCGTACCAATTTCATCATGCTTACGATAGCATTTACCAATGTTGCCGCTATCTTCAAAGGAAATACGGCCTATAGCAAGTGCTTGCATGCGTTGTCGTACTTGTTTAGCTTGTTCGACGAGCTGTGCATTATTACGTGCTAAGGGAATGACTGCAATTTTAATCGGCGCAAGATGTGGCTTCAGTTTAAGCACAACACGCGTTTTATTATTGTCTAATACTTCCTCGGTATAAGCCTCTACAAGAACTGCAAGCACACCACGATCAACACCAGCAGAAGGCTCTATCACATAAGGGACTATCATTTGTTGTGTATCTTGGTCTAAGATAGCTAAACGGCTTGTACTCTCAGGATTTGGTTTCACAGTCGCCGTTAAATTAAGCTCGGATTGGTGTCTCGAGTGTGAACCTAAATCAAAATCGGTACGATTCGCAACCCCTTCAAGCTCTTCAAAACCATGAGGAAAGCGATACAAAATATCAACTGTTTTCTTAGCATAATGAGCAAGATCAGCCGAGTCTTGAGTAAGCAATTGTAAGTGCTCAGCCTTCAGCCCCTGTTTTTCCCACCAAGCTAGACGCGCTTGAACCCAGTGATCATGCCACGCATCATCTTCGCCAGGTTTAACAAAAAACTCAATCTCCATCTGCTCGAATTCGCGCACACGAAAAATAAAATTTCGAGGCGTAATTTCATTACGAAACGCTTTACCAATTTGAGCAATCCCGAAAGGGAGTTTTTTAGAGGTCGAATCAACGACATTTTTAAAATTACTAAAAATACCTTGTGCAGTCTCTGGGCGCAAATACGCAAATGATGTCGGGTCCTCTATTGGACCTACCATCGTTTTAAACATCATATTGAAGGGTCTTGGCTCAGTCAGCTTAGTCGAGCCACAAAATTCACACGTCCCATTCACAACGTGGTCTGCACGCCAACGACGCTTGCAATCATAGCAATCCAACATCATGTCGGAAAATGTTTCTTCATGACCCGAATAACGAAAAACACACTGGTGAGATAAAATTGCAGAATCCAATCCTACGATATCATCTCGCTCATACACATTCGTGCGCCACCATGCGGCCTTGAGGTTATTTTTTAATTCGACACCTAAAGGGCCGTAATCGTACACACCTTGCAATCCACCATAGATTTCACCACTTTGAAAAATAAAACCGCGGCGTTTACACAGGGAAATAATCTGCTCAATATTTTTTTCAGACATCGTATCTCTTATTTGAGGTTTTTCAAGATAGGTGGATGATACTTGTTTTTAGGGGCGTTAGGCAATTCTTAGAGAGTAAAACTTCGACCAATTTCAAGGCTTGAGATTGGTCGAAGTTTAGGGAGAGCTTCAGACTATTTTTTAGGTTTAATTTGATCAATCATTTCTTGCATTGCTGCCTCACTTGCACCACCCGGTAAAAATGCAGGCGCTACTTTTGAATCAAACTGTCCCATAGGCGTGTAAGCAACGATAAAAGCAGGTGTGCCCATCAAGTGAATTTTTTCAGCCAACGCTCTGTTTTGCTCCAGCTCTTCTTTGACGGCAGAACTTGCCATATCCTTCTTCAATTGGTCAATATTTAGCCCAACATTTTTAGCTGCACCTAATACGGCCTCATCATTTAATGGCTTGTCAAACTTAAATAATGCTTCTTGTAATTGAACATATTTGCCTTGTCTTGCTGCTGCAAGTACAGCTTGTGAAGCAAACTCAGAGCTCTTACCAAAAATTGGGAATTCTTTGTAAATCACACGTAGATTTTTATTTTTTTCGATCAGCGTGCTAACAACCGGTTGCATTTTCTTGCAGTGACCACACTGATAATCAAAAAACTCAACTAACGTCACATCACCTTTCAAATTCCCAGCCATTGTCATGTTAGGTTTGAATAGGTCGCTCGCTTGATTCACAATAGCGGCTTGAGCTTGATTTTGCATTTCTTGTTGTTGTTTTTTCTGTAGAACTTGAGAAGCTTCTACCAACACTTCTGGATGATTAACCAAGTAATCATGCACAACTTTTTCCATTTGCTGTTGTTGTGCTGGTGTCAAAGCACTTGGTACGCTGGCAGCAGCAACGTTTGCTGAAGAAAAAACTGCTGCGGCTAATACAGTCAGACTGACAATTGTTTTTCTACTCACAAAAATCCCCTTAGTTTAATGAATACGGGCAAGACCCTACCATCTGTTTGAACGAATATCAAGGTACACTTAGTAAATTTGCATAAGCAACGACAAGCCATTTCACACCATCTCTAAATTTAACTTGAACACGTGCATTTGCACCATCTCCTGAAATTGCAACAATCACACCTTGACCAAACTTTGTATGCATGACTTTTTGTCCTGTGCGGTATCCCGCCCCTTCTGCGTCATCCATGTCGACATCTAACATCGTCGCACGACGGGCACCTCTGTTCTCTTCAAGCAGCTCGTCTGGAATTTCTCGCAAAAATCGAGAGGGTCGGTGATACTCCTCGCGCCCATACAAGCGACGAACCTCAGCATGAGAAATGACCAATCGCTCTTTCGCTCGAGTCAATCCAACGTAACATAAACGACGCTCCTCTTCTAAGCGTGCCGCTTCATCTAAAGATTGTCGACTAGGGAAAAGTCCTTCCTCCATGCCAACTAAAAAAACAAGAGGAAACTCCATCCCTTTTGCGGAATGTAATGTCATTAATTGAACACTTTCTCCATCTGACTGTGTTTCGCGCTCTCCACTTTCCAATGACGCAGTGGATAAAAATAGTGTCAAGGCAGTTGTCACGTCGATATTTTCTACATCACTGTCATAGCAAAATTGTCTCGCTGCACTAATTAATTCCTGTAAATTTTCTAATTTTGATTGAGAGCGCTCGACTGTTATTTTTGCATAATGAGATAAAAGTCCGCTTTCCTCTAAGACATAGGCAATTTGTTTATCCAAGTCTTCATAAGTTAATGAGGACTTTAATGCGAAAACACAGTGTATAAATTGCACAAGCGCATTGTGTGTACGAGCAGAAAATTGATTATCTGAAACGAGAGTCTCCGTCGCTTGCCATAAAGAACAGTTTGCAAGTTTAGCTTTCTCACGAATCGCATCTAATGTTTTCTCGCCAATACCACGAGGAGGAAAATTCACAATACGCTCAAAAGCACTGTCATCATGCATATTTACAATTAAGCGTAAATACGCAATGGCGTCTTTAATCTCAGCACGCTCAAAGAAACGCATACCGCCATAAATCGTGTAAGGAATTCCTGCTTGTAATAAAGCCTCCTCTATCACCCGAGACTGTGCGTTTGAGCGGTATAAAATCGCAATATCAGAAAAACTTCGTCCTTCATCAAGTGCGAGCATAATGCGCTCTTTCACAAAACGTGCCTCATCAAGCTCGTTAATAGCGGTATAAACACGAATTTTTTCGCCACGCTCGCCCTCTGTCCACAATGCTTTACCCATACGCTCAGTATTGTGTTCAATCAGTGCATTCGCCGCTTCTAGAATAGTTGATGTAGAACGATAGTTCTGCTCAAGTCGAAGCACCTGAGTCTCTTTAAAGTCATCAGAAAAACGCTGAATGTTTTCAATTTTTGCACCACGCCAACCGTAAATGGATTGATCGTCGTCTCCAACCACCATCACAGTGGCCTCTGGGTGTGCTAGTAACTTCATCCACGCATACTGAATCGGGTTTGTGTCTTGAAACTCATCAATTAAAATAGCCTGAAACTGCTGATGATAATGTGACAATAGCGCTTTATTTCCTCGCAACAACTCGTAGCAACGTAATAAAATTTCTGCAAAATCAATCACCCCCAGGGCAGCACATTGTGCTTCGTAGGCCTTATAAATCGCCAACCAAGTCTTCGCAGGACCATAGTTGGGTACAACAACATGCTGCGGGCGCAGTCCTTCATCTTTGCGCGCATTAATAAAATGTTGTGCTTGCTTTACAGGCCACTGTTCCGGATCAAGATGTTGAGCCAAAAGAACACGTTTAATGAGACGCGCTTGGTCGTCACTATCCAAAATTTGAAAATGCTGTGGCAATTGAGCCTCAAGGTAATGTTGCCTGAGCATACGATGGCACAATCCATGAAATGTCCCAACCCATAAACGATGCATGGGCT
>CAYYEZ010000004.1:0-1895 GCA_964471225.1 uncultured Legionella sp. | reverse complement strand
TTGCCAGGTTTGTTCTTGATTTCTTAAATTCTGTGTTGCGGTGATGAAGACATCGAGATTTTTTGAGCCGCCGCCATGGGAAAGAATACGAACCACGTCATCGATGCTGATACCGAGCGCTTGCCAGGTTTGTTCTTGATTTCTTGAATTCTGTGTTGCGGTGATGAAGGCATCGAGATTTTTTGAGCCGCCAATATTAGAAAGAATACGAACCACATCATCGATGCTGATACCGAGCGTTTGCCAGGTTTGTTCTTGATTTCTTAAATTCTGTGTTGCGGTGATGAAGGCATCGAGATTTTTTGAGCCACCATCATGGGCGGCGATTTTAAAAATAAAAGACGGAGAAAGGTCCAAAATAAGTTGCTCGTGAAGTCGAATAACTGCTGTGACAGTATTTTTTGAAAATTTTCTAAATATTAATTTATTTATTTGCTCTTCGGAGTAAGCTTGATTACCATCAGCGTCCTTCAACAATGCCAATTTTTCTTTTTCATCGTAGTAATAGCGTATTCCCAAGGCATGGTATGGCGCTGATTCTTGGTTGCTTAATTTATACTGAGAGCAATATTTTTGGATTTCTTCAGTTGATAAATTAACCATTTTCTTTACCATCTGTTTGCCTCGCATATATACAATATTTTACTAGGTGGTAATTGTAACATAAGTCACAATTAAATATGCTTAATTTGAACAAAATGAATATTTATTTTCTAATTATTTATAGAGACAATTGTAAAAAACAATAAGATAATTTTTCTCGCCAAATTCAAGAACGTCATTTACTATTGTCTGATTTATTTGATGGATATGCTTTAAATGAGTTTGGATGTGAATGGATTCATGAATGACCTAGATGGATGTGAAGTGTTATAAAAATTGACAATAATCACCGCTTACTCAAGTTAGCGCGCGATCTTCCGTGGGATAAAATGCTAGACATTATTCTGCCAGATTTGAAGCACACCGAAATAAAATGCTGGTGGATGGGGCGTCCTATGCGATGCGCATTCATTTGGGAGTTTATATTTTACAACAAATGTTTGATTTAACTGATCGTGTGGCTGAACAACAAATTTGTGATAACGCTGCTTTTCGTTTATTTTGTGGGTATGGGTTGTTAAAGACATAGCATGCACCAGATCACACAAAAATTGAGACATTTCGCTCTCGATTGACAGCAGAAACGCAAGCTAGCGAATATGATAAGTCAGTAGGCTGTGAAGCTAGGTTATGCAAATCCAACGATGCTTGATATTGACTCGACTGATCCGCTCGGTATTTTTTGCACAAATCATTACGCGACACCAACTTCTTAGTCTGTGTCGCGTAATGATTTAATCAATGGAAATTGAGGTCGATAGACCTTGTTGTTAAAAAACATCACGACTCAATCAATATGTCGATATTTGAAAACTCTATTATTCAGTCCTTATGCGTTTTCTTGCATGAAAGCTGCTTTCGTCCTCTTCATCATGCAGGTCTTCAGGGCGGGCAACTTTATCCCGGGGCGAAAAAAAACACATATTTGTGAGTGGCGTTACTGTATTGGCGGGAGGGACAGTACCGAGATCTTCAAGAAATTTTCTGAATGCTTGCCCGATTGCGCTACGAATCGCGCCTGAGCCGCCATTCCGGGATGCCGTGGCAGTAATTGATTCTATGCTATACTCACTGGCTCGAAGTTCTTGAAAATATGTTTTTACTGAATAAATGTTTTTTGACCCGCCATCGTGTCCTGCAATGGAGACAATCTGAGTAGCACTCAAGCCTAAAGCTTGCAGTTCGGTGAACGCCGCTTTCACGGCCTCGATGTTTTTTGACCCGCCGATATTGCCTGCAATGGAGACAATCTGAGTCGCACTCAAGCTTAAAGCTTGCAGTTCGGTGAAAGC
>CAYYEZ010000003.1:0-10633 GCA_964471225.1 uncultured Legionella sp. | reverse complement strand
TCTTCACGCTCTCTGAAGCAATAAAGGAACACGGTCATTGCACCAATATCAAGTGCCGTGGCTCCTAGCCAGAGAAGATGATTTAGGATACGTGTCACTTCGTCAAATAACGTGCGAATATAAAGTGCACGAATAGGCACGTCAATACCCAATAACTGCTCGATTGCACGTACATACGCATGCTCGTTACACATCATTGACACATAGTCCAATCGGTCCATATAACCAATGCTATGTAGGTAAGGCTTTGTTTCAGCTAGTTTTTCTGTTGCACGATGCAATAATCCAATATGTGGATCAGCACGTACAATGGTCTCTCCTTCAAGCTCAAGGACTAAACGTAATACACCGTGAGCTGCAGGGTGTTGTGGACCAAAATTCAGTGTGTATTGCTGTAACTCAATCACGACACACCTCCTTTTTATCTAAATAACGATTATCTTCTCTGATGACCCGAGGAACAGTCACTCTTGGGGTGATGTCAACAGGCTCATAAATAACTTTTTGATGCTGAGCATCATAACGCATCTCAACATATCCACTCACAGGAAAATCTTTACGGAATGGATGCCCAACAAAACCATAGTCGGTAAGTATTCGACGTAGATCTGGATGCCCTTCAAAAAGGATACCAAATAAATCATAGACTTCTCGCTCGTACCAATTCGCACTTTTCCACAAAGTATGAACAGAAGGCACCACCAAGGAAGCTTCATCAAGGTAGGCTTTCACACGAACACGATGATTTTTCGTCGTTGATAACAGGTGATACACCACAGCAAAGCGCTTTTGTGAACTTTCAGTACCGACGTGCGTAGAAACTGCCCGGGAAAATCCATGCTCTGTTGCGGTATCAGTCTCCCAATCTGACTGACCATAATGCAAGTAATCTACAGCGGTCACATCAATCAATTGATCGAACTGAAATGTTTTTTTATTTTTGAGTGTTGATAAAACTGAAACTAATGCGCTTGGCTCGCAAGTGAGTGTGATATCTTGATGCGCATAAACAACACTTTCCCCATTAAACTCCGCTTCAATCGCCTGCACTAACTTTTCTTTTTTTGTCATGTGAGAACCTATTTATGCTTCTATCACTGCTCTTTTTTTAATTTTATTTTGCAACTGAATAATGCCATACAGCAACGCTTCTGCCGTAGGTGGACATCCAGGTACGTAAATATCAACAGGGACAATTCGATCACAGCCACGAACTACAGAATAAGAGTAGTGATAATACCCTCCCCCATTCGCACAAGAGCCCATTGAAATAACCCATCGAGGCTCTGCCATTTGATCGTAAACTTTACGCAATGCAGGAGCCATTTTGTTACACAATGTCCCCGCAACAATCATGACATCCGATTGACGAGGGCTAGGACGAAAGATAATACCAAAGCGGTCAAGATCGTAGCGGGATGCGCCAACATGCATCATTTCAACAGCGCAGCAAGCAAGACCAAAAGACATAGGCCACATTGAGCCACTTCTCGCCCACCCAACCAGCTTATCCACAGAGGTTGTGACAAACCCCTTTTCTTTAAATTCAGCGACTGACATTATCGATGCCTTGTTTATTAACTAATACTATTCCCATTCCAGTGCACCACGCTTCCACTCGTAGATAAAACCAACTACAAGCAAGCTTAAAAAAACCATCATTGCACCAAAACCAAACAAGCCTAATTTTCGAAGCGTTAATCCCCAAGGGAAAAAAAACGCTGTCTCTAGATCAAAGATGATAAATAAAATAGCGACTAAGTAAAATCGTACATCAAAAGGAATGCGTGCATTTTCAAACTCAGGAAACCCGCACTCATAGGGCGAATTTTTTGCAGCATCTGGCTTATGAACAGAAAACAACGATCCCGCGCCAATCATCGCTAAACCAAGCGCCAAACCAATCAAAATAAACACAAGAATAGGTAAATAATTGATCAACATATGTTCGCCTTAATTGATCTTAAATTAAATAGTTATACGGCTTACGCCTAAAATATGGTACCGAAGGTCGGACTCGAACCGACACAGCTTTCGCCACCGCCCCCTCAAGACGGCGTGTCTACCAATTCCACCACTTCGGCTTAACTCTCTATCTTTACATCTCAGTGCAAAAATAATCTTTTACTTTTTAACATCACTCTCTACAGGCATCGGCAGTGTAGACTCTGCCTCTACCGGCATTGTCAGCTCTGTATTCACCCGGTATTGCTTTGTCACGAGCGCTGACAACAACAAACTTGTAACAAAAAAACCTAACGCCAATCCACCTGTAAGTTTAAATAAAAACCGCCCTGTGCCTTGACTTCCAAATACGGTACCGGAAGCACCCGAGCCAAGACCCGCGCCGACGTCCGCACCTTTGCCATGTTGGATTAACACTAACCCAATTAAGACAAGAGCGATGCACATATGCACAATTACTAACAGTTGGTACATTTTACAATTTCCAAAAACGAGTCCGCTTGCAACGAAGCACCACCTACTAAACCGCCATCAATATTCGGCATGGAAAACAAAGCGCGTGCGTTTTTTTCATTCACACTGCCCCCATAAATAATGGGCAATACAAGAGCATCTTCAGAATTTACATGTGAAATAAAATCACGAATAAACACATGGACCTCTTCTGCCTGCTCAGGCATTGCTGTCTTACCAGTCCCAATGGCCCATACAGGCTCATAGGCAATGATACATCGCTTAAAATCAGTTTCGCTATCTCTTAAAACAGCACGAATCTGACGCTCCAAAACTTGCCTGGTGAGGCCCTTTTCTCTTTCGTCTAGAGTCTCGCCTACGCAAAGAACCGGTATCATATCATGTTCTTTCACTTGGTGGAATTTCTCTGCAACAAATTTTTCACTTTCATGAAAATATTGTCGCCGCTCAGAGTGCCCCACTAAAACATAACGACAACCATAATCTGACAGCATAGATGCAGCATGCTCTCCAGTATAAGCACCCTGATCTTTTGTAAATACATTTTGCGCACCCCAACCTATCACCGTATTAGATAATAAGGACTGCGTAAGAGGTAGATAAATACTCGGAGGAAAGACAACACATTTTGATTGCGTGTCTGGGAAAGAATTACTCAATGTCCTCAGTAATTGATGAACGGCTTCTTTGCTACCATTCATCTTCCAATTACCCATCACCCAAGTTGTTCTCATGCATTCACCTTTGCTGTTTTTTTGGGATTTTTTTGAATTTCTTGAATATCATCCAACAATTGGTGAGCGTTTGTTTCAACATCTTGCAAACTCATCCCTTCTACCATGATTCGTAATACAGGCTCAGTTCCTGACGGACGTAAAAGCACACGCCCCTCTCCTGCCAAAAGGGATGAGAGATTATTAACCAAGCCCAAAACTCGAGCGTCACTCGCTAACTCTCTTGCGCGATCTGTTTTCATATTCAGTAACACTTGAGGCAACATCGATACGCCGGAGCACAACTCCTCCAGCGATTTGCTTTGCCGTATCATCATTGCCATGACTTGAAGCGCGGCCACAATACCATCACCTGTTGTTGTTTTGTCTAAACACACAATATGACCAGACGGCTCTCCCCCGATCCGCCAATCCTGCTTCTTCAAGGCCTCTAAGACATAACGATCGCCAACACGAGCACGCATGAAAGGAATATTCATCTCCGATAAAGCTAGCTCTAGACCGTAATTACTCATCTCAGTACCTACGATACCACCCTGCAGAACACCTCGCTGGTGTCTGTCTTTTGCTAACATATAGAGAATCTGATCTCCATTCACAATCCGGCCTGCTGCATCAACAAGCACAACACGATCACCATCACCATCTAACGCAACACCCAAATCAGCTTGATGCTCTAAAACCTGCTGTTGAAGCAATTCAGGAGCCGTGGAGCCCACGCCTCGATTGATATTAAATCCATCGGGTCGATTACCAATAGCAATCACTTCTGCACCTAACTCAGCAAACACATTCGGCGCGATATGGTAGGTGGCACCATGCGCACAATCAACAACTATTTTTAAGCCTAATAAACGAGACAACGATGGAATTGTGGATTTACAAAATTCGATATATCGCCCAGGAGCATCGTTGACTCGAGATGCTTTACCTAAATATGAGGAATCTACGGTGACAAGCTTTTTATCAAGCTCAGCCTCGATCGCAAGCTCTATCGCATCATCTAGCTTAGTCCCTTCAGCAGAAAAAAATTTCACACCATTATCTTCAAATAAATTGTGTGAAGCACTAATGACAATACCAGCAGTTGCACGCAGCGTTTGTGTTAAATAGGCAATTGCTGGGGTAGGCATTGGACCTAATAGCCGAACGTCAGCACCAGCAGCGGATAAACCAGCTTCTAGTGCAGACTCTAACATATAACCTGAAACCCTTGTGTCTTTACCAATCAAAACTTTATGACGTGTTCCATTACGTAATACACGTCCAACCGCCCAACCCAATTTCAACATAAACTCTGGATTAATGGTGGCTGAGCCCACGCGCCCACGAATACCGTCCGTGCCAAAATATTTTCGTTGCGTCATCCTAACCGTCTCCCTTTTCAATCGCATTTTCTACGTAAGTAACCATAGTAAGCGCGTCTTTCGTCGCCGCCACGTCATGCGTCCGAATAATACTTGCTCCTTGTAATGCCGCGTACACAGCAAGCCCTAATCCACCGAATAAACGGCTTGATACTTCTCGCTTAAGGACAGTGCCGATGGTCGATTTTCTCGATGCCGCATACAGCACCGGAAATCCGTAAGATGTAAACGATAGTAACTCTTTCGTCAATATTAAATTATGTTCTGGTGTTTTACCAAAACCAAAACCTGGATCAAGCAAAAGATGTTGAGGCAATATTCCTTGGTCAAGACACGCCGCGATACGTTCTTTAAAGAATGCATGTATCGCCAACAAAACACCCTCCGAATAAGTTGGAGCATCCTGCATCGTCCTCGGTATACCTTGTTTGTGCATTAAGCAAACCGGGACATTCAATGCACATGCAGTGGCTAATGAGTCCTCAGCCATCAATGCATTCACATCATTGATAAAGGTCGCTCCACTTGCTATGGCTTGACGCATTACGTCAGGCTTATAGGTATCAATTGATATTGTAATATCGGAATATGAGCGAATTTTCTCAATAACAGGAATCACTCTGTCTAGCTCTTCTTGGACAGAAACACTTTCAGCGCCCGGGCGTGTCGACTCCCCACCAATATCAATAATATCCACACCCTCTTCTAGCATATCTTCTACTCGTGCCAAAGCCTCATTTAACTTTAAAAAGCGGCCGCCATCGGAAAAAGAATCCGGTGTAACATTCAAAATACCCATGACGAGGGGCATTTTGAATTTAGAAGGGGTGGAAAATGTGTGACACCAACTCAGAAACGACTGACTATTCACTCGACATTTTACCGTCTGAATCGTCTAAGCGCATGTTTTGATGATTTTCCGTGGAAACTGAGGGCTCATTAGGCTTATCATTAGATGACTTAAATGACTCCCAATCTTCTGGTGGAGACGGTGGTCTTCCCTCCAAAATCTCTCTGATCTGATTCATGCCTAAAGTTTCATACTTCACTAAACCTTCGGCCATAAGATGGAGCTTATCGAGCTGCTCTGTTAGAATTGTTTTCGCACGTAAATAGTTTCTGTCAATAATTAAGCGAACCTCTTCATCGATTTGTTGTGCCGTGCTATCAGATATTTCTTTGTTTTGAGACACAGTTCGACCTAAAAATACTTCTCCCTCTTCTTGCCCAAAAGTTAAAGGTCCCATTGAAGAAAGCCCCCAACTTGTTACCATTTTTCGAGCAATCTCAGTGGCACGCATAATATCGTTTGAGGCACCCGTGGTTGCATGCTCTGGTCCAAAAATTAACTCTTCTGCAACCCGTCCTCCAAATAGACTGGAAAGCTGACTTTCCAAACGAGACTTGCTGTGGCTATATCTGTCTTGCTCAGGCAAAAACATCGTCACACCAAGCGCTCTACCACGAGGAATAATCGTAACCTTGTAAACAGGATCGTGCTCTGGAACAAATAATCCGACCAAAGCGTGACCTGCTTCATGATAAGCGGTTAACTTTTTCTCTTGCTCGCTCATTACCATAGAGCGCCGCTCAGCGCCCATCATAATCTTATCTTTAGCACGATCTAGCTCA
Organism: uncultured Legionella sp.; assembly: GCA_964471225.1. Lineage (GTDB taxonomy): Bacteria > Pseudomonadota > Gammaproteobacteria > Legionellales > Legionellaceae > JAGVJT01. The sequence continues at coordinate 4,461 of CAYYEZ010000003.1, read as the reverse complement.
GCCATCGTAACACGAGCTTTGTTCGAACGAGCAGCAAACAAGGCAGCCTCATTCACCAAATTCGCCAAATCAGCGCCAGAAAATCCTGGTGTTCCTCTTGCAATAGCTAAAACATCAACATGATTTTCCATCGGCACTTTGCTCAAATGCACACGCAAGATTTGCTCTCGACCTCGGATATCAGGTAACGGGACAACCACTTGCCTATCAAATCGACCAGGGCGTAGCAAAGCGGGATCGAGAACATCTGGCCGGTTCGTCGCAGCGATCACAATCACGCCCTCATTCCCTTCAAACCCATCCATCTCCACAAGAAGTTGATTTAATGTCTGCTCGCGTTCGTCATGCCCACCGCCCAGACCAGCACCACGATGACGCCCAACAGCATCAATTTCATCGATAAAAATAATACAGGGAGCTTGTTTTTTGGCCTGCTCAAACATATCTCGTACACGAGAAGCCCCAACCCCTACAAACATTTCGACAAAATCCGAGCCGGATATCGTAAAAAAAGGAACTTTGGCCTCACCAGCAACTGCACGCGCGAGTAAAGTTTTACCTGTCCCGGGAGAGCCCACCAGTAACACGCCTCGAGGAATACGTCCACCTAGGTTCTGAAATTTGCTTGGGTCGCGTAAAAAATCGACCAGCTCTTTAACTTCATCTTTGGCCTCGTCAACACCGGCGACATCGGCAAAAGTGACTTTTACTTGATCTTCGCCTAACAAACGTGCACGGGATCGCCCAAACGACATTGCCCCACGTCCACCGCCGCCTTGCATTTGACGCATGAAGAATACCCATACACCAATCAACAAAAGCATCGGGAACCAATTCACAAAAATATGCAATAAAAAGCTCTCTTGTGGTTTTTCTTGGCCCATCACATCCACGTTATTTTTCAATAACTGTCCAAGCAATGCATCATCAGGCAGAGGCTGATACGTCACAAATCGACGATTATTTTTGGTCACACCTTTGATGATCTTTTCGTCTTCTATCGCCACTGTCGCGACAGATCCTTGCTCGACTTCCTTCAGAAATTGACTATAAGAAATCTTGTCTGCAACGGTATTTCTTGGCCCAAAATTGCTAAAGACAGACACCAACACAATGGCTATAATTAACCACAGAAATAAATTTTTAATCATGTCATTCAAAATACTAACCTCTTCAAAATTAATATCTTTATACCTTTAAGGTACTACAATTTATAACCCTTCGCCAGTAAATAGGTTTCACGTGAGCGTGAACGAGAAGCTTGTGGCTTTTTAATCACAACTCGTTGAAAATTTGAACGAACATCTTTGACCAAAGCATCAAAACCAGCACCATGAAATACTTTCATAAAAAGTGTTCCGTTTGGTTTTAGAAGTAAAGAACACAGTTCGAAAGCGAGCTCGGCCAAGCCCATTGCACATGGAATATCTATAGCAGCATTACCGCTCATATTAGGAGCCATATCAGAGAGAATCAGATCGACACTACATTTAGGTACAACTTGAAGTAGTTTCTCTAGAACAGACTCTTCTGTAAAATCGCCCTGAATAAAATTCACACCAGGTAAAGCATCCATAGGGAGACAATCCAGTGCAATAATCGCACCTCGACCATCCATTTTTTCAGCCACATACTGAGTCCATCCGCCCGGAGCCGCACCTAAATCAACTACAGTTGTCCCAGGTCGAATCAAATGCTCTTTTTCATCCACTTCTTTCAATTTATATGCAGCGCGACTACGATATCCATCTTTATGTGCTTGTTTAACATAAAAATCATTGAAATGTTCTTGCAACCAACGCTGACTACTTTTAGACCTTTTCATAACATGAATTAAACAAAATGCTCTTGCAAAGCTTATTATACCTAAGATTCGTCACAAAATATATTGATTTTTTTTAACAATCAGAATACAATACAAGCACATTTTGAACAACAAAAGAGCAATAAAATGGATCGTTATCAATCGAAGAAGCTCACTGAGGCTGTTTTTTTATACCTTAATGGTGAGCGAGTGAGTTTGGTGCAAAGCACCATTGTTGCTCTTTCTGTTGAAAGCGAAAAAGACGCCAAAGCGCTTTATAAAGCCATTAAGGTCGATACAAAGCTCGAGCAGCAGCTTTTTCTCGCCTTGCGAGTTCCGAAAGCACAACAAAAATTTTACACGAATGCGCCCCATCTTTTTGCCCTGCTTACGCATTTACACCAAGATGGGTATGGATTTGGACATCTTGGTCACTTGCTCGCAATTATTGACGAAACTCAATACAATTTTTATCGAAGACTACAGACAGCAGGCTTGTTTACAACTGCTTTAGCCGGGATAGGTGCCACAGCACATTTTCAACCCGAGCGAGCATTACGTATCTTGGCGTTTATCATCAGCCGATTGCCCTTGATCTTACTAGAGTGGTTAAGACGGACTTTTTCTTTGCTTAAAAACTTAACCTTTATTGGCGCTGCTTACGGCGTTTTTCGCTATATATTGTTCATATATAATACATTTTATCATGGATTTTCCAATCTCACGCAAAAACTAAGCGCTCTTTTTTTTCGGACCTTGGCAATGGGGTTAAATCTCGGCGCCTATGGCATTATTTTTTTGTCGGCAGGTATTCCAACACCATTGAGTGCTTCTTTATTTATCGCCGCATCATTTGTTGGTGTGATTGAAAGTGTGGCTCGTTACATTGTGATTCGTTACAAACCAGCACCGAAAGATAATACTATCCAAGACAGATGGATCATGGAGGCAGACCTCATTCGTGAAAACAATCAACGACATTTCGCCGTCAAAGAGATGCTTTTACGGGTCTTTTTTGCCCTAGCCATTGCAACAATCGTTACTGTTTGGTCTTTTATACCTGGAAGCATTTTCTTAACACTAGGCTTTATGGCTGGCATCGCCGTATTGGGATGGATAGAATCTCTTGCTTTTTCTAAGCTTGAATCGAAAAATACAATCAAATTACAAAAAATTCTGCACGAAGCAAGCGAACCAGAAGCTTCGATATCCGAGCATTTACCAATTAGAAGCATTATAAATATGCCAGCACTCCGTCCAGAAGCGGAGAAATCAACTCATCAACACACAGAGGCACCTTCTTCTGCCCCACTTACACTTAGTGCAAATACGTCGAAGATAAGCACAGCACAACAAGGTCTTTTTAAGTACCAACCTTTGGAGCGAAACTCAGAAGAAGAAACAGCTCAACTTGTAGCGAGCTTTTCTTAATATAAGTAGGCTATCACACCTGTGCAAATAATTTTTGTTTTGTGGCATCATCTACAAATGCAGCTTGAATAGCCATTTTTGTAATTCGGGTCATGGTCGCATCATCAAAATGAAAAGCTTTTTGAACACGAGCGTACTCTAAGCCGACCGTGGTTGGAATAAAGGGGGGATCATCAGAATTTAAGCTAATGCTCACGCCTTGATCCAAAAACTGAGAGACAGGATGCGCCTCTAAACTAGAGAAAAGTCCAAATTTGACATTGCTTGAAGGTGAGATTTCTAGAGCAATGTCATGATCTTTGAGCATCGCTATCACCTCTTTTGAGTGAATCGCTTGTACGCCATGGCCAATTCGCTTTAGGGGAAAGTTTTTGATAGCCTCTTGAATCGTTTCAAAAGAGCCGAATTCACCCACATGAGCAGTACACAAAAAACCCTCTCGATGTGCTTTATCAAATACATCTTTAAATAAAGGCAACGGAAAACCAAGCTCATCGCCACCGATGGCCAATCCAACCACGCAGCGCGGTCGATATCGAATCGCCTCGTTCAGGACACGCTCAGCCGCAGAAACACCAAAATGTCTAACTAATGTAACGAGTACCCTACCTACGATGCCAAAAGCCACCTCTGCATCATCGATGGCTTGTTGAATTGCATTTAAATGTTCTTTGGAAGGAATTCCACTCATCTTTTCCGCATGATCAGGTGAATACATCATTTCACAATAAATCACATCCTCTGCGGCACATTGTCTTAAATAATCAAAAGTTAAATCATAGTAATCTTGTGGTGTCTTAATGAAGCTAGAAAGCTGATCAAACACGGTCAAAAAATGTAAAAAATCACGTGAATAGTAGCTTTGATCATCTGCAGAAATTAAGCCGTCAGGAATCATGCAACGATTTCGCTCTGCCAAGCGTCTGGCTAAACTGGGTGTAATTGTGCCCTCAAGATGAACATGTAATTCGGCTTTTTTAACACGCATAACAATGCTACCTAGTATATTTGGTCAAAATTGGGTAGAATTTATAGCATAATTTGCTATTTAATCCTATCTTTATGACTTACTCAGACGATCTTGATAAATCTTATGTCAGCCCTGTAGACGAGTTTTTGTTTACTTTTGATAAAAATCACCCAAAAACAGCGTCACAAAAGCGCGAAATTGAAAAGCATCGACGTATTGCGAAAAAGCGAGATCAAGCTGTTGAAGGTCAGCTTGA
>CAYYEZ010000002.1:0-48970 GCA_964471225.1 uncultured Legionella sp. | reverse complement strand
TTACTTTTTTAAATGGGTTAATGATCATACAGAGATCTGGTTGTTAAGGACAGATGAACTCGAAACGCCTGAGGATTGTCCTGTTACAGATTCTCTGGATGAGTTGCTAAATAGATTATATATGCCGGATTAAGTGCTGTGGAAAACAATTTTCAAGAAAGGAGATACGAATGATTGACTTAGATAAGTTTGAATTAGAAGGAATGAAACGGCCTGGTTTCAAACCGACAGCAACTGAAGAAGAGCTCAATGAACTTGAGCAATTTTATGGGCATCCTCTTCCTGAGATATATAAGGAAATTATGAGAAAATATAATACATTTTTTTCGAAATATGATTGTTTTGATGTTTATGATCAACCATTTTATTTAAATTATTTTTTCTCGTTAGGAAGCAATAAAGATGACCCGCAAAATATTTGGTGGAGAATCCAAAGCCTAAGTCGCTATACAGGACCAGGTACCCTTCCATTTGCAACAGATGAATCTAATGAAATCTACTTTTTTAAATGGATAGAAGACCATTCAGAAATTTGGATATTAAGATCTGATGAGCTCGAAACGCCAGAAGATTGCCCTATTATTGAGTCTTTAGAAGAATTACTAAGTCGATTGTATATCTCTGATTGTTAGAATTTTTGTTTACGGAAAATACCTCGAGCAATACAAAAAAAACAGCTTATAGTTGCTATTTTGAAGTGCAATTAGCTCCTACAGATTAAAGAAAGGGTTCAATTAGACTTCAATATCTCAAATGATACCATTAACTGTTTGATTGTGATGGAGCTGTGAAGACTCCTATGCGAATCCTCACAGCTTCTCGATGATGAGTTTGTAATACAAAGTTTTACATCTGCATTACAGGCGACGGAGCCTTCCTCCAGGTCGCAATCACTTCATTTTCCGCAACCTTACCTTCATTTTCATTCTCAGGTCTCACCCAGTCGACTACCAAGCCATCTTCGGGCGCTTGCACGGGATGCTCCATTTTCATACACTCAATGAAGCCCACAATTTGTCCTTTTTTCAAGACATCACCTGGTTTAACCTTGATGGTGAGTTTGCCAGGGGTACTCGCTCCGCACTCGAGCTCTTTATCTTTGACAAGGCGCACGACCTTGGTTGCGGCACTCGTCCTTTGATCCGGGTTAATACCTTCTGTGCGAATGGTATGTCCCTGATAATGAAACTCGACCTTGCCTGCGCTCGTATGACCCAATGTTACTTCCTGACCAAACAACCGAAAACGATCTCCCTCTCGCTTATGCTTGCTGTAAACAAATTCTGGACTCTCCATCATTGGAGTCATATTTCTTGGCGTAGAAGTTTTATCACGACGATTCATTGTTGCCAAAAACGACCAACCAATCTTGTCAAATCCAACCACTGTAGCAACTTCCCGATCACTAATCCGAAGGTTAGGGAATTTCGCCTGTAAATCAGTTTTCATCGAGGCAACATCCAATGTCTTTTCGGTACTGTGTTTACGTGGTTCAGCTTCCGGTGCGAAGCCATGATTTATCAGCAATTGTTTGACAATCTCTGGTTTTTTCAACAAGGTCTCCCAGGCTTGTAACCCCTCAAGAATTGAAGTAGCAATCTGCAATTTCCCACCAGCTTCGATGTAGGCAATCACCCCTTCTTCAGTTTTGTTTGAAATCGCATCGTTTTTCTCAATTGCAAAACCGATTTGTTTTAGCCACTCGGAAAAGGGCGTCACAGGCGTACCCAAACCAATCACACGCCTTGCTAATTCAATTGCTGGAGCAATTCGGTGTTCAGGAATCCCCATTTCCCTGGCGCCAGCCAAATCTGATGATTGTGTTCCACCGGCCATAGATGAAAAAGGATCCGTCACAGCGAGATTGCTGTTATTAAACCGATTGGTTAAATCAAGAACAGGTTTCATGACACGGTTGTAGGCATGCAGATTCTCTTTTTCTTCGGGCGTCATCTGCAGGGCATCCGCGATAACCAGGTTTGAGCTGTGTGAGAGTGAGGCACTCGGTGGAACGGAATCAACAATCAAAAAGTCATACCCCATTTTTTGACAGGCAAGCAGTGCGGCATGCGCAATCATGGCCGCTGCACCATTAAATTCATGATTATGAATATGAATAATCGGCTCTGGCAAATGATGCTCGGCAAACATCGCACGTATCACCTGCACGTGTCTCACAATGACCTGCTCATTCCAAAATCGACTCTGACCGGGATTTTTAATGCGGATCTGATGGAGCGGCTTACCTTCTTGCTCAAACAGATCAATTTGACGCTTGACCCATCCACGAAATTGATTTTCTGTATAACGATGATCCCAAGCAAAATTAGGAATCACAGCCAAGTTGGCTTTCAACATTAACCGCGTCGTCACATCTTGGACAGGATGATTCCCCGCATGAAAATTATTGGGCATCCAGGGAATAAACGACTGGCGATCTGAAGACAATCCATAATGCTCTAAGACAAGTTTACCAATGACCGCCAATACAAATGCTATCTCGGCTTCGGATTTGATGGTCAATCCGTTAAGCCAGTGTGAGCGCGTCAGGGAGTGCGATTCCATATTAAGTAAACAGCCATCTAGCAACACATCAAACCAGTCAAATTGTCGCATCAATCCGGCCTGGTATTGCGCCCCCCCAGTTTCATATCCAACGCCCATACCGGAACGAGCAAAGAAAACCTGGGCAGCCTTTGCAGAGGGTCGCTGAATCAATGCTGATTCCTGATCGACTTGAGATTGTTGCCGATCACGAATGACTGTCACCGAACCACCACCGTGGCGTGCCAACTGATCCTTTTTTTCTCGGATAAACTGTTCGTAATCATGATGCTTCAAATACCTGGAAAAAGGGGTCTCGGGTATGGTTTCATGCTCTAGCGTTTGCATGGCTTTTTTGTATTTATTGATTTGATCTGTCGTGGGGTAAGGCTGATTTTCAACACCTTCATTTGGCCTGTAGCCATGGGTGACCAATGGTGTTACGGTATGCACCAAAGTGTCATAAATTTTTTGCGAACGCCCTTTCTCAACGGGTGGATCAGACAATACATTAAACGTATTGTTGCAACCCAATTTGCCTTCCCTGAACTCGGGATTTGATGCTAGTTTTCGCAAAAAATCAAAATAGGTAGCACGTTCGGTATTTGGGCCATAAAATTGAAACTCTCGTGAAAACCTCAACAGTTTATCACACATATCTATCCAGTTTCGTGCATTCAACAAGACATAACCCACTTGCGGATCAGCATTCAAATGCACCGGGCCACGGGCAATCAACACATCCGAACCTTGCGGGTAAATAGCACCATCAATCACAACACCGTCGTGGTATTTCGAACCCGTTGCCGTGATTTCACTAGATAACAATCGAACGTGTGCAACAATAGGAATCCCTCTGTCGGAAAAATCGGACGCTTTGGGTGCAGGATAACCTAGAGCACGCATAACCTGTTCTGCAGGCACATTTCGTGTGCGCCCCATGTGATCGACCACCAGCTCTGATTTTGCTTTGTTTTCGACCTGAATTCGTTTGTTCAATTCCAGAAGATAAATCTGCCAGTGACTCGCTTTATCTTTTACCAGTAGAATTTCATTAGTGCCACGATTATCATATCCTGAAGCCTCAAATACAGCTTGTGATGCAGCACGACACTGATCATAAACCGATTGGGGAATCAACTCCAGAACAGCAGAATCGGAAAATCCGATCTCTAACACTTTCTGGTTTTCGCGGTTAAACCACACCAAACGACAACCCGGGGACATCGATTTTCCATCACATTCAATTTCCATCTGCAACAACATACAATCTTTTAGATCCAATGCCAGTTCGACATAGACACCATTAAGATTGCCGCCCGTATCATTGATTACCGCACGCAAAGCGTGTCTAACGTTTTCAATATTGACTACAGCCACTTTCTTCGAGCCACGACCACCACCGCCTTCGTTGTGTTTGATAAAAACCGCTTTATCGACCAGTTTTGGCGAATTCATGTAGTGCTCGATTAATGATTGAGCCATTGCATCCAGAGCCAGCTCTTTGTCTTCGATCCCTTCGGGTTTCGCTACTTCAAAAAAAGGGGCAGTAGATAAATTGAGAGAGTGAGCCAGTTTTTTGTATTCGGTTTTGTCTAGGCCCTCCATCTTATCCGGGCTTGCACCACACCATACTAGGCCGCCTTTAATCACCTGTCTTGCCCATGGCGCACTTTCCGCCTGAGTTGACCATACGCTATAAAAACCAACCTTGTTTTGCTGAAGAGAAAACCGCAGCAGCGGTTCTCGCATTGCCAACGCATCGAGCTTCGTCTTAAATTCCTCAAAGCTTGCCCAGGATTTTGAGTCCTTCAAATGTATCTCGTGATCCGAGCCAGGCACTGCATCAGAGCCTTGCTCAACCACCTGTATCAGCTTTATATCAGGCCAAACGTCGCGAAATTTCCGAATGGCAAAATTTCTGGCATGTTTTGAGCGATTATGGATAACCAGGTATTCCAGAGGTTTGGAAATATCATAGGGTGAAACGTAAGCATCAGGATCGCGAAAAACCCCGGTTGATAATAACGATTTTGCGGAATGAAAACGCTCTGGTTTGAGCATTCTATGTTTGTTCAACAACGAACCTGGACCACCCACCCAACGTCTAAACATCTCTAAAACTCCCTGTTTTTATGTTTGATTTTTTGCTGATTATACTGGGAGAGTCCTAAATTGGAATCAATTTTTTAAGCATAGTTTTCATATTTTTTTCGGTGGTACATTAGCTTACTCTCCAATGGGCAGTTTTTCGATTGGATCGCAAAATAGCTTCAGCAACTGATGTTAAGATAGCGATATATCTGGAAAAAATGCATGAGATTGCGATGTTCATTAATCGATATGAGGTTGGATTAGCCATATAATTAACAACAATTAAGTTGTTGAGCTGGTCGCTGGCACTCCTTTGCCCGGCGATATCAACAGGATACTTACTTTGGTCCACTACAACTCAACACCTCTTCTAAAGGACGTTTTTCTCCTCTCTTTTTACCGACCACTTGCATCTCAACTGCTTTAAACTCAGCGCGCACAGAATAACGTTCACATGACGTGATCACTCTAAAGTAAATTTCGTTTTTACCCGGCGCTTGCTCTTTTGCGTCAAGAAGCCATTTCATTGTATCGTCAGTGTCGTCATAGTCCACACATGCCCACCAACCTTTGCCCATTTTTCCTGAGCCAGTTGACCATTGGAATCCCTTGCTTTTTAACTCACGATTAATGGCGCTGCAAAATGGCCCAGTTAAAAGTATCACTGTTTGTCTTTTATCAAGACTAATCAATAACTCTTCCAATACACCAGGAACCACTTGTAACAAATTTAAAGTGGCACAGTTTTGACTCATCAAACAATCAGGATCGAAATAATAACCAAAAACAAATGATAAATACTTCAGAGTGTTATTCGAAGCACTCCATTTTTTCCAGTCGATATCTAAAGCAGTACTTGCACAAGGTAGAGACTGCACTTTTCGACGAACTTCAGGAGGAGCCGCGCTTTCTAAAAATTTTCGATTTATATTATTTTTATGGCTTAATACGTATTGAGTACGATTAAGCATCGCAACAGGCTTTCTCCAATCAATTGGATGTTCGGTCGTTGCTGTATCCTTAAATGAATCAGCAACGATGATATGACCATCGACCATTGAAAATGACAGCATACTCACTTCTGTAATCTGGTCTGTTAAATAGTTAGCCCCCGTTGTCTTCAGATCTACAATCGTAATGAATTGGGCCTCTGCCCCCAAAGAATAAGGAGTTGGTAATAGTTTGGGGACAGCTTTGTATATTTTATACTGAGGCAAAGCGGAAAGTAACGCGTAAGCCTCGTCAGCTTCAGTTTGAGTTGACATATCATACGTCTCTATCCCCTCCGCTTTTCCTATTGGAGCTGCATTTTTACTTCCAATCAAACGATTAGAGAAAAAATACATGTGTTTCTTGTGTGCGTTATAAATGAGCTCATCAAACACACCTGGCACATTACGCAATAAATTAAGTGTCGCAAAACAATCATTTAAGGCTCGATGTGCCTCATAAAAATAGCCTAATTTAAAATTTAAATAATCCAATTTTCTCGGATCATACCCACGAGCATACCAGTTGATATCTTCCAATGTGCACGCGAATTGCATGCTTTTAACTCGTTCTTGGATATCCTCTGGTGTTTGTTGCTCTAAAAACGCCCGATCAAATCGCACATTGTGACACACTACATATTTGGTTCGTGACAAGATCTCTCGGACACAATCCCATTGTATAGTTTGCCCTTCTAATTGTTCGTTCGTAATACCAGTAATTCGTGTAATATCAGAGGACACCGGAACCTTGGGTTGGTTTAATCCCTCATATGTACCGACTACGCCCAAAAAACCTTTGGCTTTTGAGACTGCAAAAGAAAGCATTGCCAACTCAATTAACTCATTCTCCGAAGCATCTAAACCAGAGGTTTCTGTATCAACAATTGTTACGATATAGTAAGGCTCCTCTGGGATAATTATTGGGAACCTATCTTGAATTCGTTTGCACACAAAAAAATCAGGGTGCGACGATAATATCCGTAACGCTTTAGCATCATCCTCTAATTCACCTTCTCGAGGCTCTTCTGGTAACTGCCATGCCACAACCTCTTGGCTTGGCTGACTTCTTGATGAAACCACACTCACCCGCTCTGTGCGAACTGGCGCATTATCGCTAAAAATAGCATCGGTAATAGCAATGGTCTGAGCCAAATCACTTGTTTTACGAAAAGTTGGGAACTCTTTAAATACATCAATATCCTGTATAAAACGAATAAAGCGCTCTTTAAAATCAACTCGAACTTCAAAATGGATTTTGCGAATCACCTCAGAGCCAAACAACATTTCAAAAAGAGACGTCAGTGTCACAGTGGCAGCCTCTTCACTTAAACTAAACCACTTTGCGATACGTTCAAGTAACATCATCTCAGTATTAGCCCACTTACCTGCAGCACCGAGATTACTTTTTTGCTGAGGATCGTGTTCTTTTTTATTAGAGATAGGGCTCAATGAATGCGCTATTTTATGAAGCCATTCTGGACGAAATTCATTTTCAGGTGACACAAAAATATTGGCTTCAATCGCACGTTTTAATATCAAAATCAGTTTAGGTGATAATAAATCTTTGAATTGCTCAAACAAATCCTCGTACGCTTCTTTAGCGGACTGTCCCATCAATGTATTTTGACTTATTGAGCGCGCAGGGTTTGCATCGCGTTGAAGCACATCCTCTCGAACCAACACGACTGTACTATTTTTTACTTTATCCGGAATTTGCTCTAGGACACGGCGTTCTGCTCTCGTGAGATTATCGCGTACTAGCTTTGTAGGCTCATCGTCAGAAAACTCACTTTCCTCTGATGAGGAATACTCATATGGAGAAAAGTAACGCAATTCATATTCTTTTTCATCTTCTTCTTTTTCATCTTCATTTTTTTCGTGCACGTTAAGTTTCAAGCTGCGCCTTGAAATATATTTACGACCCTCGATATCTTTTGCTCTAAACCAACTCGCTCTACCTTTGTCTACCTTTTGAATATGAGTCATTTCGCGCACACATGATTGCCCAATTGCGTATTGAGTAGACTCATACTCGCCAGAAGCAGCTTGAGCGATTAAAGCATGTCCAATTGTGCTGCTATTTCGCTGATGGCGCTCATGCTCATCAAAATCGAGTAACGAAGCAAAAATTTCTTCAGGAGAGCTTCCACTTTTCTTCTGTGAAGCTAATTCTGACATAGTGGGTACGGTTTCGGATTTTTTTCTACGTGAATAATAAGTAGTCGACTTTTTCATAAAAAACGCAAAATATAAAATAGATTGTGAGATTCTGACACGAATAAAAATCAAAAACTACCATGAGCTTCAATCATGCTTGATTCTAGAGACCTAAAAGCCCCAAGCACCATTCGCATTTTCTCAGATTACATCGCCAGGCGATTAGGCTGAATATGCTTGATTTTTAATCAATAACACAGGCATTTGATTTTAGTCATTTTCCCATCTGATGTTTTATCTTGATATCTTCTCAAGAGTCCGACACCATCCCTCGTAAGCCTTGCGATAAGATTTCTGACGTCGTTCTGGCCGACATATTAAATTACAATGCCAATGCGTTTGTAAATCGTTAAGTGAAGACAGGTGGCCAGAAGCAATCGCAGCCAACATCGCAGCCCCCTTAGCCGTTGTTTCCATTTCATCCGTTCGTTTCACCATGATTTGACAAACCGATGCTAGATAATGCAGCAACCAAGTATTTTGAGTCACACCTCCGTCTACACGCAGTGACGTGAGCTTCCCTGGATAATCTGCCAACATGCACTCTAAAATATCTTTTGTCTGAAATACGATAGCCTCTAATGCCGCCCGCACTAGATGATTAGCGGTTGTTGTCGTTGTTAACCCAACATAGCTCGCACCGGGTGTTTGCAACCAATAAGGCGCGCCTAGTCCTGTAAAAGAGGGCACTAAATAGACACCGGCGTTGTCTGTCACCATCTGAGCCATACGTTCACTATCGACAACATTTGGTAAAATACCTAAACCATCACGTAACCAGCGTAAAATAGTCCCCGCATGGTAAATACTACCTTCAAGCCCAAACACTGTCTGATGTTGAACTTGATAGGCGACTGTGGTCAATAATTGGTGTCTCGACCAAACCGGCTCTTTGCCAATATTCATTAATAAAAAAGCGCCACTTCCATAAGTAGCCTTCATCATGCCTGGTCGTATACAAGCTTGTCCCAATAATGCGGATTGCTGATCACCAATCATCGCATGAATTGGGATTTCTTTACCCATAATCTCTTTGTGCATCATGCCAAAATAAGCATCATTTGATTGCACTTCTGGTAAAATAGCGCTCGGAATTTCAAACAAATCCAACAGCGTCTCATCCCAAGTCTTGTCTACAAGATTAAATAATAATGTCCTAGATGCATTTGTAATGTCAGTCAAGTGCTGACTTCCTTTCGTCAAACGCCATAAAAGAAAGCTATCAATCGTTCCAAATGCTAAAAGACCTTTTTGCGCTAGTTTTTTTGCTTTTGGCATATTTTTCAGCAACCAATGCAGTTTAGTTGCTGAAAAATACGCATTCATCCTCAAGCCTGTTTTTTGATGAATGTCTGAAATGTCCGCTGCAGAGTACGCCGAACAAATTGATTCTGTTCGCTGATCTTGCCAAGAAATCACAGGCCCGACACATTCCCCCGTGCGCTTATCCCAAATCACAGTGGTTTCGCGCTGATTAGTGATCCCACAAGCAAGTATGTCAACAGGATTGATTTTTGCCACAACATCTCGAATCGCAAAACACGTCTTTTGCCATATTTCTTCCGCATCTTGCTCAACATATCCTGGAGCAGGACAAGATTGTGTCAGCGAATATTGGCTTTTTACACAAAGACGACCTTGTGTATCATATAAGATTGCTCGAGTACTACTTGTTCCTTCGTCAATTGCTAAAAAATATTTCATTTTTAAATAACCCTAGCGAGCGACAACACGCTCGATCAATAAAAAATCAATTAAGTTTATGAAAAAAAATTACATCACTATCAATCAAGAAAACAATAATGCTGTATCAACAGTAGCGCAAGAGAATACTGACAAAAAGAAACGTTTCGACTACCCAAAAGTCATTCAATAGAATCCTAAAACGCCTCTAGACAAGCGAAAGCTAGCACTCGTGATTCAGGATCACTTTTGTAGTGTTACTGTGCGTAGACATCTCTTTCAACCACGAACTTTGAAAGGTATACTGGAGAATATGACTTACAAATAAGAACCATCTCATGAATATCGGAAAAAAAGTCCCTCAGGTCCAATTTCAAACAACAGGTGCTGTTGATACAACATTTGACAAATACCATGGACAATGGCTCGTCATTTATTTTTACCCCAAAGATGCAACGCCAGGCTGCACTATTGAAAGTTGTGATTTTCGTGATCATGAAAAAGAATTTTCACTTATCAATACAACTATTCTGGGCGTATCGCGTGACAGCCTAACCTCTCATGAAAAATTTAAAACTAACCAATGCCTTCCCTTTGAACTGATTAGCGACCCCGACGAAGTCTTGTGCCAATTATTTGATGTGATAAAAATGAAGTCCATGTATGGTAAACAAGTGAGAGGCATTGAACGAAGCACTTTTGTGATTGACCCAACGGGAGTTGTGCGATTGGTGTGGCGTAAAGTCAATGTCAAAGATCATGTGAAAGAGGTCTTACACACGCTGAAGACACTGCAGCAGACCGAAGGCTAATTGTGATTTTTTAGACATAAGCCTGTATCTAGCTTCAAGTCAAAAATCAAAAAATTAGCACAGCTTCTCCTTGCAGAGAGAAATATCAACGGCCTTTGATAAGATGATCAAATTTTTCAAGCTTTTTCATTGAAGCGTCGATGAAAAAAACTTAACTTTATCTTTTAATGTTTCCAGCTCGACTTGTAGATGCAACATGTTCAGCTTAACTTGTGTAGTCATTTGCTCTCTCTGATTCACCAAAAACAAGGTACTGTCTCCCTCGTAAAACTTTTTAGTTTCGCCTATCTGAACCTTTTTAGCTAAATATAACTCCTTTTCCAGTAATATTAACTGTCGAGTGCCTCTTTGAATGCCTACTAATATTTTTGATAAATCATTGCGCAATCGATCGTACAAAAGTCTCCTTTCCGAGTTCACTTGATCTAACTCGTTTTGTGCTTGAATTAACTTGCCTTTCGCCTCTCGTTGAAATATTGGAAATTTAAACGATACCCCAACCATCGCAGCTTGTGGAATTAATAAAGGGTATCCGCCTGTACCATTTTGCTTGAATGTTGATGCAGCAGCATCGAGTTGGGGCATAAGCTGATTTTCTGCCAAATCGCGTTTTATTTTAACAATCTTAGAGTAGTTGCTCAATTTTTTTATCGCAGGGTGCGCTGATAATATAGGAAGTTTCGTTACCGTCGAGCGAGGTATTTTTGTACTTTTAAAAGGGAGCTGGCTTTTATTCGGAACAAGAGGTTTACCTTCCGCATCTCAATAATACAAAGACAATTGGATACTAGCTTGCTCAAACATCATACCCCCTGATTAATCAATTGCTCACGTTGCATCATTTGTTGTAAGTTTTCGCTGATAACAAGCCGAGCAATATCGCCTGCTTTTGCTTGCCGCTCAATCGCATGCTGGCGAGTTTCAGCAAGTTTTAATAATTCTTCGAATATTTCTAATTGAAGACCAGCCTCAACCCATTGCCAATAGGCAGCAATTGCTTCTTGATAAATTTTTATTTTTATAGCCTGCGCATCATGCTGCTTCATCATCACAGACTCTTCTGAGGTCATCAAACTCGCTCTCTCTTTGTCAATCAGACGATCACGCAGCAAAGGTTCAGTTGCATCAATGAAAGATACTTTTCCTCCAAAGGTTCCTACGGCAATTTCAGGCCATCCTCGAAATTGTACAGCAGGCCATCCTTCAAACTGTAACCTCGCTTTCTGATTCAGATGTACAAAGGGAATATCATTCCCATCAATCCATAGCTCAACCGCACGAGACTGAGTCGCAGGAAGAATTTGTGCTAAGACATCTCCTTGTTTCACAACAACACTTTCTTGACCAGTAAGACGCCTAAAAATTGTGCCCGCCACTTGAGCTTTGATATTTTGTGTTTTTTGTCTGGCAATACGCACATCGATATTCACATTATCTATATTCGCTTGCGCAAGATCATTTTGGAATTTCGCATACTCAATCTGAGCCAACTCATATTGACGCTTCGAGTTAATTCCTTCCTCAAAGAGCATTTTTTGACGATCAAGATGAGCTTTCCCTGCCATCATCGATTTATTTGCCGCATCCAAACGTAACTGTATCGCCTCTTTTTCTAAAGTTAATCTTCTTAAAATATGTGGATCATTATCATTAATATCGACAATTGGATCGCCAATTTTAACCTGCATTCCTTCATCAACATACCATTTTTTAACTCGGCCTTGGACTGGTGAATTTAATGTATGCAAACGCTCTGTTGGTGAAAAAGCAATCACCTTACCCTCTCCTAATGCAAATTGCTGCCATGGGGTAAATCCAAGAAATAAAGCAATAAAAGTAAGACTTAAAAAAATAACTCTCGTAATTTTGCCAGAGTTGGGTAATCGCTTGATCACGTCATAAGCATGCAATTTCATTGCATCACCAAACGATTAGATAATTGGAATTTTTTTTCATTTCTTGTGATGACAATAATTAAACTCTGCTTCAATTTCATTAGCTCAGCCAACAATACATCAATTTGACTGTGCTTTAATTTATCAAAGGTACCATCAATAATAATTAATTGTGGCTCAGCGATAATCAAGCGAATGACCATTAACTGGATGAGTTCGATGTCTGTGAAGAAATTTTCCCAATCATAAATAATATGTCTAAGCCCTTCTGCTTGATGCATAATTTTATCCATCAAATCAAAAGTATTAAGTAACTCCTTGAGCTTTTCAATCAATTCAGAGGGACGATTCATCATTAAATTATCGTAGACACTACCAGCAAACCACTCACTACGTTTTAGCAATACGCTGTGTTTTCTCATGGCACGACGATGCTCTTCTAAGCAAAGCGTATCATTCACAAAAAAACTAATCTCTAGGTCTGTATGAAAACCCAGAATAGATTCAGCAAGAGGAAAAAATTTTTGAGGCTGCTCTAGCACAACGAGCAAAGGCGAACCCAAGGCACAAACTCCCTCACTACCTTGTTTTGTTTTAATTTTAATGGTTTTTATTGGAAAAATAATCTCGTTCAGATCGGTCTTAATCACCTCGCTGGTGAGATTTAAAACGCTTTCTATTTTATTTTTTGAGGCTTGTAAATCATAATAATTTTCTAGTAACACACTAAAGCGTTTAAAAGCGTAAATTAGAGCACCGAGTACGATTTCTGCAGCGACAAGCTGTCCTAGACTCAACTGATTATTAATCACCAAATATCCGCCTAACCCTAACAATAAGCTACTCGAAAATGCGGACAAACAATAAAAACCGATTTGATGCGTAATCAATTGCTTAAAATGTAGGTTTCTAATCTTTAAAAAAGAAACGACGCGCTTATCGGTTTCTTGCAGAGCATAAAGATTATGCTTGTTGAGCCGAAATAAAAAACGTTTCATTAATAGCTCCTCAAGCCAAGCAGCGATATGATGCTTCTGAGAGCATTCTTTTTGAGCACTTTCTAACCCTTTTTTATAAGGTAAAAGAACGACGATGAGCAATGTAGTAATAATAAATAAATCAAACACTAAAAAAAGTGGGTGATAAAAAAGCAATAAGATTAATCCAAAAAAGAGCTGAAGCGCGAGTGTAACGCCGTACATTAAAAGACTACTCAAAGCTTTATTCAGGCTTACAATTTCAAAAAATCGATTGACTAGCTCTGGGGCATCATGAATCCCTAAGTTTTCTAATGATAAATTCGTAAATTTTCGTGTTAAATCAAAACTAACTTTGACAATTATTTTTTGTTGAATCACTTCAATAATTAAACTTTGCCAAACATCCAATGCCCCTAAGGCTAACATCAACACTAGGACAATCAAACTGAGTGTAATAACCGGCTGAAATAGCTTTCCAAAAGCAATCAAATTAATAAGTGTTGTGCTGCAAGTGGGATACTCAGGCTTAAAAGACTGACTAACGCGCTAATCATCCCAATTGAAAAGAGCGTTTTCTTATCTAACCCTTCGTGAAGTATACTCATTAGTATTGGAGTCCATAAATATCAGGGCAACGTCAATCCTGGCATCCATTCTAACCTAAGCATTTTTAATTTGTCGAGCATCCTCTACAAACCTCAGGGCAAACGCATGATCGCTCAGAAAATACTGCTCTTGAGTTTAAAATGGATTGTGTGATCCGGACTCTTGAATTCACTATGATTATCGATTTTTTCGAGATTGATAGTTAATGAAAACAATTCCATCTATCTTCGGGCGCTAGGGCTCAGAACAGATAAATCCAGGGTTATTAAAATAAAATCTCTCAAGAAAAATTTATTGGGACACCTAACAGCGTTTTTATAGCCCTCAAAGCCCAGCGAGAAACCTCCTTTTTGTGATCAAATAATTGATAAAAACGTGAAATATAATACAATGAGTTTTTATTAATTTAAAAGTTACAATGAGCAAGCCAAATAAATTACAAACTCGTTTAAGCTCATCTCCGGGGTATTATTGGATGAACTCACCCGTAGTAGGCTCTAGAGCAAAAGAGCTACAACTTATTTATCGTTATAAAAATATATTTGCAGAATATCAAAGAGTAATCTATGACCAACAAAAATTAAACATTATTCCTATTGAGTTTAAAAATAAGGCAGATGAAATATCTAAAAAAATATATGAAGAATATATTAAAAAATATGCTAATCATGGAGTAACCATCGAAAACTCAGTCATATGGTCTGATATGGATTTAACGAAAACTTATCTAAGCAACGTGGAAAATGAATGGAATACATGGCATATAGTAGCTATCGTGGCAAATCCAAATCACAATTCCCATATAACGAATCAACGATATCGGCCTGCCTACATTTGTGCGCTACATGAGTTAATGCATGTAGAAGAAACACCTCTAGGGATTTTACAGCAGCAATACGCTCAATTTGCTCCGGTGGTTGAGGTGTTAACTGTAACAAAAACTTTAATTCTAATCGATGAGGTGTATAAAAAAACTCTGAATCTACCTATTGATGTCGAAGTGGACTATGAAAACTCATTCAATTTGTTTGGGAAATCAATAAAGCAAGGAAAACTTGCAAATTTTTATCGCAAATTGGAAGCTAAATACTCTTCCTTGGCTAAAGCTTTAGTTTCAAAAGAATCTCTTAATTTTTTAGGTCGAACTGAAAATAGCCTCAGTCGAACTGAAAATAGCGTTAGCATGATGGTTTTAGGTGGATTTATTAGCGCTTTGGGCATTGCTGAAGTTAGCATTTCATTTATTCTGATTCATACTCTAACAGGCGGCGCTATGGGATTGGTCGTAGCTGGTGTCGGTGCTGCAGCAGCTCTCTCAGGTATAAGCTTATTTGCTGCTGGTGCTTATAGAAAAAAGCCAGCAATCATGCCCTATGAAAAATTAGGAAACCTCGCCATTTAATTTATTTATTGGCAAATTTTTTTACTAGCTCATACAGCTTTTTTTCCTCAGTTTTAGGTACTTTAGAAAGACTTACACCTACCATTTTAGGCTTGTCTTCAGACAGGCAACATATAGGCTAAGCTTTGCATGAAAGACCTTTAGCTGTTTTTGCAGCACAATCCGAACAACTGCGAAAATAATGGTTTTCTAGTTTGCCAGAAAGCACGCAGCTTCAGCATCAAAGCGAATTTAGTCAGCGCCTAACACAAACCAAAGTGACTCCCTCATTTAAACCGACAGTATTAGTCAATCTTTTGGGCCTAGGCTGCTCAGTTTCAGATGCCCTCACTATATTTACGGAGATAGAATCAAATGCTACAGAAAAATATCTTGATGCAATTGAAAAAGGCTTTGTATCAGACACCACACCACTTTCTTTTAGAAATATAGCATTTAAAGAATCTTTGGGACCTATTCTTAATTATTATCAAACATACGGTAGTCTTCCTGAGCTTCAGATAGATACTAGTGGCTATTTGAGTGTAACACCAGAAGCCCTGCAGCATCAGAATGCAGTTACATGTAAATAATCTATTAAATTTTGGTTCATGTCATAATATCAATCCCAGCTGATTTAATTTTGTGATCTATAATAAACCATATTAGAAATATAATAATTATTTGGTTTATTATATGATCAAAGAAATGGAGTTGGAGCTCAAGATAGCTGAGGCTTATTTTGCAAAACAGCGCGATCTGGGGCGCTATGAGCCCAAATATAGTCGTCGTGATAGTGGGTTGTCTGCTTCATATATACAAGACAGCGCAGGGCATATCACTCGTTTGGCAAACAAATCCGAATTAGATCGTATTACTGGCGAAGGCGCTTTCGCTAGGGTTAAAAAATCAAAATCTCATACGCAAGATACAGTCACTAAGATACAAACTGTCCCGATAGATATAGACGATGACTTATCGGCGGAGCTATCTCACCATGATAGAAAATTAGAAGCCAGCATTAATTTGGACATGGGTATCGCAAAAGGTCCATTGATTATAAGACGTATACTCTCAGATGACGGGAGGCAATACTATAAATACTATCAAGAAATGTACGTCATGAAGCAAACACTGAAAGAACGCATTCCTACTTTGGGTTTGCAGGAACGCCTTGAGGCTGCGATTGACTTATTACTTGTCATCAATGATTGTCATAATGGTAGCTCAAAAAGTGGTACTGGATACATTCATGGTGATATTTCATCAGCCAATATTATGTACGATCAGCAAGGAAAGATGCATCTGATTGATTTTGGTATGGCAGAAAAAATAAATCCAAAAAGACAACTTCAAGAAGATCATAAAAGTCTAATGCGCACACTATTTCACCCTGATAGCCCCTACGAACACACCGCTCTTTTTGATGAAAGCCAATGGCAGGTTTTACCTGACTTTATTCGTAATATTTTTTCATGGAATAATTTCACGCAACTCAATATTACACCTGATCAATATTTGGTTTTCGCCGCATCTGTTTTAATTTCCTATCAAACAAATCCTCATTTGACTGAGTCTGCAATTAATAATCTAAAGGAAAATCCATACAGTCAATATCTTATTGTCGAGCAATATCGACGTGAAAAAACTATTTCACAACTCCCAGAAGAAACCGCCGAAATAGTACTTGAGCACATTGTACAAACACTAAAACGTTATAATCGATTTCTCAATATAGCATGCTCAACTGAGACTCAAGGCTTACTTGTTCAAAAAAAAGAAATTATTGCTAATATCTTATATATTATCAGTCACAACAAACACATCTCTACAGATGAGTTGCTTACAAAGATAGACTTAGAGTTACGCATACATGACTCAGTTTTGTCTCGTGGCTCAAATTATAAACTAGGTGGAGTTTTGGGTTATATCACGTCAAAAATAGATAATTTAGTTTGGGGTACAAAAAATTCATCCAAAATAAAACTAGATAGTCAATTCAAAACAACAATGGATAGATCTAGAGAAATCTTACAAAACTATCGCGCGAAAACAGCAACGCCCTCGCTAAACTCTGACAGTGAGGATGAGAATCCATCAGTAAAAACAAAACCTTAAAAAACACGCAACAGAACCAACTAGTCTTTATAACCCAAACGGATAAAATCCTAGCTTAAAATTCTAGTCTATAATGAAAGTGTTACTTTGTGATGTATCTGATACACGCGAGGTCATTGTGCAAAAGTCAAATGAAACTGAATCCAAACCTAAAGAAGAGTTTTTAAATCTCACTTTTCATGCTTCATTGGTTACTGCGTATGAAGGTGATGAAGCGACAGGAAAAAAGAAATTAATCGCAAAGTTCGCTGAAAATAATATCACGGTTAAGGAAGAAGACATTCGGCCATTTTATAAAAAATATACAGGGATATTTACAGGACACTACGAGGATATTGCAGGATATATCATCAAAACTCCAGCAGGAGTTATTGTAAGTTATAGGGGGACAACCACCACTTACGATCAATATCGGGACCTTCAGTATTCACTAAGAGAAATGGAATTCGGCAGGCCAACTAGCGAGACACCCCAAACCCAAATGGTGCATGCGGGATTCAAATTAGACTATGAATCCTCTAAAGAAAGTCGAGACCAAATCTTTAAAGACATGGATATTTCGGATGATGCTCCCATTATATTTACAGGACATAGCTTAGGTGGAGCGGTTTCTCAAATTGCAGCAGCAGATTACGCTGCTCAAAGCAATCAGCATCGCGATAATATACAAGCTGTTCATACTTTCGGAACACCTCGAGTATTTGCAACAACAGCAATTGATTTTTACGATAACACGCTATTACTTGGAAATAAAACATTACACATGATGGCTGCAGGCGATCCTGTCATTGGAGTTCCTCCAGCATCATATGGATTTTCTCACACAGGCAATTATGCAATGATGCAAACTATTTCATCTTTTGGTTTAAGCAATCACCTAATCAGCTCATACGAAAAGATTGTTTCAAAGATTAATAGTATCGAGCTTCGTCAAGGTGACTCTATTAAGGAAACCAGAAAAAAAATAAATGTCGAAGAAAAAATTAATGTATCTCAATCTGTTTGGAAAAATCTATATGATCTCATCTCATTACTCTCCCCTACTCGAGCAATCGAATATTGGTATCAATGCACGGTGAACACCAGTAAAGCAATATTGCTTGATAATCAGGAAATAGGTCAAAAACAAGTTGCATCCAAAGAAACATCTAGTTTTAAAGAAAGATATCAAGAAACAATCTTAGATAAAAATGGAGAGAGACAAGCGCAATCGACAGAGCAATTACCAGAAGAAGATAGCAGCTCGAAATTTAAACCCTAGTCGCTTGTTTTTTTGCTACCCTATACTGTTTTAACTTCACTTAGCATAAAATCCTAAAACTCATTCATAAAAGGTATATAAAGGACCACATGAGCATCGCATTAGTCTGGTTTAGACAAGATTTGAGAATTACTGATAATCCTGCTTTTTTTGAGGCCTGTACGAATCATGAAAAAGTAATACCACTTTATATTCTCGATGAAAAAAATAATGTCCTTGGCGAAGCCCAGGCCTGGTGGCTCCATCACAGTCTGGCAGCGCTTTGTGATTCACTGAAAAATCAATTTGATTTAAAACTCATCTTACGAAAAGGCAACCCCATAGAGATCATCGAAGAGTTAATCAGCAAATTTTCAATTGACACCGTCTATTGGAACCGATGTTACGAGCCTTTGAGCATTAAGCGTGATAAAAAAATTAAAACAACACTGCAAGAAAGTGGCACTGAAGTTTTAAGCTTCAACGGCAGCCTATTTAATGAGCCCTGGACCATTAGCACTCAAAGTGGTGGATTTTTTAAAGTTTTTACACCCTACTGGAAAACCTGTCGGCAAGCGCTGATCTCTTTGCCAACAAGAGAGATAACGCATCGTCCCCTATCTATTGATGTAACAAGTGACCATCTTGACTGCTGGGCACTTTTGCCACGCCTCAATTGGGCCGATCAATTTTCTGAGTATTGGGTGCCAGGAGAAGTAGGTGCTCTAGCGCGTTTGCAAAAATTTATCAAATACCATCTTTGTGGCTATAAAATAAATCGGGATATTCCAGAAAAAAAGGCAACGTCATATTTATCACCTCATTTACACTTTGGAGAAATCAGCCCTTGGACAATTTTAAGAGCGGTTGAGTGTACTTATACTGAGCCTCGCTACAACGCAACCGATACTGAGCATTTTTTATCAGAGCTTGGTTGGCGAGAATTTTCTTATCATCTTCTCTATCATGTGCCCTCTCTGCCAGAGAAGAATTTTAAAAGCGAATTTGATTCTTTCCCTTGGCATAATGACGAATCATTATTGAAACGTTGGCAAAAAGGTATGACTGGCTACCCTATCGTAGATGCTGGCATGCGAGAATTATGGGCAACAGGATACATGCATAATCGAGTCCGCATGATTGTCGCCTCACTTCTGACGAAAGGCTTATTAATTGATTGGCGATTAGGTGCAGATTGGTTTTTAAATACTCTAGTTGACGCCGACTTGGCTAATAATAGTGCAAGTTGGCAATGGGTTGCTGGTTGCGGCGCTGACGCAGCACCTTATTTTCGTATTTTTAATCCGATATTACAAAGTAAAAAATTTGACCCGAATGGCGCCTATATCCGTCGCTGGGTACCTGAGCTTTTTGATGTAAATAACGACACAATTCATGCACCATGGGAATCAAACGACGCCCTATCAATTTATCGGAAAACCAACTACCCCAAGCCCATCATTAATCACAGTGAATCACGTGCTAGAGCACTAGTTTATTACAATCAAATCAAGAAAAACCGAGGAGAATAATTAATGCTGTCTATTAATAGCATACTATCATCCCCCAATAAGCAGTGCGCTTTTTACGAAATGACAGCACTTACTTCACTAATAGGCATTAAAGAAAATAGACCTACTCTAAAAAAGATTTAGTATCTTATACAATCGTAACATATTCTTATATACCTTACACGAATCAATTTTAGGAATAAACGCCATGCTTGCAATACGATTTTGCGTGATGAAAATAAATTTACGTGACCATTTTAATTAAATGAAGTCTGTTTTAAAATAGGTGCCAACAGAAATGATAAGAGAATTTACTGCCTGCATTTTACACTCTGGTGTTTTCCATGTTATGCCATCAACGCCAGGGGGTTTTGCGCCTACATTGCTGGTTACACGTTTTACTGCTAAACACTTTCCGTAAAATGACGAGGTGAGCAGTCTTTGCAAGGCTTTCGCTTTGCCTATCCTGCCCTCTCTTTCTGCCTTGGCGATACGCATTTGGAGCCGAAGTACATGCGCATTTATCGTTGCCCAAGGTAATTCTTGCCAAGATTGATTGCGCTCTGCTGGAGATGCACCAGTGAAGTGCTTCACCGTCATTTGCTTTTCTCCATGGTTAAGGTTCCCCAAATTATCTCGCCATTTTGAACCAGTCCAAAGTGGGCTCACTTTCGTGCCAAGTTATTTACACTTGTATCCGACTCATTACAAATCGGCATTTCCTTTCTTGGACATCCTGTTTCTGCAAAGCATTGGCGAACCTTGCGGTTAATCCTACCTTTGTCCCTATAGGAGCATTACAGAGTTTCCACGTTCCGCCTGTCGAGCATATGGACTTAGCCGCCTGCTTTAGACCGAAAGGTATTGTTGACGACGAGGAATTTGACCCACGGATTCCTCCTCCCTCCATTTGCTACGGTTTTCAGTCGTTTTCCGTAGTTGCAGATGACGATCTTTTAAAATGCAGGTTCATATGTATTCGGCATATCCATTACCTTACGCTTACCCGGAGTACGACTTCCAGGAGGATCCTCTACTCGCGTTTTGGATCCCGCGTTTTCACGCTTTGCCTCGTTGTCCAATCCGCTCTTTATTCAGGATCGTAGGTTCATCCAGCCGTATGGATGGTGGTGTTTTCTTTCGAGCACCACAGCTCTACTTGGCGACTTCGTGTCGCACTGGGTTTTCTACCGCACGAATCAAACGCTACTTGAACGCTTGGCTGACATGGTGGGTGAGAACAAGTCAAAGCTGGCATTATCAAACCGTCCTAGCCCAATTTATTCATCACTGTCGTGATCGTTACATCGCTGGAATCGCTATGGCATTGTTATTGACTAAAGACCGTGAGATTGGGACTCCTGTAGGTTTAGCGGCTGGCTTAGATTTTGTAGCGACTGCTCGCGGTCGTTAGTTCTCACTTTATCAATGGTCGTTAACGCGACCGAATCCATGCACACATACTCCCCGCCGGCCAATCTCGCACATCCCCCCCGCAGGGCCGCGCATATTCCGAATGAATAGCCTAATCCAGAGTTTATCGAATAGGAGCCAGGAGAAAACCAAAAATCATAATTACCCGTATTAACGTTATAAAATTTAAGCTGCCGTTTTAGGTTGCTAGGAATCGCTGCGTTCAACAATTCGTTGTTATTATTTACATCTTCAAAAGAGCGGTCAGGATGGCAATATTCATGAGCAATATGAGCAGCTACATTACGTTGCGCGCCGCCAACTTCATCTACCCAGATTTTCTCAAGTACCACCCAATCCGCTTCAGTCTTATTAGATTTCTTATTGTACTCATCCACATAATGCTTTAATGCACGTATTAATGGCATGAGGTCAAGACCTGCATCTTGATGTTCTGTAATCAGTCCTTGCTTGTCTTCTGTGGTATAGTGCAAGCCTTGAGGTATGGGAGATGGCTGAAACAGTCCAGGCTCGAAAGATGGCACTAATTTTTCAATGTCTTGCACTCGATGAAGAATCAATTGTCTTGTGTCTTCATTGATTCGGATATATTTTTCTAACATTCTTTGCATGTGCGTATCTTTAGCCCAGTAAGCATATTCATAGGCAGTGCATGTGAAGGTTCGACCGGAATAGTCTGTAAAGGGGATGCCACCTGCTTGCAAGAGCGCTTGAGCTAACTCGGGGTCTTGTTGAAGCAGTGCTTCGGCTTCATCTTGCTCGCCATATGCCACGTGTTGCAAAAACTGTTTCGCATCAATTTTGGGTTTAAAGTCCGGACGCTCTTGTTTCAATTGTGCGAGAAGTGCTTCTTTGAGTGCAATGTCCGCAAAGGTGTTAATATCCTCATATAAAGCTTGCAAGGCTTCCTTATCCATTTGAGATAAATCAATCTCTATTTCTTTCATGTCAGCATGGATGTATGTATTTTGATGCGTAATGACGTTATCCGGTTTATCCACCGTATCAAAGTCTTGTAGTGCTGCATCAAGACGATTGTCCTGCCAACCCATTTGTAAGAAACTTGCAAAATGCGTGGCCATACACCCTTGGTGAGTCACAAATAAACCGCTTTTCTTGCCTAACAGCATAAACTCATCAAAATGAGGCGACTCTTTGATTTGTGCCCAATGCGATTTAAATCGTTCTTTTAGTGTTGGGCTTTCTTTTAACGCTGGAAGGCTTTCTTCAGAAATAAGCGTTGTTAATTCAAAGTGCTGTTGATGCTGATTGATATACTGAATCAGCGTCTCTTCGACCGGAGCACTGTGTTCTAATGCATGTTTGACCGCTTCTGCTAAACCGTTGACGAGCTCCATGTCACTTTCTAAAATCTGGCCAAAATTAGCCACTGTTATGCCTTGTTCTCTGCAGGAAATATTAAGCTCTGCCAAAAAAAACTGGGTGAGAATAGACAGGCGCTCTGCGTCATTCACTGTGTAAAAGGGTGAGCCTTCAACATTATCGAATAGATTGGGTGTGCAATATTGAATCAATGCATGGGTGTAACTTTCTGTTGTGGCGGGATTATCCACATCAATCGCCAGTTGCTCATCCATATAGGGTTTATCCATGGGTACAGAAGGCGCATAACGAGTGCCATAAGTTTCATCGAACTTCACTGTAATACCAAGGTAAGTCTGGATTTCATGAATTAACGTTTCCTTAATTTGATTAAGGTCAACAGGTAAGCCTGCGCGATTTGAGACAACGCGTGCTATTAATCCTTCCTTTGATTTAGGTGTAAACGAGACGCTTTGATACTGTTGTCGCAAAGTATCAGCCAGTAAAGAGTCTTGAGGGACAACGTGGCCACTCACCATCTGATTATGGTTGGCACTAAAGGTCGGTTCAATGGCTGTCGTGCGTAAATAATTATCTTGCTCTCTAGGTCGCAGAATGATGCTGTGCAAATTGGCATCAACAGCCTCCATTAAATGGACTAATGGCTCCGGATACAATGGGAAAGCTTGTTTTAAAGGCTCTGTAATCCGTGTATCGTGTTGCACTTGCCGCAAAATTTCCAAATAAGTATCGATTTGCGAAAGACGATGCGCTTTATGTGTCTTTTCCGCTGAGGCAGGCATATATTTTAAATCGAATTCTAATGCCGCTTTATAATCCGTGAGCACCCCAACGGCCGCACTTTGTTTGTTCGCACCTAAAAGACCAAAGAATTCTTGTAAGGAATAGACCGATTTACAGGTGTTATCTAACCCTATTTCAGTACCACTCATCATAGGCATTAATAAGTGAACCCTATTCGTCTTGGGGTTGATGTAAATATACCTTGGCGCTGTCGGTTCTTTGAAGAATAGCTTCATATTGTTGTATTTTATTTGGTTATCATGACTTATAGTATATCAGTTTTTGTCGACAACAGATGTTAAGATACGTTTAATAAATGAAAACGATTGGTCAGCAAGGAATCTAATTCTAGCTTTTATTGCTGGATGTTTTCAAAAAATTCTAAGGTCACCTCTTTGAAGATGTCGAATTTCTCATAGTATTTGTTGTAAAGCACTTTTTTCTTCATGAACTTCCAAAGTCGTTCAATTAAGTTCAAATTGGGTGAATATGAGGGTAAAAAGACCAATTGAATTTTTGAGGTTTCTAAAAATTGACTGACCAATCTTGAACGATAATATCGAGCATTGTCACAAATCACATAAATAATAGCAGCCATCGGATAGGCTGCTTCGACTTTTTTCAATAACTCAATTGTTGATATGGCGTTAAGGATTTCATCTTCTCGAGTAATCACAGCATGCGTTTCTGAATCTAAGGCGCCATTAATATTCAAACGTTGACGGCCAGTATTATTTTTAACGAGTTTATCTTGACCTTTTTTAATCCAGCCATAAGCAAGCATCGTGTTATGCTGCGGGTGAACACCATCCATATACAAAATGGGATCGTCCTTACCTTTGCTTGCTTTTAGAATTTCTAGCTGTTTTAAAAACTCCTCTTGCTTCTTCTTGTCGGCTTTTGCTGGCACTAGCTTCGATTTTTATACGTGAATTTCAAGCGATGTAATAAATCAGTCATTCCACTGGCAGAATATGATACATAATACTGCTCATACACATACGCTATGATGGCCTCTACCGTAAGATAAGTGTGTTGCTCAAGATGCGCATCTAACTCATTTAATTGAATGACTGATAATTTTGAGACGGAACCTTGATAGTCATCCGCTATAAGCGCCTTAATTCCACCTGATTGGTAGCGTTTTACATAATTTCTAAGCGTTTCTTCGTCTAACATCAGGATTTCGACAACATCTTCTACAGAAAATCCTACTCCAAGTGAATAAATAGCCTTTATCCGATCAGCTGCACGCTTATCTTTGCAAGCACGATGAGCTTGTTTCAGGGCAATGATTTCTGCAGATGCAAGTGTTAGTCCGCTCATGCCATATAGCATGATCCCTTTAATTAAAATTACAAGTAATTTTTGATTGAATATTCCTAAATTTCATTCGCGAGGCGTATATAAAGCAGTTAAGCTATTCATTTTTGGTACGTCCATTAAATTAACTCCTGTTAATCGTTGTAATTGTGAGTCCAAATCAAAATCCGGTGCATTTTTACTCTTTTTTTATTACTTATTTTTCTTACTGAAGGCTCTGTGGACGTTTCTTTACTTGAAAATTGAGTCAGTTTTTTTTCAATCTCGCGATCACAATCAGCAATTTTTTTCTTGGTAAATATCATATAGCTCTAATGCTTGTTGAAGCGCGAATAATATTCATTCCAGTTTTGCCTGTAATGTCTGTCGAGAAAACACGGCTAGCTACTAAAAATCGGGGTATATATCTATTTGACTAATTTTAGATCAAATTATAAAATCGAAGAATTTTTAATAAATGATTGAGATGTTGTGTATAAATGAACAATAAGCATAAAGTTACAAAGAAAAACCAAGCACACAAAAAATTTTTAGAACAGAATAAACAAAAAATTGATTCCTTTGAGAAATTTATTGATGAACTAAAAAAAAAACCAACAGAGTTGTTGGATAAACTTAATCAGATACCAGTCGATTTTGTTGATCATTTTATTTCTGTTGAAAACTTAGAACTAATCTCACAGTGTACTGAGGCAGAAAAACAAAGAGTGTATCCAATTTTTAGAAATATTATTTTTGTTTATAATGAGCTATTTTGTGAGCTTTATGACCTTATTGATGCAAATGAATACCCGCGTGAACAATTATCCTCTCCCTTATATAAGGCTCTTTGTTATTATTACGATTCCTTTCTTCCAAGTATAAAGCAGTTTCCTTTAGGATTAGAGTATGCTCAGATTTCTCTGAGTCTCATATGTCGATACTTTGAGCATTTCAAAGAAAGTCTTTCATATGAGGATACTAAAAACTTACTTCTTCGTAGTGAAATGTTGTTTGATTATATTACGAACCAAAGCCCCAACTTAGAAGGTAAGGCAGCCCCTGAGCGTAGTTATTCGATACTACTTTATTTTTATACATTAATTTATGAGAAGTATCCTGAGAATTTCTCTTTAGGGCATATTATTAAATTTTTAAATAAATCTAAAAAATTTCAATTAATGCACGGTCGCTATTTTGATGTTATTCGTGTAATTTCTGGTACAAAAATCCCCAATTTCTCGATAATTTACCACTGTTTTAATAAATTAGATAAAAAAAACCAATTAGAAAGAGGAGTAATATTTCACTTTGAACAAGCACTGCAAAATATTTATGACCACGTATCCAATCATCCAGGGGAAACATGCCTAGATAAGGAATCATTAAAAGCACTTTTAAAAATGTTTAATAATATTAAAGATAGCCTGGATATTAAATACTATTTATTATTGGCCGAGCTTTTAGTGGCGCATAAAAGTCTTCTTGAGAGCGATAAACTGGAAAAAATTTATGAATATGCAGAATATTATATAAGATTAGCTAAATCTGATGCAGATAATACAGATTCAAATACATTTGTCGACAACATAATGATCTTGATATCAAAAATGGAACTTCCAGGTTTAGACAAATTGATTAGGATAATTGATTTTTGGGAAGAAAAATTTAAGCCAAGTACAGATGAAAATTTTGTGCAGAAAATTTATCGACGTCTACTCATCATTCTTTTGAAAAGAAAAAACTATCCAACTGCAGAATTTGCTAATTTATTGGATAAAGTAATAGAAGAAGTTTCTTTAAGCGCGGAAGAAATTTATCAGTTAATCTCAAATATAGATGAGCTACATAAAAATTCGGTAGATACTCAATTACTCAAAATATGTAATAAATATAAAGAAATGATTAAAGCTGATAGCGCTTTATTAGTTCTATTATTTTCAAAACTTGATAAATCATTTTTAGAAAAAACTGATGACGCCGAATTTTTATTAACACAACAAGGACTGTACACAGAGTTACAGAATCTTAAATGCCAATACAGATGTGAAATAGAGGTTTTAATAGGAGTATCATCTTTTAAAAAAATTCTGGCTAGGCTTCATGATTTACTAGATTGCATTGAACATCAGGTTGCATTTGATAAGGCGAGTCATGTTATAAAGGAATTAACTGCTCAACTGCTAAAATTATATGAAATCAACAAAAAAGCAAATGAGTATGGCATCAGGATGAATCGCTATATGAGTGGTTTTTTAAATATCCTAAATCAATCTGAACCTTCTATTGCAGAGTTGGAGGATATTGTTAGTCAATCCCGCAATGAAATTGAAGAAGAAATTAAATCTATTCAAAATGCAGAAGTTGTAGAGTTGAGTTTAGATCAAGCAAGGCATATGCTAAAAAAGGGCTTTTTTGATGAGTTGGTCACATTAAACCAATGGTTAAGCAAGCCATCTCATGATCAAGAATGGCTCTTTATGAAAATCGAGTGTCTCCTGAAGCTAAGGTACTATGAGGATGCTATGTTTTGGCTTGAGGAAAACAGTAAACGTTTCCCAACGAAAAATAAAGAGAAGTCGGCTATTTTATGGGCCCAATGTTGTGTTTCTCTTGCTCAATATAAAGAGGCTTTAGATGTTTATCAGGATTTACAAAGTCAACGAAAAAATACGAAAAGAAATTATGATATGCAAATTGCTTTTTGTCATCGCATGATTGGGTCTGCTGAAGATTATATTACTGCTCTAAAAATATATAACTCATTAGATTTAAGAATATCGTCAGATTTATCTAAGACTTTGCCTACATCTGAAGAATATGCTCGTCTTATGAAGCAAAAAAAGAAAATCGAGCGTGAGAAAATAAGATGCATCATATCTTCTAACCTAATAAAAGCAGCAGAACCCTTCATGGAGTCACTTGATGATGAGCCTGAAAATTTAGTATTACAAGCACAATTTTATTATAAACAGTTTAATTTTTTAAAGGCTAGTGAGAATTATGAGAGGGCGATTCAAAAAAGCTTTAAATTTGAGTGGTTAAAAAATCTGCTTGTTTGTTACACAAAAAATAAAAAATTATTTTTTGAAAAACAAGATTTTTTTCGCGCTTTACTAGAGGAACATAAAGAAAATTCTGCCATATGTTTTGAAATTCAAGTATTACTTTCGATCCATACAGATAATTATGTAGACGCATTAGAGTTAATTAATAAAATGAAAGAAACTTGGGGGATTTCAGAATTTATTGTCCTAAATAGAGCTATGATTTATATGAAACTTGGAGAAACGCAAGAGGCTATTTCTAGCTTAATCTCTTTTCCACAGTATCATAAAAATAAATATTTTTTAAAGCAATTAGGTATCATTTATAGTTGGGCGGGTATTTCAGAAAAAGCGCTTAAATGCTTCGACTATCTATTAGAAGAGTATCCCACTTTTTTTTCGTTTTATGATAAAGCAATCTATTATTTTATTACGTTGAATGATAAGCAAAGGGTGTCTGTGTATTGGGAGCAATATCAAAACCTTGCAAGTAAATATACTTTTTGTAAAAACCACAAACTTGAAAAAAAAGTACAATCCTATCTCTCTCGAGCAGATGACCGTCATGTTCAGGATTCGGTAGATGAGGCCGTACTTTTATTAGAGGAAACGGCTCTTAATTTAGAGATGGATGACGACTTTATCACTCCAAAAAATTTTGGTTTTTCAGATGAGCAGGATGATTTACTAGATGATTCAGGTATTGACTCTAATCTTAG
The DNA here is from genome assembly GCA_964471225.1 of uncultured Legionella sp. GTDB lineage: Bacteria > Pseudomonadota > Gammaproteobacteria > Legionellales > Legionellaceae > JAGVJT01. The sequence goes on along the minus strand of CAYYEZ010000002.1, from coordinate 20,268 downwards.
GGTATCAACATTTAGTTTATTTAGCGTAGAACCTAAGCATTGTGCTCGTCAACAAATGAGCTTAAAAGCGGATGCCACGGAAGAGGAGGAGTATGACGACTCTCTTAAGCGATGATCAAAATACGAATATTCTAAAATCTTTATGGATTGATACAGTTTTAGGTCCCATGATCGCTATAGCTGATGACACACATCTTTATTTACTAGAATTTATCACCAGAAAAGGATTAGATCGCGAAACGGAGCGCTTGAGAAAAAAGGACTTTGTCATTACATCGGGAGAGAGCGATATTTTATCTTCGATTCGTGGTGAATTGAAATCCTATTTTAATAGGCTGTCTTTTCGAGTTTAAGACACCTTATCTTGTTTTTGGCAGCTTGTTTCAACAACAAGTGTGGAATGACTTGAGCAAAATTCCTTATGGTGAAACTAATAGCTATAAAGAGCAGACTGTTTCTTTAGGTAGACCAAGTGCTTATCGCGCAGTCGCGAATGCAAATGGCATGAATCAATTAGCGATAATCATTCCATGTCATCGTATTATTGCAAATATAGGGCGGCCGCTACCCTAAGAATGGCTGCTAGAACCCTCTATCGTAGCTCAACTGCATTAGGAGCGTATTTAAGACGGCTTAAATCACGCTTAGGCCCAGCTAAAGCAATCACAGCAACGGCACACAAAACCGCAAAAATTATTTACAATATATTACGGCATGGTATTAGATATAATGAAGCAGGCCAAGATTATTATGAACAGAAGGATCAGGACCGGGTGCTGAGAAACTTAAAAAGAAAAGCTGAAGAACTTGGCTTTAGTCTTGTGGAGACAGCACAATTGATCAAATAAAAATCAAATAGATGTAGATCGGTTATTTAGAAGTCCTGATTTACTATTTTTATTAAATCATGGGCTTTTAAGTTACATTTTGTGTAATAATATGTGTTTCCTATCAACCGAAAAATTATTTATATGAAATTAATCATCACCAATGCATCTGAGACTATACATTTAGCAAATATAGCGCATTTCATGCATATGAAGCTTATAACATCTATCTATCCACAAAAGGTCCTCGCTCTTGATCTACCAATAGAAAAATATCCAAACACATATTTTTCCATTCAGAACGACACTTTATACTATGGCTTACAGTGGATAGGCACGATATCTACGCAAGTTAATCCCACAACACAACAGGAAGAGCACACAGTACATCTGAACCACCGATATTCACAAGAGTGTTTGTTTGAATATGCAAAACACTTAGTTGAGCAAAAAAAATTAGAAAAGGAATTAGGATCTCTACGTATTGCAAAAGAGATGACAGAAACTACAGCACCTTTTCCAAGTACAATAATAGCAAAAATAGAAGATGAATCAGAATCAAAAACGCTAATAGAGGCTACTGAAAAAGAGATAACAACAGTACCAGATCGTACAAATAGCTCAAACATATCTTTTGTATATGACTTAAACGTTACTTTTTTTAACGGTGGAGCAGCACCTCATTCAAGCAATCATGCAAAGAGACGAAAAGCAGGAAAAAACAAGCAGCCTGCTTTTCTCGCATAGAAAATAATCGTCTCACAACGCAAAATAAGCATCATAAATGCAATAAAGTGTGGCTTTCTGACTCAGCAATAGCTGTATTGACAGAGGCCACATCACTATATGATCGCGTCGCCTTGGGATTTAGTTTTTCTCTGAGATACGCTTGAAGCTCGGTATCTATAGGGGGAAAGAAAGACATCGTAAATAGAAAAAAACCATTTCCAGGTTGTTCCGCACAATCAAGAATCGACAAATCATTTCGTCTCCCCCCTTTGATATCTAGGGTCGCGCCTATTTTTTCAATAAAATACTTCACAACAGGTGCCTGACGATACGCAATCGCGATCATCAAAGCATTATATTTACCCAAATATAATTCCGGGCCTGAGCTCTTTGTGCTCGAAATAATTGTATCGACAAGCTCACTAGTAATAAAATTCTGTTTGATTTCCTCAAGATTACCCTTAATCGCAAGTTGGCATAACTCTTCAGGCGTAAGTGTAGGACGAGTAAGTGCAGGACCAATAAAATATTTTTGCTTCGAGTTATTTTTAATTGTATCCGCAAAACTAACTAGCAAATCCTCATCTTCAAGTAATTTTTTGATAGAAGGCTCATCAGGAGAAAGTGAGAACGATATCATTTCTTCAACTGTGCTCAAGGCAAAATCGGCAAGTTTTTCTGAAGAAAGTGTCTGAGCACGCTCTGCATCTTCGTTTGACTCAAAGCAACTCTGACCTTCCTTCTTTTCTATCGCTTGATACAATCTTGAAAGTGCCGCTTTAAAATGTGTTGGGAGATTTTTTTTACGCTGAGTCACATTTTGAATTGCACTCTCAATAGCCAAATACATCAATACTCTCATATCGTTCCCTCCAAAAGGTATCTATAACATCTCTTATTTGAGCTCAATCACAATCACAGAAATAGCATGCTTTGTGATATTCTCATCTGTGTGAAGTTCATTTTTTGTATCTTTTTTCAAAAAATAACTTTCTCCTTTTTTTAACTTAAGGTAGTGAACATGCCCTTGGTCATTCGTAACTTTAAGCACACCGTCATCCAACGCAACAACAACGCGATCGTACTCATGCCGATGCATTTTAAGCATACCCGTTTCGGCAGGGTAAATCTCAGTTCTCCAAACATTGACCTTATCATTTGAAATTTGGGTCACTCTTTTTGTCATAGAGGATTCAGCCAAAGATAACCCAGAAGACAATAGAGAAACAGCGACAACAAATTGCTTTATTAATTTCATGAGTTCAATTCTTTTTAAGTGACTTGGATATATATGCTATGCTAAACCAATAGAAGATAAAAGAGTAGCAAATGACCTGGTATCGATATGAATCAAATATTTTGATTTTGAGATTATACATTCAACCAGGCGCAAAAAAACATGCGATTGTAGGTCTTGTTGGAGATGAGTTAAAAATTAAGCTTTCCACCCCTCCAATCGAGGGGCGAGCAAATCACGACCTTATCAAATTTTTATCCAAATCTTTCAAAGTGCCTAAATCTAATATCCATTTGAAATCGGGTGAGAAATCCCGGCATAAATGCATAGAAATTGTGAAAAGTAACGTCGATCCTGAGCACTTTCTCCTCAGCTCAGTCGAGTAATTAATGTATCTAAATGATTAGAAAACAATAAAATTTCTTTTTGATGCAATGGATTAAGCCCGCCTTGAATTAATCCCGCACCTCGCAAAGATTCGTTCATATTTCTCATGGCAACCATTTGCTTAATATTATTATCAGAATATAACAGTCCTCTAGGGCTTAAAGCGCACGCACCTTTTTCAAGAACAAGCTCAGCTAAAAGAATATCACTTGTAATCACTAGGTCATTCTTCACAATACGATCAACAATATATTTGTCCGCTCCATCGAAGCCAGACTCGACCAAAACACGTTTTATAAAAGGAGAAGGCGGAATATTGACAAAGTGATTCGCTACAATCCATAACGAAACTTTTCTCTTTGTCGCTGCACGAAATAAAATTTGCTTCACTTGTTTGGGACAAGCATCACCATCAATCCATAGGTTCATTTCGCCTCCTCTTTTTTAGTTTAGCGCTTGGCTAATGCTTGGACTCAACCCAAAACTCGTCTCACGAGGAGAACGATGCATCCATAGTAAAATAGGGATAAACCCTAAAGATAGACAAAATATAATTTCATACAAGCCCACCCAGCCGACCCTCTGTTGAATCACTGCAGCAATGGGTCCTGAAAAAGTACGAGGTAGTAAAGCAAAAGCCATCAGTAACGAAAACTGCGTCGCTGTATAACGTTTATCAACAATACGCATAAATAATGCGACTAGGGCCACAGCACATAAACCTGTTGCAAAGTTTTCAGCAACAACAGCTATACATAGTAATAAAGTATTCCGTCCGACAAAAGCCAGTGCAACAAAGCATAAAATACTCGCGGCTTGTAGCAAACCAAATAACATCATGGCTCGAAATAATGGCCAACGTAACAAAATTAATCCAGAGACCAACCCTCCTGAAATAGCAGCAACAACCCCCACCATTTTGTTCACATATCCAATCACATCGAGAGGGAAACCTAATCCTTGTATAAGAAAAGGTAACACAATTCCACTAGTAGAAGCAGTAAAGGCTTCGCCAACCTTATAAAACATAATAAATAAGAGTAATGCGCCTATTTTTTTTTGTGAAAATAACGCTTTTGCTGGCAAAAAAAACGCATTAAATAGAGAGGTCTTTGTCTCTGAGACAGAACTGTCACAAACAGGCTCCTGTGAAAAAAGTGTCGCGACCATACCGACTAACATCCCCAGACCCATCAGACGATAAGTCCATATCCATCCCCAATAACTGGCAATGACAAGGGCAAGGCCACCAGAAATGAGTAATGCACACCGATAACCTAGTATTCCTAATGAAGCGCCTAGGGCATGCGCCGCACTAGGCAGATACTCTGTACGCTGTGCGTCAACAGCAATATCCTGAGTCGCAGAAGTAAACGCGAGAAAAAAACCTAAGATCATCATGTAAGTAGCATCTAGTCTAGGCGAAAACCAAGCCATGCTGTTAAATCCAACGAAAAGAATAAGTTGAGTTAACAACAGCCAACTACGCCGACGTCCTAACTTACATAGAGAAAATCGATCGAGAAAAGGAGCCCATAAAAAGCGATAACTATAAGGTAAGCCTATCAGGCTTAGAAATCCCACAGACATTAAGGAAAGCCCTTCACTTGAAAACCAGGCTTGTAGTGTTCCAGTAAGTAAAGCAAGAGGCATCCCGGAAGAGAACCCCAGCATAAAGACAATGAGAAGGCGTTTTTTCATGAGTATGCCGTCTAAAAACAGCTAAGCCAGCATCGTTCGCTCTCTAAATTGAGAAACGAACGATGGTATGGTAATGAACAAATTACTTTTTAGTATCAATCAAATGAACATTAAAAATTAATGTTTCATTTGGTCCGATCATGCCACCGACATTGCGCGAACCATAAGCTAGATTTGCAGGAACATACACTTCCCATGTAGAGCCAACAGGCATTAATTGTAGCGCTTCAGTCCACCCAGGAATCACTTGTGAAACTTTAAATGTCGCAGGCTTTCCTGATTTATCAGTGCTATCAAACACTGTGCCATTGATTAGCTTACCTGTATATTCAACTGTCACAGTATCTTCTTTACCAGGCTTTTGTCCTGTACCTGCGGTCAGAATTTTATACTGCAAGCCACTAGGTAATGTCACAACACCCGCTTTATCTTTATTGGCCTTAAGGAAAGCATCTCCGGCTGCTTTATTTGTTGCAGCAAGTTTATCCATTTCAGCAACACGTTTTGCCATCATTTTCTTTTGGAACTCATCTAAAACATTTTTCATTTGCTCATCAGTCAACAACATTTTTTGACCATTCAAGCCATCCATAATCCCTTGTGAGAAAACGGTAGGATTAATTTCAATTCCTTGACGCTTTAAGTGCTTCCCTAAATCCACACCGATACTATAAGACACTTTATCTTCTTCAGTAGACAGTGTTGTTTCAGAAGAAGCCGAGGCAGTCACTGCAGATTTCACTGCTGTATCCTGCGCCCAAGCAGTAGAAAGTGTCAAACCAATCACACAAGCTATCCATTTCATTTTCATGTTGTTTTCCTCGTTTTAAAAACTGTTCGCCATATTTTGCCTAAGTTTAACTTGGATTACTAGTCAATTCAGGGTTAATATTTACACCATCGACCTTAATCAAGTGGCGGCCCTCATGCCCACAGAACGACGTATTCTTAGTGTCACCGAACTCAATCGCGCTGCGCGTAACTGTCTTGAGGGGTTAGGTCTAATTGCTATCGAAGGAGAGTTGTCCAATGTGACTCAAGCTTCTTCGGGTCATTATTATTTCACATTAAAAGATAAGCAAGCACAATTGCGTTGCGCTTTTTTTAAAAATCGCCACACACACAATATGCCTAAAATTACTGATGGTCAACACATCATCGCAGAAGGTCGACTCAGTCTCTATGAGGCACGAGGAGATTATCAGCTTATCGTAGAATCTATTGAAAAAGCAGGCATGGGCGAGCTTTATCGCGCATTTCAGTTACTCAAGACTAAGCTTGAAGCATTAGGATTATTTGAGGCCAAACGAAAAAAAACTATCCCTGAATATATTCAAAATATCGGCATCATTACCTCACCAATCGGTGCCGCACTGCATGACATCATGACTACAATCAAAAGACGCCACCCACTTGCTCAAGTTCATTTATACCCCAGCGAGGTTCAAGGTGCACAAGCCGCGACACAATTGATTCAAGCACTACAACAAGCTAATCAAGAGAAAAAATGCGACGTCATTCTACTCGCACGTGGTGGTGGAAGTTTAGAGGACCTGTGGTCTTTCAATCAGGAATCTCTTGCTTATGCTATTGTGGATAGCACGATACCTATTGTGACAGGTATCGGCCATGAAACAGATTTCACCATCGCTGATTTTGTCGCTGACTATCGTGCAGCAACACCAACAGCCGCCGCAGAGCGTGTCACACCTGACTGGCAAGAGCTCATTCTGCGGTTTAAAAATGTTTCGAAACGTTTATGCTTAGCCATGCAGCGCTACATGCTAGAGCAACAACGCAAACTTTCGATTTATAGCCAACGACTCCCCTCCCCTCAACGCCAGCTTGATATCGAGTATCAAACACTAGATCACGTTTTACGCCACTTGAAAAAAAATATGGATGCATTGATACAATCTCATCAGCATCGCTACCATCTTATCACCGAGGTCATGCACACGCTCAGCCCATTAAATACACTCAATCGAGGTTACGCCATCGCGACTTATCACGGACACGTTCTGACACATCATCAAGACATCAATGTAGGTGAAACACTGACATTACAACTCAAAACCGGTAAACTTTGTTGTGAAATCATAAAAGACATCAGCGAGTGATATTCATGTTAGATAATTTGAATCAAAGTTTGCAACTCATCATACAACAGACACAACAAAACGAGATGGCACTTTTATGGATTGTCGGTATATTGTGGGGTGTCTTCGTTCTTTCCCGTATTTTTCCGCCATTGCTTTATCTTGGACTTGTACCGCGTACAGCACCTGGATTACTGGGTATTATTTTTTCGCCTTTTTTACATGCAAATTTTAATCATTTGTTCTACAACACTATCCCCTTAGTTGTATTAAGTGACTTTTTATTAGTACACGGTTTATATTACTTTTCTTTAATCACAATAAGTATTATGATACTCGCCGGTTTTCTGCTTTGGATATTCGGAAAACCCGGCATACATGTCGGCGCAAGTGGCTTGATTACAGGTTACTGGGCCGTTCTTATCAGCAACATCTACGAACAAGGAACGTTAACTGCCATTCTGCTTGGATGCACAGCACTGTACGCTTTTGCTGGGATTTTTTTAGGTATTTTTCCAAGAGAGCGCGGTGTGTCCTGGGAAGGGCACTTGTTTGGGTTGATCGCAGGAATTTGCGTAAGTATTTTTATAAAAAACCCAGTCTTTGGTTTAATCTGAGAATTAAAAATGTTTACATTCTGGTATCCTGAGCACTTCTGTGAACTCAAAAAAACCTTTCAAGAACATATTTCAAAACAAAAGCTAGAAGCTCGTCAAACAGGAAATCTCCCTTTGGAAATTTCGAGCGATATTGCGGCAAATTTTCTTGAATCGATTGATATTTTGATGAATCTAAATTATTGGACTGCACACGTAGATGATGTGCTTTCTTTGCTCGAGAAAGCTAAAGCTTGTTACGTGGATCATGACTATACAGAAATGGAAGAAATGCAAGACATTATCAACCATATTTTTACACACTTGCATGCTAAAGAACAACTTGATCTGCATTTAATTCAATACGCCAGCTGTACGCTCTTGGGGCTTTCTATTTTTTATACGTCAAACACACGCCTTCTTTTGCCTTTATATGCACTTTATCGAGGCCTCTCGGGGCTAGGATGTAATTATCTGTCAAGAATCGGGAGCATACAAGAAAATCTCCAGTTATTCGTTCGGTCTATCGATGAAGCACAAATAGATCATAATTATCAAGAAATTTTTTCACATTTGTAGTGTTGTGGATAACTTTTTTGGTGTGACTTAATCAATTTGGACGAACAACCAACAAAATTTATCTAACCAATTGAATTTTATTGGATTTTTTCTTGTCAACAATCTTGCTAAAAAAAACTATTATCCACAAAAACTGTGAATAACTCTGTGTATATGCCGGTAAATGCTTTGAAAAATCTGCCTTCTAAGGCCTGCCTACAAATCATTCAAGAGGCAGACGTTTGAAGACGCGATCAGCGCGATAACTTGAGCGAACAAAAGGACCTGACGCCACTTCGAAAAATCCTTTTTCTAACCCTACGTCTCGCAACATATTGAATTCTTCTGGTGTCACGTAGCGCACAACAGGTAAATGGTGCTTCGTGGGCTGAAGATATTGTCCTAAAGTGAGAATATCTACATTCATACGACGCATATCATCCATCGCCTGCAGCACTTCTTCTATGGTTTCACCTAAACCAAGCATTAAGCTCGTTTTAGTTAATACGTTGGGGCGATACTGTTTTGCGTGAGCCAAAACATGGAGTGTTTGCCAATATCCTGCACGCTTATCACGCACAGGATGCGTCAGACGTTCAACAGTCTCAACATTTTGAGCAAAAACATCTAACTCACTATCTAATAGCGTTTCGACGTGCGCCAAAACTCCCTGAAAATCCGGGGTTAATGCCTCAACTTTTGTATGAGGTGAGTGTGCTTTAATTGCAGCAATCGCTTCGGCATAATGTTTTGCGCCACCATCCGGCAAATCATCCCGATTCACAGAGGTTAACACCACATAATCTAAGTTCATTAACTTTACAGTACGCGCAGCATTTTCTGGCTCCTCTTTGTCGAGCCAACCATGAGGATTTCCTGTATCTACAGCACAAAATCGACAAGCACGCGTGCAAACAGCCCCCATCAGCATAATCGTCGCAGTCCCGTGTGACCAACACTCCCCAATATTTGGACACTTTGCTTCTTCACACACGGTGGATAAACGATGCTCTCGGACTACAGATTTTACTTTTGCATAATTGGGATGAAGGGCATTTACCATCTTCAACCAGGCCGGCTTAGGAAGACGGGGCTCCAAAGCGTCTGCATCACTTACGTTTAATGATTTGACACCATCTTTAATTGCAACAATCCCGGAAGATGTCGTATATTTTTTCCCGCTCTCAATCACAACAGGAATGTTGCTTAACTTACTCATGCGCACCTACAGTCATTCGTTGTACTAATTTAAAATACTGATAACGCTTTAGCACCACCAACTCAACAATTCCAACTTCTATTATGGATAAAAATGATGCCGTCATCACATCACTCGCGAAATGCTTCAAAAGCAAAATACGCGTGGCCACAATACACAATGCGAGCATTATAAAAGCAAATGTTCTTTTGGGGAATAAAATAGACAAACCAAAAGCTAAAGACATGACCGTGGTGGTGTGTCCAGATGGCAGCGACCAATAGATAGAGTGCGTATGAAATCCAAAAAAACCATACACACCGTCTTGTAAAAATAACTCTGGTCTCGCACGCCCAAGTAGCACTTTCAACACTAAACAAATTAAGTTAGGAACGAGCACACAAAGGCTCAAAAACCACGCACGCTCTTCCCAAAGCTGTTTAGGTTTAAGATAACGAAACATCAATGCAAGGCTGACTAAACATCCAAGTACAAGAAGATTTTCTCCCAAAAGCGTGAGACTTTTTAATAAAACAAATTTCTCTTGAAAATGATGGTGATAAATCCATAATGCCAAGCTTCTATCTACATAGTAGTATGTCAAAATCACTAATAGTAAAGACATCAAAATGACACGAGGTTGACTCATTAACAAAAACAATCGCTCAAACGGCTTCATCTTGATATCTCCTTTCAATCTGATAAATGTAGGACGAACTGGCGTCATCATAGGGGTCTCTCATTAAAAAGTCTACAGCACAAACTAACTCATCGTTGACGTACACTAAAGGAATATCACTTCGTAACCAAGGTAATACGCGATGTTCTTGAAATAGTTTTTTTAAAAGATGTGTAGATTGATGTCGCTTTAGTGTTTCCCCTCCTACACGATAACGCACTTCCACAATAGCGCCAGGAGGAGCATAAAAACCGGAGGAGGCCGGATAAGCCACCAAAATCTGGCGAGAATCAATGCGCAGCGGTTCGGGAAAATTACGCCATAATTTCGGAGATTTTTGCTCATCAACACCACGAGAAAGATAAAGACAGCCATCATAACGCCTTACCTTATGCTCTCCCCAAGCGACAATAGGTGTTTTGTCAGATGCGGCATACATCATCTCATTTATAATTCGACGACAAGTTATTGCGCTGGGCATCTGGACGTCTAAGCGATGTAACCATGTCATAATGATATTCATCAAGCGCCCTTCATTAAGATGCAAAAGATCCTTATAAGGTAAGGATGAAGCAGGTTCTCGAAGTGTAGGACAATCTATCTCGGCCAAAGCATAAAGATTATGTTGCGCTTCTTGAAGATGACGGGCGCACTCAGCAATTTTTTGATTCGCCTTGGGCCACCTTTGTTGGAGTGTTGGTAGCACTTCATGACGAATATAATTACGAGAAAAATGTCGATTTTCATTACTTTCATCCTCAATCCAATGCAGGTCATGCTGCTTAGCATAGGCCTGAATCTCTGCGCGAGAACAAGAGAGTAACGGACGAAATAAACTTCCTCTGGCGAAAGTTGCTCGCTCGGGTATACTACTGATCCCTTTCAAGCCGCTTCCCCTCGTCAAATTTAAAAAAAGCGTCTCAGCAACATCATCCTGATGATGCCCTAAAAGCAAACAACCTTTGGCGCAGAGCTCAGAAGCGAACACCGCATAGCGCTTCAGGCGAGCATCCTCTTCAATATTTGCGCGCTCGACCTGTACTTGATGTACAGATAAAGGCACATCCCAAGCTTGACACACATCTTCACAATGCGTTTGCCATGCCTCAGCATATTGACTTAACCCATGATTGACATGCACAGCACGAACCTTTCCATATAATGCTGGCGTACTCGAAATCAGATGCAGTAATACAGTTGAATCCAAACCGCCACTGAAACCCACGAGCAACACATCATAATGCTTCAATAGATCAGTTTGGAACAATGCTAAATACCCATAGCCATAAATTTATCACAACGTTCTCTTAATACCGTCTCTATAGGCATCGCTTTCAACGTCGCCAGCTCCGTTGCAATCCACTGACTCAAACGTTTGCACATTTCTGGCAAATCTCGATGCGCACCGCCCAAAGGCTCTTCAATCACGCTATCTACAAGTTTATGTCCGACAATTTTATCAGCAGTAATGCCCATGGCACGAGCAGCATCAGAAGCCTTTGCCGCATCCTTCCATAAGATAGAAGCACATCCTTCGGGTGAAATAACTGAGTAAATCGCATATTGCAACATAAGCACTCTATCGCCAACACCAATGGCTAAGGCCCCACCTGAACCAGCTTCACCGGTCACAATACATAATATTGGCGTCTTCAAAACCGACATTTCAAACAGATTTCTTGCAATGGCTTCTGATTGATTACGCTCCTCAGCACCAATACCAGGATAAGCACCGGCAGTATCAATGAAGGTAATTAAAGGCAAGTTAAATTTTTCTGCCATTTTCATCAATCGTAGTGCTTTTCGATATTCTTCCGGGCGCGCCATACCAAAATTTCGATAGACTTTCTCTTTTGTTCGCTTTCCTTTCTGATGTCCCAATACCATCACTGGCTCGCCTTGAAAACGGGCAAGTCCACCGATGATAGCGGGCGCTGCAGCATAGTGTCTATCACCATGCAATTCTTGAAAGTCAGTAAACATCCCCTCAATATAATCACTCGTTTGCGGACGCAACGGATGCCTTGCAAGCTGAGCAATTTGCCAAGGATCAAGCTTCGAGAAAATATGCTCTGTCAATTCTTTGGACTTCATCTCTAAACGAGCGAGCTCATCTCGCAAATCCACGGAGCTATCTTGATCGACCCGATGCAAAGCCTGGATTTTTTGATTTAACTCTTCAATTGGCTGTTCAAAACTTAAAAACTGTAGACTCATTGGTATCTTTATCACCTTCAGGTATACTGCAATCTTATATCATACCGTTGATTGCTATATTTTGAAATCCCCAAATGTATGAACACATATTTACCGATACCTCAAACACCTCACATCAAGCTTGATATGGCCCTCGATATTTGGCAATTTAGCCTAAGCACCCCGTGCACATCAGATGAGCTAAAAATTTTGTCTGAGGACGAACGCACACGAGCCAGTCGTTTCTATTTTGAGCGACATCAACGTCGATTTAGTGTTGCTCGTGTACGCTTAAGGCAGATTCTTGCTCGTTACTTGAAGAAAGCCCCTGCCGAGCTTGAGTTTCATTATGAATCACACGGCAAACCTTACCTGACTTCCCCTCTTCAATTTAACTTGAGTCATTCGAAAGATCTTGCCCTATTGGCTGTATGCTTCGATCACCCTGTAGGTATTGATATCGAGTTTTATTCCGCGCGCCCTTTTTTAGGCATAGGACGTCATCTTTTTTCTGAGGAAGAAAATCAAACCTTAATCAAACTACCCAATGCACTAAAACCTCTTTCATTTTTCCATCTTTGGGCTCAAAAAGAAGCTGTGATTAAAGCAGTAGGCACAGGGTTATCTTACCCCACAGCCTCTATTGAGGTACCAACATTACCACCTACACACCAGCATCGACTTCAAACACTCGATGGGGAATCCTGGAAAATTGATGCTTTCTCACCCATCGTCGGAGCGCGTGCAGCAGTATGCTACCACCCAAACATTTCAACAATACGGTATGGTATCTATGTATAACCCTATCGACGCCAAACATTTGAGTGAGGTACTGAAATCGATTATTCCCCCCGATCAATTTTATTATTTCGAAAGCATCGATTCCACCAATCGCTTTTTAAAAAATGAAACAACAATAAAACCCAATACATTAAGTTGTTGTATCGCTGACGAGCAAACAGCTGGACGAGGACGACTCGGAAAAACATGGGTTTCTCCTAAAGGAGTAAATATCTATTGCTCAGTCGGCATAAGCCTACCCGTCTCATCACAAAATATTTCAGGGATAGGCTTAATTATTGGTCTCTCGATTTTAAAAACACTCACCCCATATGTACCTGATCATACTTTGTTCGTGAAATGGCCTAATGATATTCTTTGTGAGCATCGCAAGCTTTGCGGGATTTTAATTGAACGTCATAGAGAAAATCTTATTATTGGAATAGGAATTAATGTTAATACTCATTTTGAGAATAAATCGCATTCGAATAAACCCTGGGGTGCTATCTATGAATTCACTGAAAAACTTACGGATAGAAATCAGCTTTTAATCGAGTTACTCAATCATTTGTCTATGGATTTAAAGCGGTTTTTCAAATTTGGACTATCAGATTTTATGAAGGAATGGGAAAAACGAGATTACTTAATCAATAAGAAAATAAAAATGTTTATTCAAGATGCTGAAAAAATTGGCTTTGCACGAGGTATCAATGAAACAGGACTATTGAAATTTGAGGATCTTCAAGGAGAGATGCATTTTCTAACTTCTGGTAACGCATCACTCCTCGCTTTTTTATGATATCACAAGGCTTAAACCGCTGATTCTTCATCCGCTTCTTCGGCAATGGGGTCGCCTTGCTTTTCTTGTTGTATACGCAGATAAATTTCTTCGCGATGAACAGCCACATCTTTGGGAGCATTAATACCAAGACGCACTTGATTACCTTTTACGCCCAACACAGTGATATTAACATCATCACCAATAATCAGAGCTTCCCCAATACGACGCGTTAAAATTAACATATCAATCTCCCTAAAAATTCAGCTTTTATCCAAAAAACGTAAAGAAATTTCTTTGGAGACATTATATCGCCCCTTCCTTAAGACAACATTAAGAAGACTTCTTTTAAAATAAAAATAGGGAGCTAAAGGCGCTTTCGACCTGCACCTAGCTTAATTGCGAGTACGAGTAGTGGTACGTATGCAACAATCAATCCTAACACACCATTGAGATGATTTAAACCCACTAAAATAGCGATTGGTGTCAACCAGCAAAGATTAATCGCAATCACTGATAAGGTCACATGCAGATGAGACTTCAAATATCGGCCGGCGCATTGGTAGGCATGCCTTGAGTGCGCTTCATAAATCTTCTCTCGCTGATAGGCTCGTCGCAATATGGTATAACTCGCATCTACAATAAAAACACCCAGCAAAATCAACCAACTCCAAAATAAATGGGGGTACATGTGAGTAGCTTGTAGAGAAAGCACAGCTATGATAAACCCTAAAAACCCACTTCCCGCATCACCCATAAAAATACGGGCAGGCGGCCAATTCCACATTAAAAACCCTAAAACACTTGCCGCCAAAACCAAAGGTAACACCACCAGTCCGGTATCACCGCATAACCAGTAGATCAATGCGGCACTCAGGCAAACACAAGCAGCCTCTGAAGCAGCAAGACCATCCATGCCATCCATAAAATTGTATAAATTAATCATCCAAAGGAAATAAAAGAAACCAAAAATGTTCATGATTCCGCCGTGCGGAAGAGAATAGCCACAAACAACTAAACTTGGAAATCCTTTCATCCAATAAAGAGCAAGAACCGAAGCAACTGCATGACCCAGCAGTCGAAGACCGATATTCAGATAGCCATGGTCATCTAAAAACCCGAGCGTTGCGACAAAAACACCAGCACTCATTAATGCAAGACTTCCCTCTGGCGTTAAAAATCCATAGGCATGCATACAAGGAATAGCAATAAGAAGCGTCATCACGAACCCAACACCACCGCCTCGCGGTGTTGGCACAGCATGCGCACTGCGGTGATTGGGAATATCCATCACATTTTGCGCTAAGGCGTAGCGACGAATAAATCCTGTCAAAACAACAGAAAGAAAAAATGCAAACAAAAGTAACGAGAGCATTAATTGAAACCTAATCTCACAAAGAAGCGTGTATGATGCGTGTTCTCATAAAAATGATCAATCATTTCTTTGAATTGAAATGTACAACCACTGTCTTCACATCGACAGGCTTTTGCTCCCAAGTACGCTGATACTTTAAAATAATTGTCGTTTCATCAAGCGCTTTCGATGATTTCTTTCTTTCAAAAGTAAAACACATCTGCCCACCCGAACCTATTCGTTTAGGCGATGAAGGAAGATATTTTTCGGCTATTTTTTGAAAATTAACATCATCAAGACTGTCGACAACCCAACGGTAGCCTGTCGTTGGGTTTGCCGGCAATTTGACACTAAAAGTTTTTGAATTCGCATCAACATTGATATCCATGGAGGAGCCAAATATCATGCACGAATACAAAAGACCACATAGGGCACTCCAAAAACGCATTTTAGTCTTCTTTTTTCTTATGCTTAGTTGAGGTATCTTCTGAGCATGTCGCATGGCAGGAAGGATCGGCTTTGCAAGATCCAGAATCACAACAAGGACAAGCGCAACAAGATGATTTACTACAGTGACACATCATGCAGCCTACAGCAAACATCCCCAAGATTCCCAATCCATTGAGTGTTAACAGCGTCAATATGGTCGCCAACACAATAAATACTGCACCTACAATTCGCGTACGATGTGACCAATCCGCGCTGCATTTTTTCTCATTTTTCATTATACTCTCCCTTTTTTTACTCTTCCCTCTTATATCTTAGACGAATTTTTAACAAAATCTACGCAAAAATAAAAAATGCTTGCTACGCTTATAATAATAATAAAAAAAAAGGTCACCATCATGTATAAAGCACTATCCCTCAGTCTACTCTTTTGTTTGTCAGAACAACTTCATGCTGAAATTAATCGAGAGATCGCTATTACTATTGATGATCTACCTTTTGTCGCAGCCTCTTACAAAAATGATGCTGCGATAAAGCGAACACATGATCGGTTTATGCTAATTATTCAAGCTTTGAATAATTATAATGTTCCTGCAACAGGTTTTGTTATCGGTGGAGCGATAGGTAAAGGAGACTGGGAGCTTCTCGAGAGTTTTCATAATTCAGGATTTGTTATCGGTAATCACACTTACTCCCATTTGAATTTAAATCAAACTTCTGCGGAAAAATACATCGAGAATATTACCAAAACAGATAAAGTACTCACCCCTCTTCTCTCTCATCCTAAATATTTCAGATACCCCTATCTTGCTCAAGGACGAGGGGAGACAAAAGAAAAAGTAGAGCAATATCTGACAGAAAATGATTATAAAATAGCGCCCGTAACAATCGACAGTAAAGACTATCGATTTAACGAAGAGTTATATCATGTACCTTATCGTTCAAGACCGGAATACATCCCGCGACTGAAGCAGCGCTATTTAAGCTACATCATGCAGCAAACAGAGCGTGCTGAAAAAAAATCGGAAGGTAAACCTGTAAAACAAATTTTACTTCTTCACGCCAATCTCCTGAATAGTTATTGCCTAGATGATATTTTAAGAATGTATAAAGATCATGGCTACCGCTTTATTAGTTTAGAAGAAGCGCTATCTAACCCAGCAACAGCAATTGTAGCGCCAGTCTCAGAAAACGAGACAAGTCCATCCACCAAAGAGGAGGCGCCTCAAAATGCGCTTTAAAAACATTAGTGGGATTATTTACTTCGGACTGAGTTTACTACCAATTCATTTAGAGGCATGTACCTTAGTATTTTGGAACACTAACGGGATTTCGCCTATTGTTGGCCGAACGATGGACCTCTACCGCGACGATAAACCTGAGCTTATCGTTTATCCTAGAGGAGTCAAACGTGAAGGCGGAACAGGTGAAAATACACTCACTTGGACCGCCAAATACGGAAGTGTTGTGGTCACTTTGTTCAACACAGAAAACACATCTGAAGGTCTGAATGAGGCAGGACTCTCCGCCTCATTGCTTTATCTTGAGGGAACGCGCTACGAAGCGAGGGATTTTACAAAGCCCAGTCTTTCTATTGGATTATGGGCACAATATTTACTCGACAACTATAAAACTGTATCAGAAGCACTCACCGCACTTTCAACCTTTCAAGTCGTCTCTACGGAGATAGGCGGACGTAGTTGGCCTATTCATCTCGCCATTCAAGACAAAACTGGAGACATGGCCATTATTGAATATGTGAATGGTGAAATGAAGATTCATCACGGTCCTCAATACCGCGTTTTTGCAAATGAACCGACGTATGATATTCAATTAAATAATTTAAAACGATATAAATTATTTCGTGGCACACTCCCCATGCCAGGCGATGTCGATTCTTTAAGTCGATTTGTACGGGCTTCATCTTATTTAAAAACACTTCCTCAACCTAAAGATGAAGTAGAGGCAGCAACACTTTTGATGGGAGTCATGCGAACAGTCATGGTACCAACAGGTGCTGAAGATACCTCAGGGAATGAGTCAGCCGACGCGTGGCCAACTCGATGGGTAACTATCAAAGATCTAAAACATCAAATTATTTACATCCACCTGACATCAAGACCTGATATCATTTGGCTAGACTTACATTCACTCAACTTTAAAAAAGGCAGCCAAACACGGAGTCTTGATCTTCAAGACTCCCGATTAAAGGGTGATATTGAAAAACAGTTAATGATAAATTAGCGGCTTTAACGACGCATCATCAAAAATGTTCATTTGACGCGAGGCATATTCTCGACGCTGCTCCTGATGTGTTGTCAAAATTTTTAAAATTTCCTGCTTAAGTTTAGGCCCATAAGAATCAGCCTCACACTGTATACTTTGCGCGAGCCTGAGGAGCTCTAAAATTGCCTTATTGTCTTTGGCCAGCTGTGCTGGCGTGAGATCACAGCCATTTCTTGCATCAGGATCTGAACGGTACCTAAATAAAAGTAATGCGACCATATCGACTCGACCTCCGAGAGCTGCTAAATGCAATGGAAAATTCCCAAAATTTTTCGTCTTAGGATCACGCACCGCTCCTTTTTCTAATAGCAAAGAAGCCATCTGAGTATGACCATACTTCACGACATGATGCATATAACTATAGCCTTGTGAATCGACATATCTAAGATCAATCCCTTTTTCACATAATATCCGCGCAAACTTAAGATTATTATTAATAATCGCACGATGTAAAAGCGACTCACCCCACCGATTCAATTGATGAATGTTCGCGCCACGTTGAATTAATATTTCCGCTAAAAAAGAGTGATTATAAAATCCTGCTAAGAGCAAAGGTGTTTCACCCTCTGAATTTTTTTCATCGAAATTAGCACCTTCGCTCAAAAGCCTTTGAAATGCATCACGATCATCCCAAAATACTGCATCGTGTAAAGAGGTGATTGTTTGTCGCTCTACTTTAAAAGGGGCTTTATAAAATGGCAGATAGGATAATTTATATCGCTCGTCACGATGTGATGCATCAGCGAAGTAATCTTGCAGTATCTTTTCTTCAATAGGACTTAAAAATCCACGTTGAATGCCCTTTAGAATGACACAATCCACAATAGATCGAGTAGCCAGATCTTGCTCTTTCCAACCTATTTTTTTCTGAATAAATAAACGCACAACAGCCTCGTGCTCACATAATATCGCAGCATGTAATGGGGTTAAGCGGCGTTTACCCGTAGGTTTATTAAGCGCACCGCGATTGATTAGTAACTCGGCAACTTCAACGAATCCTTTTTTAGCCGCAATATACAATGGTGTGCCATGATGCTCATGATCCTCGTGATTAATAAGAAACATCACTTGTTCATCTGTAAGATGAGAGTTATTTAAAATAAACTCAACCAAAAAAATATCGTTATTTTGGACAGCTAACTGGAGCGTAGACTCACCTTTATCATTCTTAACAAAAAGATCTACACCATGAGCAATCAACATTGACGTCACCGCAGTACGTCGATTTAAAATCGCAGCAAGAATGGGGGTCCATCCGGAGTATGTTCTTTGATTCAAAATAGAAGCTTGGGAGAAAAAACGTTTTCCGCCATTGCGGTTTAATCTAATCATGTCTTCTACGATTTGATCTTGACCTGCAAATACGGCCTCGTAGAAAGGCGTTTGTTTCGCACGATTTATCACATTTAGATTAGCGCCATAATTCACTAAAACATTCACAAGCTTGCGATTTCCAGCTCTTGCGGCGTAATGCATCAAAGTATTACCGTCAGAATCGCGAAGATTGGGATTGGCTGTCTTAAGAATGTTATCTAACTCAGAAGAAACACCTTGCTCAGCTTGCTTTACAGCACTGAGTACTCTTGCATTATTCGCATTACGATAGATACCAAATCTTGTGTATCCGTAAATTAATAATGGCGAGACTAGACTGATGATTTCTCGATTATCTATCGTAAATTTGATAATCGACGATAAATAATCTTGCAAAATTAAAATTGTGCTCATTCGCCGACAAGAATGTTGAACCATCTGTCTACGCACTCTATGTATTAAAAACACAACTAAACTCCAATCTAAAAAATGAATACTATCTAAAGTATCGCATTTTTACGCATCTTGGCTATAATAAGCATCCTCAGTGATGCAACGAAGAAATATGATGTCAGACCTTATTTTTTGCGAGTTTTTCAAACAAGAGTTACCTAAATTAGATAATCCTCCTTTTCCAGGACCATTAGGCGAAAAGATCTATCAACATATTTCAAAACAAGCCTGGAAACAATGGCTAACTCATCAAACAATGCTTATTAATGAGTATCGCTTGAGCTTAATCGACCCGAATGCTAAAACATTTTTACATAATGAAATGGAAAAATACTTTTTTGGCCAAGGTTCAGAAAAACCAGCGGGTTACACCGAAAAAAAATTATAAAAATGACATATTTTTCTTGACTCAGGAGCATTATCATCGTTTAATACAACCCGCTGGCCAGATAGCTCAGTCGGTAGAGCAAAGGACTGAAAATCCTTGTGTCCCCAGTTCGATTCTGGGTCTGGCCACCATACAAAACATCCGCACCATTAATCAATAATGTTAGAAAGGCCAGCAAGTTCATCTTCTTGTGAGAGCTCACTAAAAACCTGGTCACAGGTCTCATTCAGCTCCGTTAAAACGACTAAATCAGTTTTCGTC
>CAYYEZ010000001.1:0-23813 GCA_964471225.1 uncultured Legionella sp. | reverse complement strand
ACAGTTTGTCTCTCTCTTCTTAATCAGCGCGGCCTCTAGCCAAGTGCTGTGCATTCTACTCATTCAAATTTTATTGTCAACACTTTTTTGAATTTATTTCCACTTTCGCAATCCTTCGCTTCCCAACCTGGATGATATACGCATCATCTGTATCTATACAGCACATTTGGTCTACTATCTTCTCGCCATTCACTTTGACCGCACCCTCTTTTATTAACCGAAGCGCTTCAGATGTGCTTTGTGTTAAAGCTAAAGACTTTAAAAGCGAGGTCAACCGCAAAGCTTCATCGCTTTCTATATATTGTGTAACGAGATCATCAGGAATTTCTTTTTTTTGAAATCGCTCAATAAAAGCACGCTCAGCAGCAAGCGCATCATTTTCTGTATGAAACCGACTCACGATCTCTTTTGCAAAGTCGATTTTTACATCTCGAGGATTACGCCCGTTTTCAACCGATTGTTTGATTTCTTCAATCTCATCTAAGGTTTTAAAACTTAGCAAATCAACATAACGCCACATCAAGGTATCTGAAATCGACATGATCTTTCCAAACATCGTTTCAGGTGATTCTTGTATACCTATATAATTATCTAAAGATTTAGACATTTTTTTAACACCATCTAAACCCTCAATAATGGGCGTCATCATCACAACTTGCTGTGCTAGATTTGCTTGCTTCTGTAATTCTCTCCCCATGAGTAAATTAAACCTTTGGTCTGTACCGCCACATTCAACATCTGCTTTTAATGCAACTGAGTCGTAGCCTTGAATCAATGGGTAAAGAAACTCGTGAATAGCAATAGGTTGCTCTTCACGAAAACGCTTACTAAAATCATCACGCTCTAACATCCGCGCTACTGTCGAGTGTTGTGCTAATTGAATTAACTCTTGCGCGCTCATTTGACTAAACCACTCTGAATTATATGCAATAGTTGTTTTTTGAGGATCTAGAATCTTGAAAACTTGCTGCTGATAAGTTTTGGCATTCTCAATCACCGCAGCTCTATCAAGAGGTACACGTGTCGCATTTTTACCCGTAGGATCTCCAATCATTGCGGTGAAGTCACCAATCAAAAAAATTACTTCATGACCAAATTGTTGAAACTGACGGAGCTTATTAAGAAGGACTGTATGTCCTAAATGTAAATCCGGTGCTGTTGGGTCGAAACCGGCTTTAATGCGCAAAGGACGATTTAATTTTAATTTTTCAAGCAGTCCATCATGAGGTAGAACTTCGGCCGTACCTCTGAGTAACTCTTGCATAATTTTTTCGATATTTTGCATGCTTTACTATCCTAATGCGTATTGTGAACTTGTTTTTCAGGCGAAAATACTAATAGATAGCAAGGCACTATTTCAAGATAAATTTCACATGACAGATTGACCTTCATGCTTGCAACAGGTATCTTAGCCCGGATATTTTTTCAGGCCATTGTTGAATAAATTGGCCTAAATAGGGCGATCAATGAATCAGTCATGTCATCATACTACGTCAGAAAAATCTAGCCGTACTCAACCATTACTCTTGGTCTCTGCAATCGTTTTTGTAAGTTTATTACTTCTTTATGCACTTTACCATTTGATCACAAATCATCAACATTCTGAATATACTGTACAACCATTGACGCTTCCTGCTGCCTTACCCGTGAATCACGAGCAACCAGTTAATCCTGTGACACCTAAAAAAGAAGCGAATGAATGGCAGTATATTACCGTTCGCCCAGGCGACACGCTCTCTTTGATATTCAAGCGGGCAGGACTTAGCCCTAAGACATTGCATGAAGTTCTAAATAAAAATAAATATAGTAAACAATTAACTCGGATTCGGCCGCACCAAGAAATACAAATTCTCGCTGAAGATGATCATCTGTTAAAAATGATTGTCCCCTATTCTAAGCTTGAGTCTTTGGTGATAGAGCGTCAAGGTAAGCAACTGGTCAGTAAAATAGAGACTCAACCGACCCACGCAGAGGACAAGCTTATCACGGCAACCGTACAAGGATCTTTGTACACTACAGCGAAACGTCACAACATCCCATTTAAACTTATCCAGCAAATGAGTAGCATTTTAAGTCGTGAAATTGATTTTGTTAAAGATATTCGCTCAGGCGATCAATTTACAATTCTTTATCGTGCGCACTATATTGAAGATGAGTTAGTCAATACTGGTGATATCCTAGCAGTCACTTACACTAATAAAGGCCATACCTTCCAAGCAATTCGCTATGAATCAAACGACACAGAAGGTGATTATTTTTCTCCTGACGGCAGAAGTCTAAAGCAAGCATTTTCACGTTATCCTGTTCAATTTAGTCGTATTAGTTCGATGTTTAGTTTGTCACGAATGCATCCCATTTTACATTATCGCAGACCACATCAAGGCGTTGATCTTGCTGCCCCCATAGGCACACCGATTCACGCGACAGGAGATGGGCGGATAGAAACCATTGAGCACCACAGCACTTATGGTAATGTAATTAAGATTAACCACCAAAATACATACTCCTCGGTTTATGCACACATGCATCACTTTCAAAAAGGCTTAACACGAGGATCTCACGTGAAACGTGGTCAAATCATTGGTTATGTAGGACAAACAGGTCTCGCCGAAGGACCTCATTGCCATTATGAATTCCGAGTCAACGATCTGCCGATCAATCCCTCAACAGTCATTTTACCAAGAGCTGCAGCTGTACCTAAACATCGTCTTCAAAAATTCAAGGCCATGGCAAAAAATCGACTTTCTCAAATCAAACTTTTTGAGAAAGGGAAACTTGCACATACTCAACCTCAAAAGAAAAGTAAAACAGGCTAACAGTTTCTTGGATATATTCATGCTAAAATAGCATTTTTATACAACATGAGTATGGCATGCATCCTAATCTACTTGAAGAATTTAGTCAGATACATATTCGAGCACATCAAACACAACTTCCAGGTCTTTCGCTCAAAAATGTTAAAAACGCGATTGCAGTAGGATCGGGTAAAGGTGGCGTAGGAAAATCAACACTCACAGTCAACTTAGCTGCTAGCTTGGCACGCTTAGGTGCACGTGTAGGTATTTTAGACGCCGATATATATGGCCCGAGCATACCGACTATGCTAGGGAAAACAAATCCTGTGGAAATCATTGACAATCGCTACCAGCCTGTCATCGCACACGGTATTCAAGCGATGTCGATAGGCTATCTCACTCAAGAAGAAAACAACACCTTGATTTGGCGTGGCCCAATGCTTGCAAAAGCACTGATTCAAATGTTAGACATGACCGCCTGGGATGACTTGGATTATCTCTTTATTGACTTGCCCCCTGGCACAGGAGATATTCAACTCAGTCTTGTACAAAAAATTCCTTTAGCAGGTGCGATTGTCATCACGACACCTCAACAAGTCGCAACAAATGATGCCAGTAAAGCACTAACAATGTTTGAAAAAATGAATATCCCTCGCTTAGGTTTGATAGAGAATATGTCTCATCATCAATGCAATGCTTGTGGCCACATATCTACTTTATTTGGCGAGGGCGGTGCAACACGGCTTGCAGAGAAACACCGTACGACATTATTAGGGACGTTGCCGTTGCACCAAGCTATTCAAAAGCATGCAGATCAGGGCAGTCCTATCGCGCATCACACACATGAAATGGCAAACCATTTCTTAGAACTCGCACTACGTATGGCTCTCAGACTCAACGAGCAGCCACTTAACTACGCAAACCGATTCCCACCTGTTGTAAGCGAGATTTAATACATCCCCATGTCCAGCGAAACATGCCAACATGGGGTAACCCTAAGGCCGCGCGTTGATCATATTTTTGAAAAGCAAGTGGCCCATTCTGCTCCACAAAACCAAAAATTGCTGAAATAAACCACTCTCCAGAAAAAGGCTCACGCCAATGCTCGGTGGTATGACCTCGAAAAATCAGCAAATCACCATATTGCACTTCATAGCGCACAGATTTTTCTTCAACTTTCAACCATAAAGGCCAGGACCCCTCTTTCGTTTTAAAATCGTCGTCAGCACCAATACACAATCCCGCCACAATCTGGCAAGAGCTTCTATCTCGATGAGGTAATAACTGATGCCCTTTCTGATAAGTGTAATAAAAAGAGAGTGTAGGCCACAGAGCACATCCCAAAGCCTGCTCGACAATAGGAGTTAAACGCCGAAGCAGTATTTCCATCAAAGGATCTCCATATTCTCGATGAACATTTTTCAACGCATCCGTATTTTTATAACGATTAGGTTTAGTTTGCGTTTTTAATAATGCATACTCCGTAAGGACCTCTAGTATCTCGGGCGAAACAACTTGCCGAAGCAACAACACATCCTGTTTATTCGACTCCATGGCGCTCCTCATAGCTTTTGCAATGTGTTTCTTGTATTAAGAGTAATACAACAAAAGCAACGACTAAATAAAGAGGTAAAAGAGATAATGCGAGTCGATAGCCATGTGTTGAAAACTGATGAACACCTTCTAAAATTGCTCCTTGCCATGTCATATCTAGAAAAACACCAACAAAAGGCTCCGAAAGCGCTTCGCAAATTGAATCAAAAGTATTCATAAATCCAAGCACAGTTGCGGTCAGCAAAAGCGGAAAAATTTCACGAATCATCGCAAAACTAATGAAAAACCCACTTGCACCAAAACCAAATAAAAAGAGAAGAACGCTGACCCAAAAAGAAGCTAAATGAGTACCGTAAATCACAAAGGTCAAGCTAAACAAAGCCAGCAGTGTTCCGAACATCATCATAGGCTTTCTCCGCCCCATTTGATCAGAGCCCCAACCTAAAAGAGGTGCTCCCGCTGCAAACCCCATAAAGATCCAGGAGACAGCAAGAGCCGCTGCATGCGCTGAAAACCCATGTGCTTGCTGCAAAAAAGGCACGCCCCACAATCCACCAAAGACCGAAACTGGTGCAAATGCCAGTCCACTATAGATAGATAGCATCCAAGCTTGCTTATTTTTTAAAATTTGCCAAAAATTAGGTCGATGTGTTTCAGAGGAGGGTTTTATTGTTTCCTTTAAAGCTTTATCGCGAATAATCAGAACATATAAAATACTTAAAACGATACCAATACAAGCAACAACCTGCAAAGACATCCGCCACCCATATCCCTGCACTAAAAAAGATAAAGGGGCTTGCCCACCCACAGCACCCATCATGGCAGCCGTCATAAACATACCTGAAATCAGAGCAAAACGCTTCGCAGGAAACCACAATGAGGCTGATTTAAAACAAGAAACCGCAGCAAACGCAGCACCAAAACCCATCAAACCACGGGTAATGCAGCCGGCCGCTAATGTTTCTGAAAATGAAAAAATGAGCGTACTTACGCCGCAAACTAAAATTGCAAAAGCGGTCAGATAGCGCGGGCTATATTTATCCAGCAATACCCCAACAGGAATCTGCATGCATAAATACGCATAAAAATAACAAGCAGACAAATTACCCAATCCGACGCCATGGACTTTAAAAGTACGCATCAAGTCTTGTGTCATGACACTAGGCGAAACTTGGACTAAATACTTATAAAAGAAAAAACTCGCACCCAATAACCATACGACCCAAGGATAAAATCTATTTTTTTTCATAGACGAGGAATTCGAATGAGATGCATGCATTACTTTTCTCCTATCAATATCAAACCTAAAAAAAAACCCCGCATTTTGTGCGGGGTTTTTAAGATTCATCATCTTCAGCGTAGCAGCCCGCAAAGTCTGGTCAAAACGACCACCACAATAGACAGGACATTGGGCACAGAATGAGATGAAGTCATCATAGCTTTTATTATTAAGTCACATATCCTCGCACTTTAATCCGATTATTGCTGAATTGCAAATTTTTTGTTAGAAATTACCCCGTAGTTTTTGGTAGAATTTGTCTAAAGAGTAAATTTGTGCTAAACATCACTACAATAGTTTTAACTTACAGGGACTTTATAAACGTGAAACAAGATATTAGTAATATGGGGATTCCAGCATATATTGAGTCTGCCAACGAAGAATACATGAACTCTAAGCAACTTGGGCATATTGAAAAAATTTTGCTTGCGTGGAGGCAATCACTTATGGAGGAAGTTGACCGCACAGTCAACCATATGAAAGACGAAGCGGCAAATTTTCCGGACCCGTCGGACCGAGCAAGTCAAGAAGAAGAGTTTAATATCAAACTACGCGCAAGAGATAGAGAACGAAAGCTGATTAAAAAAATCGAAGATGCCTTGGAGCGTCTCAATGATGATGATTTTGGTTATTGTGAAGCTTGTGGCATAGAAATTGGTCTGCGTCGACTCGAGGCCCGCCCGACAGCCACACTCTGTATTGACTGCAAAACATTGTCTGAAATTAAAGAGAAGCAAAACCAAGGCAACTAATTTCGCGTTGTAAATTGACTATCCACGCCCACATTGTTAAAATATTAAACTTTTAGCAATTTTTTTTGTGTGGAAAAAAGCGATGGGATTCAGAGCCGTAATCAAAGATGCTTTCGATAGAGAAATAGACAATCAAATGTCTTTTTGGGCTTATAATCTGGTTTCAGAAACGCTAGAAACAACTCGAAAAAACGTTCGTGTCAATCCGCTAGGAAAATATGAAAAAGAAATGCCATTTCATATTTTCTTCGCGTCTTGCGTGCATTGTCTACTGCATGAGACTTCTACTAAAATTGAGAAGGCCGCTCAAAACTTGAGTATCTTCGATGCGTTCACTACACAACTTCAACGTATCGCTACGATAGATAGTTATACAAAAATAAGGTCAACCACAGCAGTAGAGAAATTTTTCAGAATGATCGAGAACTACTCTGCCACAGACAAAGGTGAAAATTACGCAGCAATTATGGAAGAACTCAAAACATTTATAAGTACAAGAGGAGATCGTATTGATGAAGAGCTTTGTGTCTTAGAATGTTTAAATATTCTCTCACGTTTTAAAATTCCTGGAATTTCAATCATTGGGTTCGTCCGAGAAGAAAAAACTGATGAAAGACGCTTATTGGGAGGCTCTGTTAAATTGCCGCCATCAAGAAAAAAAGAAGCAATAAGCACAAATTTGGATAGATTGCGTCATCATTACTCAATTATGACAGACGAACCTACTGCTAAATTATTACGTGCAATTGCAAATCAAGCTAATTTAGAGGATTTAAGACAACTATCCGAGATAGTCTCTATTGAGGCCATCATCAATGAAAAAAGCCCATCAGGTAAAACCGCATTACACTGGCTAGTGAAAGGTGCACAGCAAGCGAAAGAGCAAATAGATGAAGAGAGATACCACACTGTCTATCAGTGGCTCATCGAGCATGGAGCAGATAGTACGCTTATCGATGACGAGGGAAAAACAGCTTTAGAATATGATCATCGTCACTTGTTTGAAAAATCACCAGCACACTCAGTATCGACCTATACATTAACGTAAATTATGAGGTTCTTCTTAGTTCTTTTTTCATAAACTTTGCTCAATCACTTCGATGTGGCGCGCAAGAGCGCCTTGATTAGATTTCAGCATGTCTTGTGCACACTGAGTTTGCGACGAAACACGTCGCTTGTCTTGGTAGAGTTCAGTAATAGACGCAATTAGCGCTTGAGGGGTATTAACTTGTATCAACGCTTTCGCTTCCAAAAGCTCATCAATAATCGATTGAGAGTTTTGCATAAAAGGGCCACAACATACAGGAACATTGAGAGCAATCGGTTCAAGAACATTGTGCCCACCAATTGGTACAAAGCTGCCACCCACGAAAGCATAATCACTGATACTATAAAAAGACATCAACTCACCGATAGAGTCTAAAACCACAATATCTAAATCCACACCGATTGTCTCAAGTAAGCTGCGGCGCCCCGTGCGATACTGCGCAGAACACAACTCAAAAACAGCCTGAAAACGCTCTGGATGGCGTGGGGCTATCAATACCAATACATTAGGAACTACTTTTTGTAGCTCAGGCAAATACTGTAAGATTTGTTGTTCTTCACTATCATGCGTACTTGCTAAAATAAGAACGGGTCTTGTCTCACCTAAAGCCTTTTTCATCGATATAGCAACCTCTCGACTCCCTGATGAAAGTGTCAGGTCAAATTTTAAATTGCCCAGCATTTTTATCTGTACGGTAGATCCCGCTAAAGTCTTATATCGCGCTTCGTCAACAGGGCTCTGAACCATAATACAAGTAAATTTTTTCAAAATAGGTCGAAGTAACCACCGAACCATATGATATTGTCGATAGGCTTTATTTGAAATGCGTCCATTTACTAGAAACAAATGAATACCAGCACCCGCGGCTTCTGAAATCAGATTAGGCCATAGCTCGGTTTCCATAATTACGCCAACACGAGGTGTAATAGCTTGAAAAAACCGACGCAAAGCGTGGGGGAAATCATAAGGGATATATTGATGTACGACACGTGAGTCAAAACGACGTAATACCTCTGCGGAGCCAGTCGGCGTCATTGTGGTCACACATACACGCAAATTTTTCTTCAAAAAACTCTCAATGAGAGGGCTTGCCGCAACAACCTCCCCTAAGGAAACTGCATGTAACCAAATATCAACAGGTGTCTTATCTCCGTTTACTCTACCTAAAAACCGCTCACTTAAACGCTCACGATATTGTTTTAATTTTCTACTCTTCCAGTACAATCGTAACAAGATGACAGGCGTCAGCGCGTAAAATAAAAGAGTATAAAGAAAACGCATGTTTTGAGTTTTGCCGCAAAAAACAAGATTATACGCTACGCATATGAAAAAACTCAAATTCCAGATAAAATACGAGCAATATTTCGTACAACGACAATCTCATGAATTTTCGTGATTATTTTACACATTACTCAAAACTTGGAAAACTAATTGGCTTGATCCTTGGTTTTTTAATGGCAGGCCCTTTTGGTGCATTTATTGGTCTTTTTGTTGGTAATTTTTTCGACAAAGGTCTTTCACAACATTTTTCAAAACCACATGAATCCTATCGAGACGAGCCTAAAGATACTGTCAAACTTTACTTTCTTAAAGCAACATTTGCCAGTATTGGCTACATTGGGAAAGCACAAGGGCGAATTACTGAAGCACTGATTCAAAATGTTAAGCAACTCATGAAAGAGCTCGAGCTCAATTCAGCAGAGCAAGGATTGGTACAAGAGTTTTTTCGTGCAGGAAAAGAAACAACACAAATTAGCACTTATCTATTTGATTTCAGAGGGATTGCTCAGCAATATCCTCAGCTTCTTAAGTTATGTGCCGAATTTATTTATCGTGGTGGGAAAACAGAAGGTCTCACGCATCAAAAAATTGCTCGTATCAACGAAGTTTTTCATCTTTTAGGCTTAGCACCACTTAATATCCAACAACGCTTCTACCATGACTTCTTTCACGAGCATCAGTATCAAGATACAAGTTCCTACAGTCATAATACATATCAACAAAAACAGCATGGTACTTATAAAGGCTCTGTGGATGAAGCTTATGCAGTACTACAAGTATCGCCTACAGCGCCAGAAGCTGAAGTCAAAAAGAAATATCGCCGACTCATGAGTCAATATCATCCAGATAAATTAATAGCAAAAAAGGCAAGTCAAGCAGCGATTAAAACAGCAAACGAAAAAACACAAACGATATCTCGCGCCTATGAGCAAATTTGCAAGCACCATGGCTGGTAACAAATACGCTCTCAGACTTCTTATATTATTATAGGATAAACGGCAATTTTTTTCATTCGTGCGGCAAAAAGAGGCCTATTCTCAAACTAGCATAGTGCCTCATTTAAAATAGCTCCCCTGCCCTGCGCATTTTTTGCCTGAGTGCTTGGAAGCTATCCTTATCTACTGAAACTCAATATTTGAGTCCTGCAGCAAGCGGTAAGCTTCATCGGCAATATAACCATGAGCACGTGCCGTAGGATGAATGATGTCAAAGAATAAATATCCATCACAAGCACTTGGATTCATCTTGGGTTGAATTGATGCGGCCATTTTCAATACGGTTTTCGAAGAAGGCTGAACCATTGCAGACTCATAACAAGTCTCTGTTGTGTTATGAAATCCATAATAACCTGGATTATCAAGTGCCGACAAGAAAATCTGGTTGACATCAAAAAAGATCCACTCAACATCAGGATATTTTGCTTGCAATAACTCAACGCGTGATTTGATCATTGCATTATGATCATTTGTCAAATTTGTTAAAAAACTCACAGAGTCAAACTCAATTGCACCTGGGGTTCGCCCCAAATCAGGAACAGTCAACACCATAAAATGCTTTCCTCCATGAGCAACAAGACGCTCGATTTCTTTTTGAATACCATCATTCACCGCCAAAATGGTTTTTTGCGGATCATCTGGCAAAGCAATATAGTTATTTGAGCCCATCCACATCACAAATAAAGCTTGATCATCCGCTCTTTCATGATGTGATAGTAAGTAGCTGTCCACTTCGCGCTTCAGATTAAAAAGCGCGCCTGTTTCAAAATCATCATCCTCTTCGTCATCAGATTCTGAAACACCCGAGCCGCCAAAAGCATAATCGAAAAGATGAGCATTAGTTTCATCGCCATAATAATGCTCAGCCAGTTTCTCAATCCAAACAGGACCATTGGTAAAGCGCCCCTCATAATAAGGAGGAGAAATAGGTAATTGATGTTTCATATACTCATATAAATTACCATTGTCGGACAAACTATCACCAAAGACTACAAATTTGTTTAACGTACTAGCGTTTAGACAACTAGAAAAAAACAAGAACAAACATGACAAAAAATATCTCATATGCGACCTTGAAAAAAATGAATATAAGCTAAGCTAAACCCAGTGACGTCAATTTGAGTTGTCGTCCACATACCCACGCTTTAGAAAGCCCATTGAAGACTTCTTTTGAAAGCCCGCTCGGCAATTTTACCGTCGAGTGATCATCATTGATACGTAGTCCTGTAATAAACTGACTATTGAGTCCTGCTTCGTTTGCAATTGCACCAACGATATTACCAGGTTTTACACCATGAACACGACCGACGTCAATACGAAATAGCTCTTCTGAATAAGCTTCTTGCTTACCCGTGCTTCGTGCAGGTCTTCGATCTGATTTGCGTGGCATTGAAAAAGAAGCATCCGATGTTTTTGAACGCTCACGCTTATTATCACGTCGTTTTTCTTCTGAAGATGAACGTGGAGGTGACTTAAACTCAGGTGTCCATGAGCGATCTTGATTAGCCATCAACGCAAGTGCTGCCGCAACGTCTACTGCTGAAACATCACCTTGGTCTATGTATTGAGTCAACACACGCTTATATTCATCAAAATACTTATGTTCAAAACGAGCTTGGATATTTGCGATAAAGCGCTTCTGTTGCGCTTGAGCAACCATTGCATCTGTAGGCACAGATCCTTTTACGATACGTTGACGTGTATGTCTTTCAAGTACGTTTAGCAAACGAGACTCTTTCGGCGTCACAAACAAAATCGCAACACCACTTCGTCCTGCACGTCCTGTACGACCAATTCGGTGGACATAAGTTTCAGAATCATGAGCCATGTCATAATTAATGACATGCGTCACTCTGTCCACGTCAAGGCCACGTGCTGCAACATCCGTTGCAACCAATACATCGATAACACCTTGTTTAAATTGACTAATGACTCGCTCGCGTAAAGCCTGCGTAATATCGCCATGAATAGCCATAGCACGATGATGATGTTGCTGTAAAAGCGTGGTGACTTCATCTGTACTACTTTTCGTTCGTGTAAAGACAATGACGCCTTGCGTTTCTTCTGTCGCTAAAATGCGAAGTAAAGCGTCAGGTTTTTGCGCTTGTGAAGCAAAAATAAAGCGTTGCTCAATACTTTTCACTGTCGCTGTTTCAGCAGCAATTTCTACAGAAACAGGATCGTTTAAATAGCGATTAGCAATTTGTCGAATACGATGTGGCATCGTTGCAGAAAACAACGCGATCTGTTTTTGCTGAGGGAGCTTAGATAAAATTGTTTCAACATCATCAATGAATCCCATACGTAGCATTTCATCTGCTTCATCAAGCACTAATGTACGCAAATCACCCAAGAAAAGGGAGCCTCTATCTATGTGATCTAAAATTCGACCAGGAGTTCCAACAACAATCTCCGAGCCTTCTCTCAAGGCTTTTAATTGAGGACGGTAATCTTGACCACCGCACAACACCACAATTTTAGTATGCTTGCGATGTTTTGACAAAGCTTCAAAGTGATCAGCAACCTGTATCGCTAACTCACGCGTCGGCGCAAGGACTAATACTTGCGGTGTCTTTTGAGCTAAATCGAGTCGCTCTAATGCGGGAATCGCAAAAGCAGCGGTTTTTCCTGTGCCCGTTTGGGCTTGTCCTATCAAATCACGCCCTTCCAGCAACCAAGGAATTGTTTTTTGCTGAATAGGAGAAGGACTTGTAAAACCTAAGTCTTCGTGTAATGCTTTAAGCGTCGCTTCTGAAAGTTGTAAGTCAGTAAAAGTCGATACCATTCGTTCTGATGTGGGGGTAGTTTTTGCCATAAATACTAAAAATCCATAGTTTATTTGTAAAAATAGTCTGATATTTTAGCAAATTTTATATCTAAATGCACTCATTTTATTCTCAATTAAATGAATTTATGTAAAAATAATCACCATTTAGAATAATATTTCTGTTTTTTGCTAAATTAAAGCCGCTAATTGAGAGGCTTGAGCGATTGCATGACGAGCGTCGAGCTCGAGGGCTTTATACGCGCCACCGATACGATGCACTATACATCCTTCTGCTTTTAATGGCTCGTATAAATCATATAATGATAATTGACCTGCACATAAGATAACCGAGTCTACATGCAATATTTGTGGCTTTTGGTCAATCTCAATATGCAGGCCTGCATCATCAATTCGGTGGTATGTCACTCCATTTAGCATTCGAACTTGATGGTGATTAAGACTAAAACGATGGATCCAACCGGTAGTTTTTCCAAGGCGTTGTCCCATTTTTTCTTTCTTTCGCTGTAAAAGATAAACTTCTCGTGTCGACTTAGGCTGCTTAGGTTTAACAACACCTCCTCTGTGAGAAAGAGAAATATCGATACCCCACTCCTCGTAGAATGAGGAAGCAGATTGTGCTCCACTCACCAACCATTCGGCAATATCAAAACCTATCCCACCAGCACCAATGACTGCAACACGCTTACCCGGAGTCTTGATGCCCTCCATGACCTCCAAATAAGTCATCACAGAAGGATGCTCGATTCCAGAAATTTCTGGAATACGTGGGGTAACTCCTGTCGCTAAGATGACCTCATCAAATGTTTTTAAGGTTTCAAGTGAGGGTGTCGCATCCAACTGCACATTGACTTGATTTTTTTCCAACTGATAAGAAAAATAAGTGAGCGTGTGTTGAAAATCCTCTTTTCCTGGTATTTTTTTAGCAATATTAAACTGTCCGCCGATCTCTGACGATCGCTCAAATAATGTGACTTTATGTCCACGCGATGCGGCTGTCACTGCAAAAGCAAGTCCTGCCGGACCCGCACCAACCACAGCAAGAGACTTAGGCGCATCGGTTGCAGTATAGACAAGCGTTGTCTCATGACAAGCGCGAGGATTCACAAGACAAGATGCCGTTTTATTTAAAAATACTCTGTCCAAACAAGCCTGGTTGCACGCAATACACACATTGATAGCACGAGACTCTCCCCTTCTCGCTTTACTAATAAACTCAGAGTCAGCCAAAAACGGTCTAGCCATGGAAACAAGATCTGCGTGTCCAGATGAAAGCGTCACATCAGCAATTTCTGGCGTATTAATTCGATTTGAGGTAATTAATGGTAGTGTTACTTCTTTTTTCAAGTGATGCGTCACAGAAGTAAATGCGGCAGGAGGAACCATCGTGGCAATGGTGGGTATGCGCGCCTCGTGCCAACCAATTCCTGTGTTAATTAAGGTTGCACCAGCAGCCTCAATAGCCTTAGCCAACATCACAACCTCAGACCAAAGACTCCCTTCTGGAATCAAATCTAACATAGATAATCGATAGATAATGATAAAAGAGGGGCCAACACATGCGCGAACCGCACGTACAATTTCGGTGGCAAAGCGTGAGCGACGCTCAAAATCGCCGCCCCATTCATCTTGACGATGATTAGTGTGTGCGACAAGAAATTCATTAATCAAATAACCTTCACTACCCATGATCTCGACGCCATCGTAGCCGGCATCTTGAGCAAGCTTGGCGCAGCGAACAAAATGGGAGATTGTTTTTTGAATGCGTCGTTGACTCATTGCCCAAGGGGTAAAAGGGCTTATCGGTGATTTCAAGCGAGATGGCGCAACAATAAAGGGGTGATAACCATAACGTCCTGCATGTAAGATTTGCAGCGCAATTTTGCCGCCACCCTCGTGAACTGCATGCGTTACAACAGTGTGCCGGCGCATTTCTTTGACATTAGTTAATTTTGCTGAAAAAGGTGCTAATCGTCCCGCGCGATTAGGAGAAAATCCACCGGTGACAATCAAACCCGCATCACTACGTTCACGATAAAATGCCGCCAAACGTCCCAGCCCTTCTTTGTCTTCTTCAAGCCCCGTATGCATAGACCCCATCATTATACGGTTCTTTAGTGTCGTGAAGCCCAAATCAAGTGGCTGAAAAAGTGCTTTAAACGGCGTGTTATCAACAACCAGCTCCATGGTTTATCCTATTATCAGACTATCCTACAAAAAAATGCACACGCCTCGCTGATTTCGCTGCTCTCGCTTGAGGATGCGTATGTTTGTGAGTGCGAACAAAAAGTTGTGTAAAATATAATCTACCTTGATTGTCGCGCACAATACCAATGCCAGTCACATCATAGCGCCCCACCATATTTTGCCGATGCCCCGGACTCTTAATCCAACCATCTACAACAATGCGTGCTGTTTTGTAATTGTAAGCAACATTCTCAGCACCACCCTCGGCATCATCTATGTTACGATACAAATGCCGCATTCTCTGACTAAAGCCACTGTGTCCAAAAGGAACTTGGTGTTTAGCCATTTCCATACTGTGTTGACGTGCTTCACGATTCGCTGCTTCATTCATCACCAATTTAGGTAAACCTCGTGATACGCGATATTGATTCACATAGGTCAAGACCTCTTGAGCCATTTCTGCATCAGAAGAAGCATGTTGATGCACTTCAGCCTGAACTAAAACAGGCAAAACCAAGAGCATCAAAGCACAAATCCACTGCCGAACATTTATTTTCATATATTTATCCTGATGGTAAAAAAAACACCACGTCCTTATGAAAAAATGTCCTTAATAATAATTGTTGAGTCACGCTCAGGACCTGTCGAAAGTATATCGATAGGCACACCTAGTAACGACTCAAGTCTGCTCACATAAGCTTTTGCTTCTGGAGGAAGTTGCGCTAAATCAGTCACATCTGCTGTCGATACTGACCAACCCGGCATTTCCTCATAAATGGGGACCAACGATTCAAAAGCACTTGCAGATTGAGGTGGATAATCTAGTCGATCTCCAGAAGCATCTTTATAACCCACTGCAATTTTGATTGTCTTTAAACCATCTAAAACATCTAATTTGGTCAAACACAATCCAGTAATACTGTTTAACTGAATCGAACGTCGCAACAATGCAGCATCAAACCAACCACAGCGTCGAGGACGCCCAGTGACAGCGCCAAACTCATTGCCACGAGAAGCCAAATGAGCGCCAACATCATCGTTTAATTCTGTTGGGAATGGTCCACTTCCAACACGTGTCGTATATGCTTTGACTACACCTAAAACATAATCTAAGTAGAGCGGCCCAAAACCTGCGCCATTAGAAACACTACCTACACAAGTGTTGGATGAAGTTACAAAAGGGTATGTCCCATGATCGACGTCCAAATAAATACCTTGCGCACCCTCAAATAAAATTGCATCTCCCAAACGACGATGCTCGTGCAAACAAGTAGTCACATCTGTCGCCATAGATTTTAAGCGGGATTGCCAACGTACTGAAGAGGCTAACACCTCATCAAAAGATACCGCAGACACGCCATAGTATTGTGTCAGAAGAAAATTATGATATTCCAACAGAGAGGCTAGTTTTTCAGGCCAATCTGCACGGAATAAATCACCCACCTTCAATGCACGTCGAGCAACTTTATCTTCGTAGGCAGGCCCAATGCCACGACCAGTCGTACCGATAGCCTGATTACCCTGCTTACTCTCACGCGCCTTATCTAGCGCAACATGGGAGGCCAAAACTAAAGGACAAGCTAAACTGACAAAAAGTCGCGAAGCAACCGTGATGCCTTTTGCTTCAAGCTCCTCCATCTCTCCTAACAACGCCTCAGGAGAAACAACGACACCATTAGCAATATAGCAGCGTGAGTCCGGTCTTAAAATACCAGAAGGAATAAGACGCAACACCGTCTTTTCACCCTTAATTTTAAGGGTATGACCTGCATTGTGCCCGCCCTGATAACGCACAACAACACGCGCCCTCTCTGTCAATAAATCAACAATTTTACCCTTTCCTTCGTCACCCCATTGGGTGCCGACAATCACAACATTTTTACTCATCATACGCTCGTTTCAACTCAATGACTCGGCGCGCTAACTTTAGGCGCACCATTTTTAAAATAATTAAAGAATGCACTACTTTGATCTAGAACTAATACATCTTGCTTTGTATTAAAGCTATTTATGTAGGCATTCAAACTACGGTAAAATGCGAAAAACTCACTATTTTTACTATAGGCATTCGCATATATTTGCGCAGCTTTTGCATTTCCTTGCGCACGGATCATCTGTCCTTCGCTACGTGCTTTTGCAAGCACGATAGTTACTTTTGCATCTGCAGCAGCTTGTATCGCCTCGGCCTCCGCATGCCCATCTGCACGATGCCGATTCGCTATTTTTTGCATATCTGCGCGCATCCGTTGATAAATCGCATTACTTGTATTTGCTGGGAGCTCGATTCCTTTGACGCGAACATCAACTACATGCACACCAAGCTGACTCGCCTGCTGCTCTGCATGCGCACGCAAAATTTCCATCAGATTATTACGTCCGCCTGAAACCAGCTCAGAGATCGTTCTTCGACCAAATTCAGCACGCAAAGAAGTATTGAGCTGCTGCTCAAGCAAAGTATCTGCCTTAAATTGATTACCACCTGTGGCTTTAAAATAACGCGCTAAATCTTCTATTTTCCATTTGACATAATAGTCCACGATGACATCTTTTTTCTCTTTAGTTACAATCCTTGACGATTTAATATCCAAGGTCTGAATACGCGTGTCAAACATACGCACCGTTTCAATCAATGGAAACTTAAGATGTAACCCCGGCCCTAAAACTCTGACTTCATTCGTCGACGAGTCATTTACAAGTCGCCCTAGACGTAACACAATGCCGTGCTGCCCTTGAGTAATGGTAAATAAACTCATCAATATCATTAAACACAGAAGCAAAATCATTGAGCCTGCAATAATACGCGCCTCTTTCATGAATCAGTCCTCCCTACGGGTTCAAGACGTCGCACAGTTTCACGTCCACTCAATAACGCACCCTCAGCATCAGACTGAGCTTTCGGTGAAGCCGGAGGGGGCGGTAATGAGACATTTTCCCCTGCCCGCGACATAGCCCACTTGTCTAATGGCAAGTAAAGCATATTACTAGCCTTACTATCCACGATCACTTTACTTGTCTGTTGCATCACGCGTTGCACCGCATCAATATACATACGTTGGCTTGTGACTTGAGGTGCACGAACATATTCTGGCAATATCGCGAGAAACTCAGCAACCTCACCTTCTGCATGGAGAACAACCTGTGCCTCATAGGCACGAGATTCCTCTAAAATACGCTTTGCATTACCCTCTGCGATAGGCACCACACTTGCCTCATAGGCACGCGCTTGCTCTTTAAAACGCTTCTCATCCTCTTGAGCTTTAATCGCATCATCAAACGCATCTTGCACATTTTCTGGTGCACGTGCCGGTTGAGGTGAAACGTTGACAATAATGATTCCAGTATTGTAACTCGAGAGAATCGCACTTAGCGTTTCTTGTACACTAATACCCCAAGCCTCTCGTCCTTCGGTAATAATTTGGTCTAACCTTGTGCTTCCAACAACTTGACGAAGCGCACTTGAGGTTGCTTGCTCTAGACTTTCTTCCGGATCTGCAACATTAAATAAATAGGACTGTAAATCACCAATACGGTATTGCACAACCAAAGACACCGCAACCAGATTTTCATCTTTTGTGAGCATCTGAGCAGCGTAAGAGTAGTCAGAAACTCGTTCAACATTGGCCATAATTTTAGACTCAATAAAACGAGGAATCCAATGCGGACCAGGGCCTACCGTTTCTACATATTTACCAAAACGCAAAATCACCGCTTGCTCGGCAGGGTCTACGATAAAAATACCAGATAAAAACCACAGCAAAAAAGCAACACCACCGAATAAAGCACCAAATCGACCCGAGTTATTTGAACTCAATGATTTTTTTTCAGAAGAGACAGGTTGACCATTACGCCCACTCATGGCTTTTTTTAGTTTTGCATGAAAACGCTTAAGCGCCTCATCAAGATCGGGAGGAGACTTCCCGCGCCATGGGTCATTGTCATTTTCTGACTCATTCCATCCCATCATCAAACTCCAGAGTTCAAAACGAAAACTACGATTTTAGGTGTGTTCATTTATTTAAGCAAGTAAAAGGAGATTAATTTGGTCCTTTTAGGTGAAGGTCCAAGCCTCTCAGCACAGAGCATGTATCGTTTCCTTCATCAAGAGAGACCGTGCCTCTTAAGCTCGAAAAACTTCCATAAGGTGTCTTCGCAAAACCGTAGGGCTTAGGAGATGATGCACCTTGAGCATAACGAACGAGGGGGGAAATAGGCTCCATCGCGGTAATACAACAGGGATGATTGGTATAATAAACGCCTGGTTGTGTCATGCTGAAAAATAACAACTCTCGGATAATTTTTTTTCGCTCAGATGGCTCTAATCCACCGATATGTATGATCAATTTTCTTAACATAGCAGTTTCTTTCAATGGAACTTGATGTTCAATAAAAGCAGGGCCTAAGAAATCAATTGCATCTTTTGACTCAACAGAGCTCATGGACTCGCTGGATGATACTTTAATCTTAGTGATTGTAGAAACATAACGCGTCGCCCATTGATAAACAGGGAATCCGAACTCATCTAAACATCGATAAGCCTGCAGTCTGCCACGCGCGTCTCTACAAACATCAGCTAATTTTGAGAAAAAATTAATTTCTTTGTCAATTTGAGTGAGATAAATCAACTCAAAATCTGAAGTAATTTGATCCGAGCTTAGCACATGATCTAAATGCTTTTTAAGATCGGGTGAAGAATCCAGATAAAGCTGCTGGCCTCGCTGAATATAAGCCCGGAGTCGCTTTGCCTCGAATGACTCACGATTAAATTCTAATTGCATTTGAAGTTGTGACACTTTGGTCATACTAAAAACATAGTAGTTATATTTGATATCACGATCAGGGTAATATAGATCCTCGTGCCAAAGTGAGCTGAGAAAACGCATCACACAAGAACTTTCCGGTAACAGGATTGCCTCTAGGCTTGGATCTCGCTCCTTATACTCCCTATCAATCATGGCAGGACAAGCAAGCGCTGCTTTGTCTGCAATATTTAAAACCTCTATTGCGACCAGCAACTGATAAGACAAAGACTTACCAATAAGTGGGAAGCCTTGTTTTGCATATAGAAGATCGCGCAACTCAACATAGTGACGAGACAAGTTGAAAACACAATCGCGACCAAATATCGGTGTTGTGCCAGGACCAATAATCAGGGGAAAAAATGCCTCAATAAATTGTATTATCGGTTCTCGAAACTCCTCCGGATACGCCTCTATGCCCAATGCCTCGATTACACGAGGAATAAGAGACATGGCTGTGTGTTCCTCTGCCGTATGATACCCTTCGTCAGTTACAGAATAATCTTTAGGCCACTGAATATAATCATGATATTTTGCACCAATTAATAATAAGCATTTCAAAAATTGATTGACGACATCATCACCAACAAAAAGCCCTAGCTCCTCCACGCCAGCCATGGTTCGCATACTGACCTCAAGCCCATGAAAACCATTGTGATAACTCAATGCCAAGGAGTCCGTTTGATCCGCAATATCTTTCCACAACATCATGTACAAATTTTTTATCGCGCAAGGGAGTTCGATAGGAATTTGTATCAAGCACTCAGAGAAACGCTCTAGTAGATCTAACGGTAATTTAATTTCACGCTCTAGTATCGTCAACAGAAAATTCATATGCCGATACAATGATATGCCGTGTCGCGAGTGATAACCTTCCATATAATCATGTAGCTGTTTGATTGTTCCCAGCGATGTTGATTCCAACTCTACCAAAAAACGAGCGGTTGAATCTCTTAAACTGAAACCTGAACGACTAAAAACATCTCTTAGTTGATGAATATCCATAGTAAGATTCACTCTCAGAAAAATTTTCGATGGATTAAAGCTACAACAATATCTAACATCGAACGATAATTTAAAAACTTTCAATCTTGCCGTTTGATGTGAATTACCTTGTCAAGAATGACAGAACTTTAGGATAATTAGCAAGAAGAACATTGAATACAAAATGTGGCGGAGAGAGAGGGATTCGAACCCTCGATACGTTTTACCGTATACACACTTTCCAGGCGTGCGCCTTCAACCACTCGGCCACCTCTCCGTGGGGCGTAACCATACTCTCTTTCTCTCGAAAAAGCAATTTCTATCGTATTTTCACACATCAGACTCTAGCCGCTTGCAATGACTTCATTACACGAAAGTATTTTCGCTGATATAATAAAATACTCATCATCACCAAAGAAATGGGTGGCGAAAGCTTCGCCGGCCACCCCCAATCTAAACACCACCCTGAAATGGTATCTAAAATAAGCAATGTTGTATTAATCAACAAAAAATATCGACTTACTGCATTAGCATCTTGTAATTTAATATTTTTCACAATCTGAGGAATCGCGTAAAGTTGATAACATACTCTAGATGCATAACCGACAGCTAAGGCTAATATAGGTGCCAACTCATGGTTCATTTCAAGAAAAAAATAACAAATACTTCCAATCATAATCAATGCTATCACAACATTGATTGATAACTCTCTCCAAGCCATACGTTGATAGAAAAATCGAAATAGTTGAACATGCTGCACACTTAACACAAAGAGTGATGCAATAGAAACAGTCTTATACTGCCACTGAAAAT
Source organism: uncultured Legionella sp. (assembly GCA_964471225.1). GTDB lineage: Bacteria > Pseudomonadota > Gammaproteobacteria > Legionellales > Legionellaceae > JAGVJT01. The sequence goes on along the minus strand of CAYYEZ010000001.1, from coordinate 2,544 downwards.
CGTTCGCAAAACCATAAAACAAATCAAACAGCACACCAAAATAAAGGACTAAATGCATCATTGGACTTAGATTTTTTAAAGACTCAAAATCTCGGTTGTGCCAAATTTGTGGAACAAAAACAATAAGATAGAGTACAAAAGCGATATTTAAACTCAGCATTCCTAAAACATGTGTATTCATTCAATTACCCTCTGAAAAAACGAAGGGGTTTCACAATAGGCATCTTCCCAAAAAAGCCACTCTAATTCGGTTGCGCACTTAAATGCACGAAGCATTTGCTGCTGGTTCTGAGTAGAAGCAGATGCAGCCAACGTATTCATCAGATCAACAATACTACTCACAGCCAACTCAAATGACTCACTCGAATAAGTGTTAATCCAAGCATGAAACGGATTCGGTTCTGCTTGTGTTGCAGCTATGTGACGCCCAACAATTTGATAAATCCAAAAACAAGGTACAAGACTAGCAATAGCCTCTTCAATCGCGCCTAAACTGGCCGTACTTAGCAAATAATGCGTGTACATAAAGCATGCCGGATTTTTTTCTACAATGGATGACGAGGACTCTATTTCAAGATAACGTTGATGAAGTCTTTGCTCAGCCTCTACCGCTCCCAATGCTAATTTTAAAACATTAGCGGAAAAATGAGCAGGCAGGCGTGCGGCAACAAGAGCTAACGCCTTCGAAAAATCGCGCAGATAAAGTGCATCCTGCTGTAAGTAACCTATAAAAGTTTGCTGTGGTAAGGTTCCTTTCGCCAGCTCATCATTGAAAGGATGAGTCAAAATTTTTTGCACCAACGGCGCGACCTGCTCGGTCATAATCTCGAATATCATCGTGAAAAACTCCTGCTCAGCGACCTATCCTGCATCACATCCATAAAAAAATCCCACTCATACCGATAAGATTGAGAGGCCACATCAATCACCGAGGCGCGATCTGTTAAAATGCCTGTGGTACACTCGAACTCGGCGATTCGTTGAGTCAACTTGAAAATACGCTCAGCCGTTTCAACAAACTCTTCATCATAATTAGCAGACAACCAAGTGTAATAAGGATGAGTCTCTGTGAATTCCTGTTTTTTAGAATACACACCGATTTGACGATACAAATCATAGCATCCAAAAAGAGAAGCAAGTCCAACAGCGATTGAATCCAGTCGACTCGCCTTGTGTAAATGCTCAAGATAAGACGCGACTAGTGTACTTTTATCTGCGCGCGCAAAAGAATTGTCCTTTCTTTTAGGATTAAATAGACCCGCTTTGATCATCTGTTTAACATTATTAAGATGTGTTTGAATAAAAACCAAATCAGCAAAAAAATCTGGATCCTCTGAAAGTGAATGTGTGCTCAATCGCCCAATGAGCGATAGAATAATCTCAGCCCACCCTTCAAGATAAAGATCATCTTGTTCGCAATAATACTCAAATTGATCTAAGGGTAATGTTGCCTCTAGGATTTGTTGAACGAATGGGTGTTCGTGGATTTTTTCAAAAATATCAGCTGATTCTTGACGAATCTCATCTAAAATAGCAAGCATTTTACGCTCCCTTCGCAGGCATGACCCAGTGCAGGTTATAAGGGTGTTTCTCAGCCTCGAACACTCAAGGCACCCCCGGTAGACCGCTTACTATACTCAAGAAAATTCAAAATGCAACTTTTACCTGACTTCTTCAGCTAAAAGACTGACTAATGCGGGCCCTTCATAAACTAAGCCGGTGTATATCTGAATCAAATCGGCCCCCGCGTGTATTCGCTCACGCGCTAAATCTGGATTATCAATACCACCTGAGCTAATAATTGCCATAGAAGACCCGACTTCTTTGCGTAAAAGACTCACACAAGCTGTTGCACGCGAAGCCAGAGGACGACCACTTAAACCACCGAGCTCTAGTCCATGAGGTAAGTCATGAACCATTTCTCGATTCACTGTCGTATTCGTTGCAATAATCCCATCTATTTCAAGAGAGACCAACACGTGGGCCATTCGTTTTAATGCTTCGTCTGATTCGTCCGGCGATAATTTTACGACCAAAGGCACATGCTTGCCGTATACATCCTCTAGATGTCGCTGCTCTTCACGAATTGAGCTCATTAGCATAAAAAAGTACTCTGTTTTTTGTAAATCACGCAAATTCGGCATATTCGGTGAAGAAATATTGATTGTTAAATAAGACGCATAAGGATACAGCCGTTGCATGCAAACAATATAATCTGAACTCGCATCTTCAAGAGGTGTTTCTTTATTTTTCGCGATATTTATCCCTAAAATCCCGCGATACGATGTGCTCTTTAAACGCTCAACCATGGCATCAACACCCAGATTACAAAAACCCATTCGATTGATGAGTCCATGCACCTCTGTAAGACGAAAAAGACGAGGCTTTGGATTACCTCGTTGAGGATATGGCGTGACACCTCCAACCTCAATAAATGCGAAACCAAGCTTTGAAAGCGCATCTAAATAAAGCGCATTTGTATCAAAACCAGCCGCCAAGCCAATCGCATGCGGAAACGTCATACCCAAAACTTTCTTCGGATGC